>JAGCCU010000033.1 GCA_017651515.1 Muribaculaceae bacterium | reverse complement strand
TGGTCTCATTTGTTCAAACGATAACTTGTCCACGCTCTCGATAAATGGCTGCACGGCTTTGAAAATACTGAATTGCTCCAACAACCAGCTTACCTCGTTGCCCACATTGCCCGACAACATCGAGGTGGTGGATTGTTACAACAACAAGATTTCCGGTAGCATATATGCAAACAGCCGCACCAAACTCACCTCCCTTGACGTGAGCAACAACCCCTCAATCACGTTGATCAGTGTTGGCAATGACTTGGCGCTCACCTCCTTGGGAATCTCGGGCTGCACAGGGCTGAAGACGCTGTCGATGGGCAACCTGCCGAGCTTCGATTTCTCCAACCTGACTTTGCCAAGCGCGCTTGAACATTTTTCATGCTATTCGAATGGCCTCACCACGCTGCCAGCACTGCCCAGCAGCCTCAAGATTCTGTACTGCCACGACAACCAACTCACCTCGCTGCCCGCATTGCCTAGCGGACTCACTGATTTGAGTTGCTCCGACAACCAGCTCACCTCGTTGCCAACGATGCCCGACAACATTGAAACTGTCTTTGCCGAAAATAATCAATTCACAAAGGTGAAAATCAATGCAAAAAACAACCTTCAAAACCTCTATGTTGGAAATAACACGCTACTCACCGAAATTAACTGCATTGACAACGCATTGCGCACACTTGACTTCTCGGGATGCACGGCACTGAAAAAACTCTACTGCTCCGACAACCAGCTTACCACCCTCAACGTCCAGGGATTTGCCGCACTGGAAAGGGTGTTATGCGGTGCCAACCAGCTCACGTCCCTATCGTTCCAAGGCTGCAACGCGCTTACGTTTGTTAACTGCTGCATAAACCAGATCAAGGACTCCGAGATGACGGCGATGATCGGCAGCCTGCGAACAATGCCTTCAGGAACTCAGGGAACACTGCAGGTGCTCACGATGGATGGTGATGGCAACACCATCACCGACGAACAGGTGAAAGCAGCACGCAGCAAGGGATGGATTCCATACGAATGGGATTCTCAGAATTTCGTTGAAATTCCTGTCGAAGACGGTTTGCTCGGTGACATCAACGGTGACAGCATCGTGGACGTGGAAGACGTGAATGCTGCTATCAACATCGTGCTGAAGCTGAACAGTATCAACGACTTTCCCGGAAATGCCGACGTGACCGGAGATAATCTCGTGGACGTGGAAGACGTGAACGCTATTATCAATATCATCTTGAAGTTATAGCAAACAAGTAAACAAGTTAACAAGTAGACAAGCGTTTTCCCCCTCTAAGACTAGAGGGGGCCAGGGGGAGTATGAATCTTGGTTCTTGTTTCTCGCTTCTCGGCTCTCGTCAGCAGTTCCCCCTCTAAGATAGAGGGGGCCAGGGGGAGTATGAATCATTAGTGTCCGATAAAAGTATGAGGGTGTGTCAAAATTCAGAAATATCATTATGTAAGGGCAACGCCACAATTGTCAAACATTTGTGTTTTGACTCACCCTCGTTCTGAGGAGCCTTGACCATAAGAAAAGCGGTTGAGATATAAAAAGTATCTCAACCGCTGAAGTAGTGTCAGAAAGACCTATTTAGTCTTATCTTATTTCACAATAACCTTCTTACCGTTGTCGATGTAGATGCCTTGCTCTGGTTTATGGTTGAGCGGCCGACCTAACATATCGAAATAGCGATGAGTTCCATCGGCCTCGATAGTCTGTATAACGGGCTCGATGCCAGATGTGTCAGACGATGGTTTGGGGATGTCGGGGCTGTAGAGAATGTTAGCTGCATCAGGCACATTACCATCGCTTACACTGCCCACACCGGTATTGTTAAACAGAGTACGGTACGAATTTGCGCCATTGTTGGCCTGGGCAGGGGCCTTGGCTCGTGCACTGGAAGGTGTGTCAGACATGTAGAAGCCACGGAAAGCGTTGAGCTTGGCATCGGGATTGTCCTCTGAAGTGAATTCCATCCAAGTGCCGTCCTCGAGCAAGCAGAACATATTCTGTCCGTCGGCCTCAGTGGCACTGATGCAACTGAAGTTACCTACCCACTGGCCAACCTTAGTGAAATTGTTATTGAAGAACCAATCACCATAGTCGTTGACGGCAGTTGATTCCACGTCAGTGATAGGCTCTGCCAGCATTGTCACATTGAAAGCATCCAGGTGGACATCGCCCTCTTCTACTACAGCCAGGTAAGCCCTTCCAGCCTCAGCGACATCGGTCACTTCGGTAAACACAAACTGCTTGTAGTAGTCATCGACGAATGAGAGCTGGTAGAACTTAATCTTGCCTGGCTCTACGAGCTTGCTAAAGTTGAAGTCGTAGGGCAGACACAGCGTATAAGCCCTTGGGGTAAATGTGCCATCCTCATTTTGATTTGCTGAGAGCACGCGGTCGTAAACGACGTTAACATTCCTGCCCTGGTAGTGCTCAATGACGATAGCATTCATTTCATCATTGTTATCATATATAGCTGCCTCCTCCATCGGCCACAAGAAGCCCAAAAAGTCATCAACCGACACTGAGCTGCCTGTGAACTTCAGCTGGTAAACACCAGAAAGTGGTGCGATAAAGTATATCGAGTCGGCAGTAATATAGGTGTTTTGGTAGGTCCAGTCAGCATCGTTGTCGCGCTTATAGAACAAGTTGAGCCAACCACTGCTTACATCGGCATAGAAGCGCAGCACGTCGCCCTTCTGAGCTTGCAGACGTGGAGTAATGAGCTCGTAGGCTTCACTATCGGTATGGGGGGCCCAAGTTTTCTCGGCACCACCCATGCCCATCATGGCCATCAAGTCCATACCGCCACCTTTGGTGATCTGCCAACCAGTGGTGCTCCACCATGCGGGTAGAACAGGAGTATCGCCTTCTTCCACTACGTACTGAGGCTCAAAGTCTTCACTCCAAGCATCTTCGTAGGTGATATAGGCCGACAAGTAAATCATCTGTGTCGCAATCTGGGCATTCTGAGGTATTAGGATAAGTGCTGCTTGGTGTGCACCCAAAGCCTCGGGGTTGTGATTGAATGTCACATCCACCGTCGCCGTCTCTCCAGCGGCAATGTTGAACATCTGCTCGTTCAGCGTGAAGAATGTGGGATCGCTCGACATGGCATATAGTTGCAATGCCGCCGTGCCAGTGTTGATGAGCTGTAAGGTCTTGGTCTGATTGCTACGGGCCATGCCGTAGTTCACCAGTTGCACGCTGCGTCCGTTTTCGCGAACCAGCAGGTCAGGAGCATTCATGAGGATGCGGCCACCGGCAATGCTGTCGATGCAAAGGCTGTCGCCAGAAACAAAGCGGAAGCGATAGTCACCTTCAGGGAGATAAGAAATCCATTTTACGTGAGCTAGTGTGTCCTTGAATTGATAGGCATCCACCTTCTCCCACTTGTTGCTGCCGTAAATACTTTTCTCAATGGTCACGTTAGCCTGCGCATCGATGATGGGGCCCTTGTAGCTGCCGTCGCCATTCCTCAACTGGAAGACCACAGCGTCGTTCCCATCCCGGATAGTGAGAGGTGGTGTCATAAACCAGTCACTTGCACCGCCTCCACCAAAGATGGCAGCCATAGCAGCCATGCCGCCACCATCGGGATTATAGTGTGTGGCTACGCTATCCTTGACCACGAAACCCTCGCCATAGCAGCCAAGTGGCAACTGGTCATCATTGAAATCAACAAACCACACATCGGGGTCAGTGATAATCGCCGCGGTTCGGATGGTTTTGGCGAGCAACGGATGAGTATCACTTTCGGACTTGAAATGGATGATACCATCGTTCTTGCCAATGCTGCCCGCCTCATAGTGGAATGTGACGTTGACAGTGGCTGAGTCGCCTGCTGCAATGCTGAGGCTGCTCTTGTCAACGCTGAAGAGATCGGGAGCGTCGCTGGTGACGTTGACGTCGAGCGTGCCAGTGCCAGTGTTGATAACGATAAACTCCTTGGTGCTGTCGGCGGCACACACGCTGTAGTCCACAAAGGCAGTGTGCAGGCTATCTACAGTAACGAGCATGTCGGGAGCCTCGTTTTCAATGTGGAATCCTGCCACGCTGTCGATCTCTGCTTCGACATACGACACGAAGCGGAAGCGGTATTTGCCCTCGGGTGTGCCCGAAATAGTGAACTCCTGGAAATCGCCATTAAGTGCAGTTGTGTATTCACCCACGCGCACCCACTGGTCATCCCTGCCATATACCGAGCGATCCACCACGAATATTGTGTCGGCAAAGCCCATAATGGCCTTCAGGTCGAAACTGAAACCTCCTTCTTTTTGGGGTTTCCTTGCCGAGAACACCAGGTTCTCGCCATTCTGAACAGCAACAGGAGGGGTAAGCAGGTAAGTCCTGATGTGGTCGCCGCCGAACATGTTCATTCCACCCATGCCTCCACCAGGCATAGTGCCTGTACCTGTGCCAGTACCAGTGCCAGTGCCAGTGCCACCGCCCATGCCAGGGAAGCCATTGTTTTCTTTTTCTTTAATGGCTTCGGCCTTGGCCACGCCCTTGTCAACTTTCCAGCCTTCGCCAAACCAGCCGTAGGGCATCGTGGTTCCGTCGTTGAACCGCTCGTCCATCTGCTCTTGAGCGACCGACTGGGCATTCAAGTTCACTCCTGCGAACAGGAGCATAATGAATAAAAGTAATTTGATTTTCATAGTTGAAAAATAATTAGTTAATAATAAACTCGATTAAAATTTACAAAATAACAGCATTTTGAGTGTTCGTTTGATGACGATTTAGACCTATTTTATGGCAAAAAGTCGCCATTTTCCTTTGCGGAATCTGCTAAAAACACTATTTTTGCAGTCAAAAGCACTCATATTGATGTCATCACCAAATACAACATATGCACTGACAATCCCAAAAGAGCAGTTGATAAAAGATGTGGAGCGACACGGCATCCTGATTGTGCGCGAGGCATTCAGTTTCTTCAACATTAACGAAGACTACGTCTTCTCGCACATCATTATAACTCTTTGCCTGAGCGGCAGCGCACGTGCAATGTATGACATGCGAGTGATTGAGCATCACAAAAATGATCTTGCCTTTATCATGCCAGGTCATATTTTGCACCCCTTAGATTGCACCGACGACTTCTCCTACGCCGTGTTTTTCATCTCACCGAGGATGTTCGATGACCTGCGCTTCCACACTTTCAGCCACGATTTCGAGAAATTCCACTATGCACCGCACTGCTCGCTCACCGATGAGCAAGCCGCACACCTGCTTGCCATCGTGGACCAACTTATCGTCATCGCCAGCCGCACCGACGAGGAAATGCCGCATCGCTATCACACCCTGTTGGCGCAGTTGGCGGTAGGCTATGAGTTTCTCACTTGCTACCGATGCGAACAAGACAAGCAATGGATGTCGAAACGCCATGCAGAGATTTTCAGTCGATTCTGTGACTTAGTTGTAAATAATTACCGAGAGTCGCGAGAGGTGAAATACTACGCCGACTTGCTGAACCTCACGCCTAAGTATCTCAGCAAAGTCATCAGCTCAGCTACCGACGGCCTCACTCCGGCAAAATGGATAGAGCAATATGTGACAGCCCAGGCTAAGCGATTGATTGAGGCGCATGCCACGCCCACGCTTCAGGAAACAGCATACATGCTGGGCTTCTCCGAACCCACATCCTTCTATCGTTATTTCAAACGAGCCACCGGCATGACAGCAAAGGAATACCGTCAACAGCAATTGCTTCACAACCAAATGCCGTAAACTCAGGTGACACTGCTGCAGCAGTGATGGCTCTACCGTTGTTAGGGGGGTACATTTTTGTCGATTAATGAATTTTTTTCTAATTTTGCACACTAAATGGAATGCACATTTAGATAACAGTTAAAAGAACAACAAAATGAAAAAAACAAGTTTGATGGCATTGCCATCGTAATGGCTGCGACAAGCCTCAAAAATGCGGTTAAGCGAGTCAAAGCATGAGCTTGCTCAATGCCTTGCGAGCGTGAGCATTTTTCTGATGAATCTGATTATTTGCAAATTCACAATAACCTATCAGCCAGAATATTGAGAAATTCAGAACATTCAGATAATTCAGTTGTTTAATTAAATTCCGAATTTTGACACACCCTCATACCCTCATCAGCCCTACGGGCTTAAGGGTAAGCAGTACCATGAATTCCACTTTCAATCGTCGCGATAATGCACTTCAAACTCCCATATGCCATATTTGAAACTCGTTGCATTTTCTGGGATATTCTGTGGAGATGGGAAATCTATGCGATGACCGCCAACCATATCCACCTGTGGAAATGCTAACAAGCCATTGTAGTAATATGGTACATTGGTGCTATCTACATAACGATAACGATGAACCTCGCCCAAAGATAGATTATCTACTTCAATAATGCGACCTTTATCATCGAGAGTAACATTAACTTGTTTTTCTCCTTCTTCACTGTCTTCTATAAAGAGTTTTACTACCGCTCCTTCCTGAACTCTTCTTATGTTGGAACGAGTGGTAGTGACTGGCGGGTTGCCGTTGGCATCAGGCTCTGTCCAATAGTTGATAAACACAGTTTCAATATGAGTGGGCAGACCATCGGAATCAATGAATAATGTCCAATAATATGCTGCTTCAACCGTTTCGGCCTCATTATAAGAGATGAGACGACCCATGCTATCAAACTCGTAAGTACAATAGTCATAGATGTTACATTCCTCGGTAAATGCACCAATGTTCTTTACGTTATCCTTTAGACCTAGAGCTTTCAGATAGTTTGGACACCCCGGTTGTTGCGTTTTCGTAATTGCCGACAATGAGCTGAAAACAAATACTGCAACAGCAATAATAATTATCCGTTTCATAATAATATTCATAGTTCAATTGTTAATTGTCGGGAGTGAACAGTGGATCTTCGGGCATCACCATGACGGGTTTGGTCTGTGCTGCCTTCAGGATGCGCTCAGGTACGTACTTCTTATCCACTACAAGTCGGAAGGCGTATGCATTGAACCAGTCGTTGGTCATGATAGTATAGCCACCGTGACCACTGTCGGCACCCCAGGAATTCTCCACCTTCCACTTCACGGGCTTGCCGGCATAGTCAAGGTCAACGGCACAGAGCGTCATCGCATGGCTGGAGCCGCTGTCGAATGTGGATATACGCTCGGCCTTATTCATTGGGAACGTCGTCCCGAACAGCGATGCGTAATCGAAATTGTCCAGTGCCAGGTAACCTGTATTGCGGTTCAGCTGCTTGCCAACGTCATAGCTGCTGTAGAGCTTCGTAGAGTCGCGCAGCGAAGCGATAGCCATCTCGGCGATATCTTCCATAGGCAGGTTTACATACACCCAGTTGTGGCCGTCATAGGTGTGGCGGTCATACTCCACCTCGTAGGTCTTGTAATACTCACGGCGAGGATCGTTCATAGCCATGATGAACGTGCCGTTGATAGGACCGCCCACCGTCTCACGGTAGAACTCCAGCGGCGTATAGGTGCGTGGGGCGCCTACCGCCTTGCCGTCCTTGTCGCGGAAAGCATAGGTGAACTCCTTGATCGGTTCACCGAGGGCTAGCGACAGCATATCGTAGATGGTGGTTAGCATCTCGGTCTTGCGCTGCTTTATGGCCTGTGTAGATTTCTTCTGCGACACCATCTGACGCAACTCCAGACCGTATTCACGAAGCTTAGACGACAGCAACTGACCAAGACGTGACGTGCGCTCGGCAGTGAACGTCTCGGGCTGAACCTCTACCGGCACAAGACCATACTTCTCGGCCAGGTCGGCTGCACCACAGAAAGTGCCGCCATCGTTGATGGGATTCTTGAAGAAGAACTGCACACGCACGTCATCCATAGGTTTGTCGGCGCAGTCAATCACGCCCTGCAGCATCAGGTTAGCCTTCTCCAATTGGTCATAGAAGAACAGGTAGTCGTGAGAAAACTCCACGCGTAGCGAGTCGGCATGGCGACGGGCAAAATTCGCTCGAAGCACGTTGAAGCTCGAGTACATCCAGCATCGACCGCTCTGACGCTGGTTGTGGATGTTCTGCTTCGGAGTCTCGATGCTGAAATGAGTGTCGGTAATGCTGTTGTTACGGTAGTTACGCGCCAGGTCGTCAATGCTGTTGCTCGCCATGGCATTGCTCAGACCTTTGTTCTGCTTGACAGTCGAGTTCTTGGTAATCTGGCGCATCATGTCGGCATCGATGCCACCCTGCGCCTTGTTCTGTGCCACAGCCGGCATCATCGCCAATGCCACAGCAAACGTAGTTATCAAAAGTTTCTTCATAATTATATTAGTTTTAATGATTAATCAGTGTTTTGTAGGGCGGTGAAGAAGTGCCACATAACGATTGCTGCCGAACAGGATATATTCAGCGAGTGCTTGGTGCCGCACTGCGGAATCTCAATGCAGCAGTCGCTGGCATCAACAGCTTCCTGAACCACGCCCTTCACTTCGTTGCCGAAGATGATGGCATATTTCTCACCAGCACTGACGGCAAACTCCTCCAAGCTGATGCTGCCATGCACTTGCTCGATGGAACAAATCTTGTAACCATCGGCCTTCAGCTGTGCAATGGCATCCAGTACGGATTTATGGTAGCTCCACTCCACAGAGTCTTCTGCTCCAAGGGCTGTCTTGTGAATCTCAGGGCGCGGCGGAGTGGACGTTATTCCACATAGGCAGATGCGCTCGATGAGAAAGGCGTCGGCAGTGCGAAAAACACTGCCCACGTTCATCTCGCTACGCACGCTGTCGAGCACGACAGTCACCGGGATTTTCTTTGCTGCCCTATACTGCTCCACATCAATGCGGTGCAGGTCGAGCATCGATTTCTTCTCCATTTATCTATATTTGGAAGCCAGCACTATACTGGCCAAATAACTATTCTTCGTCTTCCTTGGGAGGCACTACCTGCGTAAGATCATCATTATTTGAAGTCTTCAGTGCTTCCACATACTTACTGATGCGTTCCATCTCCTTAGGTATGCGAATGCGTTGCGGACAATGAGATACACACTTGCCACAACCGATGCAATGGTCTGCCTGGCGCAGTTTCGGCACCGAGCGGTCATAGCCCACAAGGAATGCACGGCGCGCCTTGTAATAGTCGGGCTGCTGGGTTTCACGCGGCACATTACCCTCGGTAAGGCACTTGTTGTAGTGCACGAAGATGGCTGGAATATCTATTCCGTAAGGACACGGCATGCAGTACTTGCAGTCGTTGCATGGAATTATGTTGTAGCTCACGTATTCCGAAGCCAGTGTCTCAAGGAAAAGCTTCTCCTTGTCGGTGAGTGGCTTTAACGGACAATAGGTAGTGAGGTTCTCCTTCAGGTGTTCCATGCGAGTCATGCCACTGAGAACGGTAAGCACATTCGGGAAACTGCCGGCATAGCGGAATGCCCAGCTTGCCACCGAATGTTCAGGATCGCGACTCAGCAACTTCTTCGCCAACGGTTCAGGCAGATTGGCAAGGCGACCACCCAACAACGGCTCCATAATCACTGCTGGAATATTGCGTTTCACCAGCTCACCATATAGATACTCTGCATCGGTATTGCTATCGTTTATTTCATCAGCGTATTTCCAGTCAAGGTAATTAAGTTCAATCTGCACGAAATCCCATTTAATCTTGCCTTCGTCATGCATCTTCAACGCATGGTCAAAGATGGCAATGTCACCGTGATAGCTGAAACCCAAGTTCCTTATCAAGCCCTTTTCACGCTGCTCGACGAGAAAGTCAAGGATTCCATTCTTGATATATCGAGTCTCAAACGTCTCCATTGCATCATCGCCACCGCCAATGGCATGCAACAGCATATAGTCGATGTAATCTACCTGAAGTTCCTTGAGCGAATTATGGAACATCTCAATGCTTGCCTCACGCGTTTGGGTCTCAGGAGCAAAGTTAGAGAGTTTTGTCGCTATGAAGAATTTGTCGCGGGCATGGCGTTTCAGAGCAATGCCTGTGGCGTGTTCGCTGCGTCCGCGACAATAGGCCGGCGATGTATCGAAGTAGTTCACACCATGCTCGATTGCATAGTCCACTTGACGGTTAACCATTTCCTGATCTATCTCAGCATCCTTTTCCTCACGTGCCGAACGATTATCATCAATTGTCGGCAGACGCATCATGCCGTATCCCAGCAGCGACACCTTGTCGCCGGTAGATGGATTCGTGCGGTAAACCATTTTTCCCACTGGTGGCTCCTGCGGTGTCACATTAACTTCATTATCTTCACTACTGACACAACTAACCACTGCCGGTGCCGTGGCTGCCGCTGTTCCAATTCCCAATGCCTTGAGGAATGACCTGCGTGAATATATCTTGTTTTCCATTTGTTCGTTGAGTTTAAGGGTTAGATAATCTTGTGCACTTCGTGTCCTTCAACATATATTGCGCTGAACGGACGTGCCGGACATACATATTCACAAGCACCACAACCGATGCACTTGGCAGCATCTACTGCCGGCACCATGGGCGACAGGTCATCATCAGGATCACTGGGAACCATCATAATCGCACCCGATGGGCAATGACGCGCGCAATTGCCACACGAAACACCATCGGTCAGCACCACGCAGTTTTTCTTCACCCACACGGCATGGCCAATCTGAATGGCCGACTTGTCGTCAAGTCCGATGGGGCGTATAGCACCAGCCGGGCACACCTGGCTGCAACGGTTGCACTCTGGCCGGCAATAGCCGCGCTCGTAACTCATAGTCGGCTGCATTAGAGTGAGCAGGTTACCGCTTGGACGCAGCACGTCATTTGGGCACTGTGCTACGCACAACTGACAACCGGTACAATGTTGAGCCATATTCTTTGCACTCACCGATCCTGGAGGCGTGAGCGGAGTAGTGCGTTTAGGCACTACCTTATCCTCTATCACCGCCAAGCCACCGTCAACCTTCTTGCCAGCCTGGGCAAGCGCGGCATCGGCAGCTACCACGGAACTACCTATCAGGAATGCACGACGTGCCTCATCGGTAGCAGACTTCTCAGCAACTGGTTCTGTTTTCTTTGTGGATTTAGCCTTAACCGGACTATATGACAATGCACCGAACTTGCATTTAAGCAAACAATCACCACAAGTAACACAACGCGTGTAATCAACCGTGTGAGTCTTGAAATCAATGCAGCTAGCCTTGCAGTTCTTGGTGCAAAGGCTACAGTCCTTGCATTTTTCTTCATTAAAACGCACCTTGAACAATGAGAACTTAGCCACATAGCCAAGCACAGTGCCCACGGGACAGATTGTGTTACAATAGGTACGACCGTTTTTCCAAGCCAATATACCTATTACAACAAGTGTCAACACTGCAATGATGAACGTAGGCAGACTTTTAAGCCACACTTCCTTGCTGTAGAATGCATAGCTGTTATAATGCTCGGCAATAGCTGCAAGACCATTGTTACACCAGATATAAACGGGTTGCAGCAGATTGTTGGCTATGCGACCGTAGGCACTATATGGTGCGAGTAATGCCACCAGCGAACCAATACCAGCTACCAGAACAACTATAAACACTACCAGAACTGCAAGTCTCAACCATGTCAAAGCCGGTGAATAGGTGAAACGGTTTTTCTTGCGCCATGTGTGAAGTCGGGAAAATATGTCCTGCATAACACCAAGCGGACATATCACCGAACAATAGATACGGCCAAAAATCAATGTGAGCAATAACAATCCAATTACTACTATCACATTAAGAGCTAATACAGCTGGCAAAAACTGTATTTTTGCCATCCACCCTAACCAATGATGGGCAGTTCCTGTAAAATCAAGAAGCAATATATTAATCAATACGAAAAATATTATTGCCAGTACTACCCTAATGTTGTGAAGTTTCATAATAATATGAAGTTATTAGTTGATAATTATAGATCTAAATTAATGGGCATCTAGCCAGTTTGATGCCACGGCATGAGAGGCAGTGAGTCGCACCCTGCCTGAGTAGGCATTTTCCATTTCGGTGACTACAATTTCGGTGACGCGGTCCTGTTCTTGTGGTACTACGTCGAAGTTGAGTTCGTCATGCACCTGTAGTATCATCTTTGACTGCAGTTTTTCCTTTTCGAAGCGATTGAATATTGCCACCATGGCTCGCTTGATTATATCGGCTGCTGTGCCCTGAATAGGCGCATTAACGGCATTACGCTCGTTGAAAGCACGCACCACGGCATTGCGCGAATTAATGTCGGGCAACATACGACGACGACCGAACAACGTGGTAACATAACACTTTTCACGAGCCTGTGTCACACTGCGGTCTATATAGTCACGCACTTGCGGGAATGTATTGAAATAGCCTTCAATTAACATCTTGGCTTCGCTGCGTGGGATGTTCAAGCGTTCACTAAGTCCAAAAGCAGATATGCCGTAAAGGATTCCGAAATTTGCGGTCTTAGCCTTTCGACGCTGCTCGGGAGTTACATTTTCTAACGGCTCTTTGTAAATCTTTGCTGCAGTAATGGCATGAATGTCACGGTCGTGTGCAAAAGCATCGAGCATCGTTTCATCACCGCTAAGATCTGCCACCAGTCTCAGTTCAATCTGTGAATAGTCGGCACTGAAGAACACATTGCCATCGGCAGGAATGAATGCACGACGTATTTCCTTTCCCTCGTCACTACGTACGGGAATATTCTGCAGGTTAGGATTGGTGGAAGACAGACGACCAGTGGCAGTTACAGTCTGATTATATGTGGTGTGAACCCTACCTGTACGAGGATTAATTAGTTGTGGCAATGCAGTGACATAGGTAGATAACAGTTTGCGTTTGCCACGCAAGTCGAGGATTTTGTCCACCAACGGATGACGATCACGTAAGTGCATCAATATTTCCTCCGTGGTACTGTACTGCCCAGTCTTGGTTTTCTTTGCTTTTACATCAAGTTTTAGTTTGTCAAACAATATCTCCCCAACTTGCGCCGGCGAAGCAGTGTTGAAATTCTCGCCAGCCAGTTGCCAACATTCTTTTTCTATTTCGGCAATCTGTGCATTAAGAGTGACGGCATACTCGTCAAGTGCACGTTTGTCTATTCTTGCACCTGCAATCTCCATATTTGCAAGCACCTTTATCAACGGCAATTCAATATCAGTCAGCAAATGGTCTATTTTTTTATCAGCCAATTGTTTATCTAGCACACTCACCATACGTAGATTAAGGTCGGCCTGTTCACAAGCAAAGTTGACAATCTTATCTGGCGACAACTGACTGAACAATAATTGTTTCTTGCCTTTTTTACCAATTAAGTTATCTTCCTTGATTGCATCATAATTCAGCATATCGGCTGCGATGCCAGCAGTTGAATGCCCCCGTTCAGGTTGCAGAAGATAATGTGCAACTCCAGTATCGTAATAAGGTGCCGTAAATTCATGACCAATTACATGAAGCATCACCATTAGCCGTTTTACGTCATTGCATACTATACATGCTTTGCCAGTAAACAGCGGTGCAATGGCATTCATCATCCAACCCATGCCGTCCAATGGCAAATAGACTGCCTTACCCCCTACATCACTTATGGCAAAACCAACAATGCTTGCCCGCATGGCTTCTTCCCCATCGCTCACAGCACATACAGCCACCTTTGGCAATTCGAGCATTTTCTCAATTATGTGAGATGCTTCATCAAAGTCGGAAACTAACTTATAATCGTGTGCATGTGATCCTATACTTTCGCGGACTACTACTTGAACAGCTTCCTCTTCTTTATGTGTTTCGGGTGAATCATACGTATTAAATAACGACAGTTGTTCCCCACTCTTTGGTAACGGCTTTTTTTCTACTGGTTTTTGAGTTGATTTTGGTGAAACTGGTACTTCAGAAGCAATAACTTCAGCATTTTTAGAATTTTGATCAACTCCCACATTAGCTTCGCCACCATCAATGAGTCGAGATGACAATGTCCTGAATTCCAATTCACTGAAAACACCGCGAAGAGCATCCATATTGACTCCTACCCTCTTTAGTGCCTCTTCATCGAATTCTATAGGTACATCAGTTATGATGGTTGCCAGATACTTTGAAAACTTTATCTGCTCTACATTGTTTTCAACATTTTCCTTGAGGGCACCTTTTAGTTCATCAGTATGAGAAAGCAGGTTTTCAACAGAATAATAATCCTGAATGAGTTTTTCAGCACGTTTCGGCCCTACCCCTGAACACCCAGGAATGTTGTCAGCGCTGTCACCCATCAAGGCAAGAATGTCAATTAGTTGATGTGGATTCTTTATTCCATATTTTTCATTGACTTCTTTAACACCAAGAACTTCGTTTTTACTTGGATTATAAACCTTTATATTAGGTGTTACGAGTTGTCCAAAATCCTTGTCACCAGTAACCATATAAGTGAAGAATCCTTTTACTTCGGCTTGATGAGACAGGGTTCCTATAACATCATCAGCTTCATAACCAGCTACCTGATAAACAGGAATATTGTAAGCTTCGAGAATACGCTTTATATAAGGTACAGCCACAAGAATGCCTTCGGGAGTCTCACTGCGATTTGCCTTATATTCCGGATAAGCTTCATGACGAAACGTCTTGCCGCCAGGATCGAAGCATACCGCTATGTGCGACGGCTGCTCACGTTTGAGTATATCCTGAAGTATATTGACGAAGCCAAACACCGCGCTTGTGTCGATGCCAGTTGAAGTGACACGCGGATTACGCATCATGGCATAATATGCCCTGAATATCATGGCATAGGCATCAATCAATACTAACTTCTTCTCATTCATGTGACCAATACATTATTATAACAATCCTTTTATCATTTCTTCTATGTCGGCAATAGGTGCAGTCGGCTCAAAGCGTGCTACCACACTACCCTTTCTGTCTATCAAGAATTTAGTAAAGTTCCACTTAATGTCTGGATTCTTGGCATAGTCTGGATCAGCTTTACCAAGCATTTCATGCAATAATGCACCTATCTTGTGATTTAAGTCGAAACCCTCAAAACCCTTCTCAGACTTCAAATATGTAAATAACGGCAGCGCATTTTCACCGTTTACATCAATCTTCTTGAATTGTGGAAATTCTGTGCCAAAGTTTAATTGGCAGAAACTGTGTATTTCCTCTTCCGTGCCTGGTGCCTGCTGACCAAACTGATTGCATGGAAAATCCAGAATCTCCAGTCCTTGATCCTTATACTTTTTATAAAGTTCCTCGAGTTCTTCATACTGTGGAGTAAATCCACAGCGTGTTGCAGTATTTACTATGAGCAGCACTTTTCCACTATATTGCTGCATACTCACTTCGTTACCCTTGCGATCGAGCACCGTGAAGTCATAAACCGTTTGTGACATAATTTGTAAGGTTGATATGATTAGAAAAATTGATATGGTCAGGCTTTTCAACATCGATATATTATATATTCCTATTTATTTTTTATTTAAAAATTTTTATAATGATGTATATAGCGTGTTGATAACGATAATATTTTTTTTTCGAAAAACTTGCACATTAATTTATTGATGTAAAATGTATTTGTAATGACAAATTATTTACATATTAAACTACTGATTAATATTTCGTTATCTTTGTTATTAACAATATGTCAACAACTTGCAAAGTTAATATTTTTTTCCTGCTTTTTCTAATTTTTTTGTTCAAAACTGTGTGAAAACAGGATATAATAATTTTGTGCTAAGTTTTTTTGTTTTTCATGTAAAAAGTATAAGCAGCACTAAAACCAATTTGTCAAGAGTTTTTTATTGATAGTTTTAATAAAGTTATCAACAACTTTCAACAGAGTTATTGACATATATATTATTTAAACAGTTCGAATATATTGTACTACTTTATAATTTTATAATGTCATGTAACATTGATAATATTTTATCTTTCTCACGACTTTCGTTTGTCTTCAGTCGAAGTAGAGGCAATCTATATAAAGAGAGAATATGATTCTTTTTAAAATCTCGTCGATGTTGCTCTGTCTTGTGATTGTGATAGTTGTAACCATCGGTTTCAATCGCAAACACTGGCTTTTTAGTGACGTGATTAATAATTAGAAAATCAAGATGGGTGCTGAAATGAGAGATGTATTTTCTTTCATCTTCATTGAGCAACGACCAGTCACGAATCACATTTCGAAGCGGAGTATGACACAAAACACCTAAGTGAGAATACTCTGGATAATCTCTGAAAATGTTCTCAATTAATGAATATGTGAGATTTTCAGAATCATACTCCGACACATTTTTGTGACCTGAAAGAAAACTAATTCTCTCAGTAGTATATTGGCCGTATAGATAATCGAAGATTGAACTAATTTTACTGTCAGTGACAGAAAGATTGTGATATTCTATATAGTCAATCAAATCGCTGATGTTGCCTTTTATTTCTTGATCATTGCCTGAAACGACCAAGAAGAAGCGCTTCTTCGCTCTGGAGATGGCAACATTAATTAAGTTGGGGTCATCGCTGAACTCTGTGATTTCATCATCGACTACACTCATTATGATTGTATCTTTCTCGCGCCCTTGATACTTGTGAACAGTAGCGGCCTCGATAGCAGGAAGCTGCTGATTAAACTCGTTAACTTGGAAATTATAGGGTGTGATGATGCCGACTTCTTCATCTTCTGACAACTTCGGAAGAATTTCTTCTCGCACCACGTCAATTTCTCGTTGATTGAAATGGTTGCGACAATGATGTCCTGGAACTGTTTTAACCGCCATCATCACGTCGGGTTCGTCGTGGTCTTCGGTCATAACAAGCAAGTTGCCACCATAAAAACGTTGATTGCAGAAATTTATTATGGTCGGGTGGCAACGATAATGCTCTCGCAATAGCGTTTGCTGTACTTGTGGAATAATTGTACAGACCGAAAGCAAAAAACAGTACTTACCACTATTGTAGCCTTGCGACACCTTGAATTCAGCAAAGATGCCGTCAAGTTTGAGTTTGTCTTCTTTGGTGACTACATTCGGCAACTGCATTGAGTCGCCAACAATAATAGCATTAGTCGCACAGGTTAATGCCAGTGCACCGGTGTCAATTGAAACCTGCGAAGCTTCATCCATGATAATGTAATCGTAGGTTGTGTTTGGCAACGACGTTCGAGCCGAGAATGTGGTGCTCAAAATAACTGGATATTGCTCGCATACACGCTCAGCTTGTTGCGTCAGCTCTTTGACATCGGCAAAGATGCGTCGTTGCTCGTTGCTATATTTTCTATACAATGCGTCCTTCAGCAGTGCAAGTGAGGACATGGTAAGTTCGTTATTCAAAGTTTTTGCATCAACCAAGTGCAACTCATGCTCAATTGAAGTAATGCTATTATTAATCTCGCGCAAGCGCACTTGCAGATATAGTGCTTGCAACTCCAACACGGTAGGTTGAATATCGGTAGGGTCAAATGGTGACTGGATGCCCAAAAGGAACTTGCGAGTGAAGTTTAACCATGACCATTTGAGCCTATCTTTAAGTTTTCTTAAAAAATTGTGTGAAGTAGCCTCACCCTCTGCGTAAGTTTGGAACTGTAACCACAGTTTCATCAACCGTTTTGCCTTTACATTACGTTTTACGTGATAGGAATTCTCATTAATGTCATTGTCTAACTTGAAATGATGCCATTCAAGTTCAACAGCTTTCATTTCCAGCCTAAGAGTGGCAAGTTTCTCTTGAAAGGCAAACACTTTACGCAATGCGGAAAGAGAGTTTTCCACTTTCCGCTTGAACAACTGTATTCTTTCAGGCTCAATGGCCCAGTTTTGAAGTTCCTGCGGTATGTGCGGCTGGTTCTGAATAAAGTTCTCTTTATTATCTCGTTTACCGAGTGGGGCGACGATAAAACCTAATCCATTCTTTTGTAGCTTTTCAAGAATATTTTCTGTTGCGGAGTTATTGTTCGACACTACCATCACTGTCTTGCCATGCAGCAGAATATTGGCGATGATATTGAGAATGGTTTGAGTCTTTCCAGTTCCGGGTGGTCCTTGTATTACGCTGATTTGGTTTTCAAAAGCAGCAGTGACTGAACGTTCTTGGCTGGCGTTGCAGTTAAACGGAAAGACGAGCGAAGAAACTCTGTATTTATTGACCTTGTTTTGGAGCGGATTAAGATATGGTGCAATTGCCAATTGGTCATCTATGAATTCAATCTTTTCATATAACTGAGGCAAAATACCTCCATGCTCCTCGTCTTTACCTAACTCGTTGATTAGGGCGATGCGTTTGAGATATTCAAAAGTGTTTTTTGATTTTGCGTCTTCGAGGCATGAATGGATCACATGGATTGTGCCGTGTAGATAATCGCGTACATATCCGTTGCCGTAAGTGATGCGCCAATGGGTCAAATGACCTTGACTGAATGAGCGCACATCAGCGACATTACGTTCTTCACGTCCATTGATATATACTTTTATATAAAGGGGATCGTGCCACACGGCATCAGCCAATATAATAACATCGCAGATGCGATAGTGATAATTTTTTGGACTATTCTTAAATTTAATGGCGTACACCCCATTGCTCTCTAAATCAATTTTTTCGATTTGGAGAGCTTTAGGTTGCCCCTTGATTATTATAAATGAGCGAGGTGTAACCATAATTGTCATTAACAAACTCAATTATGTTTTTGGAATTTCTTTAGAATAGACAATTCAAACTGTGTGAGAGGAGGTTATTCGAAGTGGTCATACATTGTATTGTAAGCAGGATTATAAAATAAAATCTAGTCTTCGACCCGTTTGACCTTGAAAAGGCCTGATTTTGGGGACAAAAAGTATATAATTGCCTATATTTTTTCTTGCACAAAGGTAGATGATAATAACGAAAAAAACAAGTGGGGAATAGAAATATTAGTTGTTGTGGTTAAGCGATTTATACTTATTGATAATGATATCCAGTTAAAAGTCAACTTATTGTTTGTTAAGTTTATTTTTTTGTTATATCTTTGCAAAGTAATTTTAACCAATTATTAATCAACTAATAACAAAGCTAATATTATGGCAAAGAAATGGATTTGCACAGTGTGTGGTTATGTGCATGAAGGACCCGAACCACCCGAAAGATGTCCACAATGTAAAGTACCTGCATCCAAGTTCAAAGAACTTAAAGAGGAGGAGGGTTTGAACTTTGTTGCTGAGCACGAACTTGGCGTTGCTCGCGGTGTAGACCCCGAAATTCTGCAAGGACTGAAAGATCACTTCAACGGCGAGTGCAGTGAAGTGGGTATGTATCTGGCAATGTCACGCCAGGCCGATCGTGAAGGCTATCCCGAGGTGGCTGATGCTTTCAAGCGTTATGCTTGGGAAGAGGCTGAACATGCCGCAAAGTTTGCTGAATTGCTAGGTGAAGTGGTTTGGGATACCAAGACCAATCTTGAAAAGAGAATGAATGCCGAAGCTGGTGCCTGTGAGGATAAGCTGCGTATAGCTAAGCTGGCAAAGGCTCAGAATCTCGATGCCATCCACGACACCGTTCATGAGATGGCACGCGACGAGGCTCGTCACGGACAAGGTTTCCAGGGTTTGTTCAATCGCTATTTCAAGAAATAATCACATATTGAAATAACAATTTCCCCTGCTCACTCGTTATTGTGGTAACAGTGACAGGGGAATGTTATTTAATAAAATAAGGATAAGATAAAAATACAAGTATAAGACAATGATGTTAAGAGTAAGATTATTATTTATAGTTGCTTTAATCTATAGTGTGACATGGGCTCAAGATGGCAATGCCATGTTGGGTTTTTATGGTGGTATAGGCTCTACGTTGCCCACTGGTTCGCTATGCGATAACTTTGATGGTTGCGTGACATTTGGCGGAGGTATCACAGGTGCTTACCATAATGTAACCTTAAAGGCAGACATTTATTATGGTCAGCCATCGTTCAACCGTCAGAATATATTCTCTATTACTGATGCTGATGGTCGAGATGCACAACTCAATGCCGCTGCCAGTGCTACGCTGCTCGGCGTAAGCTGTCAGCTGGGTTATAACATTACACTGAGCCGACTCGTAAGCATTACACCCAGCACTGGTATCTACTGGACTCGCTACAGCTGGAATGTGAACGATATAGAATGGAGCAAGAATCCCGATGGTCTCGACGTGTTCCAGGCTATAAATACCTCCAGTACCAAATTAAGCAACGTCGGATGGACGGCAAGCATCGACATTGACATACGCCTCCACGACAAATATGTAGCTGACGCACCGTTGCTTGGAGGGCAGTCGCGTTACTCTTCTTGTCTGCGCATCACGCCATGGATAAGTCCAGTGAACTTCAACAAGTCAGTACCTAGTGTAAAAGGCTGTTTTGTTGGTGTAAACCTGTCGTATTCAGGATTACTGTCTTCATTGACGCAATAAGCACTATGCGATTTCTGAATAAAAACTCTTAAATGTCCGTTTCTTTTATATACCTTTGCAGCGCATTTTCAGCAGAAAACACATGAAACGCATTGTATCATTACTCACAGTGATTATATTGGCATTGATGGCAACAACCGTCAAGGCTCAGGTTGCTGTCGATCAGTTGGAGGTGCCATCGGCGTTGCAGAAGGTGTTTGCCGGTTATTATCACTTCATTGAAAAGGAGACCGGCGACACATTGATGATGTTGGTATTCAACAACATTACAATCTACCCGCGCGAACGTTTCCGCAACAAGAAAGAAGAGGAATTCTATTGGAAAACCGTGCGTGATGTGAAAAAGACACTTCCCTATGCAAAGTTAATATGCTCTACCCTACTGGAAACCTACGAATATCTCGATACCTACAAAAGCCAAAAAGAAAAACAGGCCTATCTCACAAGGTTTGAAAAAGAAATCTTCAAGGAATACAAACCTGTAATGAAGAAGATGACTAAAGGCCAGGGAAAAATGCTCATCAAACTTATCAACCGTGAGACCAACCAAGACAGTTTCAGCATTGTTAAGGCGTTTTTGGGTACTTTCAGAGCCGGATTTTGGCAAACCTTCGGCAAATTCTTCGGTGTGAGCCTAAAGCAAGGATTTCATCCTAATAAGAATAAAGATGACGCTCTTATCGAGCGCATATGTGTCCGCATCGAGCAAGGCACATTATAGAACAAAATAATCTAATTAATCTTCATAATATGAACAAATCAATCATTATGTGCAGCGCATTGCTTGTTGGCACAGCCATCGGCACAAATGCCAAAGTGAATTATCCTGAGACGAAGCGCGTTGATACTGTTGACGTGTACTTCGGCACCAAGGTTGCCGACCCATATCGTTGGCTCGAAGACGACCACAGCGAGGAAACAGCCCAGTGGGTTAAGGCCGAGAACAAGGTCACGCAAGACTATCTGGCAAAGATTCCCTTCCGTAATGACATTAAGAAACGAATCACCGAACTTGCCAACTTCACCAAGTGGGGAACTCCTTTCAAGGTGAATGAGAAGTATTACTATTTCAAAAACGACGGCTTGCAGAATCAAAGCGTGCTATACGTGCAGGACAGCATGGACGGCGAAGCCCGCGTGGCACTTGACCCCAACACGCTCAGTACTGACGGTACCGTGGCTCTTCAACAGGTGAATTTTTCAAAGAATGGTCGCTACCTGGCCTACACCATCACTCGTAACGGAAGCGACTGGAACGAAATCTACGTCAAGGATATGTTGACCGGAAAGGTGTTGGATGACCACATAAAATGGGCAAAATTCACCGATGCACAGTGGCTGGGCGACGGTTTCTTCTACAGTGCCTACGATGAGCCAGAGGCCGAACTTTCGTCGAAAAACGAGTTCCACCGCGTGTGCTACCACCGGCTGGGAACACCGCAGAGCGAAGACTACGTGGAATTTGATGATAAGACGGCTCCTATGCTCTTCCATCAGGCTATGGTCATGGGCGAAGAGCGATATGTTTTCATTGCTCAGAGTGACGGTGAGGCTGTCACCTTGTATGCAAAGGATCTCAAAGACCGCAACCCACATTACGTGAAACTTGCCACGAGCGATAAATACAGCTATTATCCAATAGGTGTGGACAACGGCAAGATATATGTGATAACCAATGATAACGCACCATGTTACAAAGTAATCTCGTTTGATGCTGATCACCTGAATGCAAAGTCTCGTGCTGATGCCATTCCCGAGAAAGATGCCGTACTAAGTGCAGCCCAACTTGCTAATCACCAGTTCATCCTCACTTATGACCGCGATGCATCGTCGCATCCCGCTGTCTATACCCTCGATGGTCAGCTTGTGCGCGAGATTGCACTGCCTACCTTCGGCTCGGTAGGTTTTACCAGCAAGACTAAGGACAACGAAGTGTTCTACAGCTTTACCAGCTATACTTTCCCCACTACCGTCTATTCTTACGACATAACCACAGGCGAGTCGCGCCAGCTTTTTGCTCCAAAGGTGGCTCTCAATCCTGATGATTACGTTACTGAACAGGTGTTCTATCCCAGTAAGGATGGTACCCGAATCCCGATGTTCCTTATCTATAAAAAGGGACTCAAGCGCGACGGCAAACGTCCCGTGTTCCTATATGGCTATGGTGGTTTCAACATCAGCATGACCCCAGGATTCAGCTACTCGCGCACTCCGTTTGCTATGCTTGATATGGGTGGCATCTGTGCCTACACTAACATCCGTGGTGGAGGCGAATATGGCGAGGATTGGCATGAAGCCGGAACAAAGATGAAGAAGCAGAACGTGTTTGACGACTTTATCTACGCAGGTGAATACCTTATAAAAGAAGGTTATACCTGTAAAGGAAAGATTGCGTGCAACGGAGGTTCAAACGGTGGTCTGCTCGTTGGTGCAGTAGTCAATCAACGTCCCGATATGTGGGGTGCCGCAGTACCCCAGGTGGGTGTGATGGACATGCTCCGTTATCACAACTTCACCATCGGTTGGAACTGGGCTCCGGATTATGGCCGCAGCGATGACAGTAAGGAAATGTTTGAATATCTCAAGGGATATAGCCCGCTGCACGCTATCAAGAACGATGGAACGCCCTATCCGCCTATTATGGTCACTACCAGCGACCACGACGACCGTGTGGTGCCGGCTCACTCGTTCAAGTATGCCGCACAGCTTCAAGCCAACAATACGGGAGATGCCATAAAGATTATTCGCATCGATACCAATGCTGGTCATGGCCACGGCAAGCCCATCTCAAAAATCATAGATGAATACACCGACATACAGGCATTCATCATGTACAATTTGGGCATGAAGTACAAATACCGCAAGAACAAATAAGATTGTCGCTATATTGACAGTATAAACTGAAAAAGGTGGGGTTTACCCCACCTTTTGATTTCAGCGAGGTCATTTTTTAGTAATCCTCATCCACGACATATAAAAAAGGGGCAACTTGCATAATGCTTGTTGTCCCTTTATCGGGTCGGGGTGAGAGGACTCGAACTTCCGACCTCCACGTCCCGAACGTGGCGCGCTAACCAACTGTGCTACACCCCGAATCCTTGTTTTGAGACTGCAAAGTTACAACTTTTCCATCAATTGGCAATAAAAAACACCCAAATTAGCAAAAAACTAGTTTGTGTGCGGAATTGTTATGTGATAGATTTACTTGGTGGCCATATTGTAGGGCATATTTTTGTAATATTATTACGATTTTGTGGAAAATTACCAAAAAATCACTAAATTTGCCCAAAATCACATCTCGTCTGCGACAGTGAGTCGTCGATGATATGATTAGAATAATCTTTTAAACGATATAATTATGGAAAAGAAATCATTACTATTCCGATTATTCGCCCTCGTGGTGGCGACGATGTGTGCCCTGGGCATCCAGGCACAGGAGGCTTACGCCTGCTACACGCCGTCGAACACGACGTTGACGTTCTACTACGACAACCAGCGGGATTCTCGACCGGGGACGACCTATGACCTGAGCATATATGAGAATCAAATGGGTTGGTACGAAATTCGTCAAGATGTTACAAACGTGGTGTTCACCCAGTCATTTGCCGATGCTCGTCCTACATCAACCGAAAGATGGTTTTATCAAATGAGCAACCTCCAGTCCATTACGGGAATGGAATACCTCAATACCGAGGAAGCAACCAACATGAACTATATGTTCTATGCATGCACCAGTCTGACGAGCCTAGATGTGACCCACTTGAATACGTCTAACGTGACTACTATGTCCTTCATGTTCTGTTACTGCAACAGCTTGACGAACCTTGACGTGAGCAACTTCAACACGTCGAACGTGACCTTCATGGGGGGCATGTTCTCTTTCTGCAGCGGCTTGACAAGTCTTGACGTGAGCAACTTCAACACAGCGAATGTGACCAACATGTCACTCATGTTCTGTGACTGCTACAGCTTGACAAGTCTTGACGTGAGCAACTTCAACACAGCGAATGTGACCAACATGTCACTCATGTTCTGTGACTGCTACAGCTTGACGAGTCTTGACCTGAGCAACTTCAACACCGCCAATGTGGCCTACATGAAGTCTATGTTCGGGTCTTGCAACAGCTTGACGAGTCTTGACCTGAGCAGTTTCAATACCGCCAATGTGACCAACATGTCCTTCATGTTCTATGGCTGCAGTGACCTAGCGACGATTTATGTCGGCAACGGCTGGACGACGGCTGCCGTGACAAACTCCGACGACATGTTTACTGACTGCAATAATCTGGTAGGCGGCCAGGGCACGACCTACAATGCCAACTATATTGACAAGACCTACGCCCACATCGACGGTGGTACCACCAACCCGGGCTACTTCACCTATAAGAATGCTAGTCTGCTTGGCGACGTGACGGGCGAAGGAGACGTTGACGTGAGCGACGTGAACGCCGTGATCAACATCATCCTTCACAAGAAGACTCAGGCCGACTATCCAGGCAATGCCGACGTTACCGGTGAAGGCAATATCGATGTGAGCGACGTGAACGCAATCATCAACATCATCCTTCACAAGAACTAGAAAGTTCTCAGTCTTCAGTTTTTGGCTCTCGTGGCTAGCTCCCCCTCTAAGATAGAGGGGGTCAGGGGGAGTATGAATCATTGTCTCTCGCTTCTTGGTTCTCGCTTCTCGGCTTAGCCCTGTAAGGGCGACAGACTTTCAGATTTTGAACTGCCGCCCCGATGGGGCTATAGTATAGAATGCCATGTTTGCAGGAGTTGCGCCTCAGAGAGCTTTTGGTTGTTTTACCGGGTTAAAACTTGACTGAGACATATACGCCAGTACCTTGATTGCCGAACGTCACAGGCGCAATAGTCAAGTCAACGTCCTTGACAAACGGTCGCGTGAAAATCAATGCTGAGCCGGCACCCACTGCAGCTCCACCCAACACGTCCCACCAGTCATGCCTATCTGAGTGAACCCGTCCCCAAGCCACGTAGGTAGAAACAACGTATGCAGGTACTCCCCATTTCCAACCATAGCGACGCATCAAGAAGGTGGCGCCGTCAAAAGCTGCCATGGCATGGGTGCTTGGAAATGCATGCCTATCGCTCCAGCTTGGGTTTTCAGGCATCTCAGGTCGATCTTTCTTTATACAGGCATTAAGCCCATAATTTAAGGCCAAACCAGTGGCTGTACTCAGTCCCAATTGCAACATGCCTTTCTTGTCATTTTCAACGACAGCTTTTACCAAGCCGGTTGCTGAAGGAGCCAGACAAAGCACATCAGTAGAGCGCTCCACGAATTTTGACTGACCCCACATGCTGCATGTCAACGATAGCATGAGCAATAATGCTATATGTCGGATATTAAACATATTATAATGTCAAGCTGTTCTGAGGCGGTTAATCTTGCGAATCTGCACTATGAGCATAGCAATGCCAACCAATGTTGCAAACACGTCACTGATGGGGAAAGACAGCCACACACCGTCAAGTTGCCATAGCTCGGGCAGAATGAACAGCAGTGGCAACAGGAATATCACCTGGCGCGACAGACTCATGAAGATGCTTTTCCTGGCTTCGCCCAGCGACTGGAAGAAGTTGGTGATGACTATCTGGAAGCCTACCACCCAGAACATCCACGTGGTGAGGCGCAGAGTATGTTCACTGGCCTGCAGCAATGGAACATCGGTGGTGAACATTCGCGAGATGGGCATTGGAATCACCTGACATGCGATGGAATACAAAAGACACACCAGAGTACACACCGCCGATGTCAGCCAGAAGGTGCGTTTAAGTCGGTCGAAGTGCTGTGCACCATAGTTGTAGCCCACAATGGGTTGCATACCCTGACACACCCCAATCACAAAGCTTATAATAAGTCCTGTGGTGGCTGTAAAGATTCCTATAGCTGCTACAGCTGGGTCGCCACCGTAATGATAGACTGTATTATTGATCACGGCATTCACCACACATCCTGCAGTATTGACGATACATGGTGCAGCGCCGATAGCCAAGATGGGTTTCAACACATCCCAGTCAAGGCGGTAAGTGCCAGGAGTGAAATGAACCAGGCTGTTCTTGTTGAAGAAATGATGCATCACAAAGGCGGTGCTGGTACCCATTGAGATGTCGGTAGCGATGGCGGCACCTTTAATGCCCCATCCAAACCAGAAAATGAAGATGGGCGCAAGAATCACGTTCAGCCCGGCACCGATGAACATGGTGTACATCGCCTTGGTGGGATAACCAGTGGCGCGAATGAGGTTGTTGAACGAGTAGCACAGGTTATTGAACATCATTCCTGGTAATATCCACATCATGAAGTCGTGGGCGTATGGCAGCGAAGCATCGCTGGCACCGAACAGTCGCAGGATGGGATCCATGAACAGTGCGAACAATCCTATGTAGAACGTACCGAAGATGAGTGTCATCACTATGCTGTTACCAAGGATTTCCTCTGCTCCTCGCTGGTTACCCTGTCCCAGAACGATAGAAGTGCGAGCACCGGCACCCACGCCGATGAGAACTCCGAAAGCCGCACTGACGTTCATAACAGGGAAGGTTATTGCCAGTCCGGCAATGGCATCGGGCCCTACTCCCTGACCAATGAAGATGCGGTCGATAACATTGTATATCGACATCACCATTATACCCACCACGGCAGGCACACTGTATTTCCACAGCAGCCGTCCTTCCGGCTCTGTGGCGAGTTCCTGAAGTCGTTCGCTATTGGTCAGGTTAGACATCGTGTCAGAACATTGAAGCCACGCGCTTTACGGCACTTACGAAGCGGTCAACTTCGTCAAGGGTGTTATAGACAGCAAACGAAGCTCTAACAGTGCCATTCACACCATAGCGGTCCATGAGTGGCTGGGTGCAGTGATGACCTGTGCGAACGGCCACACCAAGTTTGTCGAGCAACAAGCCCATATCGTAGCTGCTTATGTCTCGCACGAGGAATGAAATAACCGAACTCTTACCTGGAACTGTACCAAAGATACGCATACCGTCAATCTGCATCAGTTCTGTTGTGGCATGTTCAAGCAGTTCGTGTTCATGGGAGGCAATATTGTCAATGCCTAGGCGCTCAATATAGTCAAGTGCTGCGCCAAAGGCAGATATACCTACAAAGTCGGGTGTGCCTGCTTCAAACTTGAATGGGAGGTCGGCAAAGGTTGTGCGTTCAAATGTCACACGACCTATCATCTCACCGCCACCCTGATAGGGTTCCATTCCTTCAAGCCAGTGCTGCTTGCCATATAGTACGCCTACACCGGCAGGACCGTACATTTTGTGGCTCGACAATGCATAGAAGTCACAATCAAGATCCTGCACGTCGATTTGCATGTGTGGTGCAGCCTGAGCACCGTCGATAAGCACTGGCACATCGTGCTTGTGAGCGATTTCAATCATCTGCTTTACGGGATTGACCGTGCCCAACACGTTGCTCACGTGGGTGATGGCTACGAAACGGGTATTGTCGGTGAACATATCTTCGTAGGCTTCAAGGTCAAGCTGGCCTTCATCGCTGATTGGAACCACGCGGATGCGGATTCGTTTGCGATGACCCACCAGTTGCCAAGGCACGATGTTACTGTGGTGTTCCATGACGGTGAGAATTATCTCATCACCGTTATATAGCATCTCGCCAAACGAAGCCGCCACAAGGTTGATGCTCTCGGTGGTGCCACGTGTGAAGATTACTTCCTGGGTGCTGGCAGCATTGATAAACTGTCGCACGTGCTCACGGGTAGCCTCCACATGGTCGGTGGCTTCCTGCGACAGCGTGTGAACGCCGCGGTGCACGTTGGCCTTGTAGCGGTAGTACATCTCGTTGATGGCTTCCACCACGCAGCGCGGCGTCTGCGACGTCGCAGCGTTATCCAAGTAGATAAGTGGCTTGCCGGCCACTTCACGGTTGAGGATTGGGTATTCACCCCTTATTTCGTCTATATTCATTGTTTTTATAGTAAACGAGTTGACGAGTTATAATTACAAGTGATTGCCATAGTAGTCACGTACCATGAATGATTGAAACATGCTCGGCTTGACAGGCTCTCCTGGGTCGAGCGGCAACTCTGGGATGATGAAGTTGGGGCTGTCGCCGCCGGCAATGCCGCCGCTCATCGGCGTCGGCTCATCACCAATGCCATCACGCTCCATTATCTGCATGTTGCTGAGCAGATACTCGGTGCGCAGACGTCGGCCGTCGGCAGCATAGCTATTCAACGACAACAAAACCACGTATAAGATTAATATTTTGTATGTTATGATTCGCATATCATTGAGTACAAGCATTTCTTAACCTTTATATGAAAGAAATTTAATAATATCTCTACGTACTTCTGTCATAATTTTGTTGTTGGAATCAGGATATTCTGAAAAAGAGAAAATAAAATCACCATTTATTATATTGTTCAGTTTCATTGTTATAAAATCCTGTTTATTATAATCAAGAAAAACAATTGTTTTATTTCGGATTATCACATCTTTGATTGTTTTTTCAAAAAACACTTCATCAGGTAATGTTCTGATAATTACTCCAGAACAAATCAATTGATCCTTCATGTCTAAGAATGAAGCCGTTAAAGTATAATCATTAGTAGTAAACTGTGCTATCAGCTTTAGTTTAAGATTAAATTGTTTAAAAATCTTTTTCAAATGCAGCCATGAATGTATACAATCCTTTTTTTCAAAATCAGTTATAAGGGTGTTTAATGTGGAAAATGGGATGTCTTTGAATTTTTTGGCAATTTTAAATCCTTGCTTAAATAATTCTAAGTAATATGAGCAATCATTAGTTCCCTTTATTGCTTCGTATCTCATTTTGTCAAAAGGTACAGATACTTCTAAGACATCTATATCTATTTTGGGAGAAAAGCAGTCCCCAACGGTTATACCTATCATCTTGAACGTTTCGTCAGTTTCAAATCTATATTTCCGTATAGCTTTTGATAAGTAATGACATATAAAACGAGTATGATACCGAAACTGTGACTGGTATTCAGCATCTCCAATATTATCATTTGTTACTATTGTTATATATTGTAAATACATAATAGTCAGAAAAGTTAATATGATATAATTAAGGACGTATATGACGTTTAGGATCTAATTGGTTTTCGTGCCTTAATCTTTGGGCATTTCTTTTTTCAAATTCTAAGGCCTCAGACCTGGCATGATTACCTTCAGGAATCTCATGTATTACCTTTGAGTCATATTTATTATTACCAAGTTCAAGGTTCCATCTGTTAACTTGATTCGTAGCACGATATGATTTTCCGTTTTTACCTATTCTGCCGCTACTAATACCTGTTTTGACAGTTTTTCCAGTTTGGGTTTCGAAAATCTCATAAACATGCTGCGCTTTTGTACTTGCTTTTGAATTACCATGAATTTGCTTCTTTATCGTTTTAGTCTCTTTAGCGGCATCAATGGCATTTTCAATAATGTTTATATCCTTCTTTACTTTCCCAACTTTTGCTGCATCTCCTAAATATGGTATTAGTCCTGCTACACTTATTGCAGCATTTAACCATTCTCCGCTATTAGCTTGCAGCACGGCATTTGTAGCATCAGCCACTCCAGTGGGATCAACTATGCCGGCAAGGTCAAGACCTGCACTTAAGACTTCGTGTCCTTGAAGGGTATAATTACCGCCCCAGTCTAAGCCCATTTTTGCGGCATTAACATTGAGGTTTATTAAGTTTGTTGTAAATGTAACGCTTGAACTGTTTTTGCCTCTGATTATAATGTCTTCTCCATTGTCATCACCAAAAAGTATTGGGTTGCTGGCACACCAAGCATAGGGTGAGATGGAGTAGTATTTTTCGGCGAGGCGGTCTTGTGTTGGTGTGCGACCTATCAACGAGTCATACCACCGTGCGTGGCTGTCATACCAGTCGATGCCTGCCTGCCGGTCAAGTTCCTTGCCGCCGTACTTATACGGCTGCAAGCCATTTGCGATGCCTCCCCCCATCAGAGCACCATATGGGTAGTAGCTGTTGACTTCCTCCAGCGTCCCGCTGCCGTCCACCACGGCCCGCACATTGCCCTGATAGTCGTTGATATAGTAGTGGTGGCCGGCGGCATTGCGATAGCCGTAGTCGTTCAGCACACGTTCGAGCGAGTCGTTGCGGTAGATGTGGTTGCCGCAGTATTCACGTTTCGTTAGTGTGGTTACTGTGTTGTCATCGATTGGATTGATCGGGTCGATAGGTATGCCCGGGCCTAGGAAGTCAGGGCTGTCGCCGCCGGCAATGCCGCCGCTCATC
>JAGCCU010000032.1 GCA_017651515.1 Muribaculaceae bacterium | reverse complement strand
TTTTGGCGGCAATGACTACTATACCCATTTCACCAACGATTACGGCGAGATAATCACTACCGAAAAATTCCCCGATGCCAACTTCCGCTCATCTTTACGCTCGTTGGTGAGCCCTGAGGAATACTTCACCAAAGCTCAACTACAAAACCTGACTTCACTTAATGTCAGCAGTAAAAGCATCAGCGACCTCACGGGAATACAACGTCTTTGCTATTTGCAAACACTCGACTGCTCAAATAACAACCTATCTTCGCTGCCGGAACTTCCAAGCTCAATCACAAAACTGGATTGCTCCTACAACCAGCTCACCTCATTACCCTCGCTACCCAGTTACATAGAGCAATTGAAATGTGGCAGCAACAAGTTTACCTCGCTAACAATAAGCGCCAATCGATATTTAAAAGAACTTGATGCCAGCAATAACACCTTGCTTACTAACCTTGATGCCAGCTACAATGCTTTGACAGTACTTTCCACTTCGGGCTGTACGGCCCTGACAACGCTCGATTGCTCTGACAACGAGTTCACTTCGCTAGGTACCATCCCCAGCTCGGTACAAAATCTGTACTGTTACAATAACAAACTCACTGGTACACTCGACATGTCGTCCCGCAGTGCATTGAAAAAGCTCGATTGCAACTCCAACACGAACCTGACCCGAGTCTCCACCAGCAACTCAGATAACTTGGAGAGCGTCAATGTCACTGGTTGCTCGTCGCTGACCTCGCTCGACTGCAGCGCCAACAACGTCGGGAAGATAACCTCCATTGACCTCACTGGTCTGCCGAAACTGGAAACACTGTCACTGACTAACCAAAGGCTCACCTCCATCGACCTAAGCCCGTGTTCTTCACTAAAAAGCCTCTATGTCAACGGCAACCAGCTCACCTCGATGAACAACATCCCAAGCAGCATTGAGTTGATTAACTGCGGCGGCAACAAGTTTACGTCGCTGAGCATCACCGGCAAGAATGCCCTCAGGTCACTTAGTGTGAATGACAACGCCAGCATGACCGTGTTCAACTGCTCATACAATGACCTGGCTTCGCTCAACGTGTCGGGCTGCACGTCACTGAAGACTTTGAATTGTTCAAACAATCAGTTCTCAACGATGTTCTCACTGCCCAATTCTGTTCAGTACCTGTATATTGGTGGCAACAAATTCACCGACCTGTCAATCACCAGCTACAGCGCACTGACAACGCTGGACGTCAGCAACAATACGTTAATGACTAAATTGACCGCCAGGGATAACGCCTTGACCTCGGTTAATGTTGCTGGTTGCAGTGCCTTAACCACTCTCTGGTTGCAACACAACAACCTAAGCTCTTTTTCGGCACAAGGTCTCAACAAGCTATCAGATTTGCGCATCACCAGAAACCAGATTAAAGGAGACGATATGACGACATTAATCAATAGTCTGCGTACGATACCGTCATCAGAACCTGAAGGCTTTTTAGGTATTATAACAATAAATCCAAATTCAACAGAAAATAATGAAATTACAGCCGCGCAGGTGAACATGGCTCGTGCGAAGCACTGGATGCCGAAGAGATATCAAGGTACCGATTGGGAAGACATTCCCATTGAAGGCGGGGGCATTTTGGGTGATCTTGACGGCAACGGCTTTGTGGATGTTGAAGACATAAATGCAGCTATCAACATTATCTTGAAGAACAAGAGCATGAGCGACTATCCCGGCAACGGTGACATGGATGGTAATGGCTACATCGACGTTGAAGACGTGAATGTGATGATCAATATCATACTGAAGTTATAGTAAACGAGTTGACAAGTTGACAAGTTAACGAGTAAACGAGTAGACAAGCGTTTGGCTACAAGTTACAAGCTTTTTGACTTGATTCTCTCCGAGATACCTGAACATTCTTGGAGAGAATCAAGTTGCTATAAAAATATTTGGCTCAGACACCGTAGCGCGGTTCAATGACTTGCGCGACCTTTTTGGTGACCCCACTTCACTAAAAGAGTAAACTCTAAATCACATAAGTCCGACGGCGTCGTGTCGGTGCTCATGCATAGCATTTTTTAGGCAAAGAATTAAATTTTGAGCAATTTTTGAAGGAAAAATGCAAAAAATCATTATATTTGCAAGCAGATACGCAACCGCATCGTCATGAGCACGCGAAACAGACTTTTGGCCACCACCTCCAGCGGGCATTATAATCCGCTGGATTCCAGCGCGTTACCCCCCCCCAGAAAATCTTAGCAAACATTTTCAAAGTCATATTATTCGGCACATTCTGCCTTAGCGCGGAGTGTGCCTACTGATGTGTTGCCTTAATATTTTTTGAATCCCCTTTGAAACTACAGTAAATAACAAAATTATTAATTTAAAACACTCTTGATATGAAACAGATTCTACTCTTATTCTTCGCATCCATTGTCGCCCTTAAAAGCTGGGGCATCGATGTGACTTATGACTACACGTCAGACTCCAATCTGCTGTCAATGGGCTTTGACAGCAACGAGATTTCAACGAACTATTCGTATGTGTATAACAAAGACAAGGTGTTAAATGACGCGTTTGCCGTCATGACATACCAACATTTTTTAGTCGGCAAACTTGATAGTCGGCAATTCTTGTATTTGTGTAGTGTAAATGAATCGAACAATCATTTCGGAGAGAATTGGAGTGGACGTATTCAGTGGACTGCCAAGAATGGCTGCTCCATCTCTAAAGTTGTCATTGAGACAATAACTGGTGCGAGTTTGATTCAAATCACTACTAATAGTGGCAGTGCGTCGCCGTACATAATCGGCAATACTGTCACTTGTGTGTTCCCTTCTGATGTAAGTGCTTTTACTATTTCTGCAGAAACTGCAAGAATTAAGAGCATCACGGTCAGCTACAATAGCATTTATGATGTGAATGAAGATGGTGTGGTTGACCCGTATGATGCTAATTGCGTGGTTCACGTCATTTGGAATATAGGTAATTATTCTTTCCCTGCAGAAAACACCGACATTGATGGTGATGGACGCAGGGCCACTGTCCAAGATTGGCAAATGATTATAAATTTTCTTCGCAATAATCCCATGAATCTTGATATCACGCCATATATAAGAAAGGGCGACGTGAATAGCGATGGAGTTATTAATGAATCAGATTTAGGGGCAATTTTATCCCATTTTATTAGTGGTCAACCTAGTGAAGACCATGATCCTGATAATCCATGGAACTTTAATTGCATACATCCACAATTCGACATCAATAGTGATGGCAAGTGTGATAATTGGGATTATGTAATCGTTGGTATTCTCATTGACAATGGCTACACAACACCAATTGTTACCGGCGACCTAACCGGTGAAGGCGATGTTGATGTGGGTGATGTGAATGCAGTAATTAATATCATCCTTCATAAAAAGACCGAGGCCGACTATTCTGGCAATGCCGATATTTCGGGCGATGGCGTGATTGACATTGTAGACGTAAATGCAATCATAAATATTATTCTTACTAATAATAAGTAAACAAGTCGGCGGGTCGGCGGAACTGAAAGTGACTGACACAGACAATTAATGTGGCCAAGAATTTAATGTATTAAAAGTGAAAACTGCATCCACCGAATGGTGAATGCAGTTTCTTTTCACGATTTCGTGAACCGTTTTGCGATTACTTGCGGATACCGAGCTCTTTCTTAGCGATAAGAGCACGATAACGAGCGATGTCGTTACGCATCAGATAATCGAGCAATTTACGACGCTTACCAACAAGCATCTTAAGTGCACGCTGAGTCGTATGATCTTTCTTGTTGACCTTCAAATGCTCGGTCAGGTGGGAAATACGGTAAGAGAATAATGCAATCTGAGCCTCAGGCGACCCAGTATCAGTATTGCTGGCACCGTACTTTCCGAAGATCTCTTTCTTTTTCTCTGAATCTAAGTACATTACGATAAAATAATTATTATTTTTGCAAAATTGCGCTGCAAAGGTACTACATTTTTTTGAACCCACAAGTTATTTTGTAAAAGTTTTTTTAAAAACGATAATGACGAGGTAATCTCGGAAAAAATTAGTAAATTTGCACCAAATTGGCATAATATTTATAATTATGAATAAATTCGTAAAACTATTGCCTGCTCAGGCGGCAATTTATGGCGACCGTGAGCAGATGCGTTACCGCGACCTGAAGACAGGTCAATGGACCTCGATGTCGTGGAATAAAATGCAGCAATGTGTTACCGATATAGCGGCGGCTTTGTGCCATCTGGGAGTGGAAGTTCAGGGGCGTTTCTGCGTATTCACCCAAAACTGCCCGGAGGTGCTGATAAGCCATTTTGCGGCATTCCGCAACCGGGCCGTTCCAGTATCAATCTACGCCACAAGCAGCCGCAGCGAAGCTGCATATATCATCAATGACTCTGGTGCCACAATGATTTTTGCCGGTGACCAAAATCAGGTTGACATGGCCATTTCGCTGCTCGATGAATGTGAGTCATTGAAATATGTGATTTCACTGCATCCCGATGTGAAATTCTCAAAGACCGACTCTCGAGTCCTCACCTGGCAACAGATGCTGGAACTGGGGCACAAACATGCCGATGAGGTGAAGGAAGAGGTAGAGAAACGAAGCAACGAGAGCGTGAACACCGACTTGATGTACCTCATCTACACCTCTGGCACAACGGGAATGCCAAAGGGCGTAATGCTCACCCACAGCAATTTCGATGCTGCCATGTGGGCTCACTGCGAACGTATAAAACTCGACCCTGAAACCGATATTTCGCTGAGTTTCCTCCCGTTCAGCCACGTGTTTGAGCTGGGCTGGACGATGGTATGCTTCACACAGGGCGTGCGCATAGCCATCAACTACGACCCCAAGGACATCCAGCGTGCCGTAAAGGAAGTACAGCCCACCTGCATGTGCAGCGTGCCTCGATTCTGGGAGAAGGTCTATACTGCCGTAACCGACAATCTGGCTGCTGCCGCACCGGTGCTCCGAATGCTTGTCAAACGAGCAATATCTGTAGGTAAGACCCGCAATCTGAAATATGTGCGACTTGGCAAGAAACCTCCATTGCTCATTGAGAAACAGTATCAGTATTTCGAGAACAAAGTGTTCAAGAAACTGCGCGGAGCCATAGGAATCGAGCGCGGCCGTTTCTTCCCAACTGCCGGAGCCATGCTCAGCGACAACATCACTGAATTCCTCCACTCGGTGGGCATCAATATCGTAATCGGCTATGGCCTGACCGAAACCAATGCTTCGGTATGCTTCTTCGAGAACGTAGGCTGGCAGATAGGCACTATCGGGTATCCCATTCCAAGCGTGAACGTGAAGATTGGCGAGAACAACGAGATTCTCGTGCAGGGCCCGACAGTGATGAAGGGCTACTACAACAAGCCCGAGGAAACCGCTGCCGTGCTCGAACCCGACGGTTGGTTCCACACCGGCGACTGCGGCGAGATCAACGAGGCAGGACAAATCATCCTCACCGAACGTCTTAAAGACCTTTTCAAGACCAGTAACGGAAAGTACATCGCACCCCAGATGCTGGAAACGGCTCTCGGACAGGACAAATTTATCGAGCAGGTTGCTATCATTGGTGACGGTAAGAAATATGTCTCGGCACTTATAGTTCCCGACTTTGAGGAGTTGAAAGCCTATGCAGAGAAGGAGAAGATTGAGTTTGCCAACAATGAGGAACTGGTCAACAATCATGATATACATAAAATGATTGAAGGACGCATTGACAGCTATCAGAAAAACCTCGCCTCATACGAGCAAGTAAAGCGTTTCGTACTCCTGCCCCGCCCGTTCACAATGGAAAATGGCGAGCTCACCAATACGCTCAAGATACGCCGTGCCGTTATCAACAAGCGTTATTCCCGCCTGATTGACGCAATGTACGCTGCCGACTATCGTAAAAAATGAATTTAGAAAATGATTACACAAGAACAACTCAAGGCATTACAGGAGAGAGCGGAGTCATTACGCAGCTATCTTGACATCGACAATAAGCGCATCGAGGTAGAGGAGGAAGAATTGCGCACGCATGTGCCCGACTTCTGGAGCGACCAGAAGGCCGCCGAAGCACAGATGAAGAAAATCAAGATGCTCCATTTCTGGATTGACAGCTGCGATGAAGTGAGCAAGTCGGTCGATGAGGTGGCTACAGGTTTCGACTTCGTCAAGGAAGGCCTTATTGAAGAAAGCGACGTTGATGAGCTATACACTCAGGCGCTCGACAAAGTTGAGAAACTCGAATTACGCAATATGCTCCGTCGCGACGAGGACAAGATGGACGCCATCATCAAGATCAATTCAGGTGCCGGTGGAACCGAGAGTCAGGATTGGGCGCAGATGCTCATGCGCATGTACTTGCGCTGGTGTGAGCGTCATGGTTACAAGACAGCGATCGAGCACATGGTCGAGGGTGATGAAGCGGGCATCAAGAGCGTCACCATCAGTGCCGAGGGTTCTTTTGCATATGGTTACCTGAAGAGCGAGAACGGCGTACACCGTCTTGTGCGCGTATCACCATACAATGCCCAAGGCAAACGCATGACTTCGTTTGCATCAGTATTTGTCACCCCTCTTGTTGATGACACTATCGAAATCACCCTTGACCCAGCCCGCATTTCGTGGGACACTTTCCGCAGCGGTGGTGCCGGTGGTCAGAACGTGAACAAGGTGGAAAGCGGCGTGCGTGTGCGTTACCAGTATAAAGACCCATATACCGGCGAAGAAGAGGAAATCCTTGTTGAGAACACTGAGACTCGCGACCAGCCCAAGAACCGCGAGAATGCCCTTCGCAACCTGAAATCAATTCTTTATAACAAGGAGTTACAGCACCGCCAGGAAGAGCAGCGCAAGGTTGAAGACTCTAAAAAGAAAATTGAGTGGGGCAGCCAGATACGCAGCTATGTATTTGACGACCGCCGCGTAAAGGATCACCGCACGGGACATCAGACCAGTGATGTGGGTGGTGTGATGGACGGCGACATTGACGAATTCATCAAGGCTTACTTGATGGAATTCAGCGAGTGACGGAATTACCGTTTGAGTATCGAAAAGGAGAAATCAGGAAATTGGACTAAAACATAAAGAGTTGAAAGAGAAACTTACAATCATAAAGGTATCGGGCAAGATTATCGAGAAACCCGAGGCTCTGAAACTGTTCATCCGAAAGTTGAGCACCGTTGGCGGCCGAAAGCTTGTAATCCACAGCGGCTCCAATTTAGCTTCCATGCTTGCCGACCGCATGGGTGTCCGCATCACTGAGATTGACAGTCGCCCAGTGGTCGACGACAACACGCTCAACGTTCTGGCTATGGTTTATGCCGGTCGCGTCAACAAGCAGCTTGTGGCACTTCTTCAAGCGCGAAAGATGAATGCATTGGGAGTCACCGGGGCCGACCTGAACCTTATTACCAGCGTCAAGCGCGGCATGGGTGATACCGACCTCGGCCATACCGGCGAAGTTCGCAGCGTGAATGCCATAACCCTGTCGAAGCTAATAGATGCTGGTGTGCTGCCCGTAATTGCCCCCATGTCACATGACGGAAAAGGCGGACTGCTTTTCAATGAGACCGATGCCATGGCTGCCGAGGTTGCAAAAGCGCTGGCATTGCGATACGATGTCACACTTATTTACTGCTTCGAGAAAAAAGGCGTCCTACTCAATCCCAAAGATCCGGACAGCGTAGTTGCAGAACTCAAGCGCACCCGTTACAAAGCCTTGCGCGAACTGGAAATCATAAATGACTGGTTTGTGAACAAACTGGACAACGCTTTCAGCGCCATTGACCATGGCGTAAAGGAGGTGATCATCACCAATGCGGCTCAATTGTCGCATCTGGAAATGGGTACGCATATCAAATAATATTGCAAAATGGCACAAGATTTGCAATAGCGAGAAATGCTAATTCATAACTCTATAATTCTATAACACTATTAAAAGATGAAAGTTGCTATTGTTGGCGCCAGTGGCGCTGTGGGTCAAGAATTCATGCGTGTCCTTGACGAACAGAATTTCCCCGTTGACGAGTTGGTGCTCTTCGGATCAAAACGCAGTGCCGGACGTATATTTACCTTTCGCGGCAAGGACCATGTAGTGCAACTGTTACAACACAACGACGATTTCAAGGATATTGATATTGCCTTTGTGGCTATGGGTTCCGGACCGGCTCGCGAGTTTGCCCCGACTATCACTCGACACGGGTGCATCATGATTGACAACAGCAGCGCTTTCCGCATGGATCCCGATGTGCCCCTGGTGGTGCCAGAGGTGAATGGTGAGGACGCACTGGTGACTCCGCGTAACATCATCGCCAACCCAAACTGTTCGACCATCATCATGGTGGTGGCGCTCAAGCCGCTTGACAACTTGTCGCACATCAAAAACGTTCAGGTTGCCACCTATCAGGCCGCCAGCGGAGCCGGTATGGAGGCAATGTATGAGCTGGCTTTGCAGACCAGCGAGATTGCAGTGGGCAAAGAGGAACTGACGGTTCACCACTTTCAGCACGAGCTCGCATATAACGTGATTCCACACATCGACGTCTTCCAGGACAATGACTACACCCGCGAGGAGATGAAAATGGTCAAGGAAACTTGCAAAATCATGCACAGCGACATTCGCGTGAGCGCTACGTGTGTTCGCGTGCCGGTAATGCGCGCCCACAGCGAAGCGGTGTGGATTGAGTGCGAGAAGCCCATCACCCCCGAGATGGCACGCGCCGCCCTGCAACTGGCTCCAGGCATTGTCGTTGTCGATGAACCGCGCAACAACCGATATCCGATGCCCATTGACTGTTCAGGCAAAGATCCGGTGTTTGTGGGGCGTATTCGTGAGGATACCAGTAGTGACAACGGTCTGACCTTCTGGTTGTGCGGTGACCAGATCAAGAAAGGCGCGGCGCTGAATGCCGTACAGATTGGTCAGTACCTCATAGCGCACAAGCGCTGAAAGGTGTATCAATATATGCATAACAAGTCCCCATCGGCTAGCCGGTGGGGACTTATTGTACCGTTCTACAAGTCAACGATTACTGTTCCTGTTCTTCTTCCTCCTTTTCCTTGAGGTATTTCTGGATTGCCTCATAGTTAGCACGATCTACGGGTGCAGCACCTGAGTATCCGCTTGGAGAAGACGACACTGTTGGAATATCACTGTTATTACGCTTGAACGTACCAGTAAAACCTTCGAGCTTGATAGTATTGTTGTCATACATCTTCATCTCGGCAAACTCGTCACCATCTTCATCGTAATAGCAAATCACCTTGTTATCGCCTACTACATTTCCATGATAGCTGCGAGCCACGCCACTTTCATTTGTGTGCATGCCAGTTACAGTACGAGTCTCTGGATTGTAGTTGACAGTAAGGCGATGAGTACAAGTACCACCGATGCCATCACTGTAGGTGTTGGTATAGAAACCTTCAATGTTGGAAATGTCGACTTTTGCTACTGGAGCCTGCTCATGCTTGACTTGTGTTTTCTTCTTCTGGGCAGGAGCCTTGGTTGTTGTAGCAGTTTTTACGGTAGCGGCAGACTTTTTTGCCTCTGTAGTCTTTTCGGCAGGCTTAGCCTTTTCTACCGGCTTGACGTCAGACTTCGCATTGGTTTTCTCGGCAGCTTTGGCTTCGGTCTTTGCCTTTGTTCCGGTTCCAATGTTTGACTTGCGGAATTTGTTCTGAGCATTAGTTGCACCACAACCAATCACCAGTGCAGCTAAAAGTAATAATGCAATTTTTTTCATTGTCGTATAGAATTTAATAATTAGTTATGCTTATAAAATTTAGAGTATTGACGATTATTAGACTTATTCAAATGGCAAAAGTAATCTTTTTGCTTGGAAATGAATCGTTTTTTACAAAGAATTAACAAAACTATATTTCATGACCGGTATAAAGTTGGTAGTACTTTCCTTTTTGTTCAAGCAATTCATCGTGGGTGCCGCTTTCTATTATCCGTCCCTTTTCGAGTACGATGATACAGTCTGCATTGCGAACAGTGCTAAGCCTATGTGCAATGACGAATGTAGTACGCCCTTTCATAAGCGAGTCCATACCTTTCTGAACAAGCCGTTCGGTATGAGTGTCGATGCTAGATGTAGCTTCGTCGAGGATAAGGATTGGCGGGTCGGCGACAGCAGCGCGCGCAATGGCAAGCAACTGACGTTCACCTTGGCTCAGGTTTCCGCCGTCACCACTGAGAACAGTTTTATATCCGTCACTCAGACGACGGATAAAGCCATCAGCATTCACGAGCTTTGCGGCTTCGATACAATCCTGATCGGTTGCATCAAGGCGACCGTAACGGATATTGTCAAGCACCGTGCCTGTAAACAGGTGTGTTTCCTGCAGCACCATGCCAAGCGACCGACGCAGATGGCGTTTGTTAATATCGGCAACATTGATACCGTCAATCGTTATGGTGCCGTCTTGGATGTCATAGAAACGGTTGATGAGATTGGTAATGGTTGTCTTACCCGCACCAGTACCACCTACGAAAGCGATTTTTTGGTCAGGCATGGCATTGATCATGATGTCGTAAAGCACTTGTTTGTCGGGAGTGTAACCGAAATCCACCATGTCAAACTGCACGCCGCCATCCACCTTGATAAATGAGTGCTGGGGTGTGGTTGGAACTCGCCATGCCCACACACCCGTACGCAATGGCACGGGTACCAGTGTGCCGTCGGGCGCTTCCATGGCATTGACCAAAGTCACATTACCATTGTCGGTTTCAGGTTTTTCATCAAGGATGCGGAACACGCGCTCAGCACCCACGCTAGCATTAAGCACACTATTGATTTGCTGACTTACATTAGCGATTGGGCGAGCGAAGCTCTTATTCAGCGTCAAGAATGCCACTAGAGTTCCTAAACTGAGATCCACCCTTCCACTTAATATCAACGTTGCGCCCACTACACCAATAAGAACATAACTCAGATGCCCTAAGTTGCCGTTCACGGGCATGACGATGTTGGCAATACGGTTAGCATCGTAAGTGCTCTGGCGCAGTTTTTCATTGATTCGTTCAAAGTCGGTGATGGCCTGTTGCTCATGACAGAACACTTTAACCACTTTCTGTCCGGTCATCATTTCCTCGATGAATCCATTGACATCTGCCAGACTCTGCTGCTGAACCTTGAAGTGCTTACGAGATCGTTTGCCGAGCCAAGTAGTCACTACCGCCATAATCACTGCCATGACTATCGATACCAATGTCAGTGGAATGCTCAAGGCCACCATGCTTGCCAAAGTTATGGCAATGGTGATCAGCGAGTTGAATGCTTGCGGCAAACTCTGGTTAATCATTTGTCGCAGCGTGTCAACGTCGTTGGTGTAGGTCGACATCACTTCACCGTGTGAATGGGTGTCGAAGTAGGATATTGGCAACGACTCCATGTGGCGGAACATGTCGGTGCGCAGTCGGAGCATTGTGCCTTGGGTGACATTTATCATGAGCAGGCTATGCAAGTAGGAACATGCAACCCCCAGCAACAATATTAACGCTAGTTTTGTGAGTATAGCTGCCAAGGGACCATAATCGGGGGTGGCACTTTGCGTTAGCGGCACAATGTAGTCATCGATTAGAGTGCGGGTGAACAGCGTTGAAGCCAAAGTGGTAAATGCCGTAATAACGATACATAGTGCTACGGCACAAAACGAAAACTTGTAGTCTTTCAATACCATACGCATCAGACGCAACAACACGTCTTTGCGCTTGCCTGAAGGCTCACCTACATACATATTGCGATTGTGAGGGCCATTGGGGTTGAAGTTAGGCTGTCTCATTGTGCGTCCTCCTTTCTGCCGTCAGGTTCGTCAAAGTCTCCACCGTCTTCATCTTGAATTGAGCAGATTTCCTTATAGATTGTATTGTTTTCAAGCAGATTGTCGTGAGTGTCCCAACCGCTCACGCGCCCACCGTCAAGAACCAGGATCCGGTCGCAATCCTTGATACTGGAAATGCGCTGGGAGATTATTATGCGTGTCATCTGAGGCACGTCGCGTCGCAATGCCTCACGTATCAACGCATCGGTGGCATTGTCGCATGCACTGGTGCTGTCGTCAAGGATAAGCACCTGTGGTTGCTTCAGAAGGGCACGGGCAATGCACAGGCGTTGTCGTTGTCCGCCACTCACATTGGTGCCGCCTTGTTCAATACGGGTGTTGTAACCGTCAGGCATTTGCTGCACAAACTCATCGGCCTGGGCTATTCGGCATGCAGCTTGACACTGTTCAAGTGTCGCATTGGGGTTTCCCCATCTCAGGTTATCAAGTATCGTGCCTGTGAAGAGAACGTTGTTCTGCAGTACCACTGCCACGCTGTTGCGCAGGGCAGTCAGGTCGAGCGTACGGACATCCTTACCACCAACCTCCACGCTGCCGCGTGTGGTGTCGTACAGACGGCTCACTAGGTTTATAAGGCTGGATTTTCCGCTGCCAGTGCCGCCAATCACACCTATCGTCTCGCCTGAAGCTATGTGCAGGTCTATGTCGTGCAAGGCATATTCGCCACTGCCACCCTTGTAAGCGAAACTAACATGGTTAAAGTCGATGCGGCCATCGGTGATTTCTGTATCGGCATTGTCGGGATTTACAATGTCTGGAACTTCATTGATGACCTCAGTCACGCGCTTGCCGCTGGCAACGCTCATAGTAATCTGCACGAAAATCATGCTAAGCATCATCAGCGACATCAATATGCTCATCACATAGGTGAAAAGCGACGTCAACTGACCGGTGGTCAAGCTGCCACCAACAACAAACTGTGCACCAAACCAGCTGATGGCAATGATGCAGCCATACACCACCATATTCATCACGGGGTGGTTTACCGCCATGAGCCGCTCGGCTTTTACATATAAGTTATAGAGACCTTTGGCAGCAAGCTCAAACTTCTGATTCTCGTAGTCTTCGCGCACAAAAGCCTTAACCACACGGATTGCACTTACGTTCTCTTGCACAGCCGAGTTCAACACATCATACTGCTTGAAAACCTGAGTGAACGTGGCAGACACGCGCTTGATGATAATCGTCAATATGACCGACAACACCACGGTCGCAATCACGAATATCACACTCATTCGCGGACTAATCACGAAACACATCACGATGCTGAAAATCATCGAGAATGGGGCACGGATACTGGTTCGCAATATCATTTGAAAAGCACTCTGCAGGTTGGTGACGTCGGTCGTCATGCGTGTCACCAAACCACTTGTGCTATACTTGTCAATGTCGCTGAATGCGAAACGCTGGATGTTGCGATACATCGACTGACGCAGATTGGCGGCAAAACCTGTCGAGGCCTTGGCCACGAAACGGCCGCCCAGGATACCCATTGCCAGGCTGATGAACGCCATGAGAAGCATCAGACCTCCGTAGCGATACACGTTGGGCAGGTTGCGGGCATTGATGCCGTCGTCTATCAGCCATGCAGTGACATATGGTATCAATACATCCATAATCACTTCCAGCATGATGAAGATAGGAGTGAGGATGGCTGCCATGCGGTACTGTCCTATGTGCCGAAGAAGAGTTTTAATCATATTGGCAGTTACTTAAAAACATAGTTAGAATGTTGTAACTGCAAAATTACTAATTTTTTTTGATCAAAACAATCAAGTGTAAATTGAGAGCAGTGTTATTTATTCTTTTTGTAACTCAACACTGCCCAGATAGCCATAACACTCGTAAGCGAAGCAAGGGCGGTAACTTGGTAATTGATGTCGTGAAGCCGTCCGCCTTTAATGAAAACTGTTCGTACTGCATCAATAAAGTAGTGCATAGGGTTTACATAAGTCGTGAGATATGCCCACGAAGGCATAGAGCGTGTAGGAGTGAACAGCCCGCTCAAGAGTAATAGAATGACAACAAAAAACCACATCACAAAAATTGCTTGCTGCATTGTGTCGCTGTAATTGGATATTATAAGACCAAGGGAACTGAAAAACAAAGCGAGTAGCATTGCCATTAGGTATATTAATACCAAGTTACCTTTGCATGTGATACCATATATTCCCCATGCCAAAAGCAGACAAACTGTTACGACAAATAGCGCAATTATCCAGTATGGAATAAGTTTTGCCATGATAAATGCCCATTTCGGCACGGGAGTTACATTGATTTGCTCAATTGTGCCGGCTTCTTTCTCTCCTACAATGTTTAAGGCCGGCAGGAAACCGCACATGAGCATCATTACAATGGCAAGAAGGGCAGGAATCATATACAGTTTATAATTCTGATGCTTATTATATAAATTGAGTGTTGTAATGCGAGATAGTATTGCTTCAATATTAGGATTAACGTGCGAGGTGACGATTTTTGACAAGTAAGATGCACCCATAGCCCCCTTGGTCCCATTGACGGCATTTGCGGCAATGAGCACTTGTGGAACATTGCCCGTTGTGAGGTCACGGCTATAGTGTGGTGGAATTACTATCACCACATCGCTTTTGCTGTGCTCTATGTTACTTAATGCTTCGCTGTAACTAGCAGGTTGCCCATGGAAGATAAAATAGTTGCTAGATTCGATTTTGTGGACCAATTGCTGAGAAATAACAGAATGATCGTTATCGACGATGTCAACTACAATGTTTTTTACCTCCATGCTCATTACCCATGGTAAAACACACATCACCATTATAGGAAAAATGACGATGAGTCGTGGCAAGAACGCGTTGCGACGTATTTGCAAGACTTCTTTTTGTAACAGATACTTTATCATGATTGCAAAATGGCCATTTAGAGATGTGTTTATTCCTTAGTGTTCCAGTCGCTTATTGAATTTCACCAATGCCAGCGTGAGTAATACCGCAGTCATAATGCTGAGAATAACCACCTCGTGCATCACCTCGCTTATGCCAACGCCCATAATCATGAGTTTTCGCATTGCCGCGATGTAGTAGCGCGGAGGTACTATAGCCGAAATCCACTGCAAGAATTTTGGCATTGATTCGATGGGGAAAAGCATGCCTGATAGCATGACAATTGGCATTAAAAGAACCATTGCCGAGAGTAATAATGCTACTAGCTGAGTTTCAGCTACATTAGAAATAAGGAGCCCTAGGGAGAGAGCCAGTAGGATGTAGATGAGCGAAACTATTACAATCCAGAAAACAGATCCTTGTAACGGCACATCAAGCACGAATCTAGACATTAGGAGTATAGTGCATAGGATGACAAGTGCAAGAATGAAGTAGGGGACAGCTTTGGCAATGATAATCATCAATGGCTTAACAGGCGACACGAGCAATACTTCCATTGTTCCTTTTTCTTTTTCGCGCACGATAGAGATGCTCGTCATCATGGCACAAATGAGCATTAACAGCATACCCATAATGGCAGGTACAAAATTATATGCACTTTTCATCTGTGGGTTGTAGAGCATTTTTATATTTATAGGCGATGTCTTTAGATAATTGTTTTTGTTGCCTGATAATTCGTCTAATGCAAGTGTCTGAGTTGCATAGCTGCACCACTGTTGGGCCATGTTTGGGTCTGATCCGTCAACAATGAATTGAAGCCTTCCATTGTTAGCAGCAAAGTCTTTTCCGAATACTATGGCCATATCGGCTTTTTGAGAGCGGATGAGTTGCTCTGCCTCAGAGGGAGTTGGCACAGTGGTAGTAATATTGAAATATTCACTAGCAGAAAGGCGCACTATGGCTCTATGAGTGAGGTGGTCTATTGATGAAGTAACTACTACAACACGAACATTGCGCACATCGGTGGTGATGGCAAAGCCAAACAACAGCATCAACACTATAGGCATTCCGAAGAGGATGAGCATCGTGCGACGGTCTCGCAGGATGTGTTTAGACTCTTTTATAACGAAACTGATAAATTCTTTCATGGCGTGTTGATAATTAATCACTGGAACGAGTGGCTTGCCGAGCAAGATGAGTGAATACCTGGTCAATATTCTGAAAGCCGTATAGGCTTTTGAGTTCATCGGGAGTGCCGATGGCACTTATTTTCCCATCTACCATAATAGAGATACGGTCGCAATATTCGGCTTCGTCCATATAGTGGGTTGTGACAAAAACTGTGATACCGTGCTGAGCGGCTTCATAGATAAGTTCCCAGAATTGTCGTCTTGTGGCAGGATCGACGCCCCCAGTTGGCTCATCGAGAAACACAATGCTTGGTTCGTGGAATATGCTTACCGAAAATGCCAGTTTTTGTTTCCAGCCAAGAGGCAGGGATCCCACAAGGTCATTACGGTGCTCGGCAAACTGCAATCGCTCGAGCAACTGGTCCGTTTTTCGTGCTATGACATCGTCATCCATGCCATATATGCCCGCAAAAAGCCTTATGTTCTCAGCAACGGTTAGATCGGAATATAGAGAAAAACGCTGGCTCATATAACCAATGTGCTGCTTGATGAGTTCATGTTGCGTCCGGATGTCAAATCCTGCCACTTTACCTGTTCCACTGGTAGGCTGGTTTAGTCCTGTAAGCATATGCATAGCTGTGGTTTTTCCTGCCCTGTTGGCTCCTAGAAAACCGAATATTTCACCCTTCTTAACTGTGAAAGATATGTCGTCAACAGCATGGAATGTACCGAAGGCTTTTACCAAGTGCTGAACTTCTATAACATTTTCGTTTGAAGATGATTGGACAATAGATTCAGCTTCATTATTTGCACCACGGTCAATTCTTGGTGGGTTGAAAATATGGGCAAACTGTGTGAGAATCTCTGTGGGAGAGCCTATTCCTTGAATGCGACCATTGTGTAGAAATGCCACTCTTTCACATCTTCGCACTTCATCAAGATAAGGCGTTGCTGCCACTATTGTGATATTGTGATCCTTGAGTGTGCCAAGCATTTCCCATAATTCCTTGCGGCTCACAGGATCAACACCAGTGGTGGGTTCGTCAAGAATCAGCACACTGGGTTGGTGGACAAGGGCGCATGAAAGTGCCAGTTTCTGTTTCATGCCTCCTGAAAGAGCGCCGGCTTTACGGTTGCTGAACCGTTCTATTTGTGAATAGATGGCTTTGATGGTGTCGTAACCAGCATCGACAGTGGTGCCGAAAAGAGTGGCGAAAAATTCCAGGTTTTCACGTACAGTCAAGTCTTCATACAGTGAAAACTTACCTGGCATATATCCCAAGCGTTTGCGTATTTCCGACATTTGTGTCACAACGTCGAAGCCATCTACTTTTGCTTCTCCACTGTCGGCAAGTAATAAGGTGCATAGAAGGCGAAACAAAGTGGTTTTTCCTGCTCCGTCTGGACCTATTAGACCGAAGACTTCGCTGCGGTTAACGCTCAACGAGACATCGTCTAGTGCTTTGACGGTGCCAAAAGACTTGGAAATATGGTTCACTTCTATGCTTGTCATGACATGCTATCAGAATTTTACTTTACCATACATGCCCATTTTAATATCGCTATTGCCTTCAAGGCTGATTTTAACGGCATAGACGAGGTCTGCTCTCTCGTCTTCGGTGACGATTGTTTTAGGTGTGAACTCCGATTGTGGTGATATCCAACTGATGGTGCCATTGTAGGACTGTCCTTTACCTTTGCCATAATCGGAAAACACTTTGACTGCTTGCCCCACCTTAATATGTTCGAGTTGAGCAGAGGTCACGTAGGCTCGTAGCACTGCTTTGGTTATGTCAGCTACCTTGAAAAGTGGCTTTCCCACTGTGACAAACTCGCCTTGCTCAACATATTTTTCCAGCACAACACCAGATATTGGACTCTTGATGACAGAGTTGGCGATTTGATCATCGAGTTGTGCCTGTTGTGCGTCGATGCCTGCACTCTGGGCATTGATACCTTCCATCTGGGCATTTATTCCTGTGCTTTGTTGCGCCAGGCTGGCATTGTTGCTCCTAATTTGATCTTGAGTGGCCGACAGTTGTTTTTCCAGCACATTGATCTGGTAGGTGATGTCATCCACTTGCTTTTTGGGCACAGCCCCGTCGCGTAACAATTCAGTGTAACGCTGCTTTTCTCTTTTAGCATTGGTTATCTGCTGCCGCAACGCTGCAACCTGCTTTTCAAGGTCGAGTTGCTTGCTGCTTGTGGCATTACGGTTGGCAGCCAGTTGACGGCGATTGGCATCAAGCTGGGCTTTGGTGCTTTCCAATTGTTCTTTCTTTAATTTGAGTTGAGTGTCATCGATGCGACCAACTACAGATTCGGCAGCTACATTTTCTCCTTCTTCAAGAACGAAACTTAAGAGTTGGCCAGAAGCCATTGCCGAGACGGTAACTTCAGTCACTTCAAAGGTGCCTGTAGCATCATATTCGTTTTCTTTGTTGGTGCAAGACAAGAGTAAAAAACCTATGCTTGCAACGATTGTTATCTTTTTCATCTTTTCAGTTGTTGTTTGCATATTTTAGGTCGTATAATTCTTTAAGCATTTCGGTCTCATGGATTGATTGTTGGACGCGAGCGGCATTTTCGTTATTGATTTCCTTGATTAGTTCGTTCACGTCAATGATTCCGTGTGAAAGCTTCGATTCAGCAGAGCGGCGTACTTTTGTTCGCAAATCGATTATTTCGCTATCGGTTTCCATCATTTTACAATATCGCTGAACGTTTTCACTGTGCTCAATTTGCTCAAGGTTATTGTTCAACAAAAACAACTCTCGGTTGTTTTCAACCTGCGCACGTTGGAGTTTTAGCTTTGCAAGGTCGTTCTTGCGAGTATAAAGCGGTGCTATGTTCCACGTGAATCGGGCGCCGATCATTCCGTTTAGGCTCCAGCTGTGGTGCATCATGTCGTTAAACATGTTGTAGCCAGGATAACCGTAAAACCCTTGTGCAAATAAGCTCAACTTTGGTCGCATGGCGGCGTCTATCGACTGCTTCTGTGCCTCGGTGAGTCGTAACTGAGCGTCGATTAGTTGCAGCTCTGGGCGGAGGTTAACAGTTGATGTCTCGACAATAGGCGGCTTCTGCACTTCATTCACTTCGATGCCGCATAACGTACTCAGCATGCGGCTTAATGCCTGTTGTTGTGCTGCTAGTTGGATGCCTTGCTGAGTAGCATTGAGGCGTTCGGCCTTTACTGAGTTATAGTCGCTTTCCGATGCTGTCCCGCGTTTGAACATAGATGCGAGCTTTTGCTCGTTACCCTCTAATAGCTGCTGAAGGTCTTGATTCAGTTTTTGATGTTCGTTTACCAGTAGTAAGGCGAAGTATAAGTCATTTACTCGCATGCGCACAGTGTATAAGTTGACTTCATTCTGTGCAACTTGTACATTGCCCTGTTCACGTGCAATTGCAGTTTGGCTGGCTATAGAGCCTCCGTCATAAATTGTTTGGCTCAGATCGATACCCACACGATACTGGTCTTTCTTGAGACCTTTCATGTCAACACCCATTTGTGTCATGAAAGGTTCCATCTCGTCCGGCCAGCTGGCAACATCGCTTTGCAGCGTGGCTTGAGCCGATGCACTGACTTGTGGCAACCAGCCTTTCTTGATGTTGGCAACAGTGTATTGTGTTGTGCGGGAAATAAGGTCACGTTGCTTAATGAGGGGATAATTTCTCACAACCGCTTGTTGGCATTGCTCAAGTGTCGTTTGGGCCGATAACGTCAGACTGGCAACTATATAAATAATTGTTATGAAAACCTTGTTCACTTTATTTGATGTTTTTTGTTTATGCTTGCAAAGTTACAGTCAATAATTAGTAAAAGTGTTATCTGTAATGACTGAAAGAAGGTCTATTTGTATGATTTTTATCGCAAATATGCTTTATATACCTTTTTTTATTATCTTTGCGGAAGATTTATTCTAACTGAAATGAAAAAAAGACTTGAGAATTTCAATTATGACATGATTCAAAATGTCATGTCTAACACGATAAAGAACAAGAAAGGATTGTTCTTGACTCAAGAATTTGCCATTATAAATGGTGAAGGTGCCAGCGACATGTTTAGATATATGCTGAGTAGAAAAGCACCGTTGTTTATTAATGATTATCGAATAGGAATTGTCATAAAAGGAGATGTGCGTGTCAACATAAACCTGATAGACCGCCATATTGTCGATGGTTCACTGGTGTTTATTACTCCAGGTAGTATAGTTCAACCCATTTCCATAGAGGGTGATCTTAACATAATGGGAGTAGCTGTGTTCAACGATATGTTGCTGCCGGCAGGACGCATACCGCAAATCCTCAAAGGTGAGATACGTGATTTTCAGTTGCCTGTTAAGTATGAAAATATTGTCTGGTTGCGACAATTAGTCAATATTATATGGCAACTTGTGCATTCTTCATCGTGGAATCGCGATGTGTTCATGAGTCTGATATCATCTATGCTATGGTTTTATGATGATTGTTATCAGTTGAGTGTGAGTCATGCGGTCTCACCGTCGCATACCGCATCTATATTCCAACGGTTCATTGCTTTAGTTAACAGTCATTGTAGAACAGAGCATCAACTGGCATTTTATGCCGACCGACTGTGTGTCACGCAGCGTCATTTGGGGGTGGTAATCAAGCAAGTTAGCGGACTTACAGCCAAGGGATGGATTGACCGAGCTTTAATTAACGAAGCCAAAGTGATGCTCAAACACACCGATATGACCGTGGTGCAGATTTCTGATACTCTCAACTTTCCAAATCCCAGCTTTTTTGCCAAGTTCTTCAAGCGGCATGCAAACCTCACTCCAGTGCAATATCGTCTTCAATAACATGAAGACCAAATGTCCAAGTAAACTAGTGGTTTGAGAAAAATTTGGTGATTGACACCAAATATATTACTTTTGCCCAACAATTAAACGATAAATCTTTGCGATTGTCAAATGAGTCGAATAAAACGTATATTGACTATAATACTGACCTCAATAATGGCAGTGACAGCGGATGCGGTCACAGCCCCCAAGGGGACTATTTTTAAATCATTAATTATTCCACTTTGAGGATGATGTTGATGATGGCGTTTATGTCTTCGACATCAATCAAACCATTACCATCCATATCACCATTACCGGGATAGTCGCTCATGCTCTTGTTCTTCAAGATGATGTTGATAGCTGCGTTCACGTCTTCCACATCTACCATGCTGTCGTTGTTAATGTCACCATTAGCTTGTGTGTCTAAGTCTTCTACAATACTTTGGCACCAATACCATGGGTATTCATAATCGTATTTTTCTTTTGAGCCCTTGGGTACATGTAGAGTCACCGAATGGAAATCTACGTCAGCAAAAGGACTATCATTCAGAGTGGGAGGATTCACGGGATAGGAATAAACAGTGTTCAGTGCATAACAGCGATAGAAAGCTATTTCATTGATTTCGCTGACAGACCTGCCTAAAGTCAGGGTCCTAATGTTTGAGCATTCACAGAAGGATCTGAAACCGATGGTAGTTACACCATTGCCGATGGTCACATTTTGCAGGCTGGTACATTGGTAAAAGGCGCAAGGACTGATGGATGTGATTTCATCAGGTATCACCAAGTCTGTCAATTCTTGCCCGTTCAAGTAAAGGTGATGCGCATAACTAAGTGGGTTGTCCCAAAAGAATGTAAAGTTGATTCGGCACCAGGCGGCAATATCAGAAATGTACACGGCGGTCAAGCCAGTGCAATCGTCAAATGCATATTCACCAATGCTGGTCACCGACTTGGGAATGACCACTCCTGTCAATTGGGCGCAATCACCGAAAGCGAAGTTGCCAATACTCGTGACTCCCTCAGGGATATTCAAGGTACCCTGCAAAGATGAGCAGATATAGAAAGCATGGGCGCCGATGGTCTTCACATTCTTGCCGATGGTTAACGATGTAATATTAGCATTACGATAGAATGCACTTTCGTCAATGGCGGTAACGGGACGTAATTGGCCCTCGTAGGGAACTTCATCGGGGACAACAACAGGACCGCTAAACGATTCATAAAAATCATTGTCAGAGGTAAGTGTCACCGAACCGTCATCATTAAGATTGTAGGCAAAGCCATCGTAGATAAAGTCATAACCCCAGGCACTTGCATGGGTGTAAACCATGAGGAGGAGTGCTGTAACAGATAAAAACTTCTTCATAAACAGATTTTTTAAGTTAACATTTAAGTCATAAAAAATATAGCGACACTAACCAGCAAAAACCGTTGTGTAGCCATTCTGTGTCATCGTCATTCTGCTCTGCAAAGTTAGCAAAGATATTTATTCCGACAAAGAAATGATGAGAGTTTTTTGCATGGTGACTATTGCGAGAATTTGTAAGTTGTTGCTTATTAAACCAATTGTAAAAAATTAAAAAACTAAATCTTTTTGTGCGTGTTGTACATCGTTTCAAAAAAAGTAATTACTTTTGCACATTGAAAGTTATTGAAAACAACATTGTTGTAAAATATGAATAATAAATTACTTATATTATTTTTGGCGGTTGTCATGGCAGTTGCATTTTCGTCATGCCAGAAAGATGAGCCAGATAATGTCAAGCGCCGTGGTGAGCGACAGATTTATGTGCTGACTTCCGAAGGTCACATTTATGACCTGATGGGCGACAGGATTATGGAACTCCCTAACTGTGAGTATGCCAGTGAGATAATTAGCGATGGCGATGACTATTTTGTCTCGGGGAAAAGTACCAAGGACAAGGTGGGATACTGGAAAAACGGCAAGTGGAACACGCTGCACATCGATTTCATAGATAATGTGAGTCACGAGACTCAAGGTATAGCCAAATGGGACTATTACATCTACCTTTTTGACTATCCCTACATCTTGAAAAACAGTGGTATATTCCCAATCGAAGACTGCGAGTTTTTTACCGCTTCAAATATTGCCGTGAGCAATGGTAAGTGTTATCTTGCGGGTGGGCAATATAACCGTGAAAAAGATAGAAGCGATGCAGTACTCTATTATGAGTCAAATGGTCGCTATGTCAAAGCTGTCCTTCCAAAGCCCAGTGAAAATTTGACCGGTCATGCGACGGCACTCTATGCTTATGATACCGACCACACTATTGTAGGTGGACATATCGGATTCGAACCTTGTATCTGGGTTGACCAAGAGCTTCAAGTTCTCCCGCGCACTTTTAACCCACCTATTCCTCAAGTTGACATTCCACTTGGTCATGTGAGTTCGATAGCTCGACTTAATGGCCACATCTATACTTGTGGTTTTGAAACCGATGATGAGGGGAACGACCAGGCTGTATTATGGGTAGATGGTGTTCCACAACGCGTACACTCTGGGCGACAGGAAAACATATTTTTTTCCTATGCTGAGGAGTTGATTGCTTATGGCGACGATTTGTACATGCTCACTTTTGAGTGTTACGAAGTCACGTTGCCAAATGGCGAAATCGACTATGATATTGATATCCTAATTTGGATGAACGACAGGATAATCGCCAAGTACAATCACATTGATATTGTGAATTTCACTGTGGTATAATTCATTTAGATAAATAAACAAAAACAAAATAGAAATGAAAATTTTCAGAATTATAATTGTTTTGGTCCTTGCAAGTGTGGTTTATCCAGTAGAAGCACAAATTGCTACAAAAATCTTGGGTAAGGAGCAAGAAAAATTCAATGTCGATAGTATCATTCACGACTTTGATAACCGTCCTTTCTTTGGAATCTACAAGGACAACTACTTCGCACTTGGTACAGCATTGAACCAAAAGCCCACTGAATATAACAGCGACGTGAAATTCCAAATCAGTTTCCGCCAGCGATTGACGAAGTCGATACTTCCTTTACACAGTTACCTTTTCCTCAGTTATTCGCAAAAGGCGATGTGGAATATCTTTGAGGAATCGCTGCCTTTTCATGACTTGAACTTCAACCCTGGTATTGGTATACAAACCCCTATTTTCGCTAAAGGGCGACTTGTGGGAAGTACACTCATCATGGTTGAGCATGAGTCCAATGGCCGTGACGGTGAGGCATCACGCAGCTGGAATAAAATCTCGTTTGCCGGTTCGGCATTTATCAATCGCAACTTGATGGTGCATGCAAAGACATGGATTCCCATCATTGACGGCCAACAGAATAAAGATATCCTTAAGTATAGCGGCATTTTCCAGACTGGTGCGCAGTTTCTTTCTAACAACAAGCGTTGGGTTGTCGATGCCACATTTGTCAAGCGTCAGGGCTGGAACTTAAGTTTCAACACAATTATCAATGTGGGATTCCGTATCAGAAAGAAAGACAACCAGTTCCTTATGCTGCATTTCTATGACGGCTATGGCGAGAACATGCTTGACTACAACAAATACCACTGCCGCCTACGATTAGGTCTGCTTATACGACCCTCATTCTTCAGCGACTTCTAAGCTATCAACTATAGTTTTTTTGAGCGAGATGAAGCGTTGTGTATTGATACTGCTGTTGATGTGCTGCCTACCTATATTGTCGTGGGGGCAGTTGGCTATTTCAGATTCAATTTCACGACAAGACAGCATACAACCATCTGTTGAAATTGTAAATAAACAGAACAAGTTTCAGCAAATCAAGTCAGACATTAAACAACGTATTAACAACAAACTCAACGAGCCATACGACACTACCCGTGACAACCGCTACTGGTGGCGAGCCATGAAGCACGGCAAGATAAACTTCAACGACAGCACGATGGGCTATCCAAAGTTCCTTATGTTTTGTTATAAAACCTACATTTGGGGCGATCGTGCTTTCAACAGTTATGACAGCGCCTACGTGAAAAGTACTGGCAAGAACTGGAAACTCATACTGAAAAGCGACAACTGGGCCGACTCATACATTGGCCGTCCTTTCAAGGACGTAAGAATGATCATGAACAGCAATTTGGTGTCGAATATCGGAGTTTCGCTGTCGTTCATGGCGGTGAGTCTGGGCTATTCGGTAAACGTGAGCAATCTGCTACATGGCGGCAAAGTGTCGAACAAGGTCGATTTCTCGTTCACATGTGCACGATTTGCTGCAGATGCATTCTACTTGGAGAATAATAACGAGACAAACGTAATCTATACCGACGAAAACGTTGATAACGAGCGTCACAAGTTCAGACAGCCAGGAATAAGCCGCAAGGCGATGGGCTTGACAGCTTATTACTTCTTTAATAACCGTCGCTATGCCCAGGCTGCAGCCTATTGCTTCTCGAAATATCAGAAGCGCAGTGCCGGTTCGTGGCTGGCGGGAATCAGTCTGCAACATTTCGATGTGAAGTTTGATGTCGAGCAATTGGCCGATGAGGCGCACGTTTACATACCTACTCAAGAAGATGCTCCAAGAATCCTTTATAACGACTACTGCTTGCTCTTCGGTTACGGGCACAACTGGGTGTTAGGACGCAAATGGTTGTTGAACCTCACGGTAACACCATATATTGGTTACCGATACAATATCTTGCCGCAACCTGGGCAGAAGACAAGTGATTTGTCCATCAATTTTCGAGGCCGCATAGCTGCAGTATACAACCACAAGCAGTATTTCATAGGACTCCAGGGCTATGCCGACCACCACCGCTACAAATCACGTAACAGCCGTCTGGTCAGCTCCATCTTGGACTTTTCCGTCTTAGGCGGAATTAGATTCTAACTCAAGGCCATAGCTCCTTCCTCCATGATAAAGATGAGAGCGAGGGGGACTTAGCGATACAATTAAACTTATATCCATTTCCAATGTCAAACAACAACGATGAAAAGGATAATAATAATGGTACTGGGTGCTATGTGTGCCATGGCATTGCTAGCTCAGGCGACAGATGATACTCGAGTGCGCATCATAGATGGTAATGTACGCTCCCTAAAGGTAGTCCCTGCGAGCAACATGTATCTACCTCCAGTGATAGTGCTTGGCAGTGACGATTATCTTGTAGTGAACTTCGACTATATCGACTACGATTATCACTACCTGCGCTACAGTCTACAGCATTGTGACGCACAATGGCAGCCATCGCAGTTACTCGAAAGTGAGTATCTTGATGGATTCAATTATGCCGACATTGACGATTACAGACAGAGTGAAGGCACTTTCACACATTATTATAACTATTCCTTTGCTCTGCCCAACGAGGACATGCGATTCACCAAAAGTGGAAATTATGTGCTGAGAGTATTTGAACAAGACGATCCTGACAAAGTATTGTTTCAGACACGTTTCATAGTCTGTGAGCCAAAAGTGACCGTTCTCACTGAAGTAACTGCCAACACCGATGAAGATTATAAAGACGCTCACCAGCAGCTTACCATAAACCTGAATTATCGACAAGGCACTATTGCCGACCCATACAGCGAACTGAAAACCGTAATATTCCAAAATACGCGCATTGACAATGCTGTGGTGCTTCGCCGCCCTACGACTGCTGGAATAGGCACCGTCACCTACGAACATAAACCCGAGCTGATTTTTGAAGCGGGTAATGAATACCGACGTTTTGAAACTGTAAACATTCACAGTATAAACATGGGAGTGGCAGCCATCGACTACGTTCAACCATTCTATCATGCCACCCTCTATGCTGACGTCCCTCGAGTCAACGAGCAGTATCTATACGATCAGACACAACGCGGGCGGTATATCGTCAGAAATGCCGAAGGAGATGACAGTTTCATAGATGCCGACTATGTGGTCACTCATTTCACACTTAATACTGGCGGACCGATAGACGGCGGCAACATCTTCCTTGAAGGTGAATTTACACACGGCCTGCCAGCAAACACCACCATGATGAAGTACGATGCAACTACAGGTTGCTATGTGAACGACCTGCTACTCAAACAAGGTGCATATAACTATCAGTATCTGTGGGTGCCAAACGGTGAAGGCATAGGTATGACAGGTGTTATTGACGGCGATAAGTATCAGACTGTCAACCAGTATCTTGTACTAGTTTACCACCGTCCTAGCGGAGGCCGTTACGACCAATTGATAGGTTACGGCATAGCCCGTTCAATCAACTGAATTTACTGCTGGAAAATGCCCATTAGCGAGCGTGCATCCTGACGCTTGTAACTTGAAGGTATCGAGAATGAGGTATCCAATGTCTCATTCCATGTTATGCGGTCGTATTCAAGTTTAAGACTAAGTGGTTTTCCTTTTACATCGGTATTGAAATCGATGCTGTGAGCGATATTGCCAGCCAACGTGCGCTGTATATCCCCATAAGCCATGCTATAGGCATCGTTTCCTTTCGTGAGTTTCACATCAAGCGAAACGATGTGGCTGTTTGAGTCGTATGTAAAGGCATAGTTGAAGTCCTTGTGCTGTGAGATGGGCTGGATAACATATCTGGAATCACTGTCAACTACCTTGACTAGAGGCCTCCGTGAAGCATTCAGTGTCCCCTCTCCCAGAATATGTGGACGCCCCAAGAACATATCCTGCATCATCCCTACCGTTGCTGGAACTCCCATTGTGAGTAAAGACACCTTTTCGGCTAAATAAAGCTTCTGCAACTTGTTGATTACAAACAACGAATCGTCTTTGATGATCAATCGTCCCACTTCGATTCCCAGCAATGGACGTATGGAAATATAAATGACTTCGTCACGCACCATGCGCACCTGCATGGCACTCGAAAATGATTTTCCTCCACCCTTGATGCTGAAATGTCCGTTTGCCTTCATAGTGGTCCAGCCACCTATGGTAGATAGAACAGAGCCAAGCCACTGGTCGTTTATATTATCTGTGACAGTCGTATTGATTGTATTATTATCAACAACGTCATTATTTACCTTCTTTGTAGAACTGCATGCTACAAGCAAAGTCGCAACTGCCGATATCATTAAAACTCTAAAAATCCTCATATTTCTTCTGCTTTTGCCGGCAAAATTAATATAATTTTGGTTTCATAATAACCTACTTGCTAAAAAAAATGATTTTGCACCAACGATGCATTGTAAGTTCGGAAAAATGTAGTAACTTTGGACGTTTTTATGGAAACAAGCACATTCTTTGAATGTGCGACCGGTGAACAAACGATGAAGTACTTGAGTTTGCCTATCACGGCTAATGTCAGCATACCTCGCAAATTGCCTTTTTATCTGGCTATGGAGGAGTATGCTGCAAGCATTATGGGCGACGATGATTTGTTCTTCATGTGGCAGGTAAACCCCACTGTAATATTCGGGCGAAACCAGCTCATCGAGAACGAGGTGAATCTTCCCTATTGTCGCGAGCATGGCATCGAGTACTATCGTCGCAAGAGCGGTGGCGGATGTGTGTTTGCCGACATGAGCAACATCATGCTGAGCTACATCACACGCAGCGATAATGTGCAACTCACCTTCACTCGCTATACCGATGCTGTGGTGGAGTCACTGCGGCAACTGGGTCTTGATGCACACGCCAGCGGGCGTAACGACATCCTTATAGGCAATTGTAAGGTGAGCGGAAGCGCGTTCTATCATTTGCCAGGTTTCAGCATAGTGCATGGAACCATGCTATACGACACTGATATGACGCATATCGCAAATGCCATCACACCATCGAGAGAGAAACTCGAGTCAAAGGGTGTGGCAAGCGTGCCCAGCCGCATCACCACCATCAAGGAGCACTGCGACATCAGCATCGAGCAGTTCAAGGCTCATCTGCGCAACAGCATGTGCGATGGCAGCCAAAAGCTGACCGACAACGATGTGGCTTGCATCGAGGAAATAGAACAGGGTTACCTCACCCCAGAGTTCATCCTGGGCAACAACCCGCGATGCAACGTAACGAGGCAACAACGCATAGAGGGCGTGGGTGAACTCGTCGTAAGCATGGAGCTTAACCGCAATGTGATAAAGCACATTAATATCGCAGGCGACTACTTCCTGCTTGGCGACCTGGACGGTGGAATCATCAACAGGATTGTTGGGAAGCCCCTCACTACCGAAGCCCTAACTGATGCCCTGCGAGGCGTGAGAATGCAGGACATCATTATGAACTTAGAAACAAAACAATTTATTAACCTTTTAACCAATTAACTTTAAATGTCTGAAGAAATTAAAGTAACTTGTCTACATGACAAGCACGTGGCACAAGGAGCCTTGATGACTCCTTTTGCGGGTTTTGACATGCCTATTCAGTACTGCGACATCACCACCGAGCACAACGCCGTTCGCAAGAACGTGGGTGTATTCGATGTTTCGCACATGGGTGAAGTACACATCACCGGCCCTCAAGCTGAAAAATTTGTCAACTACATCTTCACCAACGACATCGCCGGCGCTCCTATCGGAAAGGTGTTCTACGGAATGATGCTCTATCCCAATGGAGGAACGGTAGATGACCTGCTGGTTTACAAGATGGGCGAAAACGACCTGTTCTTGGTTATCAATGCAGCCAACATCGATAAGGATGTGGCATGGATTGAAGAGCAGGCACGCGAATTCGATGTGAAGGTCGACAATCAGAGCGACCACTACTCACAGCTGGCCATCCAAGGTCCCAATGGTGAAAAGACCATGAAGGATGTGTTCGATATTGATTGTACAGACCTTACATTCTATACCTTCAAGTTGGTAGAATACGATGGAGAAACCATCATCGTGAGCCGCACGGGCTACACTGGCGAAGACGGCTTTGAAGTATATGCAACCGCACCTGTGATTGTAAAGATGTGGGACATGCTCATGGATGCAGGTGTACAGCCCTGCGGACTTGGCTGCCGCGACACCCTGCGTTTTGAAGCAGGTCTGCCACTTTACGGCGACGAACTCACTCCCGAGATCTCACCTATCATGGCTACACTGGGAATGTTCTGCAAACTCGATAAAGAAGGCGGCTTCATTGGCCGTGATGCATGTGCCCAGCAGAAAGCCGAAGGCAGTGCAAAGAAACTCGTCGGTCTTGAATTGAAGGATAAAGCTATTCCTCGCCATGGTTACGAAGTGCTTGATGCCAATGAAAACGTAGTGGGTTACATCACCACTGGCTACCGTAGCATCTCGGTGGATAAGAGTCTGGCATTTGCACTTGTCGACCGCGAGGTTGGTGCTGTGGGCAACGACCTGCTAGTTCGCATCCGCAAGAAAGTGTTCCCCGCAACAGTCGTTAAGAAACGCTTCTATGTACCCAACTATAAGAAATAAACGAATCATATAATTTTAACCACTAAATAACAAATTACTAATGAGCAAGATTATCGAAGGACTCTATTACAGCGAGTCACATGAGTATGTGAGAGTAGAAGGAGAGTTTGGCTACATCGGCATTACCGACTATGCACAGCACGAGCTAGGCAATGTGGTCTATGTGGACATGCCCGAAGTGGACGACGAAGTGGCTGCAGGCGAAGAATTTGGTGCTGTTGAGAGCGTCAAGGCTGCCAGCGATCTGATGTCGCCCGTGAGCGGTACTGTGGTTGAAGTCAACGAAGCCCTCGAAGACGAGCCCGGATTGATCAACAAAGATGCCTTTGAAAACTGGATCATCAAGGTTCAGCTCAGCGATATGGGCGAGCTCGATAGCCTGATGGACGCTGAAGCCTATAAGGCAATGATTGGCGAGTAAAATTAACACTCAGGGGTGTACCGTAACAAGTTTTCGGTACGCCCTGATTTTATTTTTCTTTATACCGAATTTCAAATAATGAACTATAAATTTTTCCCGCACACCCCAGATGACATCCGCTCGATGCTGAGCACCTGTGGTGAGCAGAAGATTGAAGATTTTTACAAGGATATTCCTGAAGAATTGCTCTTCAAGCGTGAATATGCCTTACCCGATGCCATGAGCGAGGTGGAAGTGCGCCAGTTCTTTGATGAGCTGGGCAGCTATAACGTGCCACTGACCTGCTTCATCGGCGCCGGCTGTTATGACCACTATTCGCCTGCCGTAGTCAACGACATGATGCGTCGCAGCGAATTCCTCACCAGCTATACTCCCTATCAGGCCGAGATTTCACAAGGCACACTGCAATATATCTTTGAATATCAGAGCATGATGGCCGAACTGACCGGCATGGAAGTGAGCAATGCTTCGATGTATGACGGATGTACCGCCACTGCTGAAGCAATGATGATGGCCGTCGCAAATGCCAAGAAACGCAACAAGGTGCTGATTTCCGATACTGTCAACCCCAACGTAATACGCGTAGTCGAGACTTACGCCAAGTTCCACGGCGTGGAAGTGGTGCACATTGCTGCCGAAGGCGGAGTAACCAACCGCGCCGACTTCGAGGCCAAGGTTGCACAAGACGACGTAGCCGGCGTTATCGTTGCCACCCCTAACTTCTATGGAATCCTTGAGGACTATACTGGCTGGGCTGACATGTGCCACGACCACAAGGCGTTGCTCATTATGAACTGCGTGGCAAGTACACTGGCCGTGGTCAAGACTCCAGCCGAGTGGGGAGCCGACATAGCAGTTGGTGATGGCCAGAGCCTGGGTATTCCCATGAACTTCGGCGGTCCTAACGTGGGTTTCCTGTGTACAAGCAAGAAGCTCATCCGCAAGATGCCAGGCCGTATCGTGGGCGCTACCGTCGATGCCGACGGCAAACGCACATTCGTGCTCACACTGCAAGCTCGCGAGCAACACATTCGTCGCGAAAAGGCGACCAGCAATATCTGCTCTAACGAGAGCCTTATGGCACTCTACGTGACCATCTACATGTCGCTCATGGGCAAGCAGGGGTTGCGCCAAGTGAACGAGATGGGCTACAGCGGCGCACATTATCTGGCAGAGAAACTCTGCGCCACAGGTAAGTTTGAAATGGCATTCCCCGACAAGCCTTTCTTGAATGAATTTGCCATTAAGACAACCATGAATATTGATGACATTCAGAACCACTGCTTGGCAATAGGCATTCAGGCTGGTCTGAAACTTGACGACAACACACTGCTGCTATGCGTGACCGAAGCCCGCAGCCGTGCCGAGATTGATGCTTTGGTAGAACAAGTTGAACTTTTAATTGAGGAGGAGAAATAATGAATAACACTTATTATGGTAAACTCATATTTGAGTTGTCGAAGGAAGGCCGTTGCGGCTCTTCTCTTCCAAAGAACGAGTTGGCTGACTATGACATCAAAGCGTTGCCCGGCAACCTAATGCGCAGTGAAGCTCCAGCATTGCCAGAAGTGGATGAACTCACCGTGGTGCGTCACTACACCAACATGAGCAACAACAACTT
>JAGCCU010000031.1 GCA_017651515.1 Muribaculaceae bacterium | reverse complement strand
GTAACTTCCTTTTTCACCACGTGAGTATAGTCAGCCATCAGGCTCAGCCAGTTAACTGGACGGGCGTTCAGAGTTACGTTTGCACTCCAACCATAGCCGCGACTTGTGTTTTCAAGTACGAAGGCCTTGGTAGCAGTGCGGAATCCTGCAGGATATATTGGGCGATTGTCCACGCCGTTGAAGCGTGCAAATCCGCCTACGCTTGGAATACTCCAGTCAGAAATTGAAACACCGTTGACAGTCTTGTTGACGATACCTTCGAGAGTAACGGTGAATGGGAACGACACTGGGATAGTGTAGTCAAAAGCAAGAGAGCTCTTCCATACCATTGGCATCTTGAAGTTGGGATCAACAGCCGAAATAGAAGATGGAACTGTGCCGTCCTCAGGTTTCACAGTCTGTGGGTAACCCATACTAAACAGCTTGTTCTTCAGTGCATCGATAGTAGCATGGCCTTCAGCGTCGGTAACGAGACCGCCTGCAAACTGGCTCATGTCAGTGTTCTTTGAACTGAGTTGTGCTTGATACTGCACCATACCGCCGTTGGTTGGCATGTTGGTGAAGAATACCAGAGGCAGACGTCCTGAGAACAAACCGGTTCCACCACGCAGTACAAAACTCTTGTCACCCTTGATGTCCCACAGGAAACCAACACGAGGTTGAACGATCAGGTTGCTGTTAGGCCATTTGCCGGTGTCGATGTGACGCACTTGGCCTTTGTCGTCATAGTAGTTGAGTGCCAAGATAGCGTTGTTGGTCATAATGTCACCATTGTTGAAGAACAGTCCATCAAGACGGATGCCGTAGTTAAGCTTGAAGTTCTTTGTGACAGTCCATTCATCCTGGGCGTAGATGCCAGCCTTATTAAACTGTACTCGAGCTGCAGGCTTGCTTTCACCATCGTAACCGTAAGTAAGACATACTACTTCGGGAGCAGCGCCATTAAGGAAGTCCTCAAGGCTGTAATAACGATAGTAACCTGTTCCGTTACGCATATACTGGTTGTCGGCCATCTGGTGTTCGAAAAGCAGACCACCTGTGAGCTTGTGGTTTCCGTAATACCAGGTAATGTCGTCCTTAATATTCCAAATAGTGTTGTGAACGGCGTTGTTCCAGGTGAACAACTCGTAGCCCAGAGCCATGTAGTTGTCGCGGTTGCCCTCTTCATCGGTCATGGTGATGTCGATGAATGGGAATTCGCTAGAATTGCTAGCACGGATGTCATCGAGCTTAGAGTAAGTTGCAAGGAACTGGTTTGATAGGTTATCGCTCAGGCGACTGTTGAGGTCGAACGAGAACGAGTGTACCAGGTTGTCCATGCCGTACATTGAGTTGGCGAACGAATATGACTTCTGCGATACACGAGCGTTGGCCATACGTGTGCCACCGTCCATTGACGAGGCATTAGGGTTCTGCCAGTAGCGGTTCTTTGTGTAGTTATAGCGCAATGCCAGGTGATGGTCGTTGGTGATGTTCCAGTCGATGCGGGCGAGCAGCTTGTAGTTGTTCTCGTCTGCAGGGAAACTGGTAAATGAGCCGGTATCGTAGCCGTATTTATTGCGTACGAAGTCGGACACCGTCTTCAGGTCTGCCAGCGATGTGCGCGATATATATCTCTCGGCGTCGGCCTTGCCATCGGCCGATGCTGCCCATGTGTTGACAATGGTAGGTTGCTTTGTCATTTCTCCGTTCACGAAAAAGAACAACTTGTTTTTCAGGATTGGTCCGCCCAGAGTGAATCCGTAGGTGCTCACCTGGAATTTTTCGCGTGCCTGACCAATCTGAGTGCGCTCTACAGCATCACCACGCATATTTTCATTGCGGTGGTAGAAGTAAGCACTACCGCGGAAGGTGTTTGTACCGCTCTTGGTAATAGCGTTAACGCCACCACCTATGAAGTTGGTCTGACGTACGTCGTAGGGTGAGATGACCACCTGCATTTCCTCGATGGCCTCAATTGAGATTGGGTTGCCACCACCGGGCAGGTTGTCCGACAGACCAAAGTTGTTGTTGAAGTTTGCACCGTCAACAGTGAAGTTTGCCGTACGTCCATCAGTACCCACGAAGCTCATTCCGTTTCCACCATAGGGCGAAAGCTTGGTGATGTCGGTCAGACTGCGTGTTACAGTAGGCAACGCTGTGATTTGCGAGTTGTTGATGTTGGTAGTAGCACCCATCTTCTCGTTCTCAAATTTCGAACCGTTACCCAGTACGACTACTTCGCCCAGCAAACTAGCTGATGAACTTAGGTGTACACTCAGGTTGTAGGTGTTACCCAACTCAAGCACAACGCCCTCCACAGTGCGGGTTTCGTAGCCAATGTAGGATACCTTCACGCTGTAGGGACCGCCCGTACGCATACCCTGCATGTAGGCCAATCCGTTAAGATTCGACACTGCATTGTAAGACGTTCCTGAGGGCATGTGGGTAGCCACGACCGTAGCACCAATCAGTGCTTCCTCAGCATCGTCGGTCACTGTCACCGAAAGTGATGAAGTTGTAACCTGTGCATTCATAGTGATGGCAGTAAGCATCAAGATGAATGACAAAAGATGAATTTTTTTGAACATTAGGAATTTAATTAATAATGAAACAAAATAGTGATTATATATGCACACAAAAGACACGCTGCTCCAGTAGGCTGGTGCAGCGTGTAGCAGTTTCTTAGCACTATGTTGTTGTCGTTGCCACCCTTAGCTTCGCACCACAGGTGGCACGAAGCCGCTAACACTTGTATCTTGTTATCAAGAATGGACATCTATCAACGAGTCATGTTGCTAAAAATCGCTGCAAAGGTAGTCATTATTTTTTCAATACAATTAAACCAAAATGCGATTTAACGTAATTAACATTGTTGTGTTAAACGCTTCTGAAAAATTGTGTTATCAAAGGCCTTAAAAGTTTGGATAAGTTGCTGATATATAAAAGGTTCCGCATCCTAAGATGCGGAACCAGAAACCAAAAACATTTACTTTTAGTTATGTAATCGTCTGTTAGAACGTGAATTGCAGACGTGCTTGGCCTACGTGGAAGTTCTTGTCATAGGGCAGGAAGTCTTTCTGCAGACGGTGATAGGTGTAGTCGACCATTACCTGTACATAACGGTTGAACGAGTAGTTCAGACCGAGAGTGAAGGAATTGATCTTACCACCACCAACCGAAGACGAAGCATAGGGCCAGTCTTCCATGAGTCCACCAGGATAGTACTGGTTGCGACCAACAGCGAAGTATTCGCCATCGTTGATGTCGTTGAGACTAGTGTAATTATAGCGTGCTACAATTTCCATAGCTTTGCCGTCGAGTCCGCCCAGCAGACCTTCCTGGCTGTTGTACTTGTAACCGTTTCCGAAGAGCATCACGCCAGCCTCTACGTAACCGCCGTGGAAGTTATCGCTGCGGATGGGATTGGCAGCGAGCCACCAGTCATACGAGCCCCAGGTATCGATGTTGTTGTTCGAAGCCTCCCACAAAGTGTTGCTGTCGCGCTTCTTGGTGGTGTGCTTGTACATATACTCACCGCGCAGGAAGAATTTTTCGTTGTGGTAGAGCAACTCAGCACCTGCGTCAAACACGTTGTTGATCCAAGGCAGTTCGCAAGATACGAACTGGTCATCCTCGTCAACGTACGTCTCTAATGATTGACCCAGATAGAGGGTTTTCTTGAGTACGTTGTTGGTTGTCACACCACCGCCGATATGTGCAAAGCGCACGTTTGCACCGATGTGCAGGGTCTGATTGTCATCGACAATGGGACGTACGATGTAACGTCCGGCAATGGTCAAGCCGTTGAAGCCCGATTCCAACTTGTTGTAGGCGTTTTCAGTGAAAATACCTTGATAAGCCTGGAAGCGTTCAGTGTTATACTTGTAGCTGATACCGAGTTCACGTCCTTCGCCCAAAGCGTTTGAACTACCAGGACGAGAGATGAAGTGATAGCTGCCAAGCGATGTGTTGCGGGCCATTGAACCGGCAGGATCGTTGTAGTAACCGACCTTGATGGCGTTAGTGCCGTCGGACCACTGAGCGAAGATGTTCTTCTGGGCGAACTTCCCACCACCGAAACCGAAGTCGGCGTAGAAATACCAGTTCTTGTAGGTCATTGACGTGCGGATGCGAGCATCAGTTATCGAAGCGCCGCTCTGCAATGGGGTGAAATCGGAATGATATAGGGCAGCGTCGGCCATGAAGCGGGCACCCACAGTGAATTTCACCTCTTTCTCTTTGTTTTCCAGTTTGAGCGTGGGATCGTTGTCAAAATCCTGCGCACTGGCTGCCAGTGCAAAGAATGCCAATACCGGCAATAATATATACTTTTTCATCAGATAATCTTGATTTAATGAGTTATTAACTTGAACATCGATTCACATCACTTGGTATAGCCCAAACGGTTGAGAGTCTGGTCAACATCGGGAACCACCGATGGAGCCTGAGAGTTGTCAAACTTCTTTCCAGGATGGAATGGGTCGGGTAGGTTGGCATTGCAACGGAAACCATTCTCAATCATGTAGCGCAGCGAGATTTCGGAGCGGTTAGTGAAATATCCGTCCAGATAAACAGGTACGCTCTTGGTACCGGAGAAATTAGTGTAAGGAGTAGCTGGAACGGTAACTTGCAGCACGTCGTCAAACATTGTGGTGTTGCCCTGTCCGTAGTAGTCGGTGTAGTAACCCATGTACTTCGACATCTGTGCATAAGAGTCGAACGAGTATGGGTGGTTGAGCATACCGCTCTTGCGGATCATGTAGGCTTGCCATGGTTGGTTCATCTCAGGATAGTTGTTGGGAGCGCCACTGATGGCCGGGCCAATGATGTGAGCTCCGTAGTCCTGTCCGTAGCGAATGAAGTCGGCATAGCCAGTCGGGGTGTCGTATGCGATGTCAGTTGCATATGGGGGATCACTGATCCACAAAAGGAAGCACATAGGCACCTGTCCCTTGAATACATCGTAAGCGCGGTGCAAAGCATCAAACGAGAAGGTCTGCAGGATAACGCGACCGCGGGTGTTACCGACGTTCACTTTTCCACCCTTGTAGAATGGCTGTTCGCCTGGATCCTTGGTGATGATGTTCCAACCGCACTCGGCTAGCACGTTATATACACGCACTTCCATGTCCTTGGGGTTGAGCCAAGACTCCTTAAACTCAATGTAGATACCTGGGCGATTGCCGGTGTCTTCCTCGTCAGCAACATAAGCGTTGGCGAAATCATACTCAACGAAGTCCATGTACTTAGCAGCGTAGCTATACTTTACACTGGGGTCATCGCACTTTACAGTGACTTTCTCGCTCTCGTAAATCTGCTTCAGGGTCATGCCTTTGTATTTGTCTTTAATCTTATAAGGCAAGATACGAACACCATTGGCATCACGTTTCAGTTTCTTACCTTCGGCAAATGCGATTTGATCCTGGATGGCTGACACATAGAGGCCATTGCTGTAGATCAGACCGTCATTGGTGTCGTTGATACGACCCAGCTGGGTGGCAGCATACGTGCTGCGGCCCTGTTCGCGGGTATCGTTTGCACGGTTGAACCATTCGCCAGAGTCGAGCATCAGCAGCTCGGCATAGTAGTACGACATGGTGTAGTAAGTACGGAAGTCGTTCACGTCGCGCTGATATTGAGCTTCGATGTCAGCCTCACTGAACACCTGTGAGCCATCAGCATTCTTGAACGAACGGTAGAAAGCCTTGCGGATTTCAGCTGGAACATAGTCAGAGAAGAAACTTTGAATGTTGGTGGTGCGCTTCACGTTTTCGTCGTGGTTAGCGAGCACGATGCCGTCCTTGGTGGCCTGCATGTCGCTCTCCAGATAGTCGGCACCCATTTCACGGGCCCATCGCCAAGATGCCTCAGTCTCCTCTGGAGTCCAGAATATCGATCCTCTGTGAGCAGCCACGGCATACAAGGGAACATAGTCACGGACCTTTGCCAGATTGGCGGGCAGTTGAGCCACGTCAATGCGGCGGGCATCCGTGTTCTCATTGGTGAATTGTTGTTCTTCTTCACACGATGCGAAGGCTGCAAGCATGAGTGTGCTCAACAAGCCGATACGAACAATTTTCTTAAACATAGATGTCAATTGTTTAGTGATTAATATAAGGAATAATTATTGCTTTTCTTCAATTTTTTCGCCCTTGCGGTCGGCAACCAGATATTGCTCTTCCTTATAGGTAAGACCCATGAAGATGATTGCCAGCACGCAGGCACCGATAAGCAGGAGGAATGGCATATCCCATCCTCCAGTGCTGTCGGCAACGTAGCCCAGTACGGTGTTTGCGAGGATGGCAGTACCAAGAACATATCCCATGAAGCCTGTCAGACCTGCAGCGGTACCGGCGGCATTCTTCGGAGCCAGATCCAGGGCCTGCACGCCGATAAGCATCACAGGGCCATAGATAAGGAAGCCAATAGCGATAAGACAGCCGATAACAACGCTGAGATTGCCGAGATTCTGCCAGTAGATGATAATTGCAATGATAATGAGTGCCATGAAAATCATGGTGGGCAGTGCGCGACGGCCATTGAAAACCTTGTCGCTCAGCCAGCCGCAGAAGATTGTGCCGGGGATGGCTGCAGCCTCATAAGCGAAGTAAGCCCAGCCGGCGCTCTTGATATCTTCACCGTGGCTGCTTAGGATGGTTGGAGCCCAGTCAAGGCATCCGTAACGCACCATATAAATAAATGAGTTGGCAAGTGCGATGTACCACAAGAACTTGTTGCTCAAAACTGTCTTGAAAATCTCGGCGAAAGTGAGCGAATGCTCGCTCTTCTTCTCGTCATAGTTCTTCGATGCCGAGCCGCTCCACTTCTCGATAGACTGCAGTCCGCATGACTGTGGGGTGTCACGAATCAGCACATAGGCGATAATTGCAATAAGGATAGCCACTGCTGCAGGGAATGCATAGGTACCGATGAGGAAATACATCTTCTCGTCGTTGCCGTAGAACCAAGAGCCGAACCATGCTGCACCATAGGCTGCCATGGGACCTACAAGAGCGCCACCTACGTTGTGGGCGCAGTTCCATACGCTCATCCATGTACCGCGTTCCTTGATTGAGAACCAACGGGTCATTACACGTCCGCACGGAGGCCAGCCCATTCCTTGGAACCAACCTACGAGGAAGTTGAAAGCACCCATCAGGAAGATGGCGAGGCCTTTCTGCTCACGGAAGTACTGAATGGGAACAATCATGAACATCATGGCTACGGCCGATAGAATCAGTCCCAGAGGCAGGAAGCGGCGGGCATTGCTGCGATCGCTCACACTTGCCATGACAAACTTCGAGAATCCGTATGCCAGAGCGTTCATTGCCAGGGCGGTACCAAGCTCACCCTTCGTGAATCCGAATGGCTCCAGCATGGGGATAGCCATCGAAAGATTTTTTCTTACCAAGTAGAAACCGGCATAACCTATAAAGATACCGATAAATACTTGCCAACGAAGTCTTTTGTACTTCGCATCAGCTTCCGGGCCCGTCTGTTCGGGCTTATAAGCTGGAGGGGCTAAAAAACTTGCCATAAAAATGTTGTTTTTAAAGGTTATTGTTTGATTATGATTTTGTTAGTGGTTTATGCATCCATTCGGTGCCATTCGGAGGAATTCAAACGACGTGTTGCATCGATGTCGAGAGCCTGAGCCAGTATGCTTATGGGATTGAGAACCTTGACGGAGGTGGACATTTCAATTTGCCACTTGCATGTTTCGCAGTCGGTAGACACATAGTCAGGCTTTGCAGCCTCGATGTCGGCAAAGAGCGTTTCACCAATGGCCTGAGAGGTTTCGTAATTTTCTTTCTTGAAGCCGTATGTACCCGAGATGCCGCAGCAGTTCTGGTCAAGTTCAATCAGTTCCAATCCTGGAATCATGCGCAGCAGCTCGGTGCTGTAGATTGCCCATCCCATGCGCTGCATGTGGCAGGCTGTATGGTAGGCAATGCGCATCTTGAATTCGGGTCGGAAAGCGAGTTTTATCTTGCCCTCGTCTACAAGCTGGAACAGGAACCGAGTGGCGAGCGACAGATTATCGCGTACACCATCGTTGTTGATACCCAACAGCTCTGGGTATTCATCGCGCATTGTGAACGTACAGGTGGAACTGGTAGTGAGTACTGGCCGCTGCTGATCTATGCTCTTGCGCATTGACGCCATGTTCACTTCACCTTGCTTGCGGGCTTGATTATACATGCCGTTAGCGATCATTGCGACTCCGCAGCATTTCTCCTTCTCGAGCAGATGTACTCCATAACCGACTGCGTTCATCACCGTGACGAAGTCCTTACCAAGTTGTGGGAAGTTGTAGTTGACGTAGCAGCCGTGGAAGTAGCTCACATGCTTTGCAAAGGTATTTTGATAATCTCTTGCATTCTTATTGAACCAAGCCTCAAATTTCTGTTGCGAGTAAGCTGGGAATGTGCGATGCTTGTCTATTGCCATAACACCGTGCATAACGGCTTTTACCGGTTTCAACCCGAGGGTGAAGTTGGTAATCGGTGCCACCATGGTAGCCATAGTGCCCACCAGGTCGGTGCTTGCCAGCATCATGTCGCGCATTTTGGGTCGGTACGACTTGTGCTTCATACGGGCCTGTTGGATAAGGTCGCCAATGCGTACGTCACTCGGGCAAGCTACTTCACATCGCTTGCAGTTCAGACACAGCTTGAGGGCCTCATCGAAGAATTTAGGATCCTTGAGGCGGTAACGCTCACCGTCGGGGCCGGCTTGTTTGGGCCCTGGGTAGGCGGGGTTGACAGCAGCGACAGGGCAATAGACTGTGCAAATCGAGCATTTGAGGCACTGCTCGAAATTGTGGTCGCTGATGCTGGTCAATTGTGTTGTTGCCATTATGGTTGTTGGTGTATTGGTTCTTGTTACGCTTATAATAAAGAAATTATTTGATTTGGTTGGCCACGGCCAGGGCAGTAATCATCGATACGCCGGTGCCGTCGCCCATTACCACTGGGTTATGGCCACCAAGTATCTGACCTATAGCAAAGGCATTGGTCAGAGTCTTTCCGTCTTTCAGTGGGTGGAAATTGCCGTCGGTCATTACGCCGTAGCTCATGTATGGCTGGTCGCCCATCATACCGTACTGGCTCCATTTCTCGTGGTCGTCTGGAGCATTGGTGTCAAGACCGATCAGCGGCTCATACACGTGCTCGAAGTCTGCCACAAGACCACGGCTCATGAACGAACCGGTTGCTATGACATAGTTGTCAGCTTGGAGTGGCATATCTAGAAGCTTGGTAGTGCGTATCTCGGTAACGGTGTCACCGTTGGTTACAACCTTACACGCTGTGTCGCCAAGGATGTAGCGTCCTCCAAGCATCTGGAAGTAATGGCGAAGGGCGGCGTTGATGCGCACGCCAGTTACTGCTGGTGGCAGTGTAGCAAGGAAGAACAATGGTTTGTTGACCTGAGCCTTTAGCATGTTGCACACATCATCGTTGTCAATTCCCAATACTGCGGGAATAAGCACTGCATCGGCATCGCCACAACTGTTGTTGATGGCTTGAGCAAGTTGTGCCACAGCGCTGGTGCTGGCAAATATCTTTGCCAAGTTGGTGGGGCGCATCTCAGTGGCGCTGCGGCGTGCGCGTTTCAGACAGTCGAGGCTGATAGTAGGAGTTTCAACCTGTACTCCCATCTGTCGAATGCCGTTGGCAGCGAAATCGATAGGATAGTCGATGAATCCTTCCAGATAAACCAGACTCACTTTGTTCCAAGGCAGTTGGTCGGCTTTGTCGGAGGTTGCCATGCCATCGATGGTGAGCCATGCAGGCTTGGTAGTGCCCATCGGTGTGATGCGATAATGATTGTGAGTTGCGTCACCGATAGTCTGTATGCCTACATCGGCAAGCAATGCTTTCGCTTTCTTTGCTAGTTCGGCAACTGAGTCGGCACCTATTTTCGAATATGGATGATTTTCGTTGAGCTGTGCAATGGCTTCGATGGGGTTGTCCACGTCTTTCCCGTTCACATTGCCCAGCAGTTCCATCGAGCCGCCGTAAAAATGCAGGGTATTCTGTCCACCAGCCACTATAGCCACGCGCTTTCCTCGCTTTGCCAGTGCGATGCCACAGGTGAGGCCGCTCAGCCCGCCTCCCACTATTAGAGTGTCAAACTTCATTTCTCGTCCTCCTTTCTTGCAATGGCCTTGTCGAGTCCGCACAGGCCTTGATAGATGGTTGCGGTAAGTTGTGCTTCACGCAATGCGCTTCCCCATGCCACGGGCTTGACGCCCTTCCAGCGTTCGTCGAGGAACTGTGCCAAGTCGCATTGAGCCTTTGCGATGTTTCCACTGAAGCGTCCCAGCAGTGAAGCTGCTCGGCATGCACATAACTTGCCTTGGCAGGTACCCATACCTACGCGAGTGCGTCGGCGCAGGCTCACTAGGTTAGGCACGTGCTGGTTTTCTACTGCATATCTTATTTCCGCTACGCTCACGCCTTCACATTCACACACCATGGCGCGGTCGGTGTCGGATTCGTATTTGATTTTAGAGGCGAATGTGCCATGACGGCCTTCTGCAGCATTGATTGCGAAAGCCTGCTTGCCTGAGGCTGGTTTTTGCTGTTCCGAACCTGGCAGAGGCGTGGTAGCAGTTTCGCATACTGCGTTTTTGCCGAGCTTGCTGCAAGCCATGTCAGTTGCAATCTGCGCCATCAGGCGGTAAGTCATCATTTTTCCGCCCACTATGGTTATGAATCCAGCCATGCCATCTCGCTCTTCGTGGTCGAGACATACGATGCCACGGCTGATGCTTCGTCCGCTGGGGTCGTTATCAGCAGCCACCAGTGGCCTAACACCAGCGTATCCACGCAGAATGCGGGTGGTGGCAAGCGATGGAGCAAGTTTTTCACCTTCAGCGAGGAGCACTCGCACCTCTTCGTCGGTCACACGCATGTCATCAACTGTCTCGATGGGCACGCGGTCGCTTGTAGTGCCTATCACGCATACGGTGTCGTCGGGTACCAGGATGTCGGCATTGGCGGGTTTGCGACAACGATTTATTACCATCTTGTTGACACGGTGACCAAATATGAGCAGCGCCCCCTTGGCAGGGAACATGTTGATGGTAATTCCGGCAAGGCGGGCGATGAGCATGCCCCAGATGCCTGCGGCATTGATGGTGACATCGGCATAAAACTCTTTGACTTCGCCTGTGTACATGTCACGCGCCTTTACTCCCACAACGCGATTTTGGCTGATTATCAGTTCGGTCACCTCGTGGTAGTTTAGAGAGTCGGCTCCGTGTAATTGTGCATCGACCACATTGGCCACTGTTAGGCGGAATGGGTCGATTGATGCATCGGGGACACGTACGGCACCTATCAGGTCGGGGTTTACTGACGGCTCCATGATACGAGCCTCGGCGGGGTCGATAATGTCAGCACGTATGCCAGCAGCCCGACAGGCTTCCACAAATGTCTTTTGGTAACCCAGATCATCCTCTGGCAGAGTGATGAACAGGCCGTCGGTCTCTTCCACGCAGTGACTGGCTATTTTGCGCAAAATCATGTTCTCTTCGATGCACTCGGTGGCACTTTCCTTGTCGGTGACGGCATAGCGCGCACCACTGTGCATAAGGCCATGGTTGCGCCCGGTAGCCCCGTTGGTGTAGTCGAAACGTTCGAGAAGCAGCACGCTAAGGCCTCGCATGGCACAGTCACGAGCCACTCCGGCACCGGTTATGCCGCCGCCTATCACGATTACATCGTAGTGGTTATTCTTGTTGTTCATGTTCAGAAGTTAGCTATTTAATAAGGTATATTAATTTGCAAATTTAACTAAAATCAAGAAAAAAACAAAATCTTGTAGCCATTTTTGGCTTCAAGGGCGCTGTTTTGTGACTAGTTGCTTGTGTCATTCGCAAATTCATTTTTGAATATATACCAATGCCTTATTAGCAGCTTGGAAAAATTTCACTGCAAAAATAATGACAATAATTGAATTTGCAAATTATTTTTGAAAAAAATTTCGAACGAAACCTATTTTTTTCTTGAAATAAAGGCCAATAACATAATATTTTATGAGAAAATACTATTAAAATAGGTAGTTTTAAAAAGTTTCGTTTTGATAAATTCTTATTTTCGTTATGGCGCAAAAAGTGGTATATTTATTTCTTTAAAAATAATTTTTATGATTTCGGAATTAATAAAACCGCATTTGTTTCGAAAGAAAAATTTGTGCGATAAGAAAAAAGTATCTACATTTGCCAGTGAAATAAAACTCATTGAATCATGTTAAAAGAAAAGCGTCATGCAATAATTATCGACATGCTGCTCAAGCAGGGGTCGATTTTAGTGTCCGACTTGGTTGAAAAGCTCAACGTGTCGTCAGTTACGATACGTAAGGACCTTACTGAACTCGAAAAGTTGGGAAAACTCTATCGCAGTCATGGTAAGGCAATTCTCATTAATCCATATATAAACAACCGTTCGGTGAATGACAAAGAGAAGATTGCTCCAGAGGCAAAGCGTGCCATCGGTCACGAGGCAGCCCGTCTCATCGATCGCGACGACAGCATCTTGCTGGCTTCTGGCTCAACGGTGCATGCGCTCGCACGCTGCATTCAGCCCATCCATCGTTTGACGGTGGTTAGCGCATCGCTGGTGGCAAGCGAGATTCTTGCATTGAACGAGAATATCGACATTATTCAGTTAGGAGGGATGTTGCGTCACAGTTCGCTCTCGGTTGTTGGGCAGTACAGTGAGCAGATATTGCAGAATTTCTCGTTCTCGAAGCTATATTTAGGAGTGGACGGAGTTGACTTTGAGTATGGCATCACTACTACCGACATGCGTGAGGCGCAACTCAACCGCAAGATGATGGCTGCGGCACAGAAGACCATCGTTCTTGCCGACAGCAGTAAATTTGGCCGTCGTGGTTTTGCCCGCATTGCCAACATGGATGAAATTGATATCATAATCACCGATCCTGCTATCAGCACGCAGAATGTCAAGGCAATTGAAGAGCTAGGCATCGACTTGATTGTAGCAAGGTAATAAATCTATAGGATCTAGATATTCTAGTATTATATAAGGTTAATAAACACACCCCTGACTTGGAGTCAGAGGTGTGTTGCTTTAATTGTCTGTTTTTCCTCTTTCAATGTGGTGGATTGGCAGTAAACTACAGCTTTAGGATGATGTTAATCATAGCGTTCACGTCTTCAACGTCGATGAAACCATTGCCGTCCATGTCACCATTGCCAGGATAGTCGGCCACGGTCTTTTTCTTCAAGATGATGTTGATGGCTGCATTGACGTCTTCCACGTCAATAAATTTGCTGTCGTCCAGGTCACCAAGAAGGCCACTATTTGGCCATAGGTTGGTATACACATCCTTAATGCTGCCTGCTTCGCTGCTGCTCAGCTTGAGGTATGCCGAGCCCGGAGTGATGGTGTAGCTGCCGGTTGGCTTTACGAAGTGCGGCGTCGAAGCGTTAGGATCCCAATAGTATCCCACTGTCTGGTTATACACATCTACGTTGTTGCCGTTGTTGAGCGATGCTGCAATGAAGTAGTTGGTCATTGGAGACATCACATTGCCGGAGGGCCGCTTGATGCGATATTCCTTGTTGACTGTCAAATTCACCAGTAGCAGACCAGTGTTCCCCGGTGCCAAATTGGCCTTTGAGAGAGTCACCTGTGCGGTGGAGTTGTTCTTGTCATAGGCACTTGCGTAATAGGCATCTATATCGGTTCCTTGGAGGTCGGTGGGTACTTCAGAGCTGAACATCATAGTAGTTACAAGAGACTTGATCCAGACTGCAACCTTGCTGCTGGCATCACCATAACCAGTGCCCCAGCCCTTGGCTGTTGCTAAGTAGTTGTGTGCATACTTGTTTGGAACCCAAACGGTGAAGTCATTTGCATTATTTATGCCCCAAGCATAGCTTGAAAGGGTGGTAGGTTTGCTGACTTTGAAGTAAATGGAGTGTAAGTTCGGCATATTGTATAAAGCATACTTGCCGATAAAGTTTACCGACTCTGGAATCTTGATTTCACCAGACAGGTTAGAGCTGTTGAACGCATAGTCGCCGATGTATGTCAGGCCATCGGGGAGCGTAAGGTCGGTTTTGGTACATCCGGTAGCTTTGAAGAATGCATCGTGGCCAATGCGTGTGATGGTCTTAGGGATATCACCGATGCCAAAGTTGGTCACGCCAGCGAGCAGCGAGTCTCCAATCTCAGTCATTAGGTATTGGCGCTTGTCTGAACTCACGGTGGCGTCTTCTTCATTTATTGACCAACCATAGTCGTATGTGTTTGATGAAGCTTTGATATTGGGGTGATAAACATATTTTGCTGTTCCTGCATATGTCTTACCATTATAAGTGGTTTGGGCCGTGCTGGTAATCGATATGTTATATCGACCAGTATAATTTGTGCCATATATATAGTCGTATGCACCGCCGGTAATATAGCTTGCACGCGAGTTCAGCTTGCTGTTCAGCTTGTATTGGTTGACCACACCCATAGGAACGCGGATATAACATGTGCCAGGTACGGAGCCAAGGTCCCATGACGAAGAATTGTAGTAACTGCTGCTGTTTTTGTTTAGTATAAGTTCGGTTAAGGTTGTAGTGTTTTTGCAGAAATTACCTGCCAAGTGAGTGACGGATCCTGGTATGATGATGCGGCTGTACTTACCGGTGCCAAAAGAACCTGGACCCACATACGTTACACCGAATGGAATATGTACCGTACCCGTTAGTCCGGCAGATTCAAATGCTAGTGATTCGATACGCTTTAGATTATGGGTGAAGGCGTAGCTGGTAATCGGTTGGCCTTGGAAAGCGTATTCTCCGATAGTGTCCACGTTGGCGCAGCCTGCTACGGTGTAATTGTAGCGCCTGTTGAATGCGTCTTCGCCAATCTTGGTAACAGCATAGGTCTTGCCACCGAATGAAATGCTGGCGGGAACAGTTATGGTAGTAACCTCGTCGCCGTAATAACCTGTTAAACCATAGCATACTAACTTTGCTCGGCCGTCATAGTTCGAGCCGTTGACGGTACAAGCTGCGGTACTGGTTATTGTATAGCAAAGATTATTATTATTAGAATAATATGATAGGTCATATGCTTGTTCGTCATTGTAGTTCACATTCTTGAACCCAGTCCATCCGGCATTTTGGTAAGTCGAATTTTTACCGTAAGGCACATATAGTGACATAGACGAGTTGGTGCCGAAGTAGCTGCTGGCGGTTACCGATGGCGGGTTTCCCATATTGCATAAGATGAAGCAGGTACTATTGACACCGTTGAACACGCGGTCATTACTCAGTGAGGTCACCGAACTGGGAATCCTGACAATTCCGAGATTGCTTGCAGCGTAGAACGCACCATTGTTTATTGTTTTAACGCCGTAGGGTAGCCAGGCCGATGTTACTTTCTTGCATTTGTAGAATGCCCAACTGCCGACTGTCACCAATGTCGAGGGAAATGATACAGTGCCTTCCTTGCCCTCTGGAACTGTCCAAAGTGCCGATTTGTTTTTGTTGTAGAGGCAGCCGTCATATGCTGAATATACGCTGTTGTCACTGTGTACGGCAAATTCTGTCAGTGCTGTGCAACCCTCTACACTAGATGAATAAATTCCAAGAAGTGACTTTGGAAGTGTGAGTTTGGTCAGTGCTGTGCTTTTGTAAAATGCATAATTGTTGATAGTAGTCAGATTAATAGCACTAGTCAGGTCAATGGTCTGGACCGTGTTGTTTGCGGCCAGGGCATACATTCCAATCTTGGTCCACTTATAGTAAACGCCATTATAGTCTTGATTTGAAGAAGAAGATTGAGTTCTGCCGGTGATTGATGTGACAGTATTCTTAAAGTACGTTACCGTAGCATCGCGGGCGACGCCGTAGTCCTTCGTGTCGTAAGTGCCGATTGTCAAGCCATAGCCATAGTCTGTGCCGCCTACAACCATGTCTGAAGCTCCACTGTTGTTAAAGGCAACGTCAGCAAATCTGCTTCCGAAAGTTGAAGCTTTAATATCATTAATTGAATTTGTCTGCTCATAGTTGATATAGAGTGTCATGTCGGAGTTGCTTGGAAATGAAGTGGACATAACCCCAGCGGGCAAACCGAAACTGCACCAATAAACACTCTTTAGTTTCGAACACCCCCAGAAAGCATCAGTGCCAAGATAATTTACAGAACTTGCCAAAAATGCAAAGGTCATTTGGGTGCAGTTCTTGAAAGCATTATTGTTAATGGCATATATACCCCATAAAATTCTAACGCCGGTAATCTTGGTGTCGGCAAACGCACTTTCGGCAATAGACCATACACGATAGTTGTTAGAACCGTAGCTTACGCCCGATGGGATGGTGATTGTACCGATGGTGCCGTTGGAGTTCGCAGTCTTGCCGGCTGCACTCAGACCAGTACATATTACCATGGTAATGCCTGACTGCGTCATTGTTTCAAAGGCCAGGTTACCGACCTCGAAAGCAGCTGCTGTGAATGCTGGTAATGTAATCAGCACGGCAAACAGCATGGTTAGTAGTTTTTTCTTCATAGTCTTAAAATATTTGATTAGTTAAACAATAATTCTTTGAAATGAATGATGGTTGTGTTTATAGAAGGATAGTATTATTTGAAATAAAAAGACTATAGTAAATTGCTATTTAAATATAATTTTGCAAAGTAACTTATAATTTTATATTTAACGCAAGTGTTTCCGTTAATTATTGTTAACGAAAAAAGGGTAGGCCCCATTATTTCTGCTTTTTACGCAATTTAAATGTCATTATGATCGTGGGTGAGCAAGCAGGCGTCTCCGTAGCTAAGGAATCGGTAGTCGCAAGCTAGTGCATGGTCGTAGATGTCGCGCCAACGGTGGGCATCGGTAAAAGCTGCCACGAGTAGCAACAGTGTGGACTGTGGCTGATGGAAGTTGGTGATCATTCCGTTGATAATGCGGTACTTGAAGCCAGGGGCAATCATTAATTGCGTGCTTGCTACAAGGCTGTCGAGACCATTGCTGTCAAGATGCTGCACAATGGCTTTCAGGGCCTCATTTGCACTGATGACACACGGTGTGGTGTAAGGCATCCACTGGCGTACAGTGAGGTCGGTAGCATTGGGGTCGTCACACAAAATTTGTCCCATATAGTAAAGGCTCTCAAGCGTGCGCACCGAGGTCGTTCCCACGGCAATAACGGGTCGGTTAGTGTCGGCGAGTTCGGCTATCAAGTCACGTGGTACCTCTACCCACTCATAGTGCATGTCATGGTTGCCTATTTCCTCACTTTTCACCGGTTGGAACGTACCTGCGCCCACGTGCAAGGTGAGTTCACGGCGTAGGATGCCGCGGCGATCACACTCCGCCAATAGCTCGTCGGTGAAGTGAAGTCCGGCAGTGGGTGCTGCAACACTGCCGTCGATGTGACTGTAGACGGTTTGGTAGTCAGTGCTGTCGCTGCTCTCCGTACGACGGTTCAGGTACGGCGGGATAGGTATCTCGCCTATGTGCTCGAGGATGGTAGCAAAGGTGATGCCGTTGCCATCCCATTCGAAGGTAATGTGCCACGAATTGCCGTGTGCCTCTCCTCGCGTGGCGGTGACGGTGATTGTCTCACCGTCGATGTAGAGCACTTGCTCTAGCGGGCCTTGTTTCCATCGCTTGCTGTTTCCCACTAGACACTGCCAAGTGCAGGAATGAGTAGATTGAAATACCAGTGCGTAGTCACGCGGAGCGACCGGTTCAAGACAGAAGATTTCTATTGTCGAGCCAGTTGTTTTCTTGAAACGCAATCGGGCATTGATGACGCGTGTGTTGTTATAAATAAGTATGGCATTTTGTGGCAATAGTTCGGGCACGTCGTAGAAGTGCCTGTCGACAATTTTGCCGTTGTGCCAGCACAACAGGCGGCACTGCTCGCGCAGTGCAAGTGGGTGCTTGGCAATGCGGTGCTCGGGTAGGTCGTAGTTGTAGTCGGCAATGCGTATGTTTCTGATGTTCTCAATATTGTTCATGGTAGTTATTGCTTGATGATACGGAGATTAATGGGATTGGCTGTCTGAAGGATATTGCCAGGTCGTTGCATTACTACATGGTTGCGACCACGCAACAGCCGCACCGTGAGCATGTTGGTAGACAAAGTGTCGGAACCTGAAGGCATGATGAATGAGCCTTGATGGTGTGAGTTTATGTTTACCATCATCGCATCGGTGTTGCCTTGATTTGTGTAATACATTTGCATTAGATATTGTCCAGCATGTTCTGTTACGATATGAAAATCAAGGCTGTCGAGTTGCACACCTAAGCCTATTTCTTGCATCCAGTTGCGAACGAACAGGTGTGGCCGTGCTATGAAACCGAAGCCGTATTTGTTTGCCCTGGCGGCCGAGATTTCTATGTTGCTCTTGCTTTCCGGTATTGCGAAAGCAATATCGCCTACACTAAAATTGAATCTGCCATTATTGAGCATCATGTATCGTCCACCGGTTACATAGTCAGTAATATAGCCGCTGTCGGCGGTCCATACAACATCAGGTGGAGGCGGTAGCGATATGCCAGTTGTGGCAACTGTCACACCATGAGTCGTGTGGCCTTTGGTGACTTGTATGCTTACCTTGTGATGACCGGTAAGTGTCGATGGGATAAAAGTGCCGTCAACAGGTTCCCCGTCAATCTCTATGGTCTGGACGTTGTTGCCTGTTCCACTTATCGTAATGTCGATAGTTGCTTTTTTAACGTGAAGTCCCTTGATGGTTTTATCGCCAGGGAAGCACTCCGGTATATATGGATTTATTTCAATGCCATCGGGAAGGTAGGTGATGCCGGCCAGTACACGAAGTAAGATTGCCTGATTGCTGGCAGCAGTGAGCAAGTCGTTGCGCGGCTCTCCCTGAATGGTGATGTGGCGTGACTGAAAAAGTGCCTGAACGCGATAAAGTGATGCAATGCCCAGTCTCACCATGTCGTCGTTGCCCACCGTCATTGCTGCAATCGTCCAAAGAGCCTGGATGGCTGACCATGACGGATGTGTGAAGTAAGGTTCCACGATGGAAGCCCATGGGAAGATTACCGGTACACCTAACAGAGTGAGAGGTGTCTTGTTAATCAATGTTGCTGCACGGTCATCATCGGCAATACCCCATATCACCGATAGTGGTTGGGCTAAGTTGTCTATGATTGGTGCACGCAGAACGTAGGGATTGCCATAAAGATAGGCAGCGTAGCGGCCGCGGCGTTCGCTCCACAGCTGCTGATTGATTGCAGATTCAAGACGCGTGGCATCATATCCGTGTTGGTGATTGAATCCAAGTTCTTCGTCAATTTCGTCAAGTATTTCCATCGCCCGCATGGTGATGGCACTGGTAAGAAGGGGCATAGTCTCAACCTTGTCTATATCTCCCATCCATGAGGGATAGAACTCCTGCAACTGATTTCCTGCGTAGCCGTGCATGAGATGCGTGTCACGGTTTTGAAGCAAGTGACAGTCGGTGTTAAGCGTGCTTGCGAGGACGTTGTGGACAAACGTAAGCCATTGTTGGTCGGCAGTGGCAAGATATACTTCCCATGCTGCAATAGCCCACGCAAGTCTTGTACCGCTTGCAGGCCATCCGTTACATGGTGTTACCTCGTTGCCGTGTACCAGATTCCTGAGGGTTGCCATCGATCGGGCAGGGTTGATGTGTGCAAGACTGAGGTATATGGCGCAGTAGAGTGCCACTGTGTCGCCTTGGGCATCAAATGTGTCGCCTGTGCTTGCTTCGGCAATGTGGTCTATTGACATTCTGTGTAGCGCATTGACAAGACGTTGAGGAGACTTGTACTGCACATACTCATCATGGTTTTCGGTGCTATGCCAGGGCTTGCCGCCGACAAAAACCGGCAGTGCGCGGTCATGTCCTGCGCTTAGGGCATACAAACGAACAATCGAGTCGAGCCGTTCTCTTGTAAGGCTTGACTCGATAAAGTTGTCGGTTGATGCTGTGGCAATGATATTGCCTTCAATAAGGCTGTCGCCAGTGAGAACGAAAGCTTCGTTTTGGGCAATGACTTTCCCCCTATTATGCCACCCCGTGCATGCTGATATCATGCAGGTTATAGCCAGAAGGACCACATGCCACGTTCTCATTATTGCAACGTATTGTCGTTAAATGCGAAAGCCGATAATCTTGCGTACTTCACGCAATGTGGACTGTGCACTCTCGCGAGCTAACTCTGCTCCTTGACGTGCTATGCGGTCAAGCATGGCGGTATCGGCACTGTAGGCCTCGATTTTTTCACGAATGGGTGCCACCAATGCGCACAGGTCTTCGGCAATCTGTTTTTTCAGGTCGCCATAGCGCAGAGTACAGTCATTCCACTGAGCATCGAAATAGTCGTACACGTCGGGAGCGCTGACTATGCGGAGGAAGGTGAACAGATTCTCAATCACTTCAGGGCGAGGGCTGTTGGGAGTCTGTGGACCGTTGTCGGTAACGGCTTTCATGACTTTTTTACGTATGGTTTTGTCGTCATCGCGTAGATAGATGCAGTTGCCTTCGCTCTTGCCCATCTTACCGCTTCCGTCCAGTCCAGGTATTTTTATGGCCTTGTCGCTGAAGTAGAAATTCTGTGGCTCAGGGAAAAACTCTACGCCATAGATGTTGTTGAAGCGACGTGCACACTTGCGGGCCATCTCCATGTTTTGTTCCTGATCTTTACCTACAGGAACTTTTGCAGCGCGGTGCTGCAGGATGTCGGCCGCCATGAGCGTGGGATAGGTGAGAAGTCCGGCATTTACGTTGTCGGGCTGCTTGCGAGCCTTTTCCTTGAAGGTGGTCACGCGCTCTAATTCGCCAAGGTACATGTTCATGTTCAAATACAGATACAGTTCCAAGGTTTCCGAAACGTCACTTTGTATATATATGGGGGCTTTCTCTGGATCTATACCGCAGGCGAGATATTCGGCAAGGATTGTGCGTGCACTCTGCTGAATGTCGCCGGGCTTTGGATGAGTGGTGAGCGAGTGCCAGTCAGCAATGAAGAACATACAATTGTATTCATCTTGCATTTTCACAAAACTACGCACTGCTCCGAAGTAATTGCCCAGATGCAGGTTTCCTGTCGGCCGGATTCCACTTACTACTTTTTCCATTATTTCAATATTTATACTAATATGCTTTAATTCTTTTGCAAAGTTACAAAAAACTTTAGAATAATGAATGATAATAAATTAATTAACGTAGAATCTATGATTCTGTCACCTTTAGCTTATAATGTCTTAACTATTTAACTATCATTCTTTTACTTTGATAACAATAGGATTGGTTTCGGGTTGAATGTAGAGCAGATAGCCTTCTACATTATCATGTCCCATAAGTTTAAGACGCCTCATGTATTCTGCCACTTGCCGGTGGTAACTCTTTCTTTGTTCACCGAATTTGTAATCTATGACAATCATGGTGCCGTCGGGGCGACGCACTACACGGTCGGGGCGTTTGGTATCACTGGCATTGTCTACAAGACTACGTTCAGTGTATATCGTATTGTCAGTGGAAAACCAAGGTGATGTGACGGGATCTGTGAACAAGTCGTTAAAAAGCCTCTTGACGTTGGAAATGTTCCACTTTCCTTGTTCTTCGATAATTCCACGTTTTATGCCGAACATCAAGGCTTTATCGGCATCATTGCTGTAGTTGATGCGGCTGAGAAGATTGTGTAGCCTTGTACCTTCGTCTTGTGCGGCAGTGATGTCATGCGGCAGTTTTACCAGTAGATTAGTAGGAGCAGGGCTTACGTAATAGGATGGCATGTCGTTTATTGTTACGTCACTTTCTGCTTTCTTTTTCTTCTTCTCGTCTTCTCTCTTGTGAATGGATCGTGGCATGCCGAACTCAATGATTCCTGTATCAGATGGTTGTTCTTCCCCCTGAATTTCTTTTTTCATCTTTTGTGCCTTGTCAAGAACCAGGTTCCCGTAGGTGTTGTTGGCTGTGAACGCAAATATGTGCAGTTCCTCACGTGGTCGGGTGAAAGCAACGTATGTCTTGTTTAGGTTGTCGATGATACTGTCGCTATGAATCTCATCAAGATATTTGGTGAAATAATCTTCGGTTTTCGTTATAATTTCTGCTTCTTTTCGGGGTAAAGGCAATATGGGAGAAATAAGTTTTGGATCATAAGTAACATTGGGAACTTCCGTGAAAATGTTATTAATGCTAGTTTGTTCATGCCAGTAATCAGAGGGCATCCATAAGGTGTGGTCTTTAAGGTCATCTATTTTCCATTTGAGGAACGGGATGACGACGCATTCAAATTCCAGTCCTTTGGATTTATGTATGGTCATTATGCTTATTGAATCGCTCGTCGATGCTGATGCTACCGCCAGAGAGTCTTTTTTCTGATCCCAATAACGCAAGAACTCTCGCACCGTACCACCCACCGATGTGGCTTCGAAGTCAATGACATAGTCCATCAGGGCCATGAGGAATGTTGTCTCAACCTCGTAGTCTTTTTTCATGATGTTGCTGACTACGTTCTCGACGATGCTAGTGAGCGATAGTGGGCAGGTGCGCACATCTGGAAGCAGTTCTTTAAGCAGTTCGGCATAGTAGCTCATCGTGTCGGAAGAGGAGTCTGTCTCGTTTTTCTTTGTAGTTTCCAGACTCTGGGCGAGCAGTTCACCCGTACTTGCCGCATCTTTTGGCTTAATAGTGGAAACGAGGGAAATGAAGTCGTTCAAGGCTCGGAACATACGTTGGTCGTTCTGACGTCGGGAGTTGGGCTTGCCGACATTATTAGCCTTGTCGGTTGCAGATTCTTCATCGTCAACGTTAGCCTCGTCTTCAATCTTGTATTGCGCTAGGTCTATAAACCGTAATGTGCTGATGACCTGCTGGACTGCAGCCGAATTCTTCAGAAGCATTGATTCGTCGCTGGTGATCTCAATTCGTTGTTCGGGATGGGCAGCATTATGCTCAAGTATTCTCGACACAATTTCATTTCCATCGTTGTGACTGTAGCACAAGATGCCTATATGTCGCCAATCATATCGCTCGTGAAGTTTTAGCAGATATTTAGGCAGCATTTCCAGTACTTGCTCGTTATTCTTTATTGGATCGTTTTGGCTGTCAGCCGTAATGATGCGTACTAAACCTTCTGGCTCTTTAGCGTGTTTCTCCTGCTGGAAGTCTTTGAGGTCGTTTTTGGGCATATATGTGCGGCGCAAAATCTTGGCTTTATAGCTGTTGTCGGTATCAGGAGCAAATTCATCAATGATTTTCTTGAAGATGTCGTTGTTGAAGTCAATTACTGTCGGAAGACTCCGATAATTGGTATAAAGGGTGTCATCATGTAGCTCATTGTTTTTGAAGTCTTCGTTGATGTGGTCTCTGAAGATGCTTGGGTCGGCATTGCGGAAACGATAGATAGACTGTTTTGCATCACCTATAATGAGATTGAAGTTGTCGTTTGTGTGCGACAAACTCTCATAGAGCAAGGGCCTGAAGTTCTGATACTGCTTCATGCTTGTATCTTGGAACTCGTCTATCATGTAATGATTAATCCATGTACCAGCTCTCTCGTAGATGAATGGTATTGAGTTTTTGTAGTCGTCGCCAACAATGCGACCTATCAGCTCATTTGTATCGGCAATGAGTATGGTATTGGTGTCCTTGCGGTACTCTTCCAGTTTCTCGTCAATAACACCGAGCAAGCCCAATAAACCGATGTTCTTTACCATCTTGTCCAGTAGTTTCCAACGGTCAAATGACTTTACGACTTCTCCTACAAGCTGAAGGATTTCGGTGCACGATTGTTCTGGAGGATTGAATTTTGTTTTGAATTTGTCCCTGATGTTGTCGGCATTGGTATCACGAAGTGATGGGGCAAGTTCATAATCTTTCATTTTGTCTTTCGACAGGAAGGAGTATATTGCAGCATTGCTCTTGATATCCTCGTCGTTGATGCCATACCTGTTCATTATTTCCTTCATTTTCCCTGTGAAGTCATTCTTGTAGTGTGCTTCATAATAATTGCGGGCTTTTATGAGCATCTGTTTGAATGACTGGATTTTTTCCAGATTGGTTACCGTTTTTCCATTGTCTGTATCGAAAAGGTAACGGCGCATCTCTGTCATGCGTGATCTGAATAATTCTGAATTGATTTTGCGGGCAAACTTAATGAGCTCTGTACTTGAATAAAAGTTCCATTTTTTGCCTTGAGCAACTTCGGTATGTATCAGGTCGCGCACCCATTTTTCAATAGTTGTGGCATTGTGGCTGCCACCAGTCTTTATGTCGCGGGCAAGTTGTACAAGGAAGAGGTGTACTGCCACCGACACGGCGAAATCACCATCTACTTGTATTTCATAGTTATAGTCGCGATCCAGTTCGCGGGCAAAGCATCGCACTATTGACTGGAAAAAGGAGTCTATCGTGCTCACTGTGAACTCCGAATAGTTGAACAATATGTTCATCAAGGCTTTTGCCGCAGCATTCTGAAGGCCCTCTATTGTCTCAGTGGTGCAATGAGCCTGAAAATATTCGTAATAATCCGACTTTACAGGGTCTTGTGACAGTTGGTATAGCTCCGTAATAATGCGTTTTTTCATCTCGTCGGTAGCCTTGTTAGTGAAGGTGATGGCGAGAATGTGTCGGTGATATCCAGGATGGTTGCGTAATACCAACTTGTTTTCTGAATTTGAACAAAACAGCAGTTGCTGGATATACATTAAGGTGAGTGTGTAGGTCTTTCCTGAACCAGCAGAAGCCTTAATAACCTGAAGACCGTTTTTGATTGTTTCTTGCATTGTTGATGTGTGTTTTTTCTTGATTTAGGTTTACTTGACTTTGAATCCTTTTTCGCGAAGATATTTGGAAATGGTTTCACGCTTGTCGCCCTGAATGAGAATCTCACCGCCCCGGGCAGAACCGCCAACACCGCACAGTTGCTTGAGTTCGCGAGCCAATTCTTTAAGCGTTGCGTCATCGCACATCAGGTCGGTGACGAGCGTTGTCTGCTTGCCATGCCTGCCTTTCTTGTCGAGCATGACGTGCACCACTTGGCTGTTTTGTTGTTCAACGGCCGATGCCGGTTTTTCTTCTGAGGGCGTTAAACTTTCGGTGGTGTCGTTGGTCTCAATGCCGAAAGCAGCACCAAGTTTGTCTTTCCAGTCTTGCATATTGTAAAAATTATGGAAAAGGATTGTTTATTGGGTGTAAAATTACAAAAAATGCTCTAATTGGCAAAGTTTTTGCATTTCACTAAAGAAAAAGCTCGAAAAAATTGTTCCTATTTGAAAAAATAGACGTACTTTTGTCGAACGTTTTACTATAACACTAATTTTTATCAACTTTTATTTACTAAGATTATGGCATACGTAATTTCTGACAGCTGCATCGCTTGCGGCACTTGCATGTCTGTTTGCCCAACAGGTGCAATCAGCGAAGGTGACATCTACAAGATTGATCCCGACACCTGCATCGACTGCGGTACATGTGCTGATTCTTGCCCAAACGAGGCAATCGCTCCAGGTGAGTAATCGTTAGGATAAGAAACGTACATTTGCAAATGAACATGAGGGTTGTGACCGGCTTGCCGGTCGCAACCTTTTTGTTATATGGTAGGTCTTGTCTAATGACATCTAGATATGTCACTTTGCAAAAAAAGTATAAAACGCAGCCGGATAGAGCCTTCGTCTTGCCAAATTGTAGTAATTTTGTAGTTTGATTATAAGGATATAAAACAATTTAATAATATGGCACAGAAAGAAGACGTTTTCAAAAAGATAGTATCACACTGCAAGGAATATGGTTTTGTGTTCCCTTCAAGTGAAATATATGATGGTCTGGGTGCGGTATATGATTACGCACAGAATGGTGTTGAACTGAAAAACAATATCAAGCGTTATTGGTGGGAAGCCATGACCTTGCTGCACGAGAATATCGTGGGTATCGACTCGGCAGTGTTCATGCACCCTACGATTTGGAAGGCCTCAGGACACGTTGACGCTTTCAACGATCCCTTGATTGATAACCGCGATAGCAAGAAACGTTACCGCGCTGACGTGCTTATCGAGGACGAAATCGCCAAGATAGATGAGAAAATCAATAAGGAGGTGGCTAAAGCTGCAAAGCGATTCGGCGATGCTTTTGATGAGTCGATGTTCCGTCAGACCAATCCACGCGTACTTGAGCACCAGGCCAAGAGAGACGCACTGCACGCTCGCTTCGAGAAGGCAATGAACGACAACGACCTTGACGAACTCAAGCAGATTATCATCGACCAAGAGATTGTATGCCCAATTTCCGGCACACGTAATTGGACCGATGTGCGACAGTTCAACCTGATGTTCAAAACTCAGATGGGAAGTAGCAGTGACTCGACTATGGATGTTTATCTACGTCCAGAGACCGCTCAGGGCATATTTGTCAACTTCCTCAATGTGCAAAAGACTGGTCGTATGCGCATCCCGTTTGGAATTGCACAGATCGGAAAGGCTTTCCGCAACGAAATTGTAGCTCGTCAGTTCATCTTCCGTATGCGTGAGTTTGAACAGATGGAAATGCAGTTCTTTGTTCGTCCTGGCGATGAAATGAGATGGTTCAACTTCTGGAAGGAAACTCGTCTGAGTTGGCACAAGGCGCTGGGTCTGGGTGATGAAAAGTATCGCTTCCACGATCACGAGAAACTCGCTCACTATGCAAATGCTGCTACCGATATAGAGTTCCAGATGCCGTTCGGATTCAAGGAAGTGGAGGGTATTCACAGCCGCACCGACTTCGACCTGTCGCAGCACGAGAAATTCTCGGGCAAGAAGATACAGTATTTTGATCCAGAATTCAATCAGAGCTACACGCCATATGTGATAGAGACAAGTATAGGCGTTGACCGTATGTTCCTCAGTGTGATGTGCTCAAGTTACGAAGAGCAGCAACTGGAGGGTGGTGACATGCGTGTAGTATTACACCTGCCAAAGGCTTTGGCTCCTGTAAAGGCTGCAATCCTGCCTCTGGTCAAGAAGGATGGTATGCCCGAAAAAGCTCATGAGATAATGAACATGCTCAAGTTCGATTTTGCATGCCAGTATGATGAGAAAGACTCTGTGGGCAAGCGTTACCGCCGCCACGACGCCATTGGTACTCCTTACTGTATCACAATTGACGGACAGACGCTTGAGGACAACACAGTCACCGTGCGTGACCGTGACACCATGCAACAGGAACGCGTTGCCATTGATCAGCTTCCAGCTCTGCTGGCACGCGAGTGCACCCTTAACACGTTATTGAAAAAACTGATGTGATTATGAAGAAGATTCTGTTTTATATATCAGTTGCATTGACGGCAGTAATTGTCACATCGTGTCTTGGCTCAACGGTTAGTGATGAGTATAAGGATTGGCGTGAAAAAAACGATTCTTGGTTTGCTCAGCAGAAGGCCAATACCTCGTATTATACAACCATCACAGCACCATGGGATGCCAATGCACAGGTGCTGATGCATTGGTTTAATGATACAATGCTTACTCGCAACAACTTGCGCCCGTTATACACTTCCACCGTGTGGGTGAAATATCGCGGAATGACAATAGAAAACGCCCCCTTCGATTCCAGCTATACACGCACGTCGCCTGCCGACAGCATCTTTGCTTGCCAACTCAACAGCGGTGTGATTGAAGGTTGGGCGGTTGCAGTAACGCGGATGCATGTAGGAGACAGCTGTAGGGTCGCTATTCCATATACATTAGGCTATGGAACCTACAAGATGAGTTCGGTGGTATTACCTTATACCAATCTCATATTCGACATCAAGCTCGTAGATATTACAGGCTACGAAACCCATTAACCTTGTAAGGTGGTGAGGCGTTTTGGATTGCCTACGATCCAAAGTATGTCGCCGTCCTTGAATTCCAATTCTGGGGTGGGGGTGATGAAGTCGTCTTCGCCGCGCTGTACGGCCACAAGCAACGATTCGTAGTCCTCGCTCAGTCGGGCATTTCTCAATTCTTTGCCGATAAGAGGAGACTGTGCCCCAATGGTAAAGTGAGTGAAGCGGACATCGCCCTGAGTTGAAACGCTCACGGGTTCGCTGGCCTCAACAAGAGGCAGCATCTGCTGGATCTGTTCATCGTTGCCTATTACACCTAGCACGTCGCCAGGGAAGATGCGCATTTCACCCTTGGGCACAGGATAGAGGCGACCATTACGTTGTATGTTTACCAGGTTTACTCCGTAATGTTTTCGCAAGTTGGCATTGCGCAGCTTTTCGCCAACGAACGGGCAGTTGTAGCCCACGCGCATATATGCCAAGTGTAGGTCGCTCACAAGATTGTTGCCTCGGCCAGTACGACGGTTCTCACGCACGTTCACATTACCTATGAACCGTTGCTCAAGGCGCGCTACGCGCGACTTGAAGAATGGAGCAAAAAGCAACACGATAACCAGCACAAGAATAATGGCGATGACCAACGACATCTGACTGGAAAAAATGGCATATCGATAGAGAATGGCCATAATGAAACCAGTAGAGATGATAAGTCCCAGGATAAGCATCACCACTATGGGAACGTATGATACGCGTCCCGACTGTTTTATGAGTGTTTCTCTCTCGTGATTCTTGATGCCTGGAACAGTTATTGCATATAGGAATGGAGAGAGGGCAGCCAACGTGACTATGGCGCCCAGTAATGCTCCCCATCCTTTCCCTAGCCATTCCAACAGCAATGGTTGTAACATTGTTCGGCTCAAATATACAATAGCTGCTGCAACTACTGAGTATAGAACTACGCGAAGGGCATAACGCTTGATGATATTGCTCCAGGTGGAGCTTGTGAGTGATGTTTCGCTTTGTGCTGCCTGGTTACTATAGCCGTTCAACAGCCGTGTCCACGATGATGGAAGTATGCGTTCCACGACGTTGTAGCACGGATCGGCCGCCTTTATGAAGAAAGGCGTGCAGAAAGTTGTAATTACCGATACTGCCACTATAATGGGATAAATACTGTCGTCCAACACGTTCAACGTCATTCCCAACGATGCAATGATGAACGAGAATTCGCCTATCTGAGTGAGGGTGAAACCACTCTGTAGCGCCATTTTTAGTGGTTGGCCGGTGGCAAGCATGCCGAAAGTGCCGAATACAATCATGCCTATTATGACCACTACCGATAGCAGCGCGATTGTACCGGCATTCTGTATTATGATTGTTGGATTCACCATCATGCCTACAGAGATGAAAAATACAGCACCGAACAAGTCTTTCACAGGAGCTACAACGTGTTCAATACGCTCAGCTTCAACGGTTCCTGCGAGTATCGAACCCATAACGAATGCACCAAGTGCCAAAGAAAAACCGCTCTTTACAGAGAAAATCGCCATTAGGAAACACAATCCCATACTGATGATGAGCAACATCTCATCACTGATAATGCGTCGGAATCGCTTGAATACAGTGGGGAGCACATAAATACCAACGGTGAACCATATTACCAGGAAAAACGTCAGTTTCAGCACGCTGCGAAGCATCTCACCACTTTCTACGGTCTGGTTGATAGCTACACTCGACAGTATCACCATCATAATTACCGCAAAGAGGTCTTCTACAATAAGAACCGCAAAAATCATCGGTACATATTTGCGCTGGCGCATGTTTAGATCCGTAAGTGCCTTAATGATAATGGTGGTGGATGACATCGAAATCATGCCGCCCAAGAATATGCTGTCAACAGCACCAAACCCAAGCATTTTACCCACGATGAATCCTAACCCCATCATACCTGTAACGATAATCAGTGCCGTGACGATAGCTGAGCCACCGACGTTGAGCAGTTTTTTAAAACTGAACTCAAGTCCTAATGAGAACAATAAAACTATAATACCGATCTGGGCCCAGAATTCTATATTGGTTTCAACGGCTACCGATGGGAATAAAGAAAAATGAGGACTGGCTATGAATCCAGCCACTATATAGCCCAGCACTACAGGCTGTTTCAAAGCCTTGAAGATGACTGTGGCTATGGCTCCGAGTACAAGTATCAAGGCAAGGTCGTTAATCAGACTCTCAATATTTATGGATTCCATAACAGGCACGATGGTTGTTAATTGTCTATTTTTACGGTTTGAATTGCAAAAGTAATATTTTTATAAGAAAATAGCATTGTTATTATTGATATTGTTAGAATATTGTTCCTTATATTTGTTTCTATCTTAATTAATGTGTAAATTTGCTCGTTGAAATGAGAATTATTTATACTCTTGTGCTGTTTACAGTCCTTTTGTTTGCTGGATGTGGTGGCAACAAAGTGAAAATGCCATTTTCCGAGAGCATTTTGCTGTAAGGTGACTTGGCGTTGCGACGTGGCAGAACGCGGAAGCGAATGGAAGATGAAAATGCAAAATAAAAGGCAAAAAATGCACGATAAAAAACTTTTTTGAAAAATATTTTGTCAGTTAAAAAAAAGTTTGTAATATTGTAGTCGAATTTCGTGCCTTATAGTCGTAAAAACGATTAAATGGCTGAATTTCAGCAATGCCACAGAGAGATTGCACTTGTTTATAATAGTGCATATCTATGTTGGCAAACTAAAAAATGAGAGAATAACGGACTACAAATTAATATTTAACATTTTATTAACAATTAAAAAATTTTTTAATTATGAAGGTTAAATCTTTACTTCTTGCTGTAGCTGCTTTTGTAGCTCTTGGTGCATCAGCTCAAGCAACTATTTCAATGCCTGACATTAACGTGACTCCAGAGAATGTAGGACAGCTCCAAACTATTCCTATGACTCTCAACATGCCCGAAGGTGATGACTTCACCAACATCCAGTTCCACATTGTATTCCCCGAAGGTGTAAGGCCTATGGCAGATCAATATGGACTCTATGGCGATTGCGGTAATGGCATTGCTTTGAGTGGTAGGTATCCTGCTGTTGCTTTCAGCGACAACATGAAAGAGGATGCAATGTGGCCTGAATATGATATTATCGGCGCCAACATGTCTAAGACTCCAAGTACTGATAACCCCAACGAGTTCTATCTGCTGAACATTGTTTGCGAAGAAGGTGCTAAGGGTCAGTTCAAGGTATGGTTGAAGTACACTAAGTCTAATGACGAAGCTGTTCAGATCGGTACTGCAGTAGCTGGTGAAGAAGAGGGTACAGTTGTTTACACTGACATTCCCGCTGTTGAAGGTGGTAACATCATCAACGAAATGGGCAGCGCAGTTAACGACGTTGACGTTACTAAGGCTGTTACTAGCGTGAAGTACTACAACGCAGCTGGTATGGCTAGCGACACTGCATTCGATGGTATCAACATCGTTGTTACTAAGTATGCTGATGGCAGCCAGAGCACTGCAAAGGTTGTGAAGTAATTAACTTCCTGCTTTAAAGCATTGAGCGAGGTTCCCAATCGGGAGCCTCGCTTTTTTAGTGTCCTTTAATTGCTGTGTTCCATTAAATGGTGCTATTAGTAAGGAATAATGTCGTAGAAGGATTACATAATAATTCTAAATAGTCGAGAGTACATGTGGAAGACTTGCTGTTAATGCAATCCTTTAGCTTGTTGACCGAAATGAAGATGGAATCAATGTACGTGCCATATGCCTATTCGAGTTAAGATGAAAATCGGAGACTTTCTGGTGCGAAACATATTGTGCCGTCCACGGTCAAGCTGTGGACGGCACAATGTTGAAATTAGCGGCACTTCGTTGATGTGTCGTAGTTGTCGAGTAGATTTAAGACAATTAGAATTCCAGAATAAGTGTGCCGCGAGGTGGCAATGCAATGTCGTTTGTCAAGTCGATGGAAGTTCCTGTCGGCACATCGGTAGCCACGGTATGATCGCCGATAATTTCAGCATATCGTTTGACCGGCATGCTGCGCGTCTCGGGCGTGCCATTTACTATTGTCATCACAGCGCGTCCGTTAAAACGGCGAGCAATCACATAGATGCCGTTAATCGGGATGAACTGTGTTTGCCGGCCGCTGATTATGCACTTGTTGTCCTTGCGCCAGTGCAACACAGTACTCAGCCAGTCGAACATGTCATTCTCAGCTGCTGTACGTCCTGCTGCAGTGAAAGCGTTACGTTTGTCGCCAGGGAAGCCGCCAGGGAAGTCCTTGCGTACATTACCATCAGTAACTTCCTTGGTGCCATTCATAAGTATTTCAGTACCATAGTACAGTTGTGGGATGCGGTTAATGGTAAGTAACAGAGCCAGAGCCTGTTTGAGCGCCTTTACATCCTGTCCATTTTCCAAGAAGCGGTTAGTATCGTGGTTTTCGATAAATGCCATTACGTTTCTAGGATTCTTATACAAGTAGTCGAATACCAAACTGTTATATACACGGTTATAGCCACGCCACCAACCATCGGTAGTCTCATGTTTTGCCGAGTCGACCTTCTCGTGGAAGGAGAAGTCCATGACGGTCTTGAGATAGCTGTTCTGCTTGGCATTGGGGCTGTCTTTCTGCCATGTAGCGGTGTAGGCAGGTACTTCAACCCAAGTCTCTCCCACAACGTTGAAGTTTGGGTATTCGCGGTCCAGGATTTTCATCCAGCGAGCCATTGCATCGGCATAGGCGTATGGATAGGTGTCCATACGTATTCCATCGATTCCTACGGTTTCAATCCACCATATACTGTTCTGAATAAGGTAGTTCATCACGTGCACGTTGTGATGATTGAGGTCGGGCATTGCCGGCACGAACCATCCTTCGACTGTCTCACGCAAATCAACCTCGCTTGCATATGGGTCAAGCACTGGCGTAAGTTTATAACTGGTCTGTAAATAGTTGTCCTTGTAGTCAGGCTGGTTGAACCAGTCATGTGAGGGCATGTCCTTGAGCCATGGGTGATAATCACCGCAATGATTGAAAATCATGTCCATAACCACCTTAAGCCCACGTTGGTGTGCCTCATCAATCAGGCGGCGATAATCGTCGTTAGTACCGAAGCGTGGATCCACACGGTAGTAATTGGTTGTGGCATAGCCATGATATGTGCTCTGTCGTCCCCACTCATCGGGTGAATTGTTCTCCAATACAGGTGTAAACCAGAGCGCGGTAACACCTAAGTCGGTGAAATAATCCAGATGCTGTCGTATACCTTCAATGTCTCCACCGTGTCGCAAGCTGGGCTTAGAGCGGTCGTTGGTATAGGACTGCATGCCAGCAATCTGATTGTTTGCAGGATTGCCGTCAGCAAAGCGGTCGGGCATAAGCATATAGAGCACATCGGCGTTAGAGAAGCCTATGCGGTCACGTCCTGCTTTTTCGCGACGGAGAAGTTCGTACTTTACCGTTTTCTTGGCCTTGCCCAGTTTGAAGTTCAGGTCAATAGTGCCAGGTTCGGCACCATTGGTATTCATGTAGATGAGCAGATAGTTGGGCGAGTCTAAACGTACCAGGCTGTCGATTGTCACGCCGGCATATTGTGTGGTAACTTCGGCATCGCGAATACCTTGGCCGTAAACCATGAGTTGTACCGATGGTATAGCGCGATCAAGTCCTGCGTACCAGTTCGTTGGCTCAATGCGGTCCACCTGCAACGAAGCTGCCTGCATCATGACAGTTGCGGCAATCGAAGCGATTATAAAAAATGACCTTTTCATTGCTTATTAAAATAATGTGTGAATAATCTTACGGGTGCTAATCGTGGATGATGAGGGCGCACTGTGCCGGTACGCTTACCTTTCCGCCATTTATTGTACCAAGTCCGCAACAAGCATTTATCATACCTCCGCTACAAACTACGGTGTAATTGCCTTTCGGCACATCGATGAGGCGTACTTCGCGGTTAGCGTTAAATGCTACATAAATATTGTTCCAGTCGTCTCCAACTTCTTTGGCATCAGTGATGGCAAATGCCACCAGTCCGTTACCGCCATCCAAGAACTGGACATGCTTTCGCACGAGGTCGGCATCACCCATATGGAAAGCAGGATGCGCCTTACGCATGGCTATCAGTCGGCTGTAATAGTCCATCACTTGTGGATAGCGCTCAAGGTTTTTCCAGTCAAGATGATTGATGCTGTCGGGACTATTGTAGCTATTGTGAACACCAAGCTTTGTGCGCAACATCTCCTCACCGCTAAGCAAGAACGGAACGCCTTGCGAAGTCATGACTACAGTTTGGGCAAGCAGGTCGAGGCGGATGACTTCATCGAGAGTTATACCTGGAATACTGGCTTTGAGACGGTCAACTAGGCACATGTCGTCGTGACAACTCACGTAGGCAATCATCTGCGTGGGTTGAGTAGCCCAGTTTGCGTTGCTGTAATTTACTTTAGTGATATCTACTTGTGGATGCTGTACACCACCAACGATTCCGAACTTTATGCTCTCTTCAAATCCACGTTGGCGTCCTAGGAATGCCGACTTGTCATCACCGTCCCAGGGACCACGTAACGCGTCACGGATGTCATCACTGAAAGCGGCTATGCCTGGCATCTGAGCCACGTTGCTCTTCATTCCGAGTTGTTCGTTAGGCAGTACGCAACCGCCTGCCGCCCAGCCTTCGCCATAGATGAAGATGTCTTCAGGCAAAGCTTTGCGGATGGCGTTCATAGTGGCGATGTCGTGTACGCCCATAAGGTCGAATCGAAATCCATCGATATGGTATTCGTCAGCCCAATATTTCGTGCTCTCTACAATGTATTGGCGCATAAGCGGACGTTCACTGGCAGTCTCGTTGCCACATCCACTGCCATTGCCGTATGAACCATCTGCGTTCTTACGGAAGAAGTAGTCGGGCATAGTATGCTGGAAACAACTAGCACCTATGTCGAAAACATGGTTATACACCACATCAAGAATGACCTTTATGCCTGCACTGTGCAATGCCTGAACCATCTGCTTAAACTCACGGATGCGTACCTCTGGGCGATAGGGATCGGTGCTGTAACCACCTTCGGGCACGTTGTAGTTCACAGGATCGTAACCCCAGTTGTACTGATTGTCAGAAAGTCGAGTCTCATCGACAGAGGCGTAGTCAAACGACGGCAGGATGTGAACCGCATTGATGCCTAGTTTTTTGAGATGTTCAATGGCACGAGGCTCTGTGAGCGCAAGGAACTTACCCTTGTTAATTATACCACTAGATGAATCAATGGAGAAGTCGCGATGGTGCAACTCATAAAGCACCAAGTCGCGAGCATCGATAGTGGGACGCACATCGGCATTCCATCCAACTGGGTCGGTTTCACGCATATCCAGCACTGCGGCCCTGCGGCCGTTCACTGCTACAGCCTTGGCCCAAATGCCTTGAGTCTCGCCCAAGTAGCGGCCGTCAGCATTCAGCACGTCGAAGGTGTAGAATTTTCCTTTCTGGTCACCCTTGACTACAGCTGTCCAAAGACGATTGCCGTCCTTCATACGTTTTGACTTCATCTCTACCGTCTGAATCGGCTGTCCAGCTAGACCGTCTGAGTAAAGGCGCAGTGTTACGCCTTTGGCATTGCCGAGAGTCACCACATTGAACGTGGTGGCCTGCGGGGTATATTTCATTTCATCGCCAGCCATAATGTTCAGCGATGTGAGCATTGCCAGAAGCAATGTCAGTAACAGTGTTTTTTTCATTTGCGTCCACTTTGGGTTATCATATCCTTTACTTTCGCATTGAAGCTGTTGGCACCCATCAGTTCTTCGATGGTCATGTGCATACGGTAACGCCAGTAGTGGCGTGGATTAGCGGGTATGTTGATGCGCTCAGCATCAGCATCGGGCAAGCGCAGGTGCTCATCTATTGCCAGCCAGTCTTGCAACGATAACAGGCAAAGCATAGAAGGACATGTAAGGTGATTGCGCACGATATCTCCTGCTAGCCAACCAGGTAACGGGTGTGGAGCTGCATCGCCACGCCACATCACGCTGCTGTAGTATTGCTGAGTCTGTTCCCAGTCCTCATCCCACCATTGACGCAATGTGCTCATATCATGAGTAGAGATCGTAGCTACGCTGCGATATGGATTGTTGTTGAGATTGCCGAATTTGAGTTTATTATCCTTCGGCATCGACTGGATTTCAAGGCTAAGTATGCGCAGTTCGTTCATTACCCAAGCCACGCAGTCAGGCACCATACCCAGGTCTTCGGCACATACGAGCATACGTGTGGCCTGAACGAGCTTTGGCAGCTTTTTCATTGCCTCATGATACCAGAATTCGTTGTTGCGGCGATAGTAGTAATCGTTGTATAGACGGTTGAATGCTTCCTTGTCGTTGCCGTACAGTGCTTCATAGATGAAGTCGTGCTGTACCGAGATGCGTGGATGGAACAGTCCTGGATTCTTGCGGTCACGAACAAACAACACATCGCTGATGAGTGCGTACAATCCATCACGAATCCATATATCGTCGGTGCTGTCCTTGCCTTTGAAGGCCGCTTCAACCTTACGTTGAGTGTCAAATTCAGGACGCATACGGTAGATGTCATCGTGAATGTGTTCCACATAGGTGTTGCGCACCAAGTCGGCATGTGGTCCGAAAACACGGTCAATAACCCAGTCGGCAATGAACGGCTCGGTCATCAGCTGTTCCTGGAAGTTAAGGCCGTAGCCGCGAATTTCATCAGCACTCATGCCAAGTGATGGAGAGAACTGTCCAAGCAATCCATGTACGGCATCAATGGGTATTTCCCAAATGCGGAAGAATCCCAACACATGGTCGATACGGTAAGCATCGAAATACTGTGCCATCTTGCGGAAACGCTTCACCCACCATGAGCAGCTGTCGGCTATCATCACGTCCCAGTTATACGTTGGGAATCCCCAGTTTTGTCCGTTAGTTGAAAAAGCATCGGGTGGGGCGCCTGCTTGACCATTGAGATTGAAATATTTAGGTTCCACCCAGGCTTCTACACCGTCGCGGCTTATGCCGATAGGGATGTCACCTTTGAGAATAACATGCTTGCTAAGTGCGTATTCGTGTGCGCTACGCATCTGCTTGTCAAGGAAGAACTGTACAAAGTACCAGAATGCTACTTCCTTGTAGAGTTTGGCACGTGGATTACTCATCGCTGCGCGCTCGCCATCCTCGAATGTGCGATGGTCAGGCCATTCGCTGAAAGTGGCTGTGCCATACATGTCGCGATAGTAGCAGAATGCTGCATAAGGTACCAGCCAATCCTTGTTGGCAGCGAAAAATTCTTTGTATTCATCGCTCTTGAGCACTGTAGCACCTTCCTGATCATAAAGCAATTGCAAATATTCGCGCTTGGCATTGTTGACGCGTTCGTAGTCGATTTGTGGCAGAGCGTTTAATTCCTTGCGCAATTCCTCAAACTGGGTCACCTTGAGCGCATCCTGCAGCGGTGGCAGTTGATTGAGGTCCATATACTGCGGATGCAGAGCATAGATGCTGATGCTATTGTATGGATATGAATCTTGCCACGTACCAGTGATGGTGGTGTCGTTGATAGGCAGTACTTGCAAGGCGCGCTGTCCGGTTGCTGTAACCCAGTCGATCATGCGTTTCAGGTCACCGAAGTCTCCGACACCAAAGCTCTTTTCGCTGCGAAGAGAGAAAATGGGCACCACAGTGCCAGCTAGCTTAACGGGATATAGTGGGAATGTTGCTGGAGTGAGTTCATAGACCAACACGTCACCCTTGCTGATAGGGACAAGAGCTATTGTGCGGTTGTCACCATTTTCCCATATTGGAGCAGCATCGTGTTCGCGGTCGGCAATCGCAAACTTGAATTCCATCAGTTGCGAGTCGAGTATCGAACTGTCAAGGGTCGCTACCCACTCGTTGTAGGTGTGTTCAACCATATCGACGGCCTTAATGGGGTTCCAGTCGCCCATAGCTTTGCCACGCCCTGCCAAGACAAGCCTTTCGCCCGAACGGAGTTGTGGCGCACGTACTTTGATGCGTACAGCACTTGGATAGTTAACTTTTTCCACTTCTTTGCGAGTGCGTGAAGCCACGCAATCGGTAAAAGCCGAGCTGTAAAGATAACTGTTGTCGGGGATGTCGTTCCAGTGGTCAAAAATGACATAACGCAATGCGGCAGTTGCCGACAGGTCCAGACGATGGGGAACTACCAGCCATTCGTGTCGTACTTCGGCTCCGTCACGTTCTACACTGTAATGATAGTCAACAAATTGAGCGCTCTTGAGTGGCTCAATCTCGCAAGACCACACTACTCCATCATGAGTGGTCATTGCATGCTTTCGGAGTTCATCTCCGCTGCCAGTGTGCACATTCAGCACCAGGTTTTCTCCATAGGCAGCGCGATAGTTAAGGTTGAATTTCAATCTCATGATTATATCGATTTTTCGTTAGTATTCGTTCGGTGCACGTAAAATTAGTGAAAATAACAGCCCATTTTATAAATAGGTGAAACCAATTTTAGAAATAAATGGTGCAAACGATTGCAAAATGGCTAGTTTTAATATCGCAAAGTAGGTTTTTACCCGTTTTTCTTGGCAAGTTATAATATAATGCCTATATTTGCGTTGAATTTATAGAATACTGAATGTTCACCTGCAGTTATTCAATACGTTACATCAGAATGAGAATTCTTAAAGCCATAATCGTTGCCTGTGTGGTTGCCATAGTGCTGCCTGCACGCGCATTTACCGTTAATGGGATTAATTATGAAGCTACAGGTTCCCAAACCGCATCTGTGGTAGCCAATTGGCCAAATTATGTTGGTTCGGTGAGCATACCTAAGACTGTTGAATATGATGGTGTGACATATACGGTTGATGCAATTGCTCCTAGAGCATTCCAAGGTGCGGAATTTCTCACTTCGGTGTCGATGCAAAACACGGTAAAGTCCATAGGTGACAATGCCTTTGATGGCTGTTTGAAACTGAATAAGGTGGTTATACCGTCAAGTGTTTCATATCTTGGCAGTCGCGCTTTTGCGGAATGTGCTTCACTATCGACAGTTACATTCAAAGGCAATGCGCTCACTGAATTATCAAACAGTACATTTTTCAATTGTAAAAGTTTGAGGACAATAACACTTCCCGATAAGATCTATGCTATCCGTTCTCTGGCTTTTGCCGGTTCTGGTTTGGAAAGAATTACAATGGGTGCCGACCTGAATACAATAGAGCCATTCGCTTTTGATGAGTGCAACTCAATGAGAAGTGTAAACGTCAAAAATATAAGAAAGTGGTGTGATATAGATTTCATATCGGTCTATGATAATCCGCTATATCGAGCTCGCACGATGCTGGTTAATGGCGACACGTTGAAAAACCTAAAAATCCCAGAAGGAGTAACTGCTATCAAACCATTTGTTTTTGCAGGATGTAATGCTTCTACAATAGAAATACCGTCGTCGGTGACCACAATAGACATTTCGGCTTTTCTCTATTGCTCTTATATAACGGATGTGTATATACCGAACACAGTTAAATCCCTTGATACTTCACATTTGATTGACACTGACCGCCCGTTCCCTTACGTGGAATCAATCTATGTTGGTAAGGGAATAGAGGTGATACCTACTGGAACGTTCTATTTCAGTTATCGTCTGAAATCACTGATAATGATGGAGGGATTGAAGGAAATAGGTCATGATGCCTTCAAGTATTCTAAAATTCCGCACATTGTGTTGCCGCAAACGCTCAAGGTGTTGCAGGCTTCATTCGCCAATTGTACCCTTTTGGAAACTGTGACTATAGGCCCTGCGCTCAGGAGAATGATTGGTGGCGTGTTTTCCCAATGTAAGTATTTGCGTGAAATCCATTGCCAGGTGAAAAATCCATCTGACGTGGTGTTTATCAATACGGGGCAGTTTAATGGCGTTGATTTGGAGAATTGTGTGCTTTATGTGCCGTCTGCTTCAGTGAATAAATACAAAAAAGATCCCAACTGGGGTGTGTTCAAGAAAATCCTTCCAGATATCAATCAGCCCGATATTGACCGAAGCGGAATTGTGGATGTGGAAGACGTAAACAAGCTGGTCAACACGTTCCTAGG
>JAGCCU010000030.1 GCA_017651515.1 Muribaculaceae bacterium | reverse complement strand
GATAAGTTTAACCGAGTCAACTTTTAAAAGGAATAAGACTGACAAAACAGTCAACCTAAATCAGGCAAGCACAAGGAGTTCCAACTGTTCCATCTGTTACATCTGTTACAGTTGTTCCAAGTGTTCTAAAAGTTCACATTGGTTAACATATCGATATATTTCTTTACAATTCTATCCTTCATTGTTTTTGCACAAAGATAATAACTACATAAAACCAAGAAAAGGTCAACTAAAGGAAATGTTGTGGGAAAGTGTGGATTGGCATCTACGCCAAATAGGCGTATTGCCTCATTTGTGACCGGCGACTCGCCGGTTGGCACGGTTGTTGCAGTACAATGACAAAATATAAAATAGACTGACATGTATTCATTCTTTATTGGTCCCGCCGTAGGCGCAGTCATTGGTTACATCACCAATGACATAGCAATACGCATGCTTTTCAAGCCACACCGCCCCTACCACATCGGGGGCTGGCGCATACCGTTCACTCCTGGCATAATCCCCAAGGAGAAAGACCGCATTGCAGGTGCCATCGGCAAGGCTATAAGCGACAACCTGATGAACCAGGACGTGCTGGAACGCACGTTGATGAGTGAGGAACTGCTCGAAAAGATGCGGGAAGCATTCGACAAATACATCGACACCCTGCGTAACGATGACGAATCGCTCGAAGCGTTCGCCACCAATCTGTTCACCGAGGATGAATTTGCCGCACTTCGTGACAATGTGACCGATGAGGTGTCACACATGGTCAGCAACAGCCTTGCCGACAGCAAAGTTGGTACAGCCATTGCCCACATGGCATGTGAGCACGTAATAGAAAAAACACGCTATTCATTAGCCGGCAAACTTGGTGCCGACCACCTGCTGGAGCTGGTCACTTCACCAATGGAGAAACTAATGGCAAGCCACATCAACGAAGTGCTACGCGAAAAGGCTCCCGCGATGGTCAGCCAACTTGTCACAGACACTGCCACAAAGTTCAGCGACCAGAGCATGAAAGACATTATCGGCGAACACGAGACGCAGATTGAGCAGCTGCGCGAGAGCCTCATCAATCTCTATCGCTACGTGATCACATCTCGCCTGCCGCGGATTCTTGAAGCAGTGAACATCAGCAACATGGTGGAACGCCGCATCCAGGAGATGGACATGGACGAAGTGGAAAGCATCATCCTCGACGTCATGCACAAGGAACTTCGAGCCATCGTGTGGCTCGGTGCATTGCTCGGATGCATCATGGGCACAATCACCAGCATCTTCTAGCAGCGAGCCACAAGCTACACTATGCTTGTTAACTCGTTTACTATTAACTATTAATTGCTTCCAGCAGCATCAACAGTGAATCGATAGTGGCACGAGTGATCACTCTGACACGTTCTCCTGGATAGTGCTTACGCACGGCACGTGTTTTGCCTTTGACGTGAACAGCAATCCATACGGTTCCAACTGGATTGGTCTCATCGCCGCCTGTAGGACCGGCCACACCCGTTGTGGCAACAGAGCAATCGGTTTTAAGCAAATTAGCCACACCTTCTGCCATCTGAATAGCCACCGGTTCGCTTACTACGGTAAACTCATCCACATCGGCCTGGCTGACATTCAGTTCATCAGTCTTCACACGAGTGGCATAGCTAACCACGCTGCCTACGAAATAGTCACTGCTGCCGGCTATTGAAGTAATCTCGTGTGCAATATTGCCGCCTGTACAACTCTCGGCAGTGGCAAGTGTCAACCCTTTAGAACGAAGAATGTCCCCTACGATGGCCGACAATGGCTTATCCTCATCGCATACGATGGCATCGCCCAGTATGTCGTGCAGTTTGTTGACCTGAACCTTCATCTCACGAGCCAAGGCATCAGCACTGTCGGACATCCCTGTCAAACGAAGCTTGATATATCCGCCCTGTGGCAAATACGCCAAATGAATACTGCCAGGCAATTCTCGCTCAAATGTGTCTAATTTCATGGCTAGCAAGGACTCAATTATACCGATGACTACCATTGTATGGTGTTCAATGGCAGCATCACTGTTGAAATGGCATAACAGTTGTGATATGACCTTGCGCTGCATCATCGTCTCGGTTTCAAACGGCACTCCAGGCATCGAAACCAACACCTTTCCATCGCGTTCAAACCACATGAGCGGAGCTGTGCCAACCTCGTTCTGTATAACCCGGCAAGAAGAAGGCACCATTGCCTGGGCACGAGTGTAGTCGTTGAGTTTCAAATGTCGCTGTTCAACAACCCACTCAACCTGTCTGGCCACTTCATCGTCGTGAACCATTTTTCCACCAAAATACTTACACAACGTCGGCTTAGTGATATCATCCTTCGTGGGTCCCAAGCCGCCAGTCATAAGCACGACATCGCTCTGATGAAATGCAATGTCGATAGCACGTTTGATTTCTACTGCATCGTCGGCAACGACCTGAACCGACTGAAGTTTCCAGCCATAAGGAGAAAGATGTCGGGCAATCCAGCCCGAATTAGTATCGGTCACCTGCCCTATCAGCAATTCATCACCAATAGCTATAATGTTGTATTTCATTTTTTTTCACCTTATATGATTACACGAGAGAATGGAGGTGCAGTAATGTCGCAAAAATCACCTGCGAGATACTTATAAAGCCCTGCCACAGCTATCATGGCGGCATTATCGGTGGTAAATGTGCGTTTGGGGATGAATGCCGTCAAGCGATGGCGTCGAGCATATTCTGCCACGGCATTGCGTACAGCGGAGTTAGCCGACACGCCGCCTGCAATGGCTATCGTTTTCACTCCAGTGTCACGGATAGCCTTGGTGAACTTATCCATAAGAATATCAACGATGGTTTTCTGTAGCGAAGCAGCCAAATCGGCCTTATTCTTCTCAATAAAGTCAGGATCTTCCTTCAATGCATCGCGCAAGGTGTAGAGAAACGAAGTCTTTAGTCCGCTGAAACTATAATTATATCCATCAATATGCGGCTTGGAGAAACGAAAGCGTTTTGCATCTCCTTCAGAAGCAAGACGGTCGATGATCGGTCCTCCAGGATACGGAAGCCCCATTACTTTAGCACATTTGTCGAAGGCTTCACCGGCGGCATCATCTATTGTCTGCCCAATAATCTCCATTTCAGTCGGCGCATCGACACGGACAATCTGCGAGTTTCCTCCTGAAACAAGCAGGCACAAGAACGGGAACTCCGGCACCGGGGTATTAATGTCTTCCTTTATGAAATGTGCCAACACGTGGCCATGGAGATGATTGACATCCACCAAAGGCACATCGAGTGCCAGCGCCAGTCCTTTGGAAAAACTCGTACCCACATGAAGTGACCCAGGCAAACCAGGTCCACGAGTAAAGGCAATCGCACTGAGTGCATTCTTGTCAATGCCCGCCTGACGTATTGCTTCGCTCACGACAGGAACGATGTTTTGTTGGTGTGCCCGAGAAGCAAGCTCGGGCACCACACCTCCAAAGTCTTCGTGCACCTTCTGGCTAGCGATAACGTTAGAAAGCAGCACTCCCCTTTCGTCGATCACCGCAGCCGACGTATCGTCACAAGAAGATTCAATACCTAATATATATTTCATACTTTTATCTGAACAATCCTCAGATTTCAAATTATTTTACGAGAATTTTCTCACCATTGTGTATGTATATGCCTGCAGGAAGATTGCCGGCTTTATATTTGCGTCCAGTCACATCATAATAGTTGTCATCTGATGGACGCATAGGCTGCTTTTCGACCACCTCGTCTATTCCAGTATAAAAATCATCGGTATAAACGTTATAGGCAGCATAACCGTTCCCCATCGTATATTCATAAATCTTCACACATTTATCGCGTTGCGGTACTACGCGGAAGAAAGAACCACATGAGGGGTTGGCTGAATAACCTCCAGAGCCCATCGGAGGCAATGTCGCCAACACTTCGCCATTGGCACTCATGTCTCTGATTGTGAAACCACCATTGTAGTTTGTGCCGCTTGTATAGAGGAACATGTCGTGGCCGTCAAGCTTGAAAAAGGCGCCACCGATAGATGTGTTGCTATTGGGAGGCGTAGTATTGAGAGAACCAGTTATATACTTTCCTTTATCGGAATGATCAAACAGGTTATACCCCTGATTTCGCACCTGATAAATGAAATGATAAGGATCGTCATCAATTGGGAAGATAACACCTGCCGTTGAGCTAGCAAATGATGTGGCACTCGTAGTTTCCACTCCTTGGAATTCTCCGTTAGCAATTTTCACCAGAGTCACATAACTACGCCCGTTCTGGAAGTGGTAAACGATTCCACCGTCAGCGCTCATAACATCTCCTATAGCACTGATAAAATTGGTTTGTCCAGATTCTTCAAGTTCAATGTCAACTTCAACAGGAGTTGCAGTAATGTCGCCTGCCGGGTAGATAATAATCTTGTTGGGTGTAGATGTAATGCCATCATTTCGCTGAATCAAGTTGCCGGCAGCATCAAAGCATATTCCATGACTGCTGGTGCCTTGAGCTTCACTCATCGAACCATCGGGATTAAGAATAACCAGTTTGCTCGTAGTGTAATTATTTGCATAGAAAACGCCGTCTTCGGTTATGGCTGCCTGCTGAGCCGACTTGTACGGAGAATTGTCGGTATCAAGTCCTGAGGGGAAATTAGCGGGTAAGTTTCCCAACTCACGAGTATATTCAAATATCGGTTCAATAGTTATATCTAGAGGTGAAAGGGGTTCTTGAATCGCATCCCAGTCGATGTCGGCAAGGTCAGGCATTTCACTTGGCATCAGGTAGTCGCAGGTCATCATCGACACGCCCATCTCACCATAGAGGTTGTAGTTGGCGATAGAGTTCACTGTCCATACGGCAACCTCAATACCTTTGTCGTGGAATCTCTTTACAGTGTATTTGTCGAAACAGCCTGCTTCAATGCTCGGCATAAGCCCCCACTGTACAATCCAATCGAAATATGTTTCCCAGTTGCTATTACACAGGAACTGACATTTGAGTGACGGGAAATTGGTTCGCACATACTCCAACGAATTACGCATCGATGTAAGAATGAACGCTTTATCAGTCAACCCCTTCTCTTCAATGAGTGCGGCTAGTCCTGGGAACTTACTCATGTCGTTGTTGTTTATACCGGTTGTCCATTTGAGTTCAATCACTGGTATCACGTCTTTCTCCGCACAAATGTCAAGATACTCAGCCACAGTACAAATATGACCTGTATAAGTCACACCGCCACGCGTCTGGGTGTAGGTCTCAGCCTGGAGCTGTGCCAGGGTCGAGCTGGCAACGGTAAGGTTACCACCCACGGCATTGGTAGTTTCGTCGTGGCTAATGACATAGTATCCGTCGCTCGTCACGCGAACATCGCATTCCAGACCTTGATAACCATATATCTCCACGCCGTTGATATAAGCCTCTTCAGTGTTCATCACCCCATTATAGCACCCACGGTGTCCTATGAATGTAGGTTTCCATGCCCAAGCGTCTGCAAGACAGGCAATCATCAGTGTAACAAGCAATAGTCTTTTCATCGCATTCAAGTTTTTATGATTTATATTCTAAAAAATTTAATCTAAGGTAAAACTGCCGAGACGTTTAAGAGGTTCTCGAGGCAAATTGCTCCAACGCTGTGTTGGCTTTACATGAACGTCGGCCATGACGCTGCGCATTGTGGAAAGACGTTTGTGCGTAAGGTAGTTATTGCTGACCTTCTGTTCTATTCCGGTGTTACGGGCCATCTCGCTCTGCTCACTGCCTATCAAGTAGAAATCACCTTGTTGATAACGGAAAAGGTAAGTATAGTTTGAGTTGCTCCAACTTCCTGCACTCGCAAAGCTGCCTGTGTCAATCTTGAGAACACCGCGATCAGTCACACTGATGCTTACTTCTATAAATAACACTTCGCTGTCAGAATAAGGTATTATATCTTCATACTTCTTCCAAAACTCATAGCCACGACTTGGAGTAGCAAAATATATTGCAAGGACAGGCTGATTAAAGTTATATGTATAGCCATCGTCACGCACTTTCATATTTTCCTCATTCTTTGATGTGGCAAGTACCACCACGTCGGCAAGACCATCCTTGTTAAGGTCTCCCGTGGCAGTCTGCACTTCGCAGTTTTCTGGAACTATTTCTTCCACACTCATTCCTCGTGTTACAAACTCTTGAGACATTGCACACAAAGGCATGATTGACAATAAAAACAATCCAATGCACTTCATAATAAAAGGTTTATAATATTATTCGCTACAAATATAGATAAAAATCCCGATTTATAAGCCCGTCAATTAAAGAAATTGAGATTTTTCTTTATTAGGGGAAAGATTTCTAATCACCTCTTATATGCAAACTCATCAAGGTGGACGACACCTATTTCAGTAAGAATAGATTTGCTGCGAGCGACATCTTCTTCGGTGTTGTAATCAGGAATATGCGGTACTCGTACGACAATGTGTTCGGACAATCCCTCACTCAACAGCCACTGCAGGTTGTCAAGAACTATAACATTGTTTACACCAGTGTAACTTTGGTAAATATCGGAGTTTACATCTTTAATGTCGATGATGTACTGAGTGACATAGGGCTTTATGCGCACCAGCTGTTGCAATGGTACGTTTAGCGACGTTTCCAGCGTCACCTTCCACTCAGGCACTTTTATCTTGCAAAACTCTTGGATAAAGTCACTGTATAGCAAGGGTTCTCCTCCACCAAAACACACACCGCCGCCAGTGGCAAGAAAGTAGAGATTGTCAATCATCAGTTCATCGAGCAACTGAGACGGAGTAACGACGCGAAATATTTTCTCCGTGTCATGACATTGGTCATTAAGGCAGTACTTGCAACGCAATGGGCAACCATGAAACGCAACTAAAGTCGTCACCCCCTTGCCATCAGTAGCAAGACGGTGACGACTAATGCCAATAAGTGGTGCGGTCAGCACTTCACTCATCATTTTGGTGAAATATCGCGATTGTCGTTAGGATCCTCGGGCTGAGTCACGCCATCAATCACAGCAGGTTCAGCAGCTCGCTGGAACTCGTTGACATTCACCTCTCCAGTCTCAAACGTATCGCATTGAGCCTCGGTCGTATCCATAGGGACATCACCTTCTGGTCTTTGGTGAAAAGAAGAGCAAGTACAAGACGATAATGACGCCAGGCTCAGGCTCAAACCTGCTATTGTCACAGCCTTGCCCAAAGATTTACGCAGGCGCAACTGACCTTCAAGCCATCGCATTTCACTTTCGCATTTCGGGCATGTGCCGGCACAATCTCCCTCGTGCCGGCACTGTGTTGGCGAATAGTCAATTTCGTTAGCCTGGGCAATCTCCTGACGGATACCTTTCAGCGTTTCACATATTATTTTTCCTCGTTCCATGATATTTTGGAGGAAAAAGAATTAATCTGTATAACGAATCAATCGGCATCCTTGACTTCCCAACCCAGAGCAGAAGCTCCAAGGATGGCAGCATCTGCTTCCTTCATCTCGCTGAACACGATCTTTGCCTTGCCGCGGAAGATTGGAAGCACGTTCTTGTCGTAAGCCTCCTTAATGGGTTTCATGATAAGTTCGCCGCTCTTTGCCAAACCGCCAAAAATCACGAAAGCCTCAGGACTGGAGAATGCCGCAAAGTCGGCAAGCGCCTCACCTAGGATTGTACCGGTATAGTCAAAGATTTCTTTTGCAAGCTTGTCTCCAGCCATAGCAGCATCAAACACGTCCTTGCTGGTAATCTGATCCACATCGAGTTCGCGTAGTTTCGACTCATCGGAGCGGATTTCAAGGAATTCGCGGGCAGTGCGGGCAACTCCAGTAGCCGAGCAATAAGCTTCAAGGCAACCTGTGCGACCGCAGCCACACTGGCGTCCATTGTTGCGTTTCATGATCACATGACCTAATTCACCGGCAAAGCCATCGTGACCATACACTAGCTGTCCATTTACCACGATACCGCTACCAACACCTGTGCCCAGGGTAATCATTATAAAGTCACGCATACCACGAGCCGCACCATAGGTCATCTCACCAATTGCAGCAGCATTTGCATCGTTGGTAACTATACATGGAATGCCGAATTTCTTGCTGATTTTGTCAGCTAGGGGAATTGGACATGGCCAAGGCAGATTGGGAGCACCCTCAATCATGCCAGTATAGTAGTTTCCATTAGGAGCGCCAATGCCTATACCATTGATTTTGTCTTTGGCATCTGCTGCATCAATGATGCGGGTGATGGCCTCATAGAGGTCGTCAACATAGTCATCAAAGTTGCTGTGCTTACCAGTCTTGATTGAATCACTTGCAATTACGTTACCACGTGCATCAACGATACCGAACGCCGTGTTTGTACCGCCCATGTCGATACCAATTACATAAGGTTTTGCCATTTGTCTAAATTGTTTAATGGTTAATAGAAATATTCTGATGGCAAAGTTAGCGATTATTTTATAACAACCATAATTTTTTTATAAAGAAATGTGTCACACATGTCATAATTATGGCACAAGTACACTAACAAATAAATGACATAGTGGCATAAAATAGGAAGTTGGCACATTCAATAATAAATGGCACAGGTTTTGCATAATGTCATAAGGTTGAAGCAAACGCTCAACTATTATAATCGAATATTAACAATTAAAACTATAGATTTATTATGGGAAAAATTATTGGTATTGACCTTGGAACCACCAACTCGTGTGTTTCAGTTCTTGAGGGTAAGAACCCTGTAGTTATACCTAACAGCGAAGGCCGCAACACTACCCCATCGGTAGTAGCTTTCAAAGATGGTGGCGATGGCGAACGTATTGTGGGAGATCCCGCAAAGAGACAGGCCATCATGAACCCGACGGGTACCGTGTTCTCCATCAAGCGTTTCATGGGCGAGTCTTTTGACCATGTCATTAAAGATGTAGAGCGCATGCCTTACAAGGTTGTGAACAATGGTAACAACCAGCCACGCGTAGAGATTGGCTCTCGCCAATATACTCCGCAGGAAATTTCGGCAATGATTCTGCAAAAGATGAAAAAGACTGCTGAGGACTATCTTGGAACTACCGTTGACGAAGCTGTCATCACAGTGCCTGCCTACTTTAACGACTCACAACGTAAGGCTACTAAGGAAGCCGGTGAGATTGCCGGACTAAAGGTGCAGCGAATCGTCAACGAACCAACTGCCGCAGCACTTGCTTATGGTCTAGACAAAGATCAAAGCGACAAACGCATTGCAGTTTTCGACCTCGGTGGCGGAACTTTCGATATTTCCATCCTGGAACTTGGCGATGGCGTATTTGAAGTGAAATCTACCAATGGCGACACACACCTTGGCGGTGATGACTTCGACCAGCGTATTATTACCTGGCTTGCTGAAGAATTCATCAAACAAGAGAGTATTGATCTGCGTAAGGACCCGATGGCTCTGCAACGTCTGAAAGAAGCAGCCGAAAAGGCAAAGATTGAACTTTCTAGCTCTACCAGCACTGAAATCAATTTGCCATACATCACTCAGCAAGACGGTATGCCCAAACACCTTGTCAAGACCTTGACACGTGCAATGTTTGAGCAACTTTGCGACGACCTAATTCAAGCAACAATGCGTCCCTGCGAACAAGCTTTGCGCGATGCCGGCTTGAGCACCAGCGATATCGACGAGGTAATCCTTGTGGGAGGTTCTACACGTATTCCTGCCATCCAGCAAGTAGTGGAACGCTTCTTTGGAAAAGCCCCATCAAAGGGCGTCAATCCTGATGAAGTAGTAGCTGTAGGTGCAGCTATTCAAGGTGGTGTACTTAGCGGTGATGTGAAGGACGTACTGCTGCTTGACGTGGTGCCTCTGTCAGTAGGTATTGAGACTCTTGGTGGCGTAATGACAAAACTCATTGATGCCAACACGACCATCCCAACTCGCAAGAGTCAGGTATTCTCTACCGCAGCAGATAATCAGCCAGAAGTGGAAATTCACGTCCTGCAAGGTGAGCGTCCTATGGCACGCGACTGCAAGACACTTGGCAAGTTCCACTTAGACGGCATTGCTCCTGCGCCTCGTGGCATTCCACAGATTGAGGTAACCTTTGAGGTAGATGCTAACGGCATCATGAACGTAAGCGCAAAGGACAAAGCCACAGGCAAGGAACAGAGCATCCGTATCGAAGCATCAAGCGGACTTAGCGATGCTGAAATCCAGCGCATGAAGGACGAAGCTGCTGCCAATGCTGCAGCCGATGCCAAAGAAAAAGAGCGTATCGACAAAATCAATCAGGCCGATGCAATGATCTTCCAAACAGAGAAGACACTCAAAGATGCTGGCGACAAGTTGCCTTCAGACCTTAAGAGCCAAATTGAGTCTGCTCTCAACAAGCTTAAAGAGGCTCACAAGGCTCAGGACCTCGATGCAATCGACAAAGCCTCGACCGAACTTAACAACCTATTCCAGCAGATGTATCAGCAAGCTGCCGGACAGCAAGGCGGTCAACCAGGCGGCAACCCATTCGGTGGCGCCGATCCATTCGGAGGAGCAAATCCCAATGCAGGCAATGCCGGTCCAACTAATGGTGGCAATGGTGGCGATGCCGAAGACGTATCCTATGAAGAAGTGAAATAACTATTTTATAATTTATTTAAATAGCGTGCAGCAGTCCTGCACGCTATTTTTTTGATTATTAAGCTCAAAATCATTGTTGAGTGTCACAAGTAATAATATGGAGGCCAAGCAGATTGCAAATTAATTTGCATTTGCGCTCACCTTACACTAATTTTGCAGGCTGAAACATATACTATCAGTCTTAGATTTGAGAAATGAAACAGGTTTTTCGAAATCAATATACCATATTTTGGATATTCCTGGTAATGCTGATATTACCGAATATCTTCATGATATTCACCGAATCTACCACTCTATTCACTCGCATAATAAATGTCATCCTACCTTTGGGATTGTTCTGGATGGCACTCACGTTGAAAGACAAGCCTGGCAAGATGTTCTGGTGGCTTTTCTGGTTTATCTTCGTCAATGCGTTCCAGATTGTATTGCTATATCTGTTTGGAGAATCTCCGATTGCTGTGGATATGTTCCTGAACGTAGTGACGACCAATTTCACCGAAGCCGATGAATTGCTCATCCAGCTCTATCCTGCGGTAATATTTGTTGTTGTTATTTACGTTACAGGAATGGTTCTGGCTGTGATGTCGATACGCAATCGGAAGACACTTCATTTCGCTTTCCGCCATAACCAACGCATAGTTGGAGCTGCCATCGCATTCATTGGTCTTATCTTACTTGGCATCAATTACTTCATAAATCCAAGGTTTGCTATCCAGGACGACATTTTCCCAATAAATGGCACATACAATTTCCTGCTCAGCTTCCCACGCTATTTTCATTCAGCGCGATATCCGGCCACATCGCGTGAGTTTACCCACAATGCCTCTGACACGCGTCCTGATTCCATTCCTGAGATTTATATTTTGGTGGTGGGTGAAACTACCAAAGCCGACAACATGTCGCTATATGGCTACAGCCGTCCCACTACCCCACGACTTGATGCATTGCGCGACTCGTCTCAGTTATTGGTCTTCACTGATGCTATCACAATGAGCAACACCACTCACAAGAGCGTGCCGATGATACTTACCGCTGCCGCAAGCCAGAATTCATTTGACAGCCTGTACCACCAGAAAGGGCTAATCAATGCTTTCTACGAAGCGGGCTATGCCACAGTATATCTTAGCAACCAACGCCGCAACGGTTCATTTATCGACTATCTTGGTAGTGAAGCTGAAGATGTTGAGTTTATTAAGGATTCTGTACCTATGACCGCTAATATTCTTGACATAGAGCTAGTGAAACTGCTCAAGTCACAGCTCGATATTCACAGCGGTCACAAACTGCTAGTGGTGATGCATTGCTATGGCTCACACTTCGACTATCGCGACCGCTGTCCCGAAAGCATGGTTAAGTTTAAGCCCATAGATTACCCATCGGCAATGGCCTCACAACGCAACAAACTTGTAAATGCCTACGACAACACCATATACTATACCGATTATATGGTCTCGCAGATAATCAATACGGTTGAACAATGCAACATACCCGCCGTGATGCTTTATACGAGTGACCACGGCGAAGACATCTACGATGACTCGCGAGGGAGATTCCTACACGCATCACCTATTCCAACTTACTACCACCTTAGAGTGCCTTACGTCATCTGGGCATCACCTCAGTGGAGAGAGCTCCACGGCGACAAGTGGAACACGCTGGCATCTCACACTACGCAGTCGATTTCCACTGGAATGGTCACTTTCCATACATTGCTTGATCTTGCCGGTATTAGTGCAAACCTGTTTAAACAAGAAGATGCGCTGGGCAATACTGCTTTCAAACCATCACAACGACTCTACATCAATGACCACAACGAGTTTCGCACTCTTGATAACTGTGGTTTGAAAGCAATTGACATTGAGCAGTTCAAAAAGCACAATATCAAGTATCCATAAACCAACTTCAACAATTATGACACCTATCGACAAACGCAATGAGCTACTAGCCGAAAAGATCATCAAGAACTTGAAACGGCGCCATATCGAAGCATTCTACTGTACTACTACAGCACAAGCAGTGGAGAAAGTATCAAGCATGATTGCCGATGGCAGCAGCGTGACTTGGGGAGGCTCGATGACAATCCGCGACATGGGACTCACTAAGGCACTCCACGAGCGCAACTCACTTGACATTATTGACCGCGACAAAGCACAATCTC
>JAGCCU010000029.1 GCA_017651515.1 Muribaculaceae bacterium | reverse complement strand
GGGGGAGGAAATGTGCCAAGACAAGTATGGCACATACAGCGGCGAAGCTCAAGTTGACCCCGAAAATCCAATTACACAAGACGGCGATAATAATTGTGTCATCAGGGGAGGCAGCTGTTATGCCACGGACACAGATTGTAGAGTGACGGTGCGCAGCTTATACAGTAACTATGATAGAACAGATAACGGGCTGCGCTTGGCTTTAAGGGATTCGCTCCCCGTGGCGCTGGGCGTGAGCGAGGATAACGTGGAAATGTTTGAAGGGCATGTGGCAACGGTGTCGATTACTAACGGCAAAGGGTCGTATCATGCAAAAAGCTCAGATGAGAATGTCGCCGCCTGGTATATTGATAATACAACGTTATATATCGTTGCCATGTGGTCAGGCACTGCGACCATTACCATTTGGGATGACCAGAGCGACTTGCAGGCTGAGGTTCTCGTGAGAGTGGGCAAGGAGTGCACCGTAGGCGATGTGACCTTCAAGATGATGCCTGTCGAGGGTGGCACCTTCATGATGGGCAACACCTGGGAGCAAGGTGTGAGTGGCGTGAATGGTAATGAAATTCCCGAACCCGTCCATGAGGTGACACTGTCGAGTTACAGCATCGGCCAGACCGAAGTGACGCAGGAGCTGTGGACAGCGGTCATGGGCTACAATCCTAGCTACGTTGACCAATATGATAACTTCATTAATCCGCTAGGCCCTGTCGAAAAGATGTCGTGGGACGAATGCATGGAGTTCATCGCCCGGCTGAACGTGATGACGGGTCTCACCTTCCGCCTACCCACCGAGGCCGAGTGGGAGTTTGCGGCCCGTGGCGGTAACCGCAGCAAGCATTATCGCTATCCCGGCAGTCGATACCTCAATGAGGTGGCATGGAATGAGGACAATGCCAATCACTGGCAAGGCGGCGGCTTGAATGGACCGCAGACCGTTGCCCTGCTGCTGCCCAACGAGTTGGGACTGTATGACATGGGCGGAAACGTCAGGGAATTGTGTCAGGACTGGTTCGGCCCCTACAGCGCTGAGCCGCAGACCAATCCCACAGGGCCTGAAACGGGAGACAAACGTGTCACAAGAGGAGGCAGTTTTGCCGATGATGGTAACGAGTGCTGCTGCGCCAGCCGTGGACACACTTATGAATGGCCCTTTGAGGGCGGCAACCTCTTGGGCTTCAGACTCGCCATGGAACTTTCCAAATAATACTCAGACACTTCAACAATTGACACGAATATGAAGACATCGAGAATTACATATTTCCTGCTCGCAGCCGTGATGCTGGTCGTACCGCCGGTCTGCAAGGCATTCACGGTTGACGGCATCAGTTACGACTATAGCAGTGATAGCACTTTGACTGTGGTTCGTGGCGCTTATTCTGGCAACGTGATCATTCCTGACGAAGTGGTCATCGACGGAAAGACCTATTTGGTCACAGCAATTGGGGCCTATGCGTTTGAAAATATGAATATTACTGGTGTCACGATTCCTCCCCATGTGACATCCATTGGTGATTATGCGTTTCAATGGTGCTTCAACCTTAAGCAAATTGACATACCGAATTCTGTAACCACTATCGGCTCATCGGCTTTTTTTCAGGACGAACATTTAGAGCGCGTCAATATGGGCGACGGTGTGACGACTATTGGTGAATATGCATTCTCGCAATGCATCGAACTGACTGACCTGCATCTGTCTGAATCGCTTACAACGATTGGTCGCTGGGCGTTTAGGTCATGCTGGATGTTGCCAACTGTAACCATTCCCAACAAGGTGAAGCAGGTGCGTTTCTGCGCTTTCATGGACTGCCAGCAGCTTAAAACAGTAACCATCGATAACGCATCGACATATATCGGCGATGGCGCTTTTGAGAATTGCCCCATGCTGTCGTTTGTTGACTTGGGAAATGCTGTGGACTCAATAGGCAGGAGCGCGTTTCTCAACGACACATCACTCGTCGAGCTCCACTTATCGGACTCTCTCGTATTTATCGGGCCACAGGCCTTTGGCGAATGCTCAAATTTGACCAGTGTCATTATCCCTGACAAGGTAAGGACCATTGGTGTTGGTGCATTTCAGAAATGTTATGCATTGACCGATGTGGAGCTTGGCAAGTCGATAGAAATGTTGGATGAAAGCACATTCTATAACTGCGTCAACTTGGCTCACATTACGTTACCTGAATCACTCAAGACTATTGGCGACTATGCATTCCTGTATTGCTACAAGCTTAAGGAATTGAGAATTCCCGACTCGGTAACCCAAATTGGCTATGCCGCTTTCGCTGTTTGCCGCAGTCTTGAAGAGATTGTTTTGCCTCAGTCTTTAACCACGATTGGGGACGAAGCGTTTATCGCTTGTAGTAGTATGAAGAAACTGACGATTCAAGAGCATGTAGTCTCGGTTGGCAACAAGTCCTTTCACCAGTGTGATTCGTTGGCTACTGTCATATGCAAGGCGACGACACCTCCTGAGTATGTGCAGGACCCCTCTTTCGCCTACGATATAGCAACCCTCTATGTGCCATATCAATCACTGGAGGAATACAAGAATCACACGGGATGGCAAAAGTTCTATCAGATCGTGGGTGTTGATTTTTCGATTCCCGGGGACGTGAACGGCGACGGCGAGATCAACATTGCCGATGCCAACAGCGTAATCCACATCATCATCAACGGTGGTAGCAGCGGCCACGGCCATGCTCCCGGCGAGGATGGCAATACACTGGTAGGTGACGTGAACGGCGACGGCGAGGTTAACATCGCTGACATCAATGCCATCATCAATATGATTTTAAATCAAGATTAGATATGAACATGACAAAGAAACTGATGACCCTGCTGCTGGCGATGACCCTGGTGGGAGGCATGGCAGTTCTGTTTTGTTGAGCAATTATCAGAATAAGATATGAAACAGTTTTATCTCTTCATGTGTCTAATCGGTGTGGCGATGGCTGCGTGGTCGCAGAACCTGGTCTTGGAACAGGAGGAGGCTGATGACGCGATTGCGGTGGTGGGCTACTTCTGCAAGAAGCATCATTATGTTTTTATGACAACAGTATGGCAACAGATTGGGTTTTGGCAAAATAAAAACTGCCTAATTAGCTGTTGTTAGCTTATTAAGCAGTCGTCGGTTATGGAGCATAGCGGTTAAGCAATTATGATCTCCACATTATTTTTGCATTCTCTGGACTTACATCTTCATCTTCCAACAGATATAGACCTCGACGGAAGGACTCACTCTCGGTTATGGACACTAATTCAATGGTAAAGCACTTTACGACGATCTGTGTATCCTCGATTTTGAACTTGAAGATATTCTTGTACTTGGCGTCCTTCTCAACATCTATACCCCAAACATAATCGTCTCCCAGTTCACAATCCATCTCAATGCTGACTAGATGGGAAAACTTGAAAGTCAGGTCATAAACGCTCTCATCGTCTATATCATAAACAGTATTGATCACCACGGTCAGTTCGTCCTCGTTCAGGTCGAAACGCTTAACTACGGCATCATGCATACTGTAATTCTCCCCGAACTTATCGATGAAGAGCTGCCAATTCTTTATCTCTTTGAATGTTGGATCCATATGGTTTATAAAAGAATAATATACCAATGCAAAGTTACAGATAATCTAGACGAAATCCAATAAATGCCTTGAGAAATATGAAAATGCCACCTTTAGACGGTTGTGGAATGCATGGGTGCCTTTGAACAACCGATTGCATAGCAATCTATTGGTTGCTTTGGTATATGGGGCGCTCGAGTAAGCTCGGTGCCCCATATACCAAAACAACCAACCGCTGATGCGGCCGGTTGTTCAAAGGCGGAGAGGACAAGATTCGAACTTGCGGTAGAGTTACCCCTACGGCAGTTTAGCAAACTGCTGGTTTCAGCCACTCACCCACCTCTCCGGAAGCTAGCTGAAAATCTGTTTTCAATAGCGAGTGCAAAGGTACTGCTTTTT
>JAGCCU010000028.1 GCA_017651515.1 Muribaculaceae bacterium | reverse complement strand
TTCTGTAAGGCTTGTACATCCCCAGAAAGCGTAGTCTCCAACTGATTTTGGGTTGCAGTTGCTGTTGTAGTTGAGCGTGGTGAATGCAGTGCAGTTGGCAAAGAGGTAAGGTTGTATCGTTGTCACGGGATTACCGAGCCGAGCAGTCTTCAAAGTCTCATTGTAGGCGAATGGAGAATATCCGTATCTTTTAGCCGTATTATAACTCAACGGCCTGCCAATGAATACTGACTGAAGTGGGCTATAGTAGAACAAGCCGCGGCCTAAATAACTGCTTGATTCGCTATCGGTAGCACAACCAAGACTCAGAGCGTTATCGCTTTCCTCAATAGTTAGTTGAGAAAGAGAATTACAACTGTTGAAAGCAGAATTGCCAATGGATTTGATACCCGGATGTATCACAATCGATGTTAAACCACTTCCGGCAAATGCACCTTCACCAATGGTTGTTACGGTTGATGGAATATCAAAACTCTTGAGATTCTTGCAACCGCTGAAGGCATAATTGCTTATAGCTGTTGTGCCCTCATTGATAATGATGTGTTTTGCGGTTGTAAAACCATTAAAAGCGTAATTTGCTAATTGTGTAATATGGCTTGGCACAGTGTACGAAGTGATAGCAGTATTGCCATAAAAAACATTTCCTGGAATGTATTCAACATCTTCACCAAACTCAATTTCTTCGAGAAAACCCTGATTTGCAAAGGGTGAATAGCCATATTTGGAATTTATATAATAATTAAGTTCTCTGTCAATAGTGACTTTTTCCAATAAGCAGTCTTCAAATAGTCCTTTTTGTTCACCTTTCGAGCAACCATAGCCTAACCATATTTGGGTTGCAGCGAATGGGAAAGAAATCTCTGAAATCCCGAAGCAGCCAGAAAAAGCATAATTGCCTACCGAGGTAACCTGTTTTGGAAAAACGAAGGTGCTCAGACCATTACAACCCGAGAATGCGTAAGAACCGATGGTGGTTAGATATTTAGAAGTTATTTGTACTTTCGTTAGACTAGTACATCCGGTGAATGCATATTCGCCGATAGCAGTTACTGTGTAGTTTTTTCCATCGTAAGTGACACTATTAGGAATGTCAACTATACCTGAGTAATCGTTATTAGTTTTGCTAGAATACGTCACGCAGACTGTCATATTAGTCGAGGAGGTGATGTTGTAGTATATGCCATTAGACTTGAAACTATAGGCACTAGCTGTCGATATGGACATAATCAGCAGCAGCATCAAGGCAACCCTTTTCAGGTGTAATAATTTTGGTTTCATGGGCAAAAAACATTTGTCAGTTGCTGGTCCTCCTCAGCAATAAAACAAAAGGGCAAGAAAACGTGAGGACATTGTGCAGTTTATTATCTCTAAGGCATCGCAAAACGTCTTCCGCTATTAATAAAAATGTCTTGACTACAGTGCAAAAAACAATGCGACTGGAATCACCACAAAAGTACTACTTCTTTCTTAAATGGACAAGTTTTATAGAAAGTTTTCACAATACTTCGTTATGTAATTATTTTCTATTTGCGATATGACGTTCTTATTGATATTACGGGGTGGTGGGGTGGCTTTCGTTCCAGCATCGGTCGATGGCGGTGACGGCGTAAGTCCAGCGTCCTTTTGGCTCTGTGATGGTGAGATGTGTCTCTCCCGTGATGGCTATCAGTGAACCGGCATCATCGATATTGATGTCGTTACCTTTGGGAAACCGATAGACGGCAAAGCGCACGGCCTGCTGCATGGGGTCGGCGGCCACTGGTGCCGACCATGAGATTTCGATGGTGTCTTTCCCTGTTTTCTTCGTTTGGACATTTGTCACCCCATCGGGCGAAACGGTGTCGAGCCATGTGTAGGCTGGAATCAGTGCCGGAGCGGAGCAGTGTGTCGTCGTGAGGGAGTCGAGCACCCCATGGAAGTTGCCGGAAACGGAGTATCCTGGCCACCATGTCACGCCATGCACGTTGGGCAGCTTACGCATGATGCGCATCTTGTGATCGAGCTGGGTGGTGTTGAGAGTGTCGCCGCCGTCGTCGGCAATGTCGCGATGGGTCATCACGTTGTTCACGCTTTGTCCGTAGTACATGTGTCTGCCGTTGGCCCGGTCATTCCACCAGTAGGAGAGGGTGAGGTCGCTGGCGAGTTTGTGTTCGAGTTCCCAGTAAAGCTGCGGAACCATGTAATCGACCCATCCCAATGCGGTCCATCGAGGACAGTCGGCATACAGTGCGTCGTAGCATTGCAGTCCGTTGGTGTCGCTGCCGTTGGCATCGCTGCTCTTGTTGCGCCAGATGCCGAATGGGCTGATGCCCAGCTGCACCCACGGCTTGATACCCTTGATGGTGTGGTGTAGCTGCTGGATGAGCATGTCCACGTTGTTCCGTCGCCAGTCGCCGATGTTGCCCCATCCCTTGCCATAGGTTGCGAAAGATGCGGAGTCGGGGAACTCATGTCCTTGAACAGGATAGGGGTAGAAATAGTCGTCCATGTGTATGGCATCGACATCATATCGTATCACTATATCTGCCACGACAAGGTTGATGAAGTCGCGGCTCTCGGGCAGTGCCGGGTCGAAGTAAATTTTGCCGTCGGCATATTGCACGAACCATTCAGGATGACTGTAATAGACGTGTCCTTGGGCCGGCTTGTCGTCCTTTCCGCTCGTGACGCGGTAGGGGTTGATCCATGCATGCAGTTCCATTCCACGTTTATGGCACTGGTCGATCATGAATTGCAGTGGGTCCCACATGGGGTCGGGTGCTTCGCCGGCCGTGCCTGTGAGCCATCGGCTCCAAGGCTCCAGTTCACTGGGGTAGGCGGCATCGGCTTGTGGACGCACCTGCCAGATGATGGCGTTGCATCCGGCACGTTGCAGGGCATCGAGCTGCCCGATGAGATATTCCTGGTTCTCTGCGGTTGATTGTCGGGCATACTGCCCCTGACCGATGATGTGAAGCCACGCACCGCGGAATTCGTGCTTTGGGGGCTGTGAGACGGCGTTGATTGACAATGACAATGCTGCAATCGCAACGATGATGAATCGTTTCATAATATTAATAGTTTGATATTTTACTTTCTTGTGTATCTCTGACATTTGTCGTAATTCTTGGCACAAAGTTACACTGTTTTTCGACATTTTTTATTAATTTCGCGCCAATTAATAACCTTTTAATTAAAAAAGCATCAAAAGAACTATGAAAACAGCTTTGAATACACCTGCAGCACCAGCGGCCATCGGTCCTTACAGCCAAGGCATCGCCGCCAATGGAATGACTTACTTCCTGTCGGGACAGCTTCCCATCAACCCTGCTACGGGCGCATTTCCAGAAGGCGGCATCAAGGAACAGACACGCCAGTCGCTGCTTAACGCTCAGGCAATTCTGCAAAGTGCAGGTCTTGACCTTAACAATGTGGTGAAAACCACTGTCCTGCTGAGTGATATAGCCAATTTCGGCCCGATGAACGAGGTGTATGCCGAGTTCTTCGCTCAGCCTTTCCCTGCTCGCTCAGCCTTTGCAGTTCGCGACCTTCCCAAGGGTGCACTTGTGGAGATTGAGATGATTGCAGTGGGCTGAGATAACTTGAGCTTGACAGAGCAAAGTGTTGATACACAGATGCTCCTCAAAGAATAGAGGAGCTGTCGCATTGCGACTGAGGAGTATGAAAACATCGGTTTAATATTCATCTTTGTTTATCATACTCCCCCTTACCCCCTCTATCTTAGAGGGGGGTCGTTTAGAGGGGCCGTGCTAAAAATCAAATGAGAACTTTATTAAACTTAAATGTTTTGTAAATAATCATTGATGGCGCGTGTGATGTTGTCGCGTGCCACGCTGGGTTGCATGGCTATGTCAAGCGGCATGTCCAATGGAGTTATGGGGATTATCTGCTTGAATCCCAGTGCCGAGGCTTTGGCATCGGGTGTCACTGCACCGCAGATTGCCACCACTGGGACGTTACATTGTCGTGCTATTACTGCCACGGCCTGTGGCGCCTTTCCCATTGCCGTCTGACCATCGATGCGACCTTCGCCTGTGATGACGAGGTCGGCATTCACCATGCGCCCCGATAGTTTTGCTTTTCCCAAGATAAAGGGTGCTCCTTTCGTCATGGAGCAGCGAGGCAATAATGCTGCCATGCCGGCCGAAACTCCTCCAGCTGCTCCGGCACCAGCCTGAAGGGCAGTATCGCCCAGGAACTGGGCATAGTTGCACATACCTTGCTCAAGTTGTTCCACCTGTTCGGGTGAAGCGCCTTTCTGCGGTGCGAAGACGTGTGCCGCACCTCGAGGTCCGCACAACGGGTTGTCAACATCAATCACCAGTGAGATGCGAGTATTGAGCACTTCGTTGCTGATGCCCGTGAGGTCAAGCTCATGGATTTTTGCCAGATTCTCGGCGCATGGATAGAGCAGGTGCCCGTCGGCATCTATAAATTCTACTCCGAGCGCCGACAGGAGTCCCATTCCACCGTCGCAGGTGGCGCTTCCGCCAAGCCCCATGATGATGTGCGTGCAACCACGATTCACGGCATCAAGAATCATCTGTCCAGTGCCGAGTGTGCTGGCACGCATGATGTCGCGCTTGTCGCGTGGTACGAGCGTCAGCCCACTGGCTGCCGCCAGTTCCATCAGGGCAGTGTCGCCGTCAATTGCATATCTCGCCTCTACCTGCGGCAGCTCTCGAAGTGGTGCATCAACGCTGCATGTCACCCATGTTATTGGTTCGCTGCATGCTGCCACCAATGCCTCGACGGTGCCTTCGCCCCCATCGGCGACTACTACTTGCTCAACCTGCACCGAAACATCAACAGAATGAATGGCATCGGCCACGGTCTGAGCTATTTCTTTCGAACTAAGGCAACCCTTGAACGAATCACAAGCCACTACTATCTTATTCATGATAATGCTAATAAATATGGGTGCAGTGTGGTGGCTGCACCCATTGTGGTGTTATAAAGCGGCAGTTAGTTGATTTTTACTACCAGGTAGTTTGAATATTCCCAGAAACGACGGCTGTCGTTGATGACCAGCTTTTTAGTGCCGCCTACATCAACTATTGAGTAAGAGTCGGCGGGGTGTTTCGACATCACTTCGGCTTTCTTGCTGTGCAGCGGAATCTCGTTCAGCGTGCGCTTGTCGGCCTTGGTGAAATACGACTTTTCGAAGTCGCCTTCCATGATTTTTGTCTTGCGCAGGAACCTCTTTTCGATAATATTGTTTGCTTTCAGTTCCTTGTTAGAGCCGATGGCATAGTAGCAAGTGTTGAGCTCATTCTCCAGACGCTTTGATTCTTCCTGTGCCTCGGTCTTCTCCTTGTTCACCTGAGTGTTTACGGTCTTGAGCGAGTCAACGCGTGTGTTGAGGTTGTCGATCTGTACGTGTGCGGCAGCAAGCTGCTTTGTCAGGTCGTCGATGGTGCTTTGCTGTGTTGCGAGCTGTTTTTTCATTCCCTCGATGGTCTTTTTCATCTCATCATTGAAGTTGGTGGACTGTTTGAGGCGTTTTTCCAGCTCGGCTAGCTTCTTCTGTCTTTCGGCAATGCCTTTCTGTATGGCAACGATGTCATCGCGCAACTGTTGCTTACGGTCGGGAGTCTCATGACTGAGGTCTCTCACCGTGACTATGTCCTCCATGCGCTTGATTTCGGCCATACCGTCGTTGATTTCCATCATCAGTGCCATCAGGCTGTCCTTTTCGGCGTTTACCGTGGCAAGTGAGTCATTCAACTCGGTATTGATGGAGTCTTGCTGCTGTGTATCGTCGGTAGCGGCTTGTTCGCGGCAAGATGGTATCATTGCCAGTGCAATGATGCCAAATACGAAATACTTAATCTTTTTCATCGTTATGTAAGTTAGTTTTATTATCAATTTTATGTTTCTGCTTGAACTGTGCATACTTGTCAACCTTATGAGCGGCGGGTTCGGGACATCCGGCCACGACTATCACAATTTCGCCACGGGGGGCTGTAGCGGTGAAATGGTCGATGAGTTGGGCAAGTGTGCCGTTGTGGGTGCTGTTGTGCAGCTTTGAGATTTCGCGTGATACCGATGCTTCGCGGTCAGCGCCAAATGTCTCGGCCATCTGCTGCAAGGTCTTTACCAGCCGTAGCGGAGACTCGTAGAAAATCATGGTGCGCTGCTGCGACTTGAGTTCTTCGAGGCGTGTGGCACGCCCTTTCTTCTGAGGCAGGAAGCCTTCAAATGTAAAGCGGTCGCAGGGCAGTCCGGAATTCACCAAAGCTGGAACAAAGGCTGTGGCGCCAGGCAATGTCTCCACTTCGATGTCGTTGTTGCGGCATTCACGTGACAAGAGAAAACCTGGGTCGCTGATGCCTGGGGTGCCGGCATCGCTCACAAGTGCAATTGTGGCACCGCCTTTCAGCTGCTCGATGACTGCGTTCACGGTGTCGTGCTCATTGAACTTGTGATGTGCCCGCATGGGAGTGGTTATCCCAAAGTGGTGCATGAGCACACTGCTGGTGCGGGTGTCTTCGGCAAGAATGAAAGTTGCCTGCTGTAGAACTTGCACGGCACGAGGAGTCATGTCGTCAAGGTTTCCTACGGGAGTGGGCACTATGTAGAGTTTTCCTGCCATTATTTAGTGTGTTATGCGTCGAAATGATGGCGCACGATATTGAGGAATTCTGTCACCTCAGGCACATCCTCGTCCCATCCGAGGTCGCCAAGGAAATATTCGGTGGCTTCGTCGTAGGAGTGCATGGCTTCAATCATGTTGAGGGCATCCACGAAATCGGCCTCGTTGTTGCCGAAAAGTTCGCGGCGGAAACGGAAACGGTCGTTCACCGAGAATGCACGGCGCAGGTCTTTAGACATAGAACGTTGCAGTTTTTCATCGACGCGCATGGTTGGTGCAGCCGCTGCAACAGGTTCACTTTCGGCGGGAATGTCGAATGTGAAAACTTCCTTCGGCTCGTCTTCGGCACTGCGAGGGGGCATGTCCTCGTCGGGTTCGGCCAGGGGTTCTTCCGTCTCGGGGAGGATGGATTCAGTTACTTCAAATGCATCTGGCTCATCGGGCAGTTCCGCTGGTTCAGGTGTGTCGACTGGAGTGACTTGTTCTGGATTTTGCGGTTTTTCCAGCAACTGAACCATCTCATGTATGTCGGCTGCATGGTTGCGTATCATGTCATAGACCAAGTCAGGGGTCTCCTGGCCATGTTTATCAACTACAAGTAACAGTCCTTCAAGTTCATAGACTTGAGATAAGATTTTAGAAACAGCTGAGTCCATAGTTAAGGATTAAAGTCTTGTTTGTTTTTCGGGTGCAATTTTAGTAATTATTTTTTGAAAACACTACTTTTTTGCCCCAAAAAGATTAATTAAAAGTCGGTCAATGTTGTTTTTCAACTCTTTACGAGAACAGTTGTAATTGTTGACAAGAACAGCCCATGCATATTGCGGCTCGTCGGCAGGATAATAGCCCACAAAACACTGCACATCGGTCATGCTTCCCGACTTGAGCACGATGTTCTTGCTCAACGAGGTGCCTGGAAGCAACGATCCTATGCGGCTACCGGCTTTGGGCATGAGGTCGCACAGACGTTTGTCGGCATATTTACGGTCGGCCATGTATCGCAGCATCTGCACCAACAAGTGCGGCGATGCTTTCCCGGCACGTGCCAGCCCGCTTCCGTCACGCATGAACAATCCGTCACTGTCGAGTCCTTTGCTTTTCAACAGACGCTTTACGCATTCCACGCCGATGCGGTCGATGTTGGAGCCGCGCCAGGTTTTATCACGAACGGCAATGGCACGCAGTAGTGCGTGGGTGAACATATTGTCGCTACGGTCAAGTAGCGACGTGATTATTTCGGTGAGTAGCGGAGATAGATGAGTGATAAGCACCTGCGGCTCTTTTAATTCCTTTTTGCTTAAAGCGACTTCGCGACCCGAGACAGCAATGCCGGCTCGCTGGATGCTGTGCGACACGCTGTCGGCAAGGAGCTGATTGGGCGCTGGATTGGCGAATTGCAGATTATAGCTTCCTGGGCACACCGGCCCCATCAGTACGAGTGAGGGGGTGGCATATTCAAGAGCGAAGTCGATGTCTTCATTGCCGGAGTTGTATTGCATCTTGTTTATCACCTGAACGCCACTCAGTGTGGGTTTTGTGACAAATGGAGTGAAGCGTCCCGACTTATCAACGCGGAAACTCACGTTGGCAACGTTGTCGCAATAGTTGATAGGATAAACAGCCGCGCCATAATCCCAGGCAAGGTCGCCAACGTCCCAGTGAATGCTGTACGGGGGATAGGGATATAGCGAGTCGTCGGTAAGGATGCGTCCGTCGATTGCCTTGATGCCTTTTTCTTTCAAGGCCGTGATGATTTCTTTTACGATGTTGGGATTCTTTGGGAAATAGCGTGAGCCAAGGGTTGGGTCGCCGCTGCCTGATATGACAAGGTTTCCGCGCAAGGTGTCGTTCACCACAGTACCTTGAAGCAGTATCTTGGTCTCGAACTGGAAGTCACCGCCCAATGTCTCTAAGGCAGCTGCGGAAGTGACCGTCTTCATTGTCGAGGCCGTGACGATGGCCTGGTCCAGTAGGTTGCTAGCCACTACCGTACCTGAGTCGATGCGCATCACGGCAACTCCTGCCGCAGCATGTTTCAGAGCCGGCGTGGATGCAAAAAGATCTACTGCTTCCTGCATGGTCAATCCCCAACAGTGCAGTGATATGAATATCGTTATTAAGAAAGAAATGATTCTGGTCATGATTGTATCGTTGTGTGATGTGTTAGAATTCATCAGAATTGTCTTTGGAACCATGCTCTATAAGGTTAGCAGCTACTCCGTCGGCAAGCTGAATGAGCGAACACAACGGATGAAGGTCGCGGGCTGTGTTCAGGCTCCTCGTCAGCTCGTAACTTTGGTATGGCAGGTCCCAGGCAGTCATGTGCCAACGAATGGCCAGCAACTCTTCTTGTGTGATGTCAAGACCGCCCCATAGAGCCATGATTGCCGATTTTTCACCATGCCCCATTGGAAAGTTGCTGTAGTCCACGTTGTAGGTGTCAATGTAGATGGGTGTGCCGTTTGTCTGTTTCTTGCTTTTACGCCGTGTGGGAATGTAGATGTCGGCTTTGCAGATGTCGTGCAATAGCGAGGCTATGATTACGCTGGCTTCGTTGAGTTCGTGTTCCATGTCGGGACGGTCTTCGAGAACGAGCTTGCGTAGCTTGAGTGCGGCATGGCACACGTTGAGCGAGTGCCGCAGAAGTCCGCCGTCATTGTTATAGTGATGCGATACGCTGGCTGGTGCAGTGAAGAAGTGGTTCCTTCCGTCATCAAGGTATTCGATGAGGTCATCAACACCTTCACGACCTGTGGAGCGCAGAAGTTGTATAAACTCGGCCTTATCGGCTTTTAGGTTGAAATCCATGTTTTGAATTGTGTTTTTGTTTTTTTCGTTGTAACCTAGGGTTGCGTGGTGGTGTATATTTTTTGCGAAGCCAGGCATAGTGTGGCCTGTGATGCAGATAATCTTCCTCTCGCTGATGGGCATAGGCTTCGCGTTCAAAGGATATGTTCCTATAGGCATTGCCACGCATGGGAAGCCTTATCAGCCACTCTATCAGGTATATGATGTAGAATGGTAATATTGCAAGTTCTAGCATCTGAGCAGTGTGGATACGCTCGTGGTTGATGAGTTCGTTGGACAGATAAACACCAGGGTGAACGAAGAGAACTCCCAGCAGATTGATTGCCGAGAATCGTCCGAATGGTATGTGGCGTGTCCTAACGATTATCATTTTTACTGGTGATTTTATTGAAAATGATCTGTGCAGTGGTATCTGCAGCAATGTTTGTGCCAAGTTGGTTTTTGATAACGGCATATCCATCCAGTTGCTGATGGCGTTCAGCAGTGTCGGCAATCAGTGACGACAGGTGTCGGTCGATGTTGTCGGCCGAGCAGTGGTGAAGCAGCAATTCGGGTATGACGGGTTGGTTGGCAATCAGGTTGGGCAGTGTGACATACTCACCTTTGAGCAATTTTCTATAGAAACGGTACAGCCATTTGCTGCCGTTCATGCGGTAGCATGCCACTTGCGGAGTGTCGAGCAATGCCGTCTCTAGGGTGGCTGTGCCGCTGGTGACCAATGCCACGCGACTATGGTGTACAAGCGTCCAGGTGTCATTCATGACAACTTTCACTTTTGTATTGTGAAGATAATTGTCGTAAACTGACTGGTCAATGCCTGGGGCTGCGGCAAGAGCTAGCTGGCAGTCGGGATGCCGGAGAGCGGCTTCCAGCATTGTGGGAAGATTGTCATTGATTTCCTTGATTCTTGAGCCTGGAACGAGACCAAGGATATCTTTTTCAGGGTCAAATCCATACTTCTGGCAAAATGCTTCGTGAGACAACATCTGCGACTTGGCTCGTGAAATCTCGGCTACGGTGGGATTGCCTACATAGGTGGCTTTATAGTCGTGCTTGCGGTAGAATGAAGGCTCAAATGGGAGGATGCAGCACATCGTGTCTACGTCACGCTTGATGGCTTTAACTCGCCATTCCTTCCATACCCACACCTTGGGCGATATGAAGTAAAACGTGGGAATACCCAACTTGTGTGCGTATTTTGCAACCTTTAAGTTGAATGAAGGATAGTCGATGAGAATTAGGGCATCGGGGTGCCAATGTGTAACAGCTTCCTTTGCCGTGCGTAGAAAACCGAATATTGGCTTCAGATGCCTCGCAACGTCGATGAAGCCCATGTGAGCCATCTCTCGGTAATGAACCAGAGGAGACTCGCCTGCCGCTGCAGCCATAAGGTCTCCGCCAAGAATGCGGTATTCGGCTGCATCGTCAATTGTGCTGATGGACTTTATTAACTCGGAGCCATGAAGGTCGCCAGATGCTTCTCCGGCTATTATAAGGTATTTCATGCTTTGTTGCTGTTGTTATCAACTTGCAAATGTACTAATAAATATCTACATAAAGCGCCTTGATGGTTGTTAATGTGATATGGACTGTCAGCTAAAAAATGCTAAATGTGCTGACTGATGTATGGAGAATTGAGTAAATATTTATAAATTCGCATCCTAAAGCTGACTTTTTCAAGACATCTCATGAGACCAATAACCAGCATATTGCTTGTGCTAGCACTGATTTGCTATGTATTTCTGCCGTTCTACGAAATCTCTTTTCAGGGTACTATCACAGGCTTTAGTTTCACTGCGGGTACAATAACGCAGTTCCCAACGGTACGGCATATATTATTTGCACTTTTACCTTTCATTTCCTGCTTTTTGGCTATAGGATGCAACTCGCTGAAGAATAGATGGTGGAGTCTTCTGGCCGCGTTTTTCATTTTAGGAATGATCTGGTTTTTCTCTTTGGCATATCATTATCACGAAATAGCGCTTCTTCACCAGCCAGATGTGGTTCCAAGCGAAGATATAGGAGAAGGTTTCTCGATAGTTGGCGTTGGCATAGGTTTTAAAGCAAGTTCTTTCTTGACTTTGCTGGCTTTGCTCTCAGCTTTGCTCTCGGTTTTGCCGTTCTCTTTCAACACTACAATCGAAAAAGCTGTTGACGATACTATCGACCGTGGTATTGAAGACGTGCGTGCCTTGGGCACTCGTATGTCTAAGGACGTAAAGGACTGGCAGACCAAGCACGGAAAGCCAAGGCCGCAAACACATGTCGATAAGAAAGCAGAAACGCCTGCTAATGAAACTCCAGTAACCGAGTCTCCTGCTCATGAAGTTGATCCGGAAGATCCATCACGCTTCATGCCACAATAAAGACCTGACAACTATTCTTGGTATTGGAAATCGAGCAGAGTAGGGTTGAACTTAATGCGTGGATTGTCGAAAAGACGTTCCAGCGCATTTTCTTTTAGTAGTTCGGCAGTAGTGCCGTCAATCAATTTTCCTTTGTTGGTAATTAGCCACAGGTCATCGGCCATTAGCAGAGACTGCGACAGGTCGTGGCTGGAGAGCAGGACGGCTTTTCCCTGCTCGTGGGCCAGTTTGTGAAGCAGTTGCATGGTCTCGATGCGGCTGGCAATGTCGAGGAAAGCAGTCGGCTCGTCAAGGATTATGATGGGTGTGTCTTGAGCCAGTGCGCGGGCGATCATTGCTTTTTGGCGCTCGCCGTCGCTCAGGTCCGATGTATATGAATTGGCCTTGTGGTCAATGCCAACAAGCTGCATGGCATGTTCAACGGTATCGCGGTCGGACTGGCTCAAACGTCCCAGAAAACCAGTGTGAGGCTGTCTGCCCAGTGACACAAGGTCTGTCACGGTAAGACCTCCCACGGTAATTCGTTCTGTTGTGACAAGGGCAATGATTCGGGAACGTTCGCGTCCGTTCATTGCCGTCAAATCTTTACCGTCAATATCGATGCTGCCATCTATTGGCTGGCTTGCACTGGTGATTGTACGCAATAGTGTCGATTTGCCGGCACCGTTGCGGCCTAACAGGGCGGTGAGCCGGCCTTGCTTAAGGTTCAGGTTTAGGTGGCTCAATATGGCTGTGGTCTGCTTGCCGGTGATGTAGCCTATGGTGAGGTCGTGGGTGGTGAGTTGCATGGTGTGGTCAGTTGTGGATTTTCTCTCTAACGATTATATAGATGATTATAGGAACGCCAATTATAGGTGTTATGGCATTGATGGGAATGATGCCGTGGGCACCGTTCACGCTGATAAGCGTGCACAGCAATGCAACATCAGCGCCTGCCAGGATCGTTGTCGGAATAAGGCGGGCATGGTGGCTCGTTGCAGTCATGAACCGTGCAACGTGAGGCACCACAAGTCCTATAAAGCCAATAGGCCCGCAGAATGCCGTGACTACAGCCGTCAGTACTCCAGTAATGACGAGCAGGGTATTGCGGGTGCGATGCGTGTTCACTCCCAGATTCTCGGCATAGCGTGTGCCCAGCAGCAACGCATTGAGTGGTTTAACCATAAGTGTGGCGGCAATGAGCGACAGGATGATGGCTGTGGCAAATACAGGCATCTGACCAGTGGTCACTCCCGAGAAATTACCGAACCCCCATGTCACATAGCTGTGGATGCCTTCTTCGCTCGCTACCGAGTTGAGCAGGGAGATGATGCTTGAAGCTAAGTAGCTCACAAGAATACCAACGATGAGCAGCATTGTGCTGCTGCGCACGATGGCAGAAAAGGCGATAAGGATGGCAAGCACCGCTCCAGCGCCTATGAGTGCGCCTATTAGAGTTGTGATATAGCCGCCGGCAGCGGTACCAAGCAGTGTCCCAATAGTGCCGCCCGTGGCGAGCATGACGATAGCAACTCCAAGCCCTGCGCCTGCCGAAACACCAAGAATCGATGGACCGGCAAGGGGATTATTGAAGGTAGTCTGTAGCAGCAGTCCGCTGACGCTCAATGCAGCACCGGCAAGTGCTGCCGTTATTATCATTGGCACACGAGATTGACGTATGATAATGTCCCATGCAGCATTGTCGCTGCCTTTGCCCATAATGATGTTACCAATGTCACTTGCCGGAATGTCAACCGACCCGTAGAGCAGGCATGCCAATGCCAGCAGAAAAAGAACAGCCAGCAGTACAATGCATGTGATATAGAAGCGAATCGTCAGTTTCATAATGGCTGGAAAAATACGGTATTTTCTTTTGCAAGGTCGGGATGGAATATGATGTAGTAGTCTTTAAGCAGTCGGTCGGGGTGAAAGGGAAATTCCTCAAACAGGTGAGTCTTGTTGGTGTCGCAGATGTATACGCGCTTGTTCTTGAATGCTTCAAACTGGTCGTTAAGACCATAGAAGTTTTTCAGGTCTTGATAAGAGTGAATGTAGAACGACTTGATGAGCCACACGTCAGCCTTTTGTGCCAATGCCAGCACTTGGTTGAAATCGAGATTTAGTGAACCGGTGCTTTTATCATCGCTCCAGGGATAATCTGCTCCGGCATCTTGCAGGATACGTGCCATGTAGCTCTGTCCGCCGGGCACGTTCCACACGCCGTTTATTACCATTTCGGTAAGTACCATCGGGCGAGAAGAGGCGTGAGATGCTTGGTCTTTAATTGCGTTGTAGTTCTCGGCTACGTCATCAAAAATATGCTTGGCATCTTCCTCCTTGCCCAGCAATAACCCATAGAATTTCACCCATTCGGCACGGCCTAATGGAGTGTACTCCATATAGTCGGCACATTCGATGATAGGTATATTCAGGTTGTCAATCTGCCCGTAGGTCGCATCCTGATAGGGAGAAAGCAATATGCCATCTGGTTGCATTTCTATCACTTTTTCAATGGTTGGCGACATCGATGATCCACAGTCAGCAATGAATCCACTCTCAATGCCTTTGAGGATGTCAGGGTCTGGGAAGAATTTGCTGTCACACACACCTTTAACTGAGGCGAACATTCCCAACTCTTTCATGATGCTGGTGTGTACGCTGGAATATACCAGTGCCTGTCGCAGCGGAGTGCGTACGAGTGTGCCTTGCGGCAGCGATGTCGGCACTACCGAGTCGTAAGGTACAATGATGTAGCGATGAAGTGCTTCGCCTTCCTTCCACGGATTATTGATGGTTACCAGTGTGAAACTATCAGATGGCTCTATCACAAGTAGACGGGCATGCGTTATGGTGCTGTCGGGCGTCGTTTCATGTGATTGTGATAGCTTTGAGCCATTACATGCGCAGGCTATTGAAACTAGTATTATAGCGATTGGGAGTAATAATCTGTTCATGGGTTACTGTAATTTACGAATTACTTTACATGGATTGCCTGCAGCAAGTACACCTTCGGGGATGTCGTTTACCACTACCGAGCCGCCGGCAATCGTCGTGCCAGAACCGATTGTTACACCAGGCATTACACACACGTTGCCGCCTATCCACACGTTATCGCCCACAGTGATTGGCAGTGAATACTGTTTTCCGGCATTGCGCTGCTTCACGTCGATTGGGTGCCCTGCAGTATAGAAGGCGCAGTTTGGTGCGATGAACACGTTGTCGCCAAAAGTCACTTTTGCTTCATCGAGTATGATAAGATTGGCATTGGCAAAGAAGTTTTCGCCAATGCTTATGTTGAAGCCGTAGTCGCAAAGGAACGGCGAGATGATTTTGAAGCGTTTGCCAGTATGACCAAGTAGCTGTCGGATGATAGCCTGGCGTTCATCGACTTGCGAGGGACGCAATTGATTGTAGTCAAAGCATCGTTCGTGACATTTGGCCAGCTCATCAAGCAAGAGCACATTATCGCTGGCATCGTACAGCTCGCCACTCATCATCTTTTTTAATTCGTCTTCCAGCTTCTTCATGACAATTCAGTTTCTGATGAGCAAAATTACTACTTTTACCCAATATAGCCAAATGTTTATCCAAGCTATCTATATAGAAGAAGCCGCCATAAGATATAGGAACTTTGTCTGTCTTTTTTTGAAGAATGAAATAAAGTTCCTACATTTGCACTGATTAATATTATAACTTCTTGAGTCATGAAATATTTCATAGCCGAAAATGGAAATCCTGCCGGACCATTTGATCTGAATGAACTGCTTGAACATGGCTTGACCGTTAATTCTCTTCTTTGGAATGAGACGATGCCGCAATGGACAGAGGCAAGCAATATCCCTGAGGTGATGAACTTTTTAAATGGCGCCGCCCAACGAACAGTCCCTCCTATTCCACCTCAGCGTCAGTGGCAGTATCAACAGCCACAGTATGCCCAACAACCATATCGGCAACCTATGGGTCCAATGCCTGACGCTCACATGGTGGGAGCTATTCTTGTCACGCTGTTTTGCTGTGTGCCATTTGGAATTGTGGCAATTATCAAGGCTTCGCAAGTGAGCAGTTGCTACAGCCGTGGAGACTATTATGGTGCTGTGGAATCGTCCAACGATGCTAAGAAATGGATAATATGGGGAGTAGTAAGCAATATCATTTTGATACTGCTTTACTTGATGCTTATCTTTGTTTTTGGCGTTGGTAGTGTATTGGCATCAAGCTACTAAACTGGATCTTGAAGCTCATAAAGCGTATCGGGGAACTAACGTTTCTTGATTCGCTTTTATTTTTTGAGGATTGAAAATGAGTTTTTTCAAAAAATGTATGTAAATTTGCACTGATAAACATTATAACTTCTTGAGTCATGAAATATTATATTGCCGAAAATGGTCAGCCTGCAGGTCCTTTTGAATTGAAAGAGCTTCTGGATCATGGATTGACCATAAATTCACAAGTGTGGAACGAGAGCATGGAGAACTGGGCTACCGCAAGTCAGGTTCCCGAAGTATATAGTCTGTTGCAGGGCACGTCGGCTCCGATGGGTTACGGCACTCAGCCACAGACTCCTGTGAGGCAGCCGGCATCGCCTTATCAACAGCACCCCCAGTCACAACCACAACCACAACAGCAATATGCATCTCCTAGTGGTTATGGGCAGGACTATTATCAGAAAACACCTGATACAACATCACCATATGTCGAAAGTCAACAACCTCAGCCCTATGGCCAACCGTATTATGGCCAGCAGCAATACGCACAGCCACAGTATGCTCCACCTCAAGGCCGTATGCCCAGTGATTGGAAAGTGGCTAATATCATCATCACCATACTGAGCTTGTTGTGTTGTTGTAATCCTATCAGTTTTATTACTGGTATAGTGGGATGGGTTAAAGCTAGTAATGTCCGTACACTGTTCAACCACGGCGATCAACTGGGAGCAGAGGAAGCAGCGTCAAGTGCTAAGATGTGGTTCTTTATTTCGCTTGCCATATTGATAGTCTTGTCTGCAATCATGTGGATTTACGTATGGAATGACGCTGAATTACATAAGGCTTTTATGGACGGTTACAATAATGGTTATCATCCAAAGTGATACAGGTATTAAAAGAGGATATAAAAACAAAGCCAGCTCAGAAATTCTGGGCTGGCTTCATTTTTAGTATGTCATGTGCTTAGTCGCTGCACTTGGCACCGATGAACTCGCGGTTGAGACGTGCGATGTTGCTGAGTTTGATGTTCTTTGGACATTCGGCTGCACAGGCACCGGTGTTGGTGCAGTTACCGAATCCCAGTTCGTCCATCTTGCTGAGCATGGCTTTCACGCGCTTCTTTGCTTCGGCACGACCTTGTGGCAGCAGTGCAAATTGGCTGACCTTGGCACTCACGAAGAGCATAGCCGAACCATTCTTGCAAGCAGCCACGCAGGCACCGCAACCGATGCATGATGCACTGTCCATAGCCTCGTCGGCAGCAACCTTCGAGATGGGGATGGCATTGGCATCCTGTGCACCGCCGGTGTTGAAGCTCACGTAACCGCCAGCTTGCTGGATTTGGTCAAGGGCGTTTCGGTTAACCATCAAGTCCTTGATTACAGGGAAAGCAGCTGAGCGCCAAGGCTCCACAGTGATGGTGTCGCCATCGTGGAAACGGCGCATATAGAGCTGGCAAGTAGTTGCACCAGTGGCCGGTCCGTGTGGATGGCCATTGATGTAGAGCGAGCACATACCGCATATACCCTCGCGGCAGTCATGATCGAAGTGGATGGGCTCTTCGCCTTTTTCCACCAACTGCTCGTTGAGGATATCGAGCATCTCCAGGAACGATGTGTCGGTGGGGATGTCGTTGACGTCATAAGTCACAAACTGGCCTTGAGCCTTGGGACTCTGTTGCCGCCAAACTTTCAATTTAAAGCTAATGCAATTTTCCATTTGTTCTGAGTTTTATGATTTATGACTTGTAATTACGTGTTTGAACTTTGATTGCTTCATAGTGCAATGGCTCTTTGAACTGCGTTGGAGCAGTCTCGTCGTCGCCGTTGTACTTCCAGCAAGATACGTAGAAGTAGTTCTCGTCATCACGCTTGGCTTCGCCTTCCTCGGTCTGGTATTCCTCGCGGAAGTGTCCACCACAGCTCTCATTGCGGCTCAATGCATCGTAGGCGATGAGTTCACCCATAGTGATGAAGTCGCGCAGACGGAATGCCTTGTCAAGCTCGTTGTTCATGCCTTCCTGAGTACCGGGAATGAACAGGTTGGTCTCAAACTCATTGCGGAGTTCTTTGAGTTTCTGCAGTGCAGTCTCAAGACCTTCCTTGGTGCGGCCCATACCTACGTATTCCCACATGATATGACCCAGTTCCTTGTGGATACTGTCCACCGAGCGCTTGCCTTGAATCTTCATCAGGTGGTCGAGATTGTCCTGGACGGCTTTCTCGGCAGCGTCAAATTCGGGAGTGTCGGTAGTGAAGTGAGGCACTGTGATCTGGTCGCTCAGATAGTTCTGGATGGTGTAAGGCAACACGAAGTAGCCATCGGCAAGACCCTGCATGAGTGCCGAAGCACCCAGACGGTTTGCGCCGTGGTCACTGAAGTTGCACTCGCCGATTGCGAACAGACCCTTCACGCTGGTTTGCAGCTCGTAGTCAACCCAGATACCACCCATCGTGTAGTGGATAGCGGGATAGATCATCATTGGGTTGTAGTACTTCTCGCCGTTGATTTCGTTAGCAAGTTCACCGGGATTGACGTCAGTGATTTCCTCATACATATCGAAGAGGTTACCGTAGCGCTGACGAATCACGTCGATGCCCAGACGGTTGATGGCTTCGCTGAAGTCAAGGAACACAGCCAGACCGGTGTTGTTCACGCCGAAGCCCTTGTCGCAACGCTCCTTGGCGGCGCGGCTTGCCACGTCACGAGGCACAAGGTTACCGAAGGCTGGATAGCGGCGTTCCAGATAGTAGTCGCGGTCTTCTTCGGGAATGTCGCTGCCCTTGATTTCGCCTGCCTGCAGCTTCTTGGCATCTTCGATGTTCTTGGGCACCCAGATGCGGCCGTCGTTACGCAGCGACTCAGACATAAGCGTGAGCTTCGACTGCTTGTCGCCGTGAACGGGGATGCAGGTGGGGTGAATCTGCACGTAGGCAGGGTTGGCAAACATGGCACCCTTACGGTAGCAAGCCATTGCTGCCGAGCAGTTGCAAGCCATTGCGTTGGTCGACAGGAAGTAGGTGTTACCATAACCACCGGTGGCGATAACCACTGCGTGAGCGGCAAAGCGCTCGAGCTTGCCGGTTACCAGGTTCTTGGCGATGATACCGCGTGCGCGGCCGTCGATGATCACCACGTCGTGCATTTCATAGCGGTTGTAGCTCTTCACCTTGCCCATGTTAATCTGGCGGTTCAGGCTAGAATATGCACCCAGAAGGAGCTGCTGGCCAGTCTGACCTTTTGCGTAGAATGTGCGGCTCACCTGAGCGCCACCGAACGAGCGGTTGGCAAGCAGGCCACCATATTCACGAGCAAAGGGAACGCCCTGTGCCACGCACTGGTCGATGATGTTGTTCGACACTTCAGCAAGGCGATATACGTTGGCCTCGCGAGCGCGATAGTCACCACCCTTCACGGTGTCATAGAACAGGCGATAAACCGAGTCACCGTCGTTCTGATAGTTCTTCGCTGCATTGATACCACCCTGTGCGGCGATAGAGTGTGCGCGGCGTGGTGAGTCTTGGATGCAGAAGTTAAGCACGTTGAAGCCCATTTCGCCCAGTGTGGCTGCGGCGCTGGCACCAGCCAGACCGGTACCCACGACGATAATGTCGAGGCGGCGCTTGTTGGCGGGGTTCACCAGTTTCTGGTGGGCTTTATAGTTGGTCCACTTCTCAGCTATGGGACCTTCGGGAATCTTAGAGTCAATCATTGGCTGAGCAGTCTTGTTGATAGTTTCTTCCATTTTCTGTAAAAATTAAACGGTTAATACTCAGCAATTACAAGGCAAAAAACCATGTGAAGTAGCACACTTCGACAATGAAGAGCAGGATCACGATGGTTGCCCACCACCAGCCTATGCATTTGAAGCGCTCAATCCACTTGTCGTTGGTCGTGCCAAGCGACTGCAGTGCGCTCCAGAAGCCGTGAGTGATGTGGAACCACAAGGCAACGAAACCGATGATGTACACAGGAGCAACCCAGAGCTGGCCGAAGGCGGCCTCTAAAGCATCCTTGCCGCTGGCAGGGTAGTCGCCAAGAACTTCGGGCAGCTGCATCTTAGCCCAGAACTGGGCAAAGTGAAGCACAAGGAAGCACAGCACGATGATGCCCAGAACAAGCATGTTCTGCGAGGCCCATTCCACCGATGCAGGCTTGGAGCTAACTTCATAGCTGTTTTCGCCACGCGCTTTGCGATTCTGAAGCGTCAGCCAGAATGCATAGATGATGTGCAGGATGAAACCTCCAGCCAGGATCGCTGTGCCTAACAGCGCATACCAGTTTGCGCCAAGGAACTCGCACACGGCTTCATAGGCGTCAAGGGAGATTAGGGCAACTGCATTCATCAGGGCGTGGAACGTCAGGAATAGGATTAGGAAAAGACCGGTGATGCTCATCACCACTTTTCGTCCTACAGAAGAATTAGTTAACCACATAGTAGTTCAGTAAATTAAGTTATTAAATGATTATAAATAATTGATTTATTGCATCGTTCATAATGGCATACAACACCACGAAGATATTAATTAATCTACAAAATTAACAATAAAAAACGTCATCGACAACAATTAACCACAAAAATATTTCTCAACATCATTTTTCAAGGCATATATACTTGTTGTTCCGAATCAAAAACTTGTAACTTGTAACTAATTAGTTCTCGGCGCCAGTTCCCCTCTAAAACCAGATGGGGCTAGGGGGAGTATGAATCTCGGTTCTCGGCTCTAGCCAGCAGCTTCCCCCTCTAAGATAGAGGGGGTAGGGGGAGTATGAATCTCGGCTCTTGGTTCTCGGCTCTA
>JAGCCU010000027.1 GCA_017651515.1 Muribaculaceae bacterium | reverse complement strand
GTGTCATCAATCTTCGGAATCTCCCAACCTGGAATATAGTTATAAAGGCGGTCAATAACTGCGATATCAAACGCTTCGGGAAGCGTTACAAGCAAGTCGTGGTTGTAGGAGTTAACAATGTTAGGGATGTTGAGATCGAAATTACCGACGAAAGCAAAACTGGCGTAGCCGGTCACCTCACGGCCACGCGAGAATCGGCCGTTAGCCATATAATCCTTCATGATTTGGATCGTGTCGGCATCCTTGATTTTCATCTTGGCTACCTCATCAAATGCCACATTGTCCCAGTAGCCTACAGCACCAACCTCCTTACGTTGATTGTTGTAGAGCAAAGTTGCCGTAGAGGCTTGTCCACCAGAAAGCAACGTGCTGTAGGGCGAGAACTCCGAGTAGAAGAAGCTCTTGCCGGTACTGCGGCCACCAAGTTCGATACTGTTATAATTGCTCTGAACCAGAGGCAAGAAGCGTGACAAAATATGAAACTTCAATCGACGGCCGTTCTTGTCGCCTTTCAATTTGCGAGATCGTTCAGCCAGCCAATCGGGATTAATGCCAATGCTACGAATGAGCACATCAATCCACTCGTCGGTAGTGAACCCCTTCCTGCCATCGAAAAAAGCCTGCGGTTCGAAACGGGAAATCTGAATGGGCCGCAGATCTTCAACAAAGAAGGCATAGTCGTCTTCCTCAACTTCATTATAGGCCAGCTTGACCTCAGCCCAGATACCGCTTTCAAGCAGTTTCTCGTTGCGCTGGTAAAACTGCGGATTGATGGCGATGCGCTTAGACGCGAAATTCTCCATTTCGGCCCAATAGCGTTTCTCGCGCTCCACATATTTCACGTGGATGCGGTCGATGAACTTGTGATGCTTCCTCTGCTCCACGATCGACTGCGCCTTATTGCTCTCATCGGGGCGCACATAGGAGCGTTCTATGACCTGGAGAACGGCTTTCTTGCCTTCCTCTACCTCTTCAGGGTCTTCACTTGCGCAATAGCGTGAGAGCAGGAACTCCAGCACGAATGAAGGGACATTTACCGCTTTTTTAATGGAGTGGAGCAAATCTTTGCGCACCACTTTGCCGGCGAAAAATTCGTTAAGTTTTATATCAAGTGTATCCATATTGTTAAGTCAGTGAGTCAAATTTCAAAACTATCTTTGCAAGCAGAGCATTGGTATTGCAGTCAAGGGCAAGAATGACAAATTCGTTGTCATTGAATTCTTCGTCAATGTCAATACGCTGACGGAAGGATGTGGTTCCAGCCGGAACGTGAATTGTCTCGGTGGCATCGTCGTAGAACTGTGATTCTGCCGGCACACCAATCTTTCGGCCGGTGCGGTCTTGCACAGCGAGCTTGAAGTTGATGTCGTCGCCGAAGATTGAACCGAAGATATTAACCGTCAACAGCGGACTGTAAGTGCGAACTGTGCCAGTGTCTTCGCCTTTATACTTCAATTGTACCGAGAAGGTTTCTTTGGGTTTTTCTTCCTTGAATTTCACGCTCACGATGGGGACTACGTTCTCTTGCAATGATAGGCCCTCGTGGAAATACTTTTCATTCTTGCGGAATACAGTGAACCCTTTGGCAAATGAAATTCTCATGAAATCACCGTCAATGCCGAGTTCCTGTGGAGTAAATGAAAGCGTGTCAACGGTTTCATTTAGATTACCTACCAGACACCGCGACTCCTCTAGGCAGATGTTGCTGCCTGCGTGTTTATCAATCTTATCGCTAACCAGGGGCTTGGGCTGTAGCATGAAGCCATGATCGGCAGCAAAGTGAATTTCATCGAATCCGAGTGTGCGGCAAGCATCAACAGCCGAAGCGAGCAACTTGAGTTCTGGTTGGATTGAGGTAATGCCTCTAACGCCAACAGTCGGTTGCTCACATGTGGAGTCAATGGTTGTGCTCAGCAACACCAGCAAGCGGGTGTTGTCGTTCACCTTTTCTTTGGCGAACTCGTCGATGCGGAAATGTTGCATCTCTGTGCCAGTTCGCTCTTTCAGATGAGCCATGCGGTCGGGCACGGTTATTATCGGCTTGCCGCCAATGGTTGGCTGCAATTCACCGTCAACCACCGCCATGGTGATGTCGTCGAGATGATTGGCCATTCCAAAGCGGGTGACCGCCGGCAGTACCGAGAGTCGAGGCTCGCAGGTCACTTGTTCGGGATAGATGCGATTCAGCGATTCGCAGAAGGTTGAACCTATCTCGTAGCGCATAGCATCAACAAACACTGCAGCCACTCGTTTCCCCTCGCTCAATGCCGAATATACCCGTTGTTTGCACACCTGGTTCGCCAGTGTAGATGTCGAAGTTATTTCTCTGATTTTATCCTGGTATACTTTGACGCTGCGGTCAGCAAAATCTCGATACCGGCTCATCAGCAGGTCGGTCAGCTCATTCTCGTAAGGAGCCTCGTTTTGCAGTAGTTTGATGGTGTTGAACGTGCGGAACGCCTTATCAGCAAGATAACCTTGGCGGGCATACCATTCTACCAGATCGCTGAGCGTGCCGTCTGTCTTTATGCCGCCACCCATGCAGTCGATGAGCGCCAGCAGTTGTTCGGCCAGCCTCCAGAATGTTGCAATACCCTGGTCTTCCTGATACCACACGTCGTTTCTGTTCTTCTCGAGCATTTGATGGGCTTGTGTCAACTCGCCATTCTTGATGTGGTTGATGAACCTGGTAAACTCCACATTGTTTTCAAACTGGAATGTGACTCGCTCTCCCAGATGAGCAGAACGGGCAAAGAGCGTGGGCAGGTTCAATGCTGTGGCGACCTCGTTGGCTGCGTGTACATACTTGTCGCGCATATTGTGATTGCCTCTCAAAGTATCACATATCAGGTAAATGTGTTCTTGGCATTGTATGGGCGCTCGAGCAACCGATGAAAGGCTCTCGGGCAAAGCCTCGGGCAAGTCAAGTACAAATTCACTAAATAGCAGATAAGTCCACAACTTGCTCTGCACCTGCTCCAGTGTAGCTGCATTGGTATCCAACCCAGGATAGTGGGCAGTGGTAAGGGTGCGCCATTCGCCAAGCCAATTCATGTCGTCGCATGATTCCAGATTAAGCAGTCTAGTGGTAATTTCCACAATGCTCCTTCCTCTAGTGAGGTTTTCAAGAGCGGGATATGAATTACCTTCAAGCAGCGAGTTGATGAAGTTGAATGACGTGTTGCCGGCATCAAACAGGTTATTCAGTTCTTGGATTTTGGCAGGCATGAACTGCTCGCACAAATTCTTGTAGTCGTCACGTGGCGGGACCGGGAACAACTGTGCGCTTTGGGCAAAGGCGGCATAGGGCTCTCTTACCCATTCAACGTTGCTGCACGGCATGGGGCGGCGACGGTAGATGATGAGTCGCGCATCGGGATTAGTGGCGAGGGTCTCGCTCCAATACTTTGCAGCCCGCAGCCTGGCGTTCAGTGGAGCCTCGCTGGTGTCAATCACCTCTATGCCGTCGGCTGTGGCCCGTTGCAAAATCTCTTGATAGCGACCTTCGGGATCATAGATGACCAGCGAGCGCGTCTGATCTGTCATTTTGAGTTTCCATCGGTCGAGAATATATCCTTGAATATCCATATTGATTAATCGTTAAAGTCTATATTGGTTTGAGTTGCTTCGGGCGCTGAACGGCGGCGCGTACGCCTCTCGGCAGGCTTGTTCTCACAGATGGCTTCCAGGCCGTGTGTGAGGGCCAAGCACCAGTCCTTTTTGCACTTTGCCGTAACTCGGGCACGGTAGAGGGCCATGGCCAGGTGGCTCCAGTCAAACTCACCCTGGTCAAGCTTTTCCAGGTTCTGCTCACACTCTTGTCGCCAAGCTCGCAATTGGAAGAATGCCGCTAGTGGAGCTGCTGTAACCGGCACGCCGTCGTCATGGTTGGGCTTATAACCGCAGTTGTTGAGCTCTTCCAGTCGGTGCATCATGTCCTCGACTTGCAGCAAGCGTTCACGATGGTCATTCTCGGCCACTCTGTCATGAGCGGCAAGGGCAGCATTGATGGCGTTGCGCTCGGCCGTTTGCTCGTGTCGCAGCTTCAGCACGAGGGCTGGCAGCGTGTTATGCGACAGCTTGGGATAATACACCCAATAGGTAATGCTGCCTTCGCTCGACGATACGGGCCAGTAGATAGGTGCTTTACGGCGACTCTTGGTGTATCGCTTGAAGTGATAGGCAAAGAAGCCGTTGGGGTTCTCTAAATAGGCCTGCAAAGTGTTACAGCCGATCAAGCCGCAAAGCTCATATTCAATGTCATCAGCACGTTCATGCCCCCAGATGAGGTGTATCACCTCGCGCACACGAGCCGCAAGACACAGAGTGCTGTTCGGATCGTTGCTCAGGATGCCATCGGCAGGGATTTTTACAGGATAGTCAGCAGCAGGGTTCTTGAGCGAGACCTCGGGCATGAACGGCAGCGCGTCAAACACGTCGCCGAACTCGGGCAACGGCTTCTTGTGCTGCGCATAGGCGATGTCCCATCTGCCGAAAGCCATGCCCACCAGCTCCTGCACAATCTCTTGAGCCATCACGCTCCGGTCAAGCACATTTTGAGAGGTGGCACCATCAATGCTAATCAGCTCTTCGTAGGAGCGGAGACTCTTGTAGTTATTAAGTGTATGGCGGAAGTCACTGTCGGGTGCAATGTCAGCTAAGTCCATCCACAGGTCGTCATTCTGTTTAACCAGTTCAAGATATTCCATATTGCTTGCCGTTAGATCTTGCTGCAAGCGTTCGAGCGCAAGGCCTATAGTATGGAGCGTATCGAACTGCGCCAACAAGCCATGATATTCAATGTTGGTTTCGTCAAGGCTAAAAAAGCGCCGCTTAATCTCAATAATGGTATTGACAATCTCCTCTATGTCACTTTGCCTAGAGGCATAGTCGGGCATGGGAAGGAGATTCAAATATCCAACTTGTTTATGCTGTCCAGCATATAAGTTTAGTATATACTGTGATATAATTGAATTTAAAAAGCTAAGACCGATAAGACTATGTATTGTACTTAAAGCAGGAAAAGCGAGCCCAACGCTGTTGAAAATAAAATCATTCTTCAGAACTTGTGCGTCTAGTATTAGACCACGTCTGCCAAAACCAATGCCTTTTTTAAATTGATATGCTGCACTTGAATTTCTAAATGAACGATGTGCTTTTATAGCTTCTCCTTCTCGTTTCCAAGCGACCAAATCGTTATAAGGCATATAGAACATACTAAAATCACCTCCACCAAATAAATGGTAGTATTCGCGGTAATTTATTAACTCGTAGAATAAACGATATTGTATTTCTCCAACGCATGCGTGTCCTTGACGTGCATTAAGACCTCTATCTACTACATTTTTATTGGAAAAATATTTTAAGATGTTTGAGTTAAAATAATATCCGATAATCGCATTCACAAGATTAGAGAAATCTTGTGATTTTGCAATATAAGTCCTCTTAGATGGCTGTCCGCATTTAAGCTCATCAATTAATTCTAGAAGCTTGTCTTTTTTAACTTCTGGGTTAATATTGAGTAAATCCATAAATATACCATCTCTATCGGATATTACTTTCTCTACAACAAGAGTAGATGTTTCCACGTTTGCGTCAAGAACATTCCAACCAGTATCTGCGCAACATGAAATAAAACCGCACAAGTTTTTTAGTCGATATCTCTCATACGAACTGTTCTTCATCACCGTGCGGTCAAAAATTGCGCCAAGTTTCCCCCCATCCGTAAGCATCTCCTGCATGCGGTCGAAAAAGGCACAGACTAAACTACGACACCATGCTGGGTAGTGCTGTTCAAGATATGTTGTTGTATTTACGCTGCACTCTCCAAAAGGTGGGTTCATCACGATGCAGTCAAAGTGTTTCTGACACAATTCGATAAAAGCGAAGCCTCGCGTAGCATCGTCAGCAAAGAGGGTGTTTTCATAGCCTTCTTCCTCGCTCAGTTGTGATGAAAGGCGTTGTAGGGCTTCTTTCAAACGAATCGT
>JAGCCU010000026.1 GCA_017651515.1 Muribaculaceae bacterium | reverse complement strand
GGATGCAGTGAACGCACTGCGCTATGGCCCACTCGAGGAGAACGAGGATGTTGTGATTGGCCAAGAGATGACTACTCAGCTCTCTGAAAACACCAACGCTTCTTACAAGATCAGCGGCAATGGTACTTACACCATCACCTTCAACAAGGCTAACCTTACATTCAAGTTTGAAGGAGAAGGTGCAGGCCTGATGGGTGACTTAGACAACAGCGGTATCGTTGACGTTGAAGACGTTAATGCTGCTATCAACATCATCTTGAAGATCAAGAACATGAGCGACTATCCCGGCAACGGTGATATGGATGGCAATGGTTACATCGACGTTGAAGACGTTAATGCTATCATCAACATCATCCTGAAGCTCTAATACAGCTAAGACAATCGAGGCAAAATTGTCACCTTTGAGTTGCTGACTGACAAGAATCAATTGTAGTCCGTTTAACGATTCCGTCAGAATATAGCTAACGATAACGCGACAAATTGCCTAACCGATTAACCTCATAACCGTGGAGTACCAATGGTGCTCCACGGTTTTTTCATATATCATAGGTTCATACCGTTTTTCGCAATTTCCTGCATTTTTTGCGCCCCTTCCAAAAAAATACTCTCACCACTTGCAAATATTATCTATATTAAGTAAATTTGCTAGTTGAAAAGAAAAGTTCCATTTCAAAATATGTTTTTCGAACTATTTTGAACCTTATTTCGTAATTCGGTATTATTACAAACGAAATTAACAACATAAAAACATAAAGACATGAAAAAACTACTTACTTCAATCATCGCCCTGGCTTTGCCAATGATTGCATTTGCGCAGGGCTGGCCTGCAGGCTATGGCGGCGTAATGCTGCAAGGATTCTCGTGGGGTTCATATACCGATACACGATGGGCCAATCTTGACAAACAAGCCGACGAACTGTCGCAGTACTTCGACCTCATCTGGCTGCCACAGAGTGGTTTCACTGGCGGCTCATCGATGGGTTATGACCCACAGTATTTCTTCAATCAGAAATGCACGTTCGGAACCGAAGAACAACTGCGTGCACTCATTGCAAAGCTTAAAGCCAACGGCACCGGCTGTATAGCCGACATAGTGATTAACCACCACAAACCTCTCGCAGGTTGGCTAACCTTTGCTCAAGAAACCTACAACGGCATGACTTACCAGCTGAAGTCCACCGATGTGTGCAAAGATGATGACGGTGGCGAAACCTATACCTGGGCCCAGAAAAACGGCTTTACCCTGAGTTCGAACAACGATACTGGTGAGGGCTGGGACGGAATGCGCGACCTGGATCACAAGAGCACAAACGTCCAGACCATCGTAAAAGCATATCTCAAGTTCATGCTAGAAGACATGGGCTATGTGGGATTCCGTTATGACATGGCACGCGGTTTCTCGCCATACTACTTCGGCATGTACAATGCATACGCCAAACCCACTTTCTCAGTTGGTGAGCACTGGACTAACTCTACAAGTGAGATTGACTGGATGAACGGCACGAGATTCAACGATCAAATCCAAAGTGGCGTGTTTGACTTCGACTTCCGCTACACCTGCCGTAACGCCTTCAACAACGGCAATATGGGCAGCCTTAATCAGCCTAACGGCAATGACAACAACTGGCCTCTGGTTAGCAATTCCGACCAAGGCTATCTATTCGGCGGTTTCTATCGTCGCTATGCAGTAACCTTCCTAGAAAACCACGATCTGCAAGACCGCGGCAACGTAGAAAACTACAATGCTGACCCTCTGAAGAAAGACACCGTTGCCGCCAACGCTTACATGATGGCAATGCCCGGCACGCCATGCGTGTTCCTCACTCACTGGAAAGACTGCAAGCAGGACATCAAAGGTCTTATCGACGTACGCAAGGCCGTGGGCATCACCAATACCAGCACTTACAACATACTTAAACAAGCATATAACTGCTATGCCATCGAGACCAACGGTTCCGACAACAAGAAGCTAATTACTGTGGTTGGCGGCAAACCTTACAACTACGATGCCGGCAACTACTATGTACTTATCGTCGATGGCTATCACTATCGCTACTTCATGAGCCGTAACTGCGAAACGGCATGGATTGATAAGGCTTCGGGTTATTATAACAGAGCCCAGAACGTTACCATGACCGCCGTGAGCCAAAGCAGCAATGCACAACTCGTATATACTACCGATGGAACAGAGCCAAGCGCCACCAACGGTACCAAGGTTGCCAGTGGCTATGTTCTCCGTCTGCGCGAGCCAATGACGCTCAAGGTAGGTCTGCTGGTGAACAACACCATTAAAAATGTACAAACCCGCGTATATGATTTGCCCGAACTTCCCGAATTCCAGCCTCACACTGCCACCGTTTACTTCCGCGATCCATCGGTGACCGTTCCTACCTGGACAAAGCCGTATATATGGCCATACGACGGCACAGGCAACATGAGCACTGCACCCTGGCCTGGAAGTTTCCCAATGACAGATTCGGTGATGATCAAGAACAAGAAGTATTATTACAAATCGTTTGACATTAATGATGAGGACTATTCCTTTAGCTTCGTACTCACCAACGTAACAGGCTCGCCGCAAACTGTCGATGTCACCAATGTCACCAAGGACATTTACGTTCAGTTAGGCCCGCTCAACGGACTAGGCAACTACACCTTGACCGATATTACCAAGATGGTTGAGAAGGATAACCCGTTGAACTGGATGAAGGGTGATATTAATGGCGACAAAATCATTGATGTTGAGGATGTCAATGCTATGATAAACGTTATCTTAAAAATAAAATCCATCAGTGACTATCCAGGAAACGCTGACATGGATGATAACGGATATCTCGACGTCGAAGACGTTAATGCCGTCATCAACATCATCTTAAAACTATAACACTCTCCACATTATGAAAAAGTTATTCTCTTCAATAGTAAGCATCGCACTGCCTGTCATCATGCTGGCTCAAGGCTGGCCGGCCGACTATGGAGGCGTGATGCTTCAGGCATTCTACTGGGACTCTTTCAAAGATTCCAAGTGGACAGTGCTTGAGAAACAGGCCGACGAGCTGGCACGAAGCTTTGACTTGGTTTGGATACCTCAGAGCGCATACTGCGGCGGACAGTCGATGGGCTACGATGACCTTTACTGGTTTACCAACTATGGAAGCTCATTCGGTACCGAAGCTCAGCTCCGCTCTATGATCAGCACATTCAAGAGCAAGGGCATCGGCACCATTGCCGACGTAGTAATCAACCACCGCAAGACAATCAACGATTGGGTCACCTTCCCTGCCGAGACATATAAGGGTGTTACCTACCAGCTGCTTCCAACCGACATCTGCCGCAACGATGACGGAGGAAATACTCTGACCTGGGCACGCCAGAATGGCAAGGAAATCAGCCAGAACAACGATACTGGTGAGGACTGGGGAGGCATGCGCGACTTGGACCACATGAGCCAAAATGTGCAGACCAACGTGCTCGCCTACCTTGACTTCCTACTCAACGACCTGGGTTACACAGGTTTCCGATATGATATGGTGAAGGGTTACAATGCTCGTTACACAGGTATGTACAATGCCACAGTGAAGCCGCAGTTCTCGGTCGGCGAATGCTGGGACAGCAGTTCCACTATCGCTGGGTGGATTGCCAACACATCAGCCGGCGAAGGTGCCAACGATAAGATCCAGAGTGCAGCCTTTGACTTCCAGTTCCGATACACCGTACGCAATGCCGCCAACAACGGAGACTGGGGGCGTCTTGCCGCAACTAACGACGGCAGCTGGCCTTTGGTAAGCAACATGCCTGACGGAGGGTCAGTAGCTTACTTGCAGGACAATGCCTACCGCCGTTATGCCGTGACATTCATCGAGAACCATGATACTGAACGACGCTCCAATGCCGAACAAGACCCGCTGAAGGTTGACACGTTGGCAGCAAATGCCTATCTACTCGCCATGCCTGGAACTCCATGCGTATTCTTAAAGCACTGGCAAGCATATAAGCACGAGATTGCCGCAATGATCGACGTACGCAAAGCCGTTGGCATCACCAATACCAGCACCTACGGAGTCAGCACTGCAAAGAAAGAGTATTATCTCGGATGGACAAAGGGCAATAACGGACGTTTGGTTGTCATGACTGGTGACACCAAAGCCACCACCCCCAACAAGAACAACTGGACCGAAGTACTGAGCGGATATCACTACAAGTATTTCCTTGAGCGCACAATGGAAACAGCTTGGGTCGATAAAGCTTCGGGTGAATACAAAGATGCCTTCAAAGCTCGTCTGACAGCAGTGAGCAAGACCGACAATGTACAGCTCGTCTATACAACCAATGGCACCAACCCTACCGCCTCAAGTACAAAAGTGACCAGCGGTACTGTAATTGACATCAAGGAGAACATGACGCTGAAGGTGGGTATGCTCATTGATGGTGCTGTAAAGGGCATCGTAACCCGCGAATACACCTTTGAAGGTGGTTCGTCGAGACCTCCTTTCGAGCCTTACGACATCAACATATATGTAAAAGATCCAGGATGGCAGAACTTGAGTTTCTGGTGCTGGGTAGAAGGCAGCGACAATCTTTGCGACCACAAGTCATGGCCTGGTGATGCAATTTTGGACAATGGTATTCTCCAAGTAGCCGGCAAACGCAAAGTCATCAAAGACGCAACGTTCTATTACAAGACCTATACCGTCAAGGATTATGACTACGAAATCATGTTCATCTTCAGCGATGCTGGAAACCCACAGACGGTAAATCTCGGCCCGTTTGACAAGGACGTTTATCTCGAACTTGACGAAAAACAAGCCGATGGCAAATACACAGCCAAAGATGTTACTAAAATCTATGGTACTGATGCCATTAGCGACGTGACGATTGACCGCAAGGTAGTATCAACTCAGTATATCGACGTTGCCGGACATGTAAGCACCAGCCCGTTCAATGGAGTGAACATCGTACTCAAACATCATGCCGATGGATCAGTGTCAACTACCAAGATTATTAACTGACACAAGTAGTTTAATGGTAAAAAAACTCTGTCTCGTAGCATGCCTGATTATAGCCACACTCACCATGAATGCAAACGTGGTGGGTGGCGACATCTCGATGTTGCCCGAATACGAGTCGCACAATGCCAAGTATAAGGACGGCAACGGAAAGGCAATTGCCAATCTTCTGCCCTGGCTCAAGGAGCAAGGATGGACAGCAATTCGTTTACGCTTGTTTGTTGACCCTACTAAGGCACCTTCTAATGAAATTGATCAGGGTGTTCGTCAAGATTTGGAATATGTAAAGTCTCTCGGTGCACGCATAAAGGCCGAAGGTTTCAAGTTCATGCTCGATTTTCACTACAGCGACAGCTGGGCAGATCCAGCCAAGCAATACACTCCGGATGCATGGAAAAACTTGACCGATGAACAGCTATACACCAAAATCTACGAGTACACACGTGACTGCCTTCAAGAACTGGTCGATGCCGGAGCAACACCCGACTATATCCAGACGGGCAACGAAATCAGCTATGGCATGCTCTGGGGACCACGTGGCACCAGTAATAGTAACCTGAAGAAATTCTATCCCAGTGATGCCAGTACCCACCCACGCTTCCTCACTCTGCTGAGCAAGTCTGCACAAGCATGCCGAGAAGTATGCCCCAATGCCAAAATCATCATCCACACCGAGTTGGTGCGCAACATCAGCATGATGAACAGCTACTATAGCGCAATTGCCAGTGCCGACTACGATATCATTGGCCTAAGCTATTACCCCTACTACCACTATGGTTTGCATCAGCTTGTAAGTGCTATTACCAATATTGAGAGTCGCTTCCCCACTAAAGAGGTTATGATTGTAGAGGCTGGCTTCTATCACAAATGGCAGCCAGAAAGTGGCATCAACTTTGATTATTCAGCTAATGCAGACCAATATGGCAACACCTTTGCCATCAGCCACGAAGGCCAACGAGCCTTCACGGCTGCACTTGTACAGAAATTGCTCGGACATCCCATTGTCACTGGGCTGTTCTGGTGGTTCCCTGAAGCCAACGAATGTGGAGTTAACTGGCAGAACGCCGTCACTCCTTCGGGATGGTACAATGCCGGATTGTGGGACAATGAAACAGGCCGTGTGCTGCCAGCCCTATTTGAACTTGCCACCTTTGCACCACCACAAGATGTGACTGGCGACGTTAATGGGGACAGTATAGTGGACGTAGAAGACGTGAATGCCATTATCAATATCATCTTGAAAGTCAAATCATCCAACGACTACCCACGCAATGCTGATATAAATGATGATGACATTATCGACGTTGAAGATGTCAACACTGTGATAAATATTATCCTAAAACAATAGTTTAAGAGCGCATTTCGTTTTTTTCATAAATGAGATGCGCTTTCTCTTAATTATTTGACTTTCATTTGCGACAATAATAGAAAGAAATAATCTTTTTTAATAACATTAAATTCAATTTCTATGAGAAAACTTTTTCTAACTCTGTTTGTCATTGCTGCAACAATTACAGGGTTTGCCCAGACAAATCTGGCTCTCCAACAACCCTGCATTGCATCTTCTGGCGAAGCTGCATTAGGCAATGACGGTAATAGCGGCTCACGCTGGGAATCAGCTCATGGAGTCGACCCACAATTGTGGCAAGTCGACCTGGGTGAAACCAAGATGTTCAACACCATTCGCATCCTTTGGGAAGGTGCTTATGCTAAGACCTTCGAAATATATGTGGGTGACGAAGTGGGTGACGATAGCTTTGTAGTGAATAGCACAAAAATCTATTCAATTGAAGAGCAAGCCCTCTCCAATTTCCCCTATCTTCAGGTCATAAATCTTGACATTCCTGCAAATGCCCGCTATGTGATGTTTAAAGGCATAGAACGAGGTACACCTTATGGTTACAGTTTCTATGAGTTCGAAATTTATAACATTGATGAAGAGATGGTGGTAACTACACTCAACATCAGTGCTGAGCTTACTAACCTTGTTGTGGGTGACAATATGCCAATCTCGGTTATTGCCAAGGACCAAATGGGTGCTGAAATGGAACCAGGAACAATCACATGGAATAGTACTGATCCTTCTGTTGGCACAGTGACTGATGGCGTGTTTACTGCTCTGGCTGCTGGTACAACAACAATTACAGCCACTGTTGGCGAAGTAACTTCAAATGCCTTGGTGATGTCGGTTGCAGCCGAAGCAATGACTCCTCCAACCACCAATCCAACTGAGCCTACCGATCTCGACTTGAATGTGATTCCAGTCTATAGCGCAACTTACGGTAAAGGTCTAAGCGAAAGCAACCCTGGTTGGGGTGTTGGCGGTGGCGCTCCCAATCCACTCTATACAAGTATTGAAGAAGTGGCTATTGTCGATGGTCATCAGGTAGTACACGTGAAAGGTGCAGGTATGAACAGCCGCACCAAGAACAGCACAAATCTCTCAGCTGAGTATAACACAGTTCATGTTGCTGTATATCCCTACAGTGCTACACAATGTAAGATCTTTGAGGATAACGAATATGGCTCAGCACTTACTTATGACGGACTGGTACCAGGACAATGGAACTATGTTGAAATCAACGATGTGAACTTCTCGAAAAACTACATCTGCATCGAATTGGTTGGTGAATATGAGTTCTACCTTGACCACTTCTATTTTGCTAAGCCACCTGTCGAGGACGCAGTGGCTCCAACGCTCGTTAAGGCTGAATTGGTTAAGGCAAATGCCATGAGTGTGGAACTTGCACTTCAAGCAACCGACGACTTAGCTACCAACATCACCTATGTGATTACTGACCAAAATAACCGCGAGTACACAGCTACTGGTGCAAATGGTGCTGAGATTAACCACACATTAACTGGACTCAGCCCCAACACTGCCTACACATTTACCGTCAAGGCTGAAGATGAGAACGGCAACTTCTCTGATGCAATGACCGTACAGGCAACTACCAACGCATTTACGGCGGCTCCAACGCCTACAACACCTGAGGAAGATGTGATGTCTATTTATAGCGATGCTTACACATCATCTACTCCCGGTTTGAACTTTAACAACTGGGGATCTGCTACTGTATTTACAGGCATTGAGATTGAAGGTAATCCAACTCTTCAGTTCGTAAATATGAACTATTACGGCCTCGAGTTTAATACTCAACTTGATGTTACTGATATGGATTACTTGCACATCGATGTCTTTGCAGATGCAGCCGGTACTCTTGGCATAGTACCCATCTGGGCAAATCCTAATGGAGGAAACTTCGCCGAAATACGTAGTACAATCACCCTCACCGAGGGCGAATGGGCAAGCTTCGACATCCCAATGTCGGCATTTGATGATCCCGCACGTAATGGTTCTAACTTAATGTTCCAAATCAAGCTCGACAACGGTAATGGTAACAGCCTTTTGATAGATAACATTTATTTATATAAGGAAGAGGGTGAAGAACCTCCTGTGGATCCAGATGGCACAGTTCTTACTGCCGACGGACACACCATTACAATCTATCCATATCACTATACTGGAACTGATAACTATGAGTTAATAATTACCTCGCAGGAGACAATGAGTGGTCTGGGTGGTTCATTCTGGCACATCAATGGCAATGAAACATCTGATTTGCGCACCAATATGACCGTCAGTGCCGATGGAAAGACCATCACAATTACCACCACTTCAACAACTGAGCCTCAGCTCTACACACCGTTATATGTTATGATGCCAGGTGAAGTGAACTTTGGACAGATTACTCTCAACTGGATTGAGAAGGGTGGCTCTGAAGAAGAAGTTACAGCTATCACCATTGAGGCTGAAGCTTCCGAGTTAGAGGTTGGAAAGACCCTGCAACTCACAGTCAAGGATCAGAATGGTAACGTTGTAACTAATGGTTTGAGCTTTGCTTCGAGTGCCGAGAGCGTTGCTACTATTGACGAGACTGGACTAGTGACTGCAATCGCCGAGGGTACTGCAACTATTACCGCTACCTATGTCGCTCCAAGTCGTGCAGACGGTGATGCCATCACTGCCGAATTTGAGCTGACCGTCACTGAAGCATCCGAACCCACTGAGGGTCAAGTGCTCACTGCCGACGGTCACACTATTACACTGGTGGGTTATCATTACACTGGTACCGACGAATATGAACTCATCATCACAAGTGATGAAACTATGGTCGGTTTGGGCGGCTCGTTCTGGCACATCAATGGCAATGAGCCAACCGATATCCGTAACAACATGACCATCAGCGCCGATGGTAAGACTATCACCATTACTGCAACATCTACTGAGGATCCACAGCTCTACACTCCGCTGTATGTCTTGATGCCAGGAGAAGTGAACTTTGGCATGGTTACCATAGAATGGATTGAAATTGAAGACATTCCTACCGCAATCACCGACATAAATGCTCCTGTAGTTGCAGTGAAGTATATCAATGCAATGGGTCAGGTGAGCCAGCGTCCGTTCGAAGGCATCAACATCGTTGTAACAAGCTATGCTGATGGCACAACCTCAACTAATAAGATTGTGAAGTAATTATCAGTTATCAGTGCTGATAACAATTAATACAGTTAACAAGGCTCCCCAAAATGGGAAGCCTTGTTTTTTGCTGGTTCCCAAGAACCAAGTGCATCAAGTATCACGAGATAGCTTCTATTTCTCAAGATCGTCGTAATGCTGGAAGAGGAAATCGTTGTAAGGGAATCGCTCGGTATGGATGATGCGGGCCTTCTCATATAGCAAAGCCTTGAGAGCCTCTATGTTCTGTTGCTTCTTTGCGCTGATAAATACACAGTTGCCAGCCATACGCGCCATCCAAGTGTCCTTCAGTTCATCAAGGGAGATATTCTCTCGTGTGGGCGGAGTAAGATCGTCCTCATCTTTTGGCACATAGCTGAACTGGTCTATCTTATTGAACACCATTATCATTTCCTTTCCACTGGCATTGCACACCTCCTGCAGGGTCTTGTTGACCACTTCCACCTGATCTTCAAACTGTGGGTGACTGATATCCACTACATGCACCAGCAAATCACTATCGCGCACCTCGTCAAGGGTACTCTTAAACGAGTCCACCAGATGCGTGGGAAGTTTGCGTATGAATCCAACCGTATCGGTTAAAAGGAATGGCAAATTGTCAATCACAACCTTGCGCACGGTAGTGTCGAGAGTTGCGAACAGTTTGTTCTCGGCAAATACCTCGCTTTTGCTCAGTACATTCATTAGCGTTGACTTGCCAACGTTGGTGTAGCCGACAAGAGCCACGCGAGTGAGCTTGCCACGATTCTTGCGTTGAATTACTTTCTGCTTGTCAAGGTCGGCAAGACGTTGCTTGAGAAGCGATATCTTAGTCTTGATGATACGGCGGTCGGTCTCAATCTGAGTCTCACCAGGTCCACGCATTCCGATACCGCCTCGCTGACGCTCAAGGTGGGTCCACATTCCCGTAAGTCTAGGCAACAGATACTGGTACTGAGCCAGTTCCACCTGCATCTTTGCGGTAGCAGTCTGCGCGCGCTTAGCGAAAATGTCGAGGATTAGGCTTGTGCGGTCGAGTACCTTAACACGAACAGATTTCTCGATAAATGCAATCTGCTTTGGCGACAGGTCATCATCAAATATCACAAGACCTATATCATTATTATCGACATACTCGACTATTTCTTCAAGCTTACCCTTGCCAACATAACTTGTGCTGTTGGGCGCATCCATTCGCTGGATAAACTTGTGCACAGTCTCTGCACCAGCTGTATGAGCCAAGAATTCCAGCTCATCGAGATATTCCATCGTCTTCGCCTCGGGCTGCATGGGAGTGATTAGTCCCACCAACACAGCACGTTCCTGCTCAATAGCATCAATATCCCGCTTCTTGTCGTCGATAAGTCCCATTTTTATCTGTTTTATTTATTTACAATATAAGGGGTGCTGTAACAGTTACGGCGACCCCTCACATTATACTATAAAAAGAATTCTTACTTCTTCTCTACCTTTGTATAGCGCTTGTTAAGGCCCTCAATCACTTCATCGGTCACATCATACTTGGGGTCGATGTAGAGTGTAGCTGACTTGCGGATAACCATGTCGAAACCTTTATCCTTGGCATATACCTTCATGAAGTTATCAATCGAATCTAGCAACTGCTGCTGACTCTGGTTCAATTCATTCTGCATATTCTGTTGTAGGTTGCCAAGATAAGTCTCAGCGTCACGCTGCTTCTTAGCGAGCGTAGCCTGATCGGCATTGAAGCTTTCCTCGGTGAGATATCCGTTGTTTTTGTACTTCTGCTGCATAGTATTTGCAAACTTGTTGATTTCATTGCTTCGCTGAGCCTGAGCAGCATCGTACTGGTTCTGCTTGCGCAACATTGCCTCGTTAATATCCTTGGCGAGATTATAGTTTGCCATAATAGAATCTTCATCAACGTAGCGGATGGTCATCTTCTCAATGGCAGATGAGGGCATATTTGTAGTCGCAGCCTTCTGGGGTTTTTCATTACACGATGCAGTTAACAACACTAATGCAGCTATCACTGCGTACATTGGGAAACGATACAGTTTCATTTTGTTTTAAGACCTAAATATTTAATTATTGTAAAATTCACTATCTCGTGCACAACTGATGCCACGCTTTTTCATTTCAGGGTTGTCATGAATGTGAGTATTGGGAAATTTCCCTCCTTTTACAAAGAAGATTTTCGCACCCAATAAGAGCACAGCCAATGCTATAAGGGCAACCGTTAACAATAAAGTTGACATGTACACGTTATTATAATATGTGCCATAATACGCAATTATGCGCCTTGTCACAAAAAACTTTGCAAATATAGCTTACTTTTGTGAGATTATGCGTTGTATTTCAAAACTTTTTTGTAACTTTACACCACAAAAAGCGAGGTTTTAACAAACTTTCGCCACGTGAAAGAATAACTAACATTTAACCATTAATAATAACTACTATGACTTTAAGAGAACTGAAACCGACTAGAGTATGGGAAATCTTTGATGACATTACTAAAGTTCCTCGTCCATCAGGACGTCTGGACAAAATTCGCAAGTGGCTTGTTGACTTTGCTACCGATCACAACCTGGATTACAAGGTTGATGAAGTGGGCAACGTGGCAATGTTCCGCCCAGCAGCTCCCGGATATGAGAATGTACCTGGCATCGTCATGCAGGGTCACATGGACATGGTAGCTGAAAAAGCTGCCAGCTCAAATCATGACTTCGACAACGACCCCATAGAAACTATTGTTGATGGCGAATGGGTACGCGCAAACAATACTACTCTGGGAGCCGACGACGGCATGGGTCTGGCAATCGCACTGGCTGCTATAACTGATCCAGAGCTGATATGCGGTCCACTGGAAGCGCTGGCAACTGTTGACGAAGAAACTGGTCTTACCGGTGCTAGCAATATCAAGGCCGACATGCTTCAAGGAAAGTACCTTCTCAACCTCGACAGCGAGGACGACGGCGTGATTACCGTGGGCTGCGCAGGAGGTCTGGTATCTATCTTCAAGTTCAACTATAAGCCCGAACCCGCACCTGCCGACCGCATCTACTTCAAGGTTGGTATGGAGAAGTTCCACGGCGGCCATTCTGGAACCGACATCAACAAGGGCTACGCAAGCGCTACAAAGCTTCTTGCTCGACTGTTATGTACATTGCCCGTTGACTGGGAACTTGCATGCATCGACAGCGGTAACCTGCACAATGCCATTGCATTTAACGGTATCGCCGTGATAGGTATCAAACCTGAAGACAAAGAAAAACTGGCTGTAGCTTTGAATACATTCGAGGCCGACGTACGCAACGAATATCATGTAACCGAGAAGAACGTTGAATTCGTTTGTGAAAGTGTTGACAAACCCGAGACTATCATCGACCGACTCACAGCACGCCGTGTTATCATGGCTGCCTTTGCTGCTCCTCATGGCGTAACATCGATGAGTATGGAAATCGACGGTTTGGTAGAGACTTCAACAAACCTCGCCAGTATCAAGATGCGTGAAGGCAACCAACTCGTAGTTGAGGCATTCTCTCGCTCGGCTGTTGAAAGCCGCAAGATGGAACTTGTGAACCAGATTGAGACTGTCTTCCACCTTGCCGGTGCCAACGAGATGATTCAAGAAGGCTCTTATCAGGGATGGGAACCACGTATGGATAGCCCATTGCTGAAAGTCGCATGCGACTGCTGGGAGAGCCTTTACGGCGTGAAGCCCATCGTGGAAGCCATCCATGCAGGTCTGGAATGTGGTCTGTTCCTGCAAGCTGCTCCACACATGGACATGATTTCCTACGGACCTACACTGCAAGACGTTCACTCGCCACAAGAGCGTTGCCACATCCCTGCAGTTCAGAAAGGTTGGGACTTCACAAAGGCAATTATCAATACAATAGCTAAAGAGAAATAAAACAATAAGGGATAAAATTTTTTCATAGTATAAGTTTTGGGGTGGGCGATGCTTGTGAAAGTCGCGCCCACTCATTTTTTTACAAAAATCGGAATTAGAGGATCAATTGTCATTCGGCTCCACAGGCCAGTTGCGCCATAGGCGATAACGGTCACCGAAGCGAGACACTGCCCTATCCCACATTTCAAGATAAGGCGTACGCAATGCATAGTCAGCATCTGCCCCGTCGAGCACTACCCAATCGTGGCGATCCAACTCATCGGAGAGTTGACCAGCTCCCCATCCGCTATAGCCCACAAAGAAACGCACATGTCCCTCTAAAGAATTCTCAGCCGACAGATACTCTTTAAGGGCGTCAAAATCACCGCCCACGTAAAGTCCTGGAGCCATCTTTGTAGTCTCAGGTATCACATCCTCACCCAGGTCGTGAATGAAAAACATCATTTCGGTGTTTACAGGTCCACCGAGAAATACCGGCACTTCTTCCGACAATTTTACATCATCGAGTATGTCACTTAGGCATAGATTTGTCATGCGATTAAGAATCACGCCCATAGAGCCTTCGCTATCATGTTGTATCATCGCAATAACTGAACGGCCAAAGCATGGATCCTCAACCGTAGGCCGCGCCACAAGCAATGAACCTATTATGGGCTGCGGTTGCTTATCACTCAAATTGAATATGTCGGCATCAATTTCTTTCATAAATGCAAAGGTAATTAAATAATAATAAATCACACTATCCAATGCTAATAATTTGGCATGTTTTTCGTTATAAGTATAGAAAAAACCTGATTTAGATGAAAGTACTGAAATTCGGAGGAACATCAGTAGGCTCGGCCCAGAGCCTAAGAAATGTGAAGCAGATAGTCGAGAACTGCAATGAGCACGTGATTGTGGTGGTAAGTGCCCTAGGCGGTGTAACCAACCAACTATTGGAAATGACGCGCCTTGCGTGTGCACACGACGAAAGTTACCAGCAAATTCTTCAAGACATGCGCCAACGGCATCTCGATGTCATTAAGGAAGTGGTGGCTCCACAGTTACAAGAGCGTTGCAACTTCATAATAACGCAGTTTATTGACGACACCTTGAGTGGCTTATACTCATGCCTATATATTAACCATGACCTGCCAGAAACCGAAATAAGGCGTTTGAGTGACAGCATAGTGGCTCATGGCGAGATAATGTCTAGTGCCATAGTGGCAAGCCTCATTGACGGTGCCGTTCCATTCTATTCTCCTGAAGTAATAAAGACTAATGACATAGACGGCAAACATGCGCTCAACCCCGGACTCACCGACCAACTAATAAAGGAAAAATTGGGTAGTATCGACAGCAAGTGCATCGTAATGCAAGGATTCATTGCCAAGGATACCGAAACTGGCGACTTCACCAACTTAGGACGTGGCGGCAGCGACTTCACCGCTGCCATAGTGGCCGCTGCGCTGAATGCCGAATGCCTTGAGATATGGACCGATGTTGACGGCTTCATGACTGCTGATCCACGCACTCACCCAGAAGCCACCGTTATCCCGACCATGACCTATCAACAGGCGCAAGCCATGTGTGATGCCGGTGCCAAAGTAATTTACGCCCCTACCCTACGACCGGTTGCCGAACTCGGCATCCCCGTTTGGGTTAAGAACACTTTCAATCCCATGGCACCGGGAACAGTTATCAGATAGTTCTTATTCTAGAAAACCCAGGAAATCTAGAAAAAACTTTTTTATGCGTTACTATAGCACAAGAAACTATAATGTCACCGCCACGCTTGCTGAGGCTGTATTCAAAGGCATGGCTCCTGATGGCGGACTATTCATGCCTGAACGCATCGTAAGGCTGCCCAAGGCATACATTAACAATATTGCGGGAATGTCGATTCAGGACATTGGGTATGCTTTAGCCAATTTTGCCCTTGCTGGTGACGTTGATCCTAACGTGCTTCACGACATTGTAAATGAGACCTTAAACTTCCCTATTCCACTGCAACAGATAGATGAGAACCGATATGTGCTTGAGCTGTTCCATGGCCCTACAATGGCATATAAGGATATTGGCGCAAGGTTCATGGGGCGACTATTGGCATATCTGCAACAGCAAAAACCACATGGTGACACTGTGAATGTTTTGGTTCCAACTTCGGGAGATACTGGTGGTGCCGTTGCCAATGGATTCGCGCAGGTTCCTGGAGTACATGTATATGTCCTCTATCCACAAGATGGGGTAAGCTATATACAGGAAGCGCAGTTTGCCTCATTAGGCAGCAACGTAACTGCACTGGAAGTAAAAGGAACTTTTGATGACTGTAAGCGCATGGTGGAACAGGCATTCATGGACGAAGAACTGAACCGCCAGATTGCTCTTACCAGTGCAACCTCAATCAACGTGGCGAGATTGCTACCACAAACATTCTATTACTTTTACGCTTACGCCCAACTGATGCAGATGAACGAAAAGGCGGCAAGCCAACTGGTAATATCGGTGCCAAGCGCCAATTTGGGCAATCTCGCATCTGGAATTCTGGCTCGACGCATGGGACTTCCCGTAAAACGATTTGTTTCGGTTGAGAATGTAAACAATATATTTTATCAGTACCTGCAAACAGGGAAATTTACACCCCACCCTTCGGTATATAGCATTGCACCTGCACTTGATGCCGGCAATCCCACTAACTTCGCACGCATCGTAACTATGCTTGGCGACGTTGAACAGGTGCGGGAAGTGGTACATGGCTACAGCTACAACGACGAGGACATCCTTCAAACCATTACGCAGGTATATAATGACTATGGTTACACCTTCGACCCTCACAGCGCAATAGCATGGCGAGGACTTACGGCCGACCTACAGCCAGGAGAGACTGGTATAAGTCTGGCGACAGCGCACCCGGCAAAGTTCTCACAAGCAGTGGAAGCAGCCATCGGTCACGAGGTGGAAATGCCGCTTCAGCTAGTGCGATTCTTAAGAGGCACACGCCATGTAACGACCATCAACAGCGGCTACAATGCCTTACGCAACTATCTATTGGCACAGTAATGCAATCAATTATATACAAAAAGGCTTCCCGAAAAGGAAGCCTTTTTTGTAGTATGTGAATTTATAAATTACTTCACAATCTTAGCAGTGCTCTGGCTGCCATCTACATACTTGGTAACAACGATGTTGATACCATCGAAAGCAGTCTCGCTTGCCATACCAGCTGCGTTGTAGTATGTTACGCTGCTTACAGCCTTAGCTGTGTTGATGTCATTAACAGCTACAGTTGGGAGATCAACAACGAGGTTGCAGAGTTCGATTGGCTCTTCGGGAGTACCAAACAGCTGCTCGCCAGCATCGTTACCTTCAGCATCGCACTTGATAACCTTAGAATAGACCTTCAGAGGATAAGAACCGTTCTCAACAGCGCGGTCAGTTGGCTGGATTGTAACATACAGCAACAGAATTTCATTGTCCTCAGAAGCATCAGTAGGAGTAGCAGTCATGTTAGAACCTATAACTGTAAAGTTGGGCCATGCATATTCAGGACTGTCGGGATTCATGTTATTACCAAAAGTAATTGATGGATAACGACCTGACAAGGCTACACCAAAGCCTGCTTCAGCATAATCATTTGCAATAGCATCTTTGAAAGTATACATGTTCTCTGGATAAGTAAGATCGAACTGAGCGTTCTTGTAATAACCACCCTCACCCAGGTTAATCATTACATGGATAGTCTGTTCCTGACCGTACTGAGCCTCATCAGTGATAGTGATGTCGTTTGCAGTCAAAGTCTGAGCACCTGCGCCAAGAGCTACAAATGCAGCAGCAGCTAAAAGTAAAGATTTAATCTTCATAGTTGTTTTTTTTTAAGTTTGTTAATTGTTAAGTTATTATATAGTCCGTAAAAATTACATTTTTAAGATAAAGTGAGAAGGCATCCTTTCTAGCTTATTATCGCCTGATTATCAAGCGAATGTAGCAATGACTGCCTTTATCACCTCATTTCCGACTACAATATTACAAAGTTTTTTTTATCCTACAAAATTTTTTCGACAAAATTCTTATTTTTTCATATAAAAAAAACTTGTCTTCACATTTAAATCTTCTTCAGGATAATGTTGATAAGCACATTCACGTCCTCAACATCGACGATACCGTCACCAGTCATGTCGCCACGCACACTTCCGGCATCCACTCCAGGTGTCTCGAAATCGACGAGAATCATTTGTCCAAGAGCAGTTTCAGTCATGTCAATGTCGATATGGACGCGCATCACATCATCGTTGAACAATGCTGTGAGTGCAATGGGCACATCACCAAGATTCGGACCGAGCCAAAAATCTACGCCTTCAAGGTCGCCAGCAGGGATCTGGATGCTATCAGTCACAGCCAAAGCAGTGAATCCACAAGCCTTCACACCGAGCAGATTATCCACACTGATGTTTCCTACAGGATAGACATCTTCGTCCTCAACAAGCTGAAAGTTATTCAGATTCAGTGAATAGGTGCCGTCACCATTGTCGTTGATGGTAACTTCTACACCATCCTGCGTAGAGGCTTCGCCATTGATACTCACTGTCAGTTTTCCAGTGTACTGTGCTGCCATTGCTGCCATTGAGCAGAGCGCAGCCACAAAAAATAAAGCAATTTTCTTCATCTTTGTTTTGTGTAATTATTATGATTAGTTTTTATGCAAAATAATGTTGATGAGCATATTAACATCGCTCACGTCAACATCACCGCTGCCGTTAAGGTCGGGATTTGTGACGCAGTCGGCGAGCGTTTTCTTGTTCAGAATCAAGTTAATCATCAGGTTTACGTCGCTCACATCGACGGTTTCGTCACCATTTATGTCACCCACCTCAAACACAACATCTGGCTGACGGTTTACTGTGATGGTGTAAAGCGAACTGTTGACCATATCAGCCGAGACGGCACCAAGGGCAATGCGGTAGCTACCGTCGCCAAGGTCGGTAACGTTCTTCACCACAATGGCAGCATGGCCATCAGCGATAACGGCAAAGTTATCGGTTGTGAGAGTGACAGGGTCTCCTTCGTAGCTGATTATGTAGTCGTGTGTAGCAGCATCAAATGTAAAGCCGTCAAGACCGGTTGCTGTAATATTTGTTACATTACCATTATATATCAGTGCCATGTCATCTATCCACACTTGGTCACCATTACTGCCCTGACCTGGAGTGGCATTAGTGGAGACAGTAATCAGAATGGCGTTTGTGGCGGCATTATTGCTTGCGTATGTATCATAATCAAAAGGAATAGTCAACTGACTCCAGTCGCAAACTGCTATTTCATTATTTTTAGCCTTAGCTGCCACATTAGTATATTCATGATCTTCTGGATCTTGATAATAAGTACCATCAAAAGCTATGGCACTTAATGTGGAATATGGGTAATCGTCGTTTGCTGTCTTTTGCGAAAACTTCAACCAAGTAGTGATTGCATCGGGTGCCGCATGAAGTGCCATGTAGAAGTTAGGAACATCGCTTGACATCTCAGAGTGGTTATCAGGGCTGTCAGCCGACATGTTAGACGCATTTAATCGCCCATTGGTCATAGTTCCATTATTTATTATACCAAATGTCGATCCTGATTTAATCACAGCGCTGTGAGTTCCCGTGGTTCCGGGACGCACATCTTCAGAACTGCCAAGAGTGCCTTTAGCCCAACCAGCCAAACCACCAGTTGCACTTTTGAAACCGTGCCAGAAATTTGGTTCTCCTGAAGCAGTAGGAGCGTCCCATGCTTCGAAGTCGCCGTTTGGCAGCTGGAATTGCGAGGCAAAAGTTTCTGCTGCAGCAGTAGCATAATGGAAATCAGCACCATTCAAAATACCATCGGCAACGAGTGTATTTACATCCGTAAAACGCAAGATCATCTGCACGTTTGAATCGTTCACCGCAATTACATTCACGTCACCCTGCTTCACAGCAGTAAGGCCTGATAAAGTCACATCATCCACAATAACGGTATAATTATCACCGGTGGATGTTACAGTCACCGTAGTTTCAGCATAGGTCATAATGCTCATTGAGCATACCATCACAGCTAATAATAAAAAGAATTTCTTCATTGCGTAATAATGATTAAAGTTTTTCTGAGTTGATTTTACTTAATACGATATGTCACACCAAGCTGGCCGAAAACGGGATACATTGACTGACCAATCGTGTGAAAATCATTATAAAAAATTGTTGAAAGTCCCCAATTGAGATCGGCATAAAGTCCAAAACGCTTGTTTAAATGCCAGTCGGCACCTACGGTTAATCCAACTTGCCAGTCACACAAGTTGTTACTGAAATCGTAATTACCTCGCTCGTCATCGGCCTCTCCAAGTTCAACCTTTGCTCCAGTAGGATCATCTACACGCAGGTAGCCATTATGAGCCCATCCACTGAAGTCCTTAGCAAACAGCAATGAGGCGTAAGGACCCATGCGAAGGTTCACTTTATTAATGCGCCACACTGCCTGCACGGGCAAGCTGAATGCCCATAAAGACGCATGAGTGGTAACATCTCCCGTGAACATACCAGCCAACGTCTGCCCCCCCTGGGTGATTTCCATATGATAGCTCTTTACAGTGGCATCTTCGCTCATTGCCTTTCGTTCGACCCTGAAACCTGTGATAAAGCCACGCCAGTCATCAACAGGAAACAGCACGTCCACACCCACGGCAGGAGCCAGTTTAGGTGTATAGCTATTCAAATGTCGAATTGAAGCTGGCAAGCCCAGTGGCATCGTGCCACCTATGTTATACCCCAATCGAGCAGATATTATCCTGCGCCCTTCAAATTCCTGAGCCGTGACGGTCAATGCCAGGCAACAGACAAACAAGGCAAATATCTTAAATTTCATATACAACAATTCATTATTCCTGATGCGTACACACTACACGCACCTTGTCAACGTACATCTCACTGTCGATGGCTCCTTCAAACATATCGCCGTCAACACTTGATGAGAAGACTATTGTGAAGTTATAACCATATTCTTCAAGCAACTCTAAGTCGACATCTGAATTATAGCTAAATTCCACTTCAAATGGTGTCCACTGGGTAGTTGCATGAATGTCTCCCACCTTGGCTATCGCCACAATATTGGGATTGGTCTGAACATCATCGCCAAAGAGCATCACTGAGTTGCCCTGAGCATCATGATTACGATAGAACACGGCATATATTGAGCCCACATCGGTGCGACCTGGAATGGGCTTTTTATTCTTATCAATAAACGTTGGGCCTGGAGTATATTTATAATAGCCCGACATTTTCACCGGACGACGATTGAATGGCTTGCCAAAACGAGTAGCCTTCAACGGACTTAACAGTGCTATGGAAAGGTCAAACTCTCCAAGATAGAAATTGCCTGCTGCAATAGGCTTGCCTATGCGTGAGCCTAGGCTGCCAGTATCTCGCGTTTTCAAATGCAGAGCTGCGCCATCATAGCCGTTAGCCTCTGGCATGGTGGGGTATTCATCAGGCAGAGCCGAGGAACGTGAAAGCTTGAATCCGGCATTACCTGTCGCCCAGTCAGTAGTTGATGTTCCCACCTGCTCAGGCTGGTACCACACATAATATGAACCCTTGGAATCAAGTTCATAGTTTTCAAAATCTATCTTAAGCGTATCGCTGACAGTGACAGACGTTGGGACAAATGAAATCCAGTATCTACGCTGCCAGCGTCCATCTTGCGATGTGACAGTGTACAACACAGGTCCATGCGAGAAATCCTGGATACTTCCACTTGCCGGAACCATTGTTGCACCCTCGGTAATAGTCATATTGAGCGCCAAAGCCTTCAGATCGGCATGAGATCTAACACTAAAGATAATAACACTGTCGGTTGACAGCACTGCCTTTTCAGCATCAGTGGCATGGAAAAAAAACTGGTCAGGATTGTCAACCAAGACCTTAATGGCCTCAATGTCACACTCATCATTCAACGGTTCTTCTTGAATGCACGATGTGACGGCCAAAGTCATGACTACCAACAATGCAAATGTATATATAAAATTATATTTCACTGATTTCATACTACAATTCAAGCACGACTTGACATTAACAGCATAACACAACTATGCAGTCGGGTCATTACAAACTGCAAAATTACAAAATAATAATGAATTCTATATTAAGATTAAGAATTAAATCTCAAAAATTAAGAATTAAGAATGAAAATTTGCAATTAGGCTGGAATAAAGACCGAGTCAAAAAGAAAACGACACCCTAGCGTCAAGAAATTCTAAAGATTGAGAGTCTTGATGCTTGAAGTATCAATACTAAGGAATACTTGAACTTAATATACCGAGAAATGATTACTAATAAAACCGTTCAGTAGATGGCTCAACTTCTGCCCGCTTGGGCTCATTACTTTCGATTTCTTGATCAATTGCCTCAAATTCCGAATGGTTGCTCTTATACTCCGGAACAAACTTCTTCATGGTGTAAATCATGGAATGCACATTGCCATCATTGGCGAAATCGATGATTTGCTCCATGTGGTCGCACACATCACGATAGTCATACGTACGCACCTTGGCAATCATGATCTTCTTGTTCACCGTAGCAGTGGTTTTCTCCTTATCGTTAAGCAATTCTTCGAAGAGTTTTTCTCCTGGTCTCAATCCGACCTCTTCAATCATTATATCGACATTGGGCTTAAGGCCTGCCAACGAAATCATGCGCACAGCGAGGTCGTAGATTCGCACAGGCTGTCCCATATCGAAGATATATATCTCACCACCATTGCCCATGCAGCCGGCTTCTAGCACCAGAGAGCAAGCCTCAGGTATGGTCATAAAGTAGCGTATGATGTCCTTGTGCGTCACGGTTACCGGTCCACCCGCCTCAATCTGTTTTCGGAACAGAGGAATAACCGATCCATTGCTTCCCAAGACATTGCCAAACCTAGTAGTAATGAACTGAGTACTCATTCCCCGCTTACTTGCATCGAAAAACAGTGACTGACAATAAATCTCAGCCAGACGCTTAGTACAGCCCATCACATTAGTTGGATTCACCGCCTTGTCTGTAGAAATCATTACAAACTTGTAAACGCCGTACTTAAGGGACAGGTCGGCAATGTTTTTCGTTCCCATCACATTGGTTAGGACTGCCTCGGTAGGATTGATTTCCATCATAGGCACATGCTTGTAGGCAGCGGCATGGAAAACAAATCGTGGATGGAACTTCTTGAAAGCCTCTTCCATTCGATGCACATTCTGAACATCTCCCATGAACAGCTCTACATCGGCATCAGGGAAAGTCTTTGACAGCTCCATCTGCATGTCATGCATAGGTGTCTCAGCCTGGTCAACAAGCACAATCTTGCTGGCACGATAAGCAGCCACCTGACGAACGATCTCGCTTCCTATTGAGCCGCAGGCTCCGGTTATGAGCACGCATCCACCACGAATGGTATTACGTACGAGCGTATTGTTCAACACAATGGGATCACGGCCCAACAAGTCTTCAATCTGGACCTCCTTGATATATGTCGAAATGTTGGACGGAGAGTTCTTCTCTTGCTCACTCTCATCGCCGTCATATTCCTGCACCTTATTGATTGCCAACAAGGTTATATTGTTACGGATAAAGTAATCAGCAAAACCGCTGCGCATGAGTTCGCTGTTAGCCGAATCAAAAATCAGGGCATATATTGCGTGCTCAACAAAGATATTAGCCACAGTATCTGGGTCAAACTTATACACTTTAAAGCCATTCACATGCTCATTTTCTTTGCCGGTCTTGATGCTGAGAAGACCAACAGGATCGTAGCGACCATCAATCTCATTTTTAAGTGCATTTGCAAGAATCAGGGAGTCGAGGGAAGTACCTAACACGAGAACACGGCGACGTTTGGATGAAGCGTTCGTTAACTTCATGTAGAAATACTTGATAAGAAGACGCTCTATTGTCATGAACGAATAAGCAAGAGCACCAATTACCAGGATATTCCATATACGCAGCATTGTCGAACCTAATAGCAGGTATGCCAGCCCATTTAATACCAACAAAATCAGAGTAGAGATAATCACCACTATGAATGCACGATAAAGGTCCTCCATTACCGACAGACGTATCACGCAAGTATAGCTTTTGGTTAAGTAGGTAACCAAAAAATACACAGCGATTACCAATATCCAGTGAAATATCAGGGGCAAAGCGCCAATAATCTGGCTATGGGCATACATGTCGGCCATTACTACCAGACAATAGCTGGCAGTTACTATCAACATGTCTATCAAAAGAATAATCCAACGAGGGGTAGTATTTATCTTGAACTGCCTTACTATGCGCAGGTCGAATAGCCGATTGAATACATTATCAAGCATAACCATCTAATATTTAATCGATTACAAGTCACCAACACACTATATAAACGATATATTGATTCTGCAAAGGTATGTTATATTATCGAAAAACGCAAATTTATACTCTTTTTTCTTTGCGTTCCATCACAAAGTGATAAATTTCACCCACCAAGAAGACTGGTAGAGTTAGTACAAAAAGAATCAACCAAGTAGTAAACGGTAATGGTTCAACCTGGAACATCGGACCTCCAAACTGGACTATTAGCACCTGCCCCACTAAAATCAGCAGCATCACACCGAAAAAGACTTTGCTTCCTGAGAAATTGTGCAATGCTCTGTGGCCGCTAGCAAAAGACTTAGCATTGAACATATTCCAGAACTGAAGCAACACGAAAGTTGTAAAGAAAATTGTCAATTCGGATGTCGAAATTTCCTGACTTATAAAACTCCCTCCTCGTCCTGACAAATGATTTTTAAGTATATAGACAAACGCTGCTATCAAGAATGCTGCAAACAACAATCCTGTCCCAATAATAAAGTGTTTCATGGGGCGGGTAATGATGCTTTCGGAAGTTCCCCTGGGCGGCACACGCATAACAATGCTATTTGGCGGCAATGAAGCCAAGGCAAGAGCAGCAAAGGTGTCCATAATCAGATTCACCCACAACATCTGTGTAACAGAAAGCGGTGGTTGCTTGCACATGAACGACCCCACACCGACCACCAAGCAGGCACAAACATTCACGGTGAGCTGGAACAGTATGAAACGTTGTATGTTGCGATAGAGAGAGCGCCCCCAAAGCACTGCTTTGTTGATACTGGCAAACGAATTATCTAATATAGTTATATCGCTTGCCTCTCGCGCCACATGAGTTCCATCGCCCATCGACAGTCCCACTTGCGCCTTCTTCAATGCCGGAGCATCATTGGTCCCATCGCCAGTCACTGCAACCACTTCGCCTTGACGCTGTAACAAATCGACAAGCCGCGACTTGTCCGAGGGTCGTGCACGGGCCATGATTTTCAGTGCCGATACCCGCTTCATGGCATCGTCATCCTTCATAGCTGCAAATTCCGGTCCCGTAATAATTCTTGAATTATCGTCGTCCTCATGCCAAATGCCTACCTGACGAGCTATTTCACGAGCTGTATCGGGATTGTCACCAGTAATAATCTTCACCTTAACACCTGCATTTCGACAATCGATTATAGCAGCCGGAACATCTTGTCGAACCGGGTCACTAATTGCTACGTATCCTAAAAAATCTAGTGGCTCAGATGCTGTGAGCAAATCTTCTATGTCAATTGTCGCGTTGTCATCAACCGGTATGGCGGCAAAAGCCAACGTGCGCATTGCTTTCAACTGGCATGCATGCAATTGATTGTTCAGCGACTCATCATTGGAAGAACACATCTTCATTATAATCTCCGGTGCACCTTTAACTAACAACAAGCGCTTCCCATCATAGCTTTTTAACAGAGTAGCCATATACTTACGCTCTGTGCTGAAAGGTAATTGCGCCTCTATATCGCTTGATTGTCGCACCTGAGAATAATCAATTCCTTTTGAACGCAGCCATAGCAACAATGCACCCTCGGTAGGATTGCCTATCACCTTAACGTGGGTGGGGTCGGTTTCATCAAGGTGTGCCGTGGAGTTACAAGCCATATTCAAAGTAACCACATCAGTTTTACCATAAGATTCAAGGCTCTTAAAGTCGGCCTGTGCCACCTGCATCTGGTTTTGCGTCAGAGTCCCAGTCTTATCGGTACAAATCACTGTGGTTGCACCCATTGTTTCGCAAGCATGTAGACGGCGAACCAAGTTATTTGTTCGCAACATACGGTGCATACTCAAGGCCAAACTAAGGGTAATGCTCATTGGCAAACCTTCAGGTACACTTACTACAATAAGCGTGACGGCTATCATCACAGTTTCGATAAAATACTGGAGAGTATCAACCGTAGTGTATGGAGTCTCATCAAATGCAAAAACAAACACCCTTCCTAAAACAACAAACAACGCTATGACATAGCTTGCCCGAGCTATCAGTCGTCCCAAATGATCAAGTTGTTTCATCAGTGGTGTAGCAACATCGCTATCAATCTGAGCCTCTGTAGCAACTTTCCCATACTCGGTGCTGTCGCCGACACGCTCCACCTGCATAATGCCGTTACCCTCCATAACCACAGACCCCCGTAACAATTTATTTTTTGGATACGTGCTATGGCTTTCTTCCTTTGCATCAACGATATGCGATTTCCACGTCTGCGGCTCACCTGTGAGTGAACTTTCATCCACACCCAATGTCACACTTTCAAGCAATATGCCATCGGCAGGTACACGCTCACCTGCATCCAGAAGGACTATGTCGCCCACTACCACATCGCGACGCGGTACCTGGCCCACATGGCCGTTGCGCAACACCTTGACAAGTAAGTCGTCCTTGCTCTTGTTCAGCAACTCAAACTTTTTGTTGGCCTTTACCTCAACTATAAAACCCACAGTAGTGGCAAGCACAACAGCCAACAATATACCTAACGGCTCCAGCAGGGCCTTTGTGCCGCTATGAAGCCAAAAATACTGGTATAAAGATAGTCCCATCGAAAGCAACAGGGCAACAAGCAGTATCTTTATGAGTGGATCGTTGAACTTTTCTATGAATTGAGACCATAAAGAACGTTGCGGTGGGGGTGTGAGTACATTGTTTCCATACTTAGACCTACTCGCAAGCACTTCTTGGTCGTTGAGTCCTGTCAAGTTTTGTATCATATTGCAAAATTACTACAAAGTAATGGAATGGCATTCATTTGCGTATGTTTTTTCTATTCTGCAAAGTTCGTGCCAATATTTGAATCTATTTTATTGGTAAAACCAATATTTTGCTATAATTTTGCTTTTTCAATCAAATTATCGCCCATTATGAAGTCCGACAGCTTGGTTATAATTCCTACTTATAACGAAAAAGAAAATATCGCAAAGATGATTGAAACGGTTCTCGGCATAGAAGAACACCGCTTCGACATCCTTATCATCGATGACAATTCGCCCGACGGCACAGGTTCCATAGTCGATGAACTAATTACTCAACACCCCGACAGGCTAAACATTATCAAGCGCAATGGCAAATTGGGCTTAGGAACCGCCTATATAACTGGATTCAAATGGGCTTTAGAACAGAAATATGACTATATCATTGAAATGGATGCCGACTTCTCGCATCCACCCATGAAACTCATCGAACTACAGGCAGCTTGCGCCAGCGATGAGGCTGACGTTGCCGTCGGATCGCGCTACATCACTGGTGTAAACGTAGTTAACTGGCCTATGGGACGAGTGTTGATGTCATATTACGCCTCGGCTTACGTGCGCATCATTACTGGAATGAAAGTGCGCGACACCACGGCAGGGTTCGTATGCTACCGACGCGAAGTGCTTGAAGCCATCAATCTTGATGGAGTGGAATTCAAAGGTTACGCCTTCCAGATTGAGATGAAATTCACAGCACATCGCATGGGATTTAAAATCAAAGAAGTGCCCATCGTCTTCGTCAACCGCGTATTGGGCACAAGTAAGATGAACAGCAGTATCTTCGGCGAAGCTGTATTAGGTGTTATAAAGCTAAGGCTATCCACATTTACCGACCGCAAAAAGTATCAACGGCAGGTTGCCAACCTGGCGCGGCCTCAACTGAAAGAATAATGAAAGCATTTTTCACCATCCTGTTTGCACTCATTGTCCTCGTTGTTCTTGGGCAACCTCCCGTAGTCCACTCAAGCATTGGACAGAGTTCAACATCAGCTGACGGTGGCATCACCATCACCAATATCGGCAAGAAGCAACAGTTTGACTGGCGTGACAAAGCTACGCTCGATACCGATGTATTCTCCCCAAAGAGCGTCAACTTCCTGCCCGATGGCACAAAGTATTACGTCAATTCCCTCGAGGGATGCGCGACTGTGGTATATCGCACCAGCGACAACGAGAAAGTGAAGGTTATACCACACCGCTTCAAATCTGGCACTGGGCCGCTTTGGGCAGAACCAAGTGGCATCTATCGATTCACCCATTATCCCGATGGTGCTTCCCGTGCATTCAGCGGCAAGCCTGTGGAAGGATGTTTCTCACATGGAGGTAGATACCTGTGGGTGCCGTATTACCGACGCACCTTCGACATCAATGCCCAAGATCCCAGCGCACTCGCCATCATTGACACACAGGCTGACAGCATAGTCCGCATGATGGAAACAGGCCCATTGCCCAAAATGATTGCGTGCTCTCACGACAACAAGACAATAGTGGTCACACACTGGGGCAACAACACGGTGGGACTCATTGACATCACGGGCGATGACCCAACTAAATGGCACCATACCACTTATATTGCCATAGACCATGAACTGCAGCTCAACTTCAGCCTAACGTCTGAAGTGAATCGCGACGTGAACAGCGGTCTGATGCTGCGCGGCACAGTTTTCACAGCCGACGATCATTACTTGCTTGTCAGTTGCATGGGAGGTGGCGGCATAGCAGTTGTGGATTTACAAAACAAGAAATACGTTGGTAAAATTGGCGGCATTTCAAATGCCCGCCACTTGATTATCAACCACGGATTCCTATATGCCAGCGTCAATGCTGCAGGGCTAGTACAACGCTCTCCAATAGACAAAGTAATGAAGACCATCTCTCAGTTGAACGGAAACATACTGAATGTTGAGGGGGGATGGCAAGTGTGTCATGTGGGAGGCGGAGCACGCACAATCGAAGCATCACCAAGCGGACGTTGGGTGTTTGCCGCATGCAACTCCGTAAGTGCACTATACGTTGTCGATACCCAAACCATGACCGTCGCTACGCAAATTCCTGTTGATTCCTACCCAGTTGGACTCGACATCTCGCGTGACGGACATCTGCTCGTTGTCACTTCGCAGGCACGTAATTATAAAGGCGGCAATGCTGTCAATCTGTTCCGTGTAGAATATGGCAACGAGGAAGCTGAAGCAAATGCCCTCACCGAACTATCACAACAATCCGACAGCATTGCTGATGCTGAAACGGCAAATGATGGCGATAAGAACAATCATGACAAAACCTTCTTAGGTCTAACAGCCAGCCAATGGCCCATTGCCGGCATGGCTGCCGTCCTCGCCTTGTTATTCATCATTTTTATTCTCCGATTAATCATAAGAAAGAAATAAGGTTAAAAGGCAATAAACAAGAAGCACTCGCTGGTTACGAGTGCTTCTTTATTTATATTTATCCCTCTTTCAGAACGGGATGTCATCAGTGTCACCGCCGCCCAGGAAAGCATCCTCGGCAGGAGGTGGCGGCGTAGGCATTCCGGGGTCAGCCATAGCAGCTGGAGCTGCTGGTTGCGGAGCTGACTGCTGCGCTGGAACCGCCTGAGCCTCATAAGGAACAGCCTTCCAGCCACGAATGTCGGTGTACCAACGACCATTGAACTCGCGGCTCTCTATATCATAGCTCACGGTAACCAAATTTCCAATTTCGCAAATTGCGTCAAATTGATTGATACGATCTTCACCGAAAAAGTCGAAAGCTACTTTCTTAGGATAAGTCTCATTAATGGTTTCGAGAATATAGGTTTGTTTGCTCCAAGCATTTCCAGCCTTTGACGTTCCTGACTGACGAGGCAGTTTCTGTATAATCTTGCCGTTAATTTCCATCTTTGTTTTCTATTTAAACTTGTTATTGTTTTCGGACTACAAAATTACTAATTACACACCAAATGACAAAATATTTTTTTCAATTAAAAAAAACGTGTTATCTTTGCACAAAACTGAAAAACAATGACCGATAACTCAGAATTAGTAAAAGCAATAATCGAAGCTGCACAAGAGAAAAAGGGACGAGGCATTACTTATGTTGACCTCAGTGGTATTGAAACAGCCGCCACGCAGGGCTTTGTCATCGTGAACGGCAACACTCCCATTCAAGTGGACGCTATAGCCGACAGCATACGCGAGTTGGTAGAGAAAAACACCGGAGTGCGCCCATTCAACTACGACGGCTACCAAAACTCTCAATGGATTGTAATTGATTACGGCTCAATATTTGCTCATGTCTTCCTGCCTGAATTCCGCGAGCGATATAACTTGGAACAACTCTGGGCCGATGCTGTTATTACTCACGTGCCTGATTTGGACTAATTGGCAAAGAACCCAACATTATAATTAGAAGCGGGAACTGATTCCCGCCTTAAACTATCAATATTAGCAAAATGGCTGGCAAAAACAACAATAACAACAAGAAAGGATTCAAACTGAATCTCTATTGGATGTATGCTATCATCATTGGAGCACTGGTCGCAACATTCTTCTTCAATGACAATGCGGTGACAAAGCCCATGAGTATGACCGAATTTGAGAAAACCGTTAAAAGCGGAGGCGTAACAAAAATCATAGTCTATACCAACAAAAACGAAGCCGAGGCAATTCTCAACGACTCATTGGCAAGAGCCGTGTTCAAGTCCGAAAGATTTGAACCACAACGTGGCATACAGGCAAAGGCAAAGACCGACATACCATCGAGCGACAAGTTTGCCGAGACCATCGAACAGTGGACAAAGGATGGCTACTTCAATGGTGATGTAAGCTACGAGAAAGGCAGTGACTATGGCTCTTGGATATGGTCATTCGGCCCCATCATCCTGCTTGTATTGTTCTGGATTCTTATCATGCGCCGCATGGGTGGCGGCAACGGCGTGGGCGGTGGAGGAGGCATCTTCAGTGTAGGCAAGTCTCGCGCCATGCTGTTCGACAAGAACAACTCCAATAAGGTCACTTTTGAAGACGTGGCAGGACTGGCAGAAGCAAAGGTTGAGATTGCCGAAATTGTCGATTTCTTGAAAAACCCCAACCATTATACCGAGTTGGGTGGCAAAATACCTAAAGGCGCCCTGCTTGTAGGCCCTCCTGG
>JAGCCU010000025.1 GCA_017651515.1 Muribaculaceae bacterium | reverse complement strand
TAGTATCCAGGGTTCTGTGCCAATTGGCCGTTCGAGAGTTGTCGGTCCTCACTTGGAATGGGCATTAACTCATTCTTGCCTTTCTGGAACACACCATATTCTTTGCGTACTTCCTCATTTTCGCCGGCGATGTAGGCATCCATCGTTTCCTTGGCTATACCCCAGCGGCACAGGTCGAACCAGCGGTGACCCTCCATGGCGAGCTCTACGCGGCGCTCATGACGTATGGCACGGCAAAGGTCGGCCTGAGAGTTGGTAAATGTTACACTCTTGCCTTGAATTGTAGCCGAATAGGGGAATGCAGGCAGACTCACACGTGCACGAACCTTATTTAATGCCTCGATGGCAGGTGCTGTCTCGTTAAGTTCACAACATGCCTCGGCATACATGAGCAGAGCATCGCTGTAGCGTATCAGGCGGTAGTTGAGTGGACCGCGGGAGTGGTGAGTAAGGTGATACCAACCTCCACTTGGGCCATCGGTGGTCTGGGCATACTTGCGGTTGTAGTATTTGTTGCCAAGGTAGAGTGATGTCTCGTCTATCTCACCGCTTTCCTGTTGCATGATGGTGGCATCGCGACGTAGGTCATCATCCTCAAACTCGTCGTAGAGGTTCTGGGTGGGACGGTCGAAGCCCCAGCCGGTCTCGCTGTCGTTAAAGCCGGCACGAGGACGTTGCATGATAAGTGTGAACGTACCTCTGGTGAAGCCTTCTCCTTCGCCATAGTCACTGCGTGGGTCTTCCACATATTGGATTTCGAAAATGCTCTCGCGGCCGTTCTCGCCTAAGAGGGTAAAATTGTCAAAATAGGTGGGAACCAGGTCATATTCGCCACTTTCCATCAATGCCTCTCCCCATTGTTTGGCTGCTCTGTAGGCTGCAGTGGCATCTTTGCCTTCCTGGGCGAGGAAACCGGCATAATACAGGTTTGCTTTCAGGAGCATTGCTTGGGCAGCACCCTTGGTGGCGCGACCCATGTCGGCAGCCGCATATTTTGACTTGAGCGGCAGTGCGTCCACGGCATTTCCAAAGTCATTGATGATGAATTCGTAGGTCTCAAGCTGAGTTGCACGGTCAAAGTTGAACTTGTTGGAGCTGTCCACCACATAGTCTATTAGCGGCATGCCACCGAATACCCTTACGAGCCTGAAATAGTAGTAGGCACGCATGAAAGTAGCTTCGGCTATCAGGCGGTCCTTAAGTTCTTGAGTGAACTGTGCGTCAATGCCTGCCTCCATGTTGCTCACTTGCTCTATTGCAAGGTTGCAACGCTGGATACCCTGCCACTGAGCGTTGTAAAAGCCTAACAGCAGACGGTTGTCGGGATTGGTCTTGAAATTCTCCATGTCGTAGGCTACTCCCATGTCGGTTGTTCCTTGTCCTCCCTTCAAGGCATCGTCGCTCACGATGTCACCTATATACCACTCACTGTAGTAAGTGGTACTGGTGCCAAATTCCCATGCCAGTGGCATGTAGGAGGCGTTGACAACTTCGATGGCAGTGGCAGAACTAACGAAATAGTCTTCAATCTTGTTCGAGCCTGGAGTGTCTTCGGTCAGCCAGTCGTTGCACGAACCCATAACAGCCGTCAAGGCAATGAGCAGTACATATTTTATAGTCTTTTTCATTGTTCAATCGATTTATAAGTTAAACTGTTATAGGGTTAGAATGACAGGTTCAGTCCAAACATATAGGTTCGCGATTGTGGGTAGTTACCATAATCCACACCGCCGGCCACTTCAGGGTCATATCCGTTATATTTGGTGAAGGTAAGCAGGTTGCTTGCACTTACGTAGAAACGGCACTTGCTCATGCCCAGTTTGTGTGCAACACTGTTGGGTAACGTGTAGCCTAACTGCACGTTTTTCAGGCGCAGGTAGTCGCCTTTCTCTACAAAGCGACTGCTAGTCGAACGGTTGTAGCTGTTTCCGTTGGGATTTGGAATGGTGCCGTAAATGCCTTCGTCGGCTTTGGCCTGAGTCCAGACATCGCGCATGGCAGTGCTCAACTGGCTTGATGTGCCGTTATACTCAGTACGCACGCGCATCATATTGTAAATTTCGTTACCAGCCACACCTTGGAAGAATACCGACAAGTCGAAACCTCGCCAGTCGGCACTCAGGTTGAGACCATAAGAGAGCCACGGGAAAGGATTGCCAAGGTCTTTGCGGTCACCGTCTTCGGTGAGACGGCCATCACCGTCAAGGTCAGCATAGATTGCATCGCCGGCATGGAACGGGTTGGCCTCTCCATCGCGGGCATAAGCGCTCCAGTGTGCATCAGCTTCTTCTTGAGTGTTGAAAACTCCCAGATATTCATATCCCCAGAAAGTGAACAGCCCCAGACCCTCGTCGCTGTATCGCACGCCGTCAACCCAGAACGGTGTGCCGCCGTTCAGATGGGTTAGTTTATTGCGAATCATCGACAGGTTACCGTCAATTGCGTAGTGGAAATCGCCTATCGTGTTCTGGTGACCTAGCGTGATTTCTATACCTTTGTTTTGAACCGTTGCGGCATTTATCGACGGATTATAGCGTTCTCCCATCTGTGCAGGCATCATCTTGCTCACGATCATGTCCTTTGTGTCGCGCTGGAATACTTCGATGGTGGCTGTGAATCGTCCACGCAGAATGGATGCGTCAAGTCCGACGTTCCATGTCTCGGTCTTCTCCCACATACCGCCTTGGTTGGGATATATCAGGATTGTAGCGCCGGGAGTGTCACCGTCACCTCCCAATGGATAGGTAACAAATGTAGGTCCGTCGTTGAATACAGTGGTCACAAAAGCATTATTGCCGATCTTGTCGTTACCTATGCGGCCCCAGCCGGCACGCAGCTTGAGGTTGTCAAGCCATGCAACGTTTTTCAACCAAGGCTCTTCGCTCATGCGCCATGCCAGTGCCAGAGAGGGGAAATAGCCCCAGGTGTTCTCGGGGAACTTGTTTGAACCGTCGGCACGGAAGTTGAACGTAGCCATGTAACGGTCTTTGAGCGTGTAATGGAAACGGCCAAGCCAAGACATTCGGCGAGTACGGTCCACCGAGTCTCCTGCTGGATTGGTCTCTGTGGTCTGTCCTAGATACCAGTTGCGGGGCACGGGGTTGTTGATTGAGTTGCCCGAGCCGGAAATCTGATACCAGTTAAATTCTTCAGATGTCTGACCAATCATTGCATTGAGGTAGTGGTCGTCGGTGAGTTGTTTCTTGAAAGTGAGTGTGTTTTCCCACACCAGAGTGGTGTAGTGTGCCAGACTGCGCTCCAGATAGTTCTTGTCGCTGCTGTCATAGGCCGAAACCTCATATTTGTCCTTGAATAGCCGATGATTATAGTTTACGTCATCGTAGCTCACATCAGCACGATAGACGAGCCATTCCCAAGGCGATATTTCAGCATAGACGTCGCCGATCCAGCGGCTATATACGTTGCGTGGATGGCTCACCGAAATGCTGCTTATAGGGCTATAGACGTTCTTGTTATTGCTGGGAGGAGCAATCTTTCCGCTCATGTCCAGGCCCTTGTTGTTCATTGCTCCATTAGGATAGCGGGTAGGATCCCATGGAGCCATCGATATTGCTTGCGACAACAAGTTGCTGTCACCATTGGCTTCATCGGCACTTGTGCTGCGGCCCCAACTATATACAAAGCTAAGGTTCTCGCCAATCTTGAACCAGGGCTTAACTTTGAACGATGTATTGGCACGCAGTGTCACGCGTTTGAAGTCACTGCTCTTGATAATACCATCCTGGTCAAACCAGCTCGCACTGAACGAGTAATTGGCCTTCTCTGTTCCGCCGTCTATGCTCAGGTGATAGTTCTGGATGATTGCGTTGCGGGCAAAGACTTCGTCCTGCCAGTCGGTGTCGATGGCACTGTAGTCCAATCCGTCGGGATATTTCTCTGTTTGTGCTACAGCAAAATGCTGGTCACTACCAAGCTTGTACTGCTGAAGCCACTCGTTGAAGCCTAACTCTTCATATTTCTTGATTTCGGCAGTTCGGCCGTTAAGGGCGAGGTAAGTTGACATGAATTCATCGCGCTTCATGAGGTCAAGCTTTTTCCAGCGGTTCTGGATACCTACATACATGTCGAGTGAAATGTGGCTTTGGCCTTCTTCACCTTTCTTGGTGGTGACGAGCACGACACCGTTTGCACCGCGGCTACCATAGATGGCGGTGGCCGATGCATCCTTGAGAATTTCGGTGCTTGCAATATCGGCAGGACTCAAGAAGTTGATGTCGTTGCAGATTACTCCGTCAACCACATAGACGGGATCGGCGTTGTTAACTGTACCGATACCGCGGATACGGACTTGTGCCCCGGCTCCGGGCTGACCGCTGTTGGCGTTCACTGTCACACCGGCAGCACGACCCTGCAGTGCTTGGTCAAGATTGGCTGCAGGAGTCTTCTTCAGTTTGTCGGCACCTATTGATGCCACCGAACCGGTGAGGTCGCTCTTACGCATCGTACCGTAACCTACGACCACAAGTTCGCTGAGTACCTGCGTGTCTTCGCTCATGCGAACGTTGATAGTCGATGACGATGAGAAAGAGCGGCGTTCGCTGGCCATGCCCACATATGTGAACACAAGCGCACCCTTCTTTGATGCCGTGATTTCATATTGTCCGTCAAAGTCGGTTGCGGTAGTGGTACTGGTGCCTTCGAGCGTGACAGTAACGCCAGGCAATGGAGTGCCGTCGCTGTCATCAACCACCGTACCTTGGATTTTTATTGTCTGAGACATTGCCATCAACGGCAATGTGCACAGTAAAATGGTTATAAACTTTAATTTCATTATGTGAAGTTTTTTATATTATTTTCAAAAACACAACATTTCCACGCTACAAAAGTAACTATAATTTCTTAACACACAAATTTTTCGCGCGTGTACGTGAGAATTAAAGACTATAATTAAGTGTTATGGGTTGTTTATTATTTTGTGGTTTGTACAATTTCTTCTAAATTTGCCGCACATTCAAAAAATGTAATCTATGAAAATGAGATTTTTACTGCTGATGGCAATTGCAATGATGGTCTTTGCTAATGCGGCTGCACAGGACGAACCGATAGTTATGCCCGATACATTGGCTCAGGATGATATGCTTTTGCCCGAGGAACGTGAAGCCCTTATAGCCGTTGAAGTCAACAAAGCCGTTGCAGGCATATGGCAATATGACAAGCCGTCGGTGCAGGCGCAAGGCTCAAGCGTTTTGGGCAAGTTGGGCAAGCCTATTGCTAAGAGCAAGTTGAAAAAGAAACTCGACAAGGCTTTCAAAAAGCTGAAAATCAAAAAACGTTTTAGTTCACTCGAACTCACGCCCGAAGGAATTTGGACGATGAATGTTGCTGGCGTAAAGATGTCGGGCAAATACACCTACGAGCCGGAATCAGAACGCCTCACTCTCAAGTGGCATGGAGTGCCCATGAGTTCGATGGTACATCGCGACGGCAAACACTTGCACATGCTTTTCGATACTGATCAGTTGCTCAACGTGCTACGTATCATCAGCGGTTTTAGTAGTAACGAGACACTGAAAGCCATAGCTCTCCTAAGCAAAAACTACTACGATGTCCGCGTAGGCTTCGACCTGAAACCTAAAAAATAATAGTTTCGAGAAGTCAGATTGATTTGCATATTGTTGTAATTGGCAGTCTCAGCGTTTTAGAATAATTTTGGGAAAAATACAAAAAAACTTTTCTTGAGAAAAAAGAATTTTTGTTTTCAAGTCTCGAAAAAAGTCAGTAAATTTGTAGCCGAATAACTACAGACTTTTTTGTCAAAGTCATAGATACTTATCACAACATCGAATTAAACTGCATATTAACTAAAATCCTATTTTATTAACCTAATAAACAATTCACAACATGAGGAAATTTCTATCTCTCTTCGCAATGTGCTTGTTTGCGACAATAGCGTGGGCAGGTACAGTAACCGTTGACCTTACAGCTCAAGGCTATACAAATAGTCAAGAGGTCACGACCCTTACAGTTGACGGGGTAACTCTTACTTTTGATAAGGGTACTAACAGTAATACCCCAAAGTGGTATGACAATGGTAGTGCTGTTCGTCTGTATGGTGGTGGTACCCTCACTGTAAGTGCTACTCAGAACATCACCCAGATTGTTTTTACAATTACACAAGGTGACCAACTTACTGCTGATGTAGGAACATATGAAAGCAGCACTTGGACAGGTAACGCTTCTACTATTGTATTCACTCAAGGTGGTTCTACAGGCCATGTTAGGATTCAAAAATTGGAAGTAACTACTGGCGGGAGTGGTGAGATTACTGTAGGAAAACCTACATTTACTCCTGCGGAAGGCACTTATTACAATCCAATTAATGTGACTATCAAGTGTGGTACTGCTGGTGCAAGTATTTATTACACTACTAATGGCACAACTCCTACCACATCGTCTACACTCTACAGTGGTCCAGTGACTATCAGTACAACTACCACTGTTAAGGCTATTGCCGCCCTCGATGGCAAGACTAGTGAAGTAGCTACTGCTGAATATGTGATAGGCTCTGCTACCGAAGTTGCAAATATCGCTGCTTATCAGGCAGTAGATGACAATACGGTAGTTAAGTTCACTAACCCGGTAACTGTTCTTGCGCAGTATGTGATGAGCAGTGGTAATAATCGTTTGTTCGTACAGGATGCTACAGGTAATATGTTCATCTATGGTAAGGTTGGACAGACTTATACCAATGGAATGCAGATTCCAGCAGGTTTCACTGGCACGAAGATTACATATCGCGGTGAAGCAGAACTTAGTGTTACAGAATATAGCAATTTCCAAGCTGGAGTTGCTGGCTCCGCCGTAGAACCTGAGGTTATCCAGGCCATTGATGTGGAAGCTGACCTCTTCGGTCATCTGGTGTATATTGCAGGCGCAACTTTAGGCTACACAACCTCTAGTAACGGCAATAAGAGCTTGTCAAGTATCAGTGACAATAGCGGTCAGGCTGCTGCTAACAATAGCATGGGCATGTCGATTAGTGATTGGGATGCTACTTATAACGTGACTGCAGTAATTGGTTCGTACAAGACCGACACTACTGACGTGGTTTACGAAGTTTGGCCTGTGAAGCTTGAGAAAGTTGGCGGAACTACTCCTTCCGATGGCATAGCAACCATCGCTGAGTATATTGCGCTTGCCGACAATGCTACATTCACATTCACGGGCAATGCTGTCGTGACATATGTTAATAGTAATGACAAGCGCTATCTTTATATCAAGGACAATACTGGTTCAGCTCTGATTTATGGTACAGGTATTGCCGCTGATTTCAAACAGGGCGATGTATTGGCTAGTGGCTGGACAGGTAAGAAATCCAACTATAATGGATTATATGAGATAACAAGTGCTCAAGGTCTGGCAGCTTCAGGAACTACACAGACTGTTACACCAGTTGAAAAAACTACTTCTGATGTAATCGCTGAGAACCAGAATATTTATTGTGTACTTCGTAATGTTACTATCTCCAGTGTTAACGGTCGCGCATTCACATTCAGTGATGGTACTGCTGGATACAATACCTTTAATGGTACCGTGACATTGCCTAGTGTGCCTTATACAGGTGATATCGAGGGATTTATATCGGTTAATAATAATAATCCTCAGTTTATTCCTACTAAGTTCCTTACTGGAGTTACTATTCCCAAAGTGGCTGACATTGCTACTCTGTATGAACAGAATCAGGGTGTAACTTATGAACTCGAAGCTGACCTTACGGCTATCTATAAGAATGGTTCAAGGCTTTATGTGAAGGATGCCGATACTTATACACTTGTCTATGGTTATATGGAAACTCAGTTCGAAAACGGTGATATTATCCGTGGTGCTCAAGCAAGCTGGACTGAATATCAGGGTGCTCCACAACTTACTCCTGTAGTTTCTACTTTTGTTGTTGCCGAAAGCGGTACTCCAGTTCAGCCTGAGGTGATGGCTATTGAAGAGCTTGGTACCGACATGGTTCACATGTATGTAAGACTGAACAACGTCGCTTTGGTTAATGATTCAACTAAGTATGCTACTGTTACCGATGAAACTGGTTCAATACAGCTTTATAACCAGTTCAGTAATCAGGTTACATTGCCCGAGGATGGTACATGCAATGTTATTGGCTTTGTAAGCTTGTACAAGGGCAATATTCAGATGTATCCTGTTGAATTCCCATCTGATCTTCCCTTCGGTGACGTAACTGGTGACAAGATGGTTGACGTTGAAGACGTTAATGCTGCAATCAACATCATCCTGCACAAGAAGACCACTGCCGACTATCCAGGCAATGCCGATCTTACTGGTGAAGGAATGATCGATGTTGAAGATGTGAACATGATGATCAACATCATTCTGAACAAGATCTAATTCTAGATAGACATTAACCCAAATCTTTTGGGTCTGAATAGTTTAAGTGCCCATAGTTGCCTTTTGGCTTCTATGGGCACTTTATTTTTCAGCACTTGTTCTTATCTTTTGTTTACCTACTTTAAGGCTCATCGTGAGTGAACGTTGCCGTGAAGCGGTAGTTGCGATTGCCCTTCAGGTCAGCCGTGAATCGAATCGCCTTGATGCCTTTGTTCTTGTTCTCGTAAGTCGTGGAAGGTGTGGCATCACCGATTTCCCATCTGATTTTAACAGGTGCATCGATGACAAGGTACATCACACGTCCCAATTGCTCAAGCTTTACGACATTGTCACTCACTTGAGAGGCCGATTTCACTTCCGACATCAAGTTCCAGTGCATGGTGGTCTTCTCGTTGGTTGAAATGTCGTCAGTGATGACACATCGCTTGTCGTCAACCATGGCGTAGGTGCGGCTGTAACTGTTTACCTGTCCGGCATAAAGCCTTGAGAGGTCGGATGTCACACTCATCAAGTCATCGTCTTCGGTGGTCTCATCAATTGTTGCGCGAGCTTTTACCACTTGGCGTTGGCGATTAAATGTCACCATGTTGTGATTGTTTGGGTTGTAGCGATACACATCCCATCGCTGTGCGTCTTGACTTTTACCCCACACGTTGATTTTATTCCGTTTAAGAGTTACATAATTCTCTAATCCGAGGTCGGTGGCCCATCTCACCATCTTTGACTCTATGAAGAAGCTGCCGGCATCCATATGGCCGTGCGTTGCCGATGGGGTACCCAGCTTCACGCCAAGATACATGCCGTTATTGTCGCTCCAAGAAGAACGCATTACGGCTATCGAATTGTTGCCATAGCCTTTATATAGTCGGTAATCGGGTTCATTCTGATTGCTCATTGAGGCTGCTGATCCCCAAATCACTACAAGAGGACCAAGCCTGTTTTTTGTGATACGAGAGGCTCCCAGTCGTTTGTAGTTGTGTACTTCGCTATATAGAAGGCTCTCGTTACCCGTCTTGTTGTAGAACCAGTAGATTGAGGGTCCAATTTCGGGAGTTCCGCCACCTGTGCAGTCGCTGTAGGTGAAAATGTGCGACGCAGGGGTGAATAAGTTCATGTAATAGTTGCCTGTATCCATGAAACCAGGCATGTTCGACAGGTCGAAGTCGCTCCCGAAGGCTTTTTCCAAGGCCGATATGAGAATGACGTTATAGTTTGTGCCGTATTCCCAGTACATGGGGCCTTCGGGAAACACACCTTGAGGGGCATAGGTCTTCATCGATACGGTGACGTTGCGGATGGCACGGTTGATAAGCTGAATGGCCTCAGAACGGTCGTCTTCCCATAATGCGATGGCAGCGCAGGTGATACCAGCATGACATACTTGGTTCCAGTTGCTGCTGATTATGTCAAACTGCTTCATGTTGACATCTTCCTGCGAAGGCCTGAGTGCTTTATCAATAAGAGCCTTGCGAATCATCGAGCGGTCATTACGCGACAGGTCGTCGTAGAGCCAGTCATAACCTATCGATACGGCGAATGCCATCTCGGCAACATCAAGGAAATGGGGAGGATTCCAGTCGGCAAACGAGCAAGCTTTCCTCAATTCCACCAGTGCGTGGTCGAAATACTTCTTATCGCCTGTCATTCGATAAGCATAGCTCAGGAAAAAGATCCGGCGCAGGTATTCGCGTGACACCTCAAGCTGATCCGATGCTTTGGGCCTTTGCTCTTTAGGCTCAAGAGTGAGCATTTTGTCGCAATCTCTGATGATGGCTCCATTGATGGCTGTCCACACCTTGTTGTTCTCTAAATTGTCTTTGATTGCCTTTTCTTCACCTGCAAGCATCAACAATCTTGGATGCGCTGGCAGCTTTGCTTGGCTACTGACTTGTGCAAATGCTGAAATAAAGGCCGATAGCATCAAGGCTACTATAACGTATCTTTTCATAGCTTGTTCTTATTATATTGAAATATCCTTATGTATTTCAGTGGGTTAGCAGTAATGGTAGTACCCGAATTAGCTGGCATATGATTAAACATAGAAGGTGTGTCATAAAGTGAATTAAGACACACCCTCATTTACTCATTTAAACTGCTAAAAATCAGCAGTTAATTAAGACTTCTTGTCCCAAGTGACATTCCAGATAGACACGCGGTCCTTGTTGCTGCCTTGAGCGCTTGGACACAGGTTGGTGAACTCGATGGTAAAGTCGCCTGTGACATCAACAGCCTCCGAGAATGTGAATACCTTGAACTTCTCCAGACCTCCGTTCTCATCCTTGGTTACTGTGAACGTCTTTACAACCTGTCCGTTCTGCTTGATATCGACACGGAATGAAATCTGCGAGTCGGTATAAGCAATGGCATAGTTGAACGTAAGCTTGGTCATGCCGCCGGCAAGGGTAGGTGACACGATGGTACCAATCTTGCTGGTGTTGCCGTTCATGGTCACTGCCATAGCCCAGTTGTCGCTGTTAGGCATCTTGCCGATGAACTGGAATGTTGGGTTCACGTCGGTCTCACCGCCTGAAAGGATGTTGCAGTTCGTTGCTACCCATTCCAATGTGCTGGTATAGGTTCCGTAGGTACCCTTGGGCGAACCTCCGTTCATAGTCTCGAAGTCGGCACGGTTGTCAGCAACGGGTTCGGGTTCGGGGCCTGGGCCAGGACCTGGTGTGCCGCCTTCCACGTTGAACTTCACGTCATCGAGACACCAAGTTGCATAGTTGGCATCGGTAGTTGCACTGTAGAGGAAGCCGATGTAGTAAGTACCGTCGAACTGGCTCAGGTCAAGGTTGCCGCTCTCTACCCAACTCGAATAACCACTGGCAGGTGCCGTGGGAAGAGCAGGATTGAGTTTGACGAGCGTTGCTGTCGTCGGGTCAGCAGTCGACATCATATATACCTCGAACTTGGTGGTAGTGCTGCCATAACCATTCACCTCAGTGCGGAAGGTGAGAATCTTGTTCTCTGCCTTCTTGATGTCGAGTGCTGGAGTAATCAGCCAAGACTCGAATGGAGCATTGCCCTTGTAGCCGGTCATTGCAGCATAGTAGTTGTTGTCGAAGCTTGGAGTGTACCATGCCTTGTCACCCTTAACCTGCAGATTGATCCAGTCACTTGGAATGGCCTTGCCTTCGAAGCCTTCGTTAAGGGTGGTTACACCGCCAGTGGCTACCGACAGGCGATACTCGTCGGTCGAACCGCTGTTGCCGGTGATACCATTTGTGCCCATGTAAGTGGCAAACGTACCCTTCACCCAGATCTGAGTCTTATAAACTTCTACGTTGTCGCGTAGGTTGGCTTGCTGACGGAATTTGCTGTCCTGTGGCAGTGGCACTACGATGCACTTGCTGTAGTCATTCTCTTCAGGACTGTCGGCGATTACGATAGTGTTGGGCAGCGAGGTCGGAGCCTTCCACTCAATGTCGCCATTCGACTTGACTTCAGTCACTTCAGGAGCTACGGCACCTACTACATAACCGGTCATCCAGCCGCTGCGTTCGGTGTTCTGACGCTCGATGGCTTCAGCTACGGTGTAAGGATCCACCTGAGTACCCTTAGTGCTGTTCTCAAAGTTGATGCAGTCATTGGTGTCGCGGATTACAAGCTTCCATTGGTCGGTGCCGGTCATCTGCAGGACGCCTACCACATCGCCGGTTCCAAGAGGCAGAGGTTCGGCACGGAAATTCGAGTAGTTGCTGTTGGCTACAGTGATTGAGTGGCCTTCACTATCGGTGATTGTGCGGTTGCTGGTAGCATCGGCCTCGGAATATGGCGTAACGCCATCGGCAGCATCCCATTTCACATTCTGGAAACGAACAAGCTGTCCCATGTACTTGAGCTGAGTCTCAGTGTCGCTATGGCCAACAATGTCGCTGATTTTAGCTACCACGGGCACTACTTTTTCAGCATTGGGCAGGCCGTTGATTTCGATGAATTGGTTCAGCATCTCCAATGGCAAACGGCCGGCTTCCCACACGCTCTGAGCGGCATACCATTCAGGAATTCCTATCAGATATTGGCCGTTGTATTTGCCTATCCAGCGATCTTTCATGTTAAGCACCACTTCCTGACCTACACGGTATGTGTTGGAAAGTGAGCCGGCATCGACTGAAATGCCAATGCCTCCAGTTTCATCTTGGATGAAGAGATACTTGTAGATGTTGCCGCTTTCGTCGTTGGCACTTACCCAACCGTGGATTACCACGTCGTCCTTGATGGTGTCGCAGAAGTTGCGGGTGCTGTTCCAGTATTTTGCCTTGAATTCGGCAATGGTCATGTTGGGCGTGTGCGATGCCCTGGGCATGACTGTTGGTGGAATATCGAAGTCTTCGTTACATCCCACTGCGAGCACCGACATCAACACGAGCCACATTAGATAATTAAAGCGTTTCATAGTCGTTATGGTTGTTATTGTTATTATTTCTGTTTGATGTTATATAATTAATGTGTCAGAATCTCAAGCCTAGGTTGAGGAATATCTTGAAGCCTTGTGCATAGTAGTACTTGTTGGGGAACTTGCCCGAAGCAAAGGTCGTGTAGTCAAACTCTCCGGTCTTGCTGTTGAACGGCTGACGTCCCTGTTGATAACCACCGGTTGCAATGTTGGTATTGTTCAAGATATTGCTCAGGTTAATGTTGATGTTGATATTGTAACGGCGCTTGATGCTGATTGAGTGACCAATGCTGGCATCGAGCGTGAACGCCGATTTGAATTTCTCCTGTGTTGCAACATTCTCTGCCATCTGGATGAGTTCCTGTTCGCTTGATGCAATCACATAGAGGCTCGGGATAACTTCGTGTCTGTTTGGTGCAATCTGAATATATGACTTATCCATGAATGTGCCGCTGATTTCGAAATACCAGCTTTTGGGTGCTGCCCAGTTCAGCGCCATGGTGTATGCCTCTTGTGGAGTCTGGTCCACGTAGAAGTTCTTCAGATAAACGGTAGTGGTGATATCTTCCTGCGAACCGTTTTCGTAGCTACGGGTACCGGTCGGACGGTTCTTGTAGCGGTAGCGGGCAAAGTTGGCTGCACCGCTCAGCGTAAGGCTCGGAGTGAGCTTGTAGGACAATCCCAGCTCGATGCCTTTGTAAACCTTGTGTACACCTGTGAGAGTGTAGTTCATGAAGGTCTGATACTGGTCGTCGTAGAAGCCCGTGCGCTCTGTGCCGTTGCGTAGGTCGGTATAGAAACCGGTGATGTTTCCCTTGAACCTGCGGTAGTTCCACATGTAGCTTATGTCACCGCTCCAGATGGCCTCGCTCTTCAAATCGACAATAACGTCATCTTTGGTGCGAGGGGAGATGTAAGCGTTGTTGGGCAGTGGAGCACGAGTGCCGTAATAGACGTGTGCGAAGAAAAGGTTGCGGCCGTCAAGCTTGTAGGTTGCACCTGCCTTGAAGGCTGCATTTACAAACTCGTGTTTCTTGCCTTTGCCATAGGAGTTCTCGGGCGAACGGCCGTTACGCATGTGGCCATCACGTTGGAAACGGGTATAGGAAGCTTTGAGGCTGTAGCTCAAGTCCCAATGGGCTGTATTGAAGACCATCTGTTTCCATATCTCGGCATTCCATGCGTTAATATCATAGTCGTAGCCAAAGCGCTCACCTTCCAACACATGACGGTTAGGATTGTTGAGGTCGTTTTGAGCCATGTCGGCATTCTCGGGGAAGTCGCGGTCGGCAAACTGGTCAACGTCGGCCCAGTAACGTCCGCCGAGCAGATCCTTCACAGTCTTGTAGTAGGATGCACGGGTGTAGTTGGCACTTACACCACCTTGCAGAGTAACAAAGTCGTTAAGGCGCATGTTAAGGTTGCTGCTTAGCATCCAGCGTGCTTGATTGCTGTGTCGGTTCTCTATGATATATGTTGCTCCTTTCTCGGTGCCCGTCTGATCTGCCTCGTAGTTGTTCAGGTAGTTCACGCGGTAAAGCTCGTCCCAGTTCAACTGCCGCACGCTCTCGTCGTTCTCCCATAGCCAGGTGTAGAGTTCCTTAGCACTTTCGTTAGTGATATAGCTGGGCAGGTAGCGATAATAAACCGGACTGGGATCGGCAGCATTGAACCAGTTGATGGCACTGGAAGCATAGAATGACTTCTGGAAAGCCAGACCGGTGTTGAGCGTGGTGTTGCGGTTGGGAGTCCAAATCCAGTTGATGATTGCTGTCGGGTCGAAAGCCTGTACGACGCGCGAATTGCGCTTCTTGCCGTTTTGCCAGCCCCAGTTGGGGTTGTAGAGGTTACTGCCGGCAAGGTCATACGCTTCTTGAACAACGGCAATGTTGCTGGCGCGTTCAGTGGGATTGCCAAACGTGGTTATTGCTAGCGAGTGGCTGCTGTTGAACACCTTTTGCAGAGCAAGGAAATAGCCGGCACTCTTATAGAACGAACCGGGTATGATTCCTTCGTCGGCATAGCGTCCCACGGCGCTGGCAGTGAATGCCCAGCCATTGGGTTGCAGCCCGGTGCTGTAAGTTAACATGCCACGCCACTTGTATGCGCCGTTGGTATAGGCCAGGCTCACACGAGTACCCGGGGCATAGTCTTTGGCGTAGGTCGCGATGTTGGTCGCACCGCCTATCTCGCCAAAGCCAAAGCTCGTAGCATCGAGTCCAATGCCGATAGACTTGTTGCGGAATGCCTGGTTAAGGCCGCCCGTCATGGAGTAGTTGAATCGGCCACGCATGAGGTCGTTGAAATTGATGCCGTTAATTGACGTGCTGTTGTCAGAGGTCTGGTAACCTCTGATGCGGAAGCGCATCACGCTGAAGCGATAGCTTGCAGCCTGATAGAAAGGGTTGTCGCTAGCTCCAGTGAGCAGGCCTACCGACTGGGAGTTGCCCTCTTCGTCTTCAAGCTGGGCCTCGGTGATTATCATGTCATTGTTGAATTCTCTGTAATCCTGAGAATCGCCTCCGCCAAATGCATTGGTCTCAATGCGGATGATACCCACGTTCTCCATTGCGCCGTCAACGATGTTGACATTCTGTGACCAGTCCTTGTAACCATACGCCAGCACGAGGAGCATGTCCTTGCCTGGACGGGCATCACTGATGGAGAAATCGCCACTTGGGCTGGTGACCACCGATATGCCTTGGTCGTCAAGGATGACTGTGGCACCCGGAATCGGAGCTCCAGTCCTTGAGTTCACTACTACGCCTCTCAGGCCCGTGCTCTGCGCGAGCATGCCGATGCCTGTCATGAGCGATAGCAGTAAGAATAGTTTTAGTCTCATAAGTGTTAAAGTTTATGTTTAGTTATTGTTTTTCAAATGTGCCGCCTAGTTAAAATGCTTTGGAAGCGCTGTGTTAAATTAACCAAACGTTTGCGTGGCAATTTGCTTCGGCTGGAAAATTTCCCAAAGTTACAAATTATTTTATTAAAAGACTAATAAAGTTAATATAATTTATTTAAGAACTTTTCTATTGTGTAATTTATAGCATATTTATGTAGCCTAAAGAGTTTGTAAAATGTGGTAAAATGCCTATATTTTACCGTATTCTGCTATTGACATCGCCATAGCCTTGTTTGTTGCCATACCTTTGTTCAGGAAATCCCAGTTAATCTAGTACCTCTAGACTATCTAGTCAATCTAGTAATATTTTACCATAACACTTTATTTTTTATTTCATTATGCCCCAGCTTATTAATCTTTCAGAAAATGAAATGCTCGCCTTATGGAAACGCCAGATGCACATCGACGTTGTGCGGCGAGAGTGTTCCGTCGAACGTGATGACGGAGTTGATCTTGACGATTTGCTTCTTACTCGCCTCAGGCAGTGGTATGCCCACTTGCTTGCCTCAGCACCGCTGCAGTGGCTGCCTGTAGAGGACTTGCGAACAGAAGTGTTGCTCTCTGTCAGTGCTGATGGAGTCGTGACAGCCATGAAACCGGAGAGATGTGTGCGGCCCGTTGAGTGGCGGCTGGCAGGATGGGCGCACAGCGTCACCGATTTTTGTCAGCCAGGTTCTCCTAGGGCACTGGCGCAACAGCGGCTATGGACGCGCAGCGGATGTGCCGACCCTGTAATCGTCTGCTATGATAACAGACTTGTAATGTATTCTTTGCCTGAAGGTGCTCAGCCTGTGCTGATGATGGCGCGCTGTGTTGCTGTACCGGAGAATAATCGATACATTTTTCACCACGATGCCCTGTCAACTCTCCCGAGATGGGACGAGGCTATTGGCCCCACCTGTTAATCTATAGTTAAATTACCATATTATGTTTGCAAAATACCATAGAGCGCATTACCTTTGCATCCGAAATCATTTTTCTTTTTATAAATCTAATTTCTATGAAACACACATTTAATTGCTTGCCGTCACAGAATGGCAAGCAGCAGGCGCGAAAGGCACGCGACCTGGAATTTATCGAGACCTATAAGGCCGCATTGGAGCAACTTATCAGCGCCAAGGTCAAAAATCCGAAAATGGAAGCAGTGAGGTGGACAATCTTCAACGGCGCCCCACACTACCATGTGAGTTATGAAAGGGCATATAGGGTTGTGTGCAAGATACTGCACGAAAAATCTTCGCCCATAAAGCCGTCATTGCAGGCTTGCATGTGGAACGAGATCGCGCAACGAGTCAGTTCGCTCACACAGTATGGGCGGGTGAGTGTTGCCAAGGCTCTCGAACTGGTGCTGCTTCACTGCCGGGCATCACGATTCTTCATCTCTGAGCATTATGCCTATGCCAACCTACTGCCACGTGCTCGCCATGAGCGCCTCGCCCGCCGTTCAATGTCAGCATAATGCAACTGCAATTATATGCTTGCTAGTCCCAAATCAGACCTTGAAGAGATCAAGCGAGTCGGAGACTCGATTCTATGTTTAAGACCATGCAAGAGAGTCGAAGACCCTCGCAGCTTGGTCCTAGGAAGAAGTAATGAAAGTGCCTCAGAGAGGAACTTCATAAGAAGGGGCAACAGATAAATAATTCCCAATGAAATATATCCTTTAAATCCAATTCCCATGAAAAAGAAAAACATCAATATCACAATCAATTTCGACGATGTGTTCGATCGTGTCTTTGCCGAGAGTGCACGGCGAGCATTGGCCGCTTCCGGAGTTTACGTCCTTACCGAAGACAATGCCCCGTTGCTGGTTAAATACATAGAGGACGGCCTTGCTGACGTACGGACTCGCATGGATGGATACGTCACGCTGTGCAGCTTCAACCCCAATGTTGATGAACGTAACATCGTGCTGCAGCTCGCACTTAAGCACGCAGCAACGCCAAGTCTCGACAACGTCATGGCCGATACGCTTACACAATTGCTCGCAAACTATGTTCTGCTTCGTTTCTACGGTGAGAGCGACACTTGTTACGGAATTGCTTGGCGAAAGTATCGCGCACAGTTGCTGCTCGTCCTCGCACGCGACCAGGCAGCCATCGCCCAGTAAGACTTTTGGTTTTTAACTGCTTGCTATCCTCAAATCAGACCTTGAAAAGGTCAAGCGAGTCGGAGACTCGATTCTATGTTAAAGACCACGCAAGAGGGTCGAAGACCCTCGCAGCTTGGTCCTAGCCCGAAGCAATGAAAGTGCCTCGCAGAGGAACTTCATAAGAAGGGACAATATGTATATAATTCCAAAAACTATGAGCGGAAGAATACTAAAGGAATGTATTAATATGTTAACCAATGTGAACTTTTGGAACACTTGGAACAACTGTAACAGATGTAACAGATGGAACATTTGGAACTCCTTGTGCTTGCCTGATTTAGGTTGACTGTTTTGTCAGTCTTATTCCTTTTAAAAG
>JAGCCU010000024.1 GCA_017651515.1 Muribaculaceae bacterium | reverse complement strand
GGACATCCTGAATGAAGAAGAAAAGAAGTTAGCACTGCGCAATGCACTTCGCTATTTCCCCAAAGAGCAACATGCCACGCTGCTGCCGGAATTTGCTGACGAGCTTAAACGCTACGGCCGCATCTATATGTACCGTCTGCGTCCTCGCTATGAGATGAAAGCCCGTCCCATCGACGAATATCCGCACAAGAGCCGCCAGGCTGCTGCCATCATGATTATGATTCAGAATAACCTTGACAAAGCTGTAGCACAGCATCCACACGAACTGATTACCTACGGAGGCAACGGTGTGGTGTTCCAAAACTGGGCACAATACCGTTTAGTGATGAAATACCTCAGCGAGATGACCGATGAACAGACACTGGTGATGTACAGCGGCCACCCATTAGGACTATTCCCCTCACATAAGGATGCTCCCAGAGTGGTAGTGACCAACGGTATGGTAATCCCCAATTATAGCAAGCCCGACGATTGGGAGCGCGACAATGCCCTTGGTGTCAGCCAGTACGGTCAGATGACAGCTGGTTCTTATATGTACATTGGTCCTCAAGGCATCGTACATGGCACAACGATTACAGTGCTGAATGCTGCCCGCAAGGTGATGGGCGAAGAACGCAAGACACGAATCCCGCTGTTCGTAACTGCCGGACTTGGTGGTATGAGTGGTGCTCAACCAAAGGCAGGCAATATTGCCGGAGTGGTTAGCGTCACCGCCGAAATAAATCCATTGGCTGCCCGCAAGCGTTATGACCAAGGTTGGGTAGATGAACTTCATGAGAACCTTGACGAACTTATTCCTGCCATACGCAAAGCCGTGGATGACCACCGCATAGTGTCAATGGCATACGTTGGCAACGTGGTTGACCTGTGGGAACGTCTCGCCGATGAAGATATACGCGTCGATTTGGGCAGCGACCAAACGTCGTTACATAACCCCTATGCAGGTGGTTATTACCCCGTAGGCTATAGTCTTGAAGAGTCAAAGAAGATGATGGCAGAAGAACCTGACCGCTTTAAGGAGTGCGTATTTGAGTCGCTACGCCGTCAGGTAGCAGCCATCAACCGCCTGACAGCCATGGGTATGTACTTCTTCGACTATGGCAACGCTTTCATGCTCATGGCAAGCCGTGCTGGTGCCGACATCATGAAGGATGCAACACACTTCCGTTATCCAAGCTATGTACAGGATATCATGGGACCGATGTTCTTTGACTATGGCTTTGGACCATTCCGCTGGGTATGCACATCATGCGACCCTAAAGACCTGGAAGTTAGTGACCGTTTAGCAGCAGAGGTACTTGACGACATGACGCACCATGTTACCGATGACATAAAAGGGCAGTTGGCTGACAACCTGCACTGGATTCGCGAAGCCGGCAAGAACCACCTTGTGGTAGGTTCGCAAGCACGCATACTATATGCAGATGCAGAAGGCCGTACACGCATTGCACTTGCTTTTAACGACGCCATACGCCGCGGTGAAATTTCCAAGCCTATCGTGCTGGGGCGCGACCACCACGACGTGAGTGGCACCGACTCGCCAGTCCGTGAGACCAGCACCATCTATGACGGATCACAGTTCTGTGCCGACAGGGCCGTGCAGAATGTGATTGGCGACTCGTTCCGTGGTGCTACATGGGTAAGCATCCACAACGGTGGCGGTGTAGGCTGGGGCGAAGTTATCAACGGTGGCTTCGGCATGGTGATTGACGGCAGTGAAGAGGCCGACCGTCGCATTCGTCAAATGCTCTTCTGGGATGTCAACAATGGTATAGCACGCCGTTCGTGGGCACGTAATGCCGGTTCGATGGATGCCATCCGCCGTGAGATGGAGCGCACACCAGAACTTAAAGTAACAATGCCAAATCTCGTTGATGACGCTCTGCTCGAAAACGTAAAGTTGTAAATATTGAAAAACAATTAGCCTTTTATAACCATAAACTATGATACATGAAATCAGTGCCGAGCACCTCTCAATTGAGCGTGTAGGCGAAATTATTGAAAAAGGCATGAAGCTCGCATTGAGCGACGATGCCCGTAATCGCATCATCCGTTGCCGCAAGTATCTTGATGAGAAGATTGCTGCCAGTCCTGTTCCCGTATATGGCGTGACCACAGGATTTGGCTCACTGTGCAAGGTGAGCGTCAGTCAGGATCAGCTGTCGCAGTTGCAAATCAACCTGATGAAGTCGCACGCTTGTGGCGTGGGGGATCGCGTGCCAAACGAAATCGTGCGCATCATGATTCTGCTCAAGGTGCAGTCGTTGAGTTACGGCTATTCTGGTTGCAAACTTGACACTGTAGAACGGCTCATCGACTTTTTCAACGAAGGTGTATGTCCCATCGTTTACAAGCAGGGCTCTTTAGGTGCTTCTGGCGACCTCGTACCTCTGGCTCACTTATGCCTGCCATTGGTTGGCTTAGGTGAAGTGGAATACGAAGGCAAGATTATGACCGGTGCTCAATTGCTGGAAATAAAGGGCTGGAAACCAATTGAACTGGCAAGCAAGGAAGGCTTGGCTCTGCTCAATGGCACACAGAACATGAGTGCGTTTGCCGTATGGTCGCTGCTACACGCACAACGCTTGAGCGAATGGGCCGACAAAATTGGCGCTATGTCGCTTGAAGCCTACGATGGCCGCATCGAGCCATTTACGGCAGCAGTCCATCTGGTGCGTCCACACAAAGGACAGATTGAGACCGCTGCCCGCATGAAGGAATTGCTTCAAGGCAGCGAACTCATCAGTCAGCCAAAGACTCACGTGCAAGATCCATACTCTTTCCGTTGCATGCCACAAGTGCATGGTGCTGTAAAAGACACTATTCGCTATGTGAAGTCAGTCATTGACACCGAAATAAACAGTGCAACCGACAATCCCACCGTATGCCCCGACGAAGACCTTATTATCAGTGCCGGTAACTTCCACGGTGAACCCATTGCCTTGCCAATGGATTTCTTAGCACAGGCCTTGAGTGAACTGGCAAATATCAGTGAGCGACGAATTTACCGTCTGGTGAGCGGGACTCGTAACCTACCCGACTTCCTCGTGGCAAATTCTGGACTGAACAGCGGATTCATGATCACACAATATGCCGCTGCCAGCGTGGTAAGCCTCAACAAGTCGCTCGCCATGCCATCGAGCACCGACAGCATTCCTTCATGCCAAGATCAAGAAGACCTCGTGAGCATGGGTGCCAATGCTGCTATTAAGCTCTACAAGGTGGTGCTAAACACTGAGCGTGTTCTCGCAATAGAGTTGTTCAACGCTGCTCAGGCTCTGGAGTTCCGCCGTCCACTAAAGTCATCGCCAATCATTGAGCAGATGCATGCTGATTTCCGCAAGGTGGTTCCGTTCATCAGTGACGACGATGTGATGTATCCACACATTGAAGCTGCCATACAATTTTTGCGCAAATGAAAACTCTTATAAATAATATTGCCACCCTCGCCGGTATTGACGGCGGGGGTGTGCTGAAAAAGGCTGGTGCCGAGATGGCACAACTGGATGTAATTAACAATGCCTGGTTACTGGTGGAAGACGGGGTTATTTCCGACTTCGACACCATTGACAACCGTCCCACCCCTATCGATGCCGATCGTGTGGTAGATGCCACTGGCGGCACTGTGATGCCCAGTTGGTGCGACTCGCACACTCACATCGTCTATGCCGGCAGCCGCGAACAGGAATTTGTGGATAAGATTAACGGATTGTCATATGCCGAAATTGCACGTCGTGGAGGCGGCATCCTAAACAGTGCTGACCGTTTGCACCAGATGAGTGAAGGCGAACTTTACGAGCAAGCCATGCAGCGAGTTAGTGAAGTTATTTCCAAAGGTACAGGAGCAATAGAAATCAAAAGTGGTTACGGACTCAACACCAAAGATGAACTGAAGATGCTCCGCGTAATCGCCCACATTCAGGAAAGCACTCGGTTGCGCGTGATGTCCACTTTTCTCGGTGCCCATGCCGTAGGGCGTGAGTATGCTGGCCGACAATCAGAATATGTTGACCTCGTTGTCAACGAGATGATTCCAGCAGTGGGAGCTGAAGGTCTGGCCGACTTTGTGGATGTGTTTTGCGACCAGGGCTTCTTCACACCTGAGGAAACTGCCCGCATCCTTGAAGCTGGTGCTAAATATGGTATGCGTGGCAAAATACATGGTCAGGAGTTAGCACCCTCAGGTGGCGTAGAGGTAGCGATAAGACATAACGCTCTTTCAGTTGACCACCTTGAGAGCATGACCGATGAGGACATAGCCATGATGCGTGATGCCGACACCATACCCACGGCACTGCCAGGCACGTCATTCTTCCTGAATATGCCGTTTGCTCCGGCACGCAAGATGATTGCTGCCGGATTGCCTATGGCCATAGCCAGTGACTATAACCCAGGCTCTACACCCAGTGGCGACATGAAGTTTGTTGTGTCGTTGGCATGCATAAAAATGCGACTTCAGCCAGCCGAGGCCATCAATGCAGCAACTATCAATGGTGCTGCAGCAATGGGCATCAGTGCCGATTATGGTTCGATAGCCGTAGGAAAAGTGGCGAACTTCTTCATCACTCGCCCGATTCCGTCGATAGATTTCATACCATACGCCTACACCACACCAATCATCGACCGCACTTTCCTTGCCGGCGAGCAAGTTGGCTGAGATTGACTTGGTGGTTATATACAAGAGGGTGTGTCAAAATTCTGGCACATCCTCTTTGTTGTAACATGCTGTAAAACATATAACAAAGCCTCTACTTTCCCAAGCGGAGGCTTTGTCATGTCAAAAAGTTTTAGTAACTTTGTGACAATCAAATCTTTTAAAAATATGTCTGCAAAGTTACACTGTCGTGAGCACATAAACAACCAATTGATTCTTTTTCCTGAAAGAATCGACAAAGATATTGCTCCTGACGACCCGGTCCGTCTGGTCAATGCGGTCGTTGACAGCCTGGACATGGGGCGCATATACTCCCTGTACCATGACCGCGGCGCGAGTCCCTACCATCCGAGGATGATGCTCAAGGCGATCATCTACGCCTACATGAACAACATCTACTCGTGCCGCAAGATAGAGAACGCGCTCAAGCGTGACGTGCATTTCATCTGGCTGGCCGGTTATGCCCAACCCGACCACAAGACCATCAACAACTTCCGCAACCGCGTCAAGGACGAGATCGACAACGTGTTCACGCAACTGGTGCTGATTCTTGCCGAGCGCGGGTTCATCAGCCTTGAGGTGGAGTACATCGACGGGACGAAGATAGAGTCAAAGGCGAATAAATACACTTTTGTCTGGAAGAAGACTGTGGTGAGGAACCGTGCAAGACTGCAGCAGAAGATACGTGCGTTGCTGAGCCAGATAGACGATGCCATCGCCCAGGAGAATGCCGTCCAGGACGAGTCGGTGGAGTTCACGCCGGCACAGCTGAGTGAGATATGCGAGGAACTGCGCGACTCCATCGAGAGCGCTTCGGCTGAGAAGGCCAGGGACAAGGCTGGGAAGGCCAGGCTGCGCGAGCTCAGGCGCCAGGCCCGGGAACTGGAGAAGCAGCGAGACAAGCTGGGTGAGTACGACGGCCGTCTGGAGCAGCTGGGCGGGCGTAACTCGATGTCCAAGACGGACCTCGACGCGACGTTCATGCGCATGAAGGAGGACGCCATGAACAACGGGCAGACAAAGCCAGGCTACAACCTTCAGATTGCCACCGAGAACCAGTTCCTGGTGGACTTCGGCCTGTTCCCCAACCCCGGCGACACACTCACGCTGCCCCTGTTCCTGACATCGTTCCAGCGCCGCTACGGCCGCATGGCCTCAACAGTGGTGGCCGACTCGGGCTACGGCAGCGAGGAGAACTACCGCTTCATGGAAGAGAACGGCATCCAGGCCTACGTCAAGTACAACTACTTCCACATGGAGCAGAAGCGCTCGTTCAAACTGGATCCGCGCCGCGTCGAGAACCTGCACTACAACGCCCAGGGCGACTACTTCGTCTGCCCGATGGGCCAGCACATGAGGCGCGTGGGCACACGGCACGACAGGACCGGGAGCGGCTACGTCATCGAGCAGGCCGCCTACCGCGCCCAACGCTGCCAGGGCTGTCCGCTGAGGCCTAAGTGTTACAGGAGGAAGAGAGGCAACCGCGAGATCGAGGTCAGCCACAGGCTCATCGCATACAAGCAGAGGGCGAGGCAAAACCTCACCTCCGACAAAGGGCTCGAACACCGCTCCAAGAGACCCATCGAGCCCGAGGCCGTGTTCGGGCAGATGAAGCACAACATGCACTACAAGCGCTTCCGCCACTTCGGCAAAGACAAGGTCACCATGGACTTTGCCTTCTTCGCCATCGCCTTCAACATCAAGAAAATGGCCGCAAAAATCGCAAAATCCGCCCGAAACGGCGGAAATACACCCCATTTTTGTCATTTTGCCGTCACAGTTCATTTTTTACTCCATGAGAATCGAATGCTTTGGCAAAAAACAGAAAAAACAGCCGCCTGAAAAATATCGCATTCTCAGGCGGTTGATTTTAATAGAGGGTGAGCCATAACTGAATTATGACACACCCTCATCAGGCCTTATTCCAACGTGAGTCGAATATGTACATGTGGAATTGGGGTAAATAAGTGGGAATATTCAGATAGATTATTTAGTTCGCTTTTGTATAATCTGAATCCACACATCACAATTATCAACAGAATTATTGTCCCCCATCTTCAATGCAATTCTGCGACACATCTTCAGGTATTTAACGGCACTGTCCGGCTCAGAATAACATAGCAGCTTGTACCTTCCCAATGCCATGGCAGACTCTTTCATCTGATTGAGAAGATTTGAATCAGTGATTTCATCAATAGGCTTTGAAGCTCCAATATCCAATATCTTCTTACATGCCATGTTTGCACGGCTGATATGATCGTTATTCGACGGGAAAAAGAAAGAAAGAGAATCAAACATCTCACCACCGTAATTGTTACAGTTGATTTCAACTTGTTTGTTTCCCATTTTAATTCCCAGTGCGTTGCGTCGCGAGTTATAAATAGACGAATCTACAGGAAGCATCAG
>JAGCCU010000023.1 GCA_017651515.1 Muribaculaceae bacterium | reverse complement strand
TCGATGATCTTCTTGTCTTGAGTGGCATCGCCCAGACCCTCGTTAAGCACGATCTTGACCAGGCGTGGAATCTGCATCGGAGTGGTGTAGTTGAATTGCTTCATCAATGCTGGAGCAATTACTTCGTCGTATTGTTTCTTCAGCGTTGTCATTACTTGATCTCCTCTCCTGATTTTTTAGAAATTCTTACTTTATTGCCCTTCTCGTCACGCTTGTAACCTACGCGGGTTGGCTTCTTTGACTTTGGGTCAAGCACATTGAGGTTACTCATGTGAATGGGGGCCTCTTTCTCTACGATACCTCCCTGGGGGTTCTGTGCACTGGGCTTGGTACTCTTCTTCACCTTGTTTATGCCTTCAACGATGGCACGGCCCTTCTTAACGTCGATGCTGAGCACGCGACCAGTCTGACCCTTGTCCTCACCTGCGAGCACATAAACGGTATCGCCTTTCTTAATGTGTAACTTAGCCATTTCTGTCTGTGTTAAATTAATGCGTTAATTGATTAAAGTACCTCGGGTGCCAGCGACACAATCTTCATGTTGGTGGCACGCAGTTCACGTGCAACGGGGCCGAAGATACGCGTTCCGCGCAATTCACCGGCATTGTTGAGCAATACGCATGCGTTGTCGTCGAAACGGATGTATGAACCATCGGCACGACGAATCTCCTTCTTTGTGCGAACTACGACCGCACGCGACACTGTACCCTTCTTCACTTCTGACGAAGGAATGGCGTTCTTAACGGTGACCACGATAACGTCACCCACCGACGCATAGCGACGGCCTGTACCGCCCAGCACACGGATGCAAAGCACTTCACGTGCACCGCTGTTATCGGCTACAGTTAGCCTACTTTCAGTCTGTATCATAATTCTTAATTACTTCGCTTTTTCGATGATTTCTACTAATCTCCATCTCTTTGTCTTGCTCATTGGACGAGTCTCCATCAGACGAACGGTGTCGCCTACGTTGCACTCGTTGTTCTCATCATGAGCGTGATATTTCTTCGTCTTGTTCACGAATTTACCATAGATTGGGTGTTTTTCCTTCCACTTCACGGTCACAGTGATGGACTTGTCACCCTTGTTGCTGGAAACAACCCCAATTCTCTCTTTTCTTAAATTTCTTTTTTCCATAGTCTCTTGGGATTATTTGATGTTCAATTCACGAGCACGTATCTCAGTCTTGATGCGAGCAATGAGCTTACGATCCTGCGTAATCTTGGCTGGATTATCGAGCGGCGAGATGACATGCTGAATCTTCTCCTGCTGGTATTCATGCTCAGCGGCATATAAACGGTCCAGCAATTCCTTATCGCTAAGTTCCTTAATATTTTCTTTCTTCATGATAATCTCAACTTTAACAATTATACATTCTGAGTAGGATCATAGTCGCGACGTACCACAAACTTGGTAGTCACTGGCAGCTTCTGTGCAGCAAGGCGCAGAGCTTCCTTAGCGATTTCATAACTTACACCGTCCACTTCCAGGAGGATGCGACCGGGATGAACGGGAGCAACATAACCTGCAACATCACCCTTACCTTTACCCATACGCACGTCGGCGGGTTTACGAGTATAAGGCTTGTCGGGGAAGATGCGCAACCACACCTGGCCTTCACGCTGCATGTAACGTGTCACAGCTACACGAGCGGCCTCAATCTGACGAGCGGTAATCCACTTAGACTCCATGGTCTTGATGCCGAACGAGCCAAACGCGAGCTGGTTGCCACGCTTGCTGTACTGCCTGGGATGGCCGTCAGAAGGTCTTCTATATCTTAATCTTTTAGGTTGTAACATTTTACTTTGTTAAATTCTAAGTGTTTAACGATTGTTCTTCTTGTTGCGGAAACCTCCACGACGCTCGCCACCGCGACCACCGCGCTCTCCGCGACCACTGCCTTGACTGCTGAAGTTGGGCGACAAGTCCTTCTTGCCATAAACCTCACCACGGCAGATCCAGACCTTAACACCTATCAGACCCACCTTGGTGAGAGCTGGTACAAGTGCATAGTCGATGTCGGCACGAAGGGTGTGGAGTGGCGTACGGCCTTCCTTGAACATCTCAGAACGAGCCATTTCAGCGCCATTAAGACGGCCGTTGACCTGAACCTTGATACCCTCGGCACCCATGCGCATAGTAGAAGCGATAGCCATCTTTGCCGCACGACGATAAGCAATCTTGCCTTCAATCTGACGGGCAATGTTGGTAGCCACGATCTGTGCATCGAGTTCGGGACGCTTCACTTCGTAGATATTGATTTGAATATCCTTGTCGGTGAGCTTCTTCAATTCTTCTTTCAGCTTGTCAACATCCTGACCGCCCTTACCGATAATGATACCTGGACGAGCTGTGCAGATAGTGATGGTCACAAGCTTGAGTGTACGCTCAATCACGATGCGCGATACACTGGCCTTTGCCAGACGCACATTGAGATACTTGCGGATTTTGTTGTCCTCAAGCAGCGTATCTCCATAATTACTACCGCCGTACCAGTTCGATTCCCAGCCACGGACGATACCTAAACGATTGCTGATTGGATTTACTTTCTGTCCCATTTCTCTTATGCGTCTTTAGAGTTAATAGTATCAACAGTTAACGTCACGTGGTTAGAGCGCTTGCGAATGCGGTAAGCACGACCCTGGGGTGCAGGACGAAGACGTTTCAACATAGGTGCACAGTCAACCATGATGGTCTTGATGTACAGCTGACCGCTCTCAGCCTTCTGGCCATTCTTCTGTTCCCAGTTAGAGATGGCCGACTTGAGCAGCTTCTCAACATCGGCTGCAGCAGCCTTGTTGGAGAAATGGAGCAGACCCAGCGCCTTGAACACCTCTACGCCACGAACCATGTCGGCCACGAGACGCATCTTGCGAGGTGAGCTGGGTATGTTGCGCAACTTTGCGAAGCTCTCATTCTTGCGAGCCTCTTTAATCAAGTTTGCAGATTCTCTTTTTCTTTTACCCATTGTATTTTAATTCTTTTAAATCGGATGAATGTTAAATCCCTGGGCCCGGATTACTTGTTGTTGCCGCTGTGACCACGGAAGGTGCGAGTGGGAGCAAACTCACCAAGCTTGTGACCAACCATGTTCTCGGTAACGTAAACAGGGATAAACTTGTTACCATTGTGCACTGCAAAAGTGTGACCCACAAAGTCGGGCGAAATCATCGATGCACGAGACCAAGTCTTGATCACCGACTTCTTGCCGCTCTCATTCATAGCGTCAACCTTCTTTTCCAGCTTCACACTGATATACGGGCCTTTTTTTAATGAACGACTCATAGTTTAAAGTTTAATCAAATTACTTCTTTCTTCTTTCAATGATGTACTTCGAAGATTGCTTCTTAGGTGCACGGGTCTTCAAGCCCTTTGCATAGAGACCATTGCGAGAGCGAGGATGTCCACCACTCTGACGGCCTTCACCACCACCCATTGGGTGATCGACGGGGTTCATAACCACACCACGGTTGTGAGGACGACGACCCAGCCAGCGCATACGGCCAGCCTTACCGCTCTGTTCCAGAGCATGGTCGCTGTTACCCACCACGCCAATCGTAGCACGACAAGCGGCGAGGATCTTGCGGGTCTCACCCGAAGGTAATTTGATAATTGCGTAAGTTCCCTCACGGGAAGTGAGCTGAGCAAAGGTACCGGCACTGCGAGCGAGTGCAGCACCCTGGCCAGGACGCAACTCGATGTTGTGAATTAAAGTACCAACAGGTATATTACTCAGTGGAAGCGCGTTTCCCAATTCAGGGGCTACGTTCTCACCGCTTAACAGCGTTGCACCGACCTCGAGGCCGTTGGGAGCAACGATGTAAGCCTTATAACCATCCACGTAATAAAGAAGAGCGATGCGAGCCGAACGGTTGGGATCGTACTCAATCGACTTTACACGTGCAGGTACACCGTCATGATTTCTCTTGAAATCGATGAAGCGATATTTGCGGCGATGACCGCCACCACGGTAGCGCATGGTGAGGTGACCCTCATTGTTGCGACCGCCAGTGCTTCGCTTACCGACTGTAAGAGACTTTTCTGGTACGCGAGCAGTGATTTCCTCAAAGGTACCAATAATCTTGTGTCTTTGCCCCGGTGTTGTGGGCTTCAATTTTCTTACTGCCATTGTTATTTATTAAAGATTGCTATAGAAATCAATTGTTTCGCCTTCAGCAAGTGTTACTATCGCCTTCTTGAAAGCAGCTACTTTGCCAGAAATAACACCCGACTTGGTGTAACGCTGCTTCTTCTTTCCGTCGTAGTTCATTGTGCTGATGCCTATCACCTTCACGCCATAGAGCTTTTCAATGGCATCCTTGATCTGATGCTTGTTGAGCTCAGGAGAAACACGGAACGAATAACGATTGTTGGCCTGACTGATTGCAGTGGCCTTTTCTGTTACGATTGGTTTAATGTCTATCATTTCTCAGTTCCTCCTTATTTTAAATTATTAAGCGCGTCAACGCTGCTCACGGTAACAACCATCATCTTGTTATCAAGAACTCGATAAGTGTTGATATCGCTAGCAGTAGTTACAAATGTGTTCGGTAAATTTCGAGCCGACAAAAATACATTATTATCATGACCTGGTAAAACCAATAGTATCTTTTGACCGTCAATTTTAAGATTTTTAGTAATATTTACAAAATCTTTAGTCTTTGGAGCGTCAAAAGTGAAGTCTTCTACCACCATAATCTGGCCATTCTGAGCTTTGAAAGTGAGCGCCGAACGACGGGCAATAGCCTTCATCTTCTTGTTCAACTTGAAGCTATAGTTGCGGGGACGGGGACCAAACACGCGGCCACCACCATGGAACAACGGAGACTTGATATCACCGTGACGAGCACCGCCGCCACCTTTCTGACGACCGAGCTTCTTTGTCGAACCCGCTATTTCACTTCTTTCTTTGGACTTGTGAGTTCCCTGGCGCTGATTTGCCATGAACTGCTTCACATCGAGATAAACCAAGTGCTCGCTAGGCTCTGCAATGGCGAAAATCTCGTCGTTGAGGTCAACGGTCTTGCCGGTGTCCTCGCCCTTGATGTTATATACTGCGAGTTTCATTATTTCTCAATTAAAACGATTGAACCTTTGCTGCCGGGAACAGAACCCTTCACAACGAGGAGATTGTTCTCTGGCAATACCTTTATCACTTGAAGATTTTGGATAGTGCAGCGCTTGTTGCCCATCTGACCGGCCATACGCATGCCCTTGAACACCTTTGCGGGATAAGAGCAGGCACCAATTGAACCGGGAGCACGCATGCGGTCGTCCTGACCGTGAGTGCGCTGACCAACGCCACCGAAACCATGACGCTTAACGACGCCCTGGAAACCTTTACCTTTTGAGCGACCTACAACGTCAACGAAGTCGTTTTCAGCAAACAGCTCGACAGTGAGCGTCTCACCAGCCTGGTGATCTTCTTCAAAACTCTTGAACTCGGCCAAGTATCTTTGTGGGTTCACTCCTGCCTTCTTGAAGTGACCGGCCTCGGGCTTCGTAGTGTGCTTGTCCTTCTTTTCCTGGAATCCAAGCTGCAAAGCCTCATAACCATCACGATCGACAGTCTTTACCTGAGTGACAACACAAGGACCTGCTTCGATAACAGTGCACGGCACGTTCTTGCCGTCGGCACTGAATACGGATGTCATTCCGATTTTCTTTCCAATTAATCCTGGCATTTCTCTTTACAATTAATAATGTTAATTACTTTTGATAATACTTTCTTCTCTTTTAAATCTGTTACGTAAACTCGAGGTACTATACCTTGATCTCAACCTCAACGCCACTGGGCAATTCGAGCTTCATCAGAGCATCCACGGTCTTGGCTGTTGAACTGTAGATATCAATCAGTCGCTTGTAAGCCGAGAGCTGGAACTGCTCGCGAGATTTCTTGTTTACGAAAGTGGAACGGTTCACAGTGAAGATGCGCTTGTGTGTAGGTAGAGGGATAGGACCGCTCACTACTGCGCCTGTTGACTTCACGGTTCTCACGATCTTCTCGGCCGACTTGTCGACGAGATTATGGTCGTAAGATTTCAGTTTGATTCTAATTTTTTGGCTCATATTTGTTTTAATGTAAGATATTATTTCAATAGTTCTATGCGTCCCTGGCACTCACCCAGCACTTTCTCGGCTATGGGACGAGCAACCTCAGTATAATGCGAGAAGGACATTGTGCTTGTGGCGCGACCCGAAGTAATAGTACGCAGGGCTGTCACATAGCCAAACATCTCGGCCAGAGGAGCGTTAGCCTTAACGATGCGGGCACCGCTACGGCTAGTCTCCATGCCTTCTACCTGGCCGCGACGCTTGTTCAAGTCGCCTATCACATCACCCAGATTCTCCTCAGGTGTCACTACTTCTACCTTCATAATAGGCTCAAGTAGCACTGGCTTTGCTTTCATGCATGCGTTGCGGAAAGCCTGCATTGCGCACAACTCGAAGGAAATCTGGTCGCTGTCCACGGGATGGAAAGAACCGTCGATGACGGTAACTTTCAGATGCTCGACAGGGAATCCTGCCAGCACACCACTCCTCATGGCATTTTTGAAGCCTTTCTCTATTGAAGGAATGAACTCCTTGGGAATGTCACCACCCTTGACTTCATCGATAAACTGCAGCGACCCTTCAAAATCTGCATCCACAGGTTCCACGCGGACAATGATATCAGCAAATTTGCCACGACCACCGGTCTGCTTCTTGAAAACCTCACGCAGTTCGACTGCCTGACTAATGGCCTCCTTATAAGTAACCTGTGGACGTCCTTGGTTACATTCCACCTTGAACTCGCGACGCAAACGGTCAACAATAATGTCAAGGTGTAACTCACCCATACCGCGTATAATGGTCTGTCCAGTCTCCTCGTTAGTCTCTACCTGGAAGGTTGGATCCTCCTCAGCAAGCTTCTGCAAGCCTACTCCCAAACGGTCAAGATCGTGCTGAGTCTTTGGCTCAACAGCGATACCGAGCACTGGGTCGGGGAAGTCCATAGCCTCAAGAACGATAGGATGAGACTCAGCACACAGCGTGTCGCCTGTGCGTACATCCTTGAAACCAACGCCGGCGCCAATGTCACCGCAACCAATCTCCTCCATAGGATTCTGATGGTTACTGTGCATCTGGAACAGACGTGAGATGCGCTCCTTCTTGCCTGTGCGGCTATTATATACATAACTGCCCGAGGCAATCTGGCCTGAATAGACGCGGAAGAATACCAGCCGGCCCACATATGGGTCGGTGGCAATCTTGAACACAAGGGCACACATGGGCTCGGCACTGTCGGGCTTACGACGCACCAGCTTATCGGGGTCGGTCACATCGTGACCAGTCACCTCTGCCGCATCAAGCGGACTGGGCAGGTAAGCGCACACAGCATCAAGCAGCGGCTGCACACCCTTATTTTTGAAAGAACTGCCACACAACATAGGTACAATCTCCATGGCGAGAGTAGCCTTGCGAATAGCACGCTTAATCTCGGCTTCGGTGATAGTACTTGGGTCATCGAAATACTTTGCCATCAGGTCGTCATCATATTCGGCGACCATTTCCAGCATCTTGTCGCGATACTCCTGTGCCTCTTCAAGCATATCGGCAGGAATCTCGTCGGCTTCATATTCCGCACCCATCGTCTCGTCATGCCAGTACAGAGCCTTCATGGCTATCAGGTCGATAACACCAGCAAAGGTATCTTCGGCACCGATTGGCAACTCCACTGGACACGGATTGGCTCCGAGAATGTCGTGGATCTGTCGTGCCACTTCCAGGTAGTTCGCACCTGAACGGTCCATCTTGTTGACGTATGCAATGCGCGGAACATTATACTTATCGGCCTGGCGCCACACAGTTTCACTCTGTGGTTCCACTCCACCAACGGCGCAGAACGTAGCGATTGCTCCGTCCAGCACACGCAAGGAACGCTCCACCTCTACAGTGAAATCAACGTGTCCCGGAGTGTCGATAAGGTTGATTTTGTACTTTTCTCCACCATAGTTCCAGAATGCAGTAGTAGCGGCCGAGGTGATTGTTATACCCCGTTCCTGCTCTTGCTCCATCCAGTCCATCGTGGCTGCACCGTCATGAACCTCACCTATCTTGTGAGTCAGGCCAGTGTAGTACAAAATGCGCTCTGAAGTCGTCGTCTTCCCAGCATCGATGTGCGCCATGATGCCCAGGTTGCGAGTGTATTTCAGATGTTGGTCAGTTCCCATTGTTATCTCAGTGTTTCCTTTACGCTTTTATTAGAAACGGAAATGAGCAAATGCACGGTTAGCCTCGGCCATGCGATGCATGTCCTCTTTACGCTTGAATGCGCCGCCTTGCTCGTTGTAGGCATCCATAATCTCGGCTGCAAGCTTATCGGCCATAGTCTTACCGCCACGCTTGCGCGCAAAAATAATGAGGTTCTTCATCGAAATAGCCTCCTTGCGGTCGGGACGTATCTCAGTGGGAACCTGGAAGGTTGCACCACCAACGCGACGCGACTTAACCTCAACTTGAGGAGTGACTTTTTCGAGAGCCTCTTTCCAAATCTCGAGAGGAGCTTTCTCTTCACTTGCCATCTTCTTGCCCACTAAATCCAGTGCGCTGTAGAAAATGCGATAAGAAGTGTTCTTCTTACCATCAAACATCAGGTGGTTCACGAACTTGGTGACGCGAACTTCACCAAACTTAGGATCGGGAAGTATGATCCTTTTTTTGGGCTTAGCCTTTCTCATTTTGTAATGTCAAATTGTAGTTTTTGTCCGCTTGGTTGTTTGCTTCTTTGTTCTTCAACGGCCGCCGCTGCGACCATTTACTCAACCTCAATGTTGCACCAATTGTGTAATCAAAAACTAAGTTAAGTGTTGTTTTTTCTTTAGTAATGAAAAGTCGTAACGCTATTGAGCGTGTTTACTTCTTAGCAGCTTTTGGACGCTTGGCGCCATACTTGCTGCGACGCTGAGTGCGACCTGCTACGCCTGCTGTGTCGAGCGTGCCACGCACGATGTGATAACGAACACCGGGAAGGTCCTTCACACGACCACCACGCACCATCACGATGCTGTGCTCCTGCAGGTTGTGACCCTCGCCAGGGATGTAACTGTTAACCTCTTTACCGTTTGTCAAGCGAACGCGAGCAACCTTACGCATAGCCGAATTTGGCTTCTTAGGCGTGGTAGTATAGACGCGAACGCACACGCCACGACGCTGTGGACATGCATCCAGAGCTGGCGATTTGCTGGTGCTCTCCAGCGATGTACGGCCTTTTCTTACTAATTGCTGAATTGTTGGCATCTTAGTTTTACTTAAGTTTTTAATTGTTTATAATTCGTTGTACTTTTCGGGCCTCACACCATTATATCGCACACTAAATCAACCGATTAGCATGCAATATCCGATTTTCAACCGCGAAAAGTGCTGCAAAGTTACTCCATAAATTCCTAATTACCAAATATTTTTGTCATTGAAACATATATATAAGGTGATATTCCATCACCGACAAGCAGCCATTTCTCATCTAATGTGGTATTATTCACACCATTAGAAAAAGCAGGGTTTTAAGCAAACCTAAAAAGATTTAACTATATTTAACGTGAAAATTCACGCTCTTACCTTTTAATGGCAGTCGGGAAAATCTTAAAGACCATACCCTCTCGATTATAGTTTTTACACCTTATTATATATAATATGCAAACGGAGCAGAGTTGCTTGGAATGCAAGTCGGAAGACTTGTATATTTTGAGCTCACGTTACCATAAAACAAAATCAACCACTATGGACGAGCCATAATGGTTGATTCTGTTAGTTCGGAAATGAGATGTTATTTCACTATGACCTTGTGGACAGAGCCGTCGCTATATTTAATGATATTCACGCCAGTTTGTGGAGTGGCAATTCTACGGCCATCGACGGTATAACGAGCTACGACCACTGCATTGCTGTCGATCCCAACTTCGTCTATGCTTGTGAATCCACTCTCGATGCGGAATGCCGGCGAGATAACCTGCTCCTGCCAGTTACCGGCCACGTCATTCAACACGATTTTCAAGTCATACCATTTGTTCTCACTTGAACTTTTCACCTGCCCTAAATTGGCTGCGTAGATGTAACCGAAAGTATATTGATCAAAGAGTTCCGGCATTTCTGTAATGTTCAACACAGTCCAAGAATCTTTTCCTTGAGGAGAGTAACTTGCTATGACATCCACAGGCAGGGTTTCCATACCCATCTGCCATTGCTCATCAACGTTAACGACATAATCCTTGGCTGCCAAATACATAACACCATTTTCACCCTTTTCAAAACGATCGGTCACGGAATTGTCTTCAACATTACGGAATTGAAGCATCATGGCCGTGGGCGGTGTGAAATCCTCGTCTCTAGTATCATAATGAACCTTCGTCGTATTGCATCCCTGCATATCATCAACCATCATATTTTGATTGACGACTGTTGCATCATAGGCTCCATCAGGATGACCACCGTAAACCCATTGCCAAATCCATCCATTTGCAATTTGTTGATAATCATTACAAATTTCTTCGCCGTTATATAACAAACTAAAATCAAGGGCATAATTATCAGTTTCTCTTATTTCACCCATTCTGCCAACATAATTACAAACAGGCTGATGGACTTTTGTGCCCATTCCATCGTAATAGAAGCCAAAGACATTTACAGGAGTGTTGTTGCCAAAGCAATCGGCAGCTTCAGATTCCTTAAACGAAAAAGTGGAACTGGGTTGATAATTTATTTTACCATTTGGCATCATATTATAAGTAAACTCTTTATCAGGGCTCATTACTTGATAAACTGCCTCATCTCCCGACACATCGCCCCATGGAACAATTATACATTTAGGTTCATTACTATCATATTCCCGAGGTGAGACATTGTAGTATGTTTTATAATAAGATGGCAGGTCATCACCACCCTGACACACATGCATGTTTAAGCTTGAATAAGTGATACCTGTATCAAGAAGTGAACGGGTCATATTACGAGCACCTGTTATATCATTTACGTCTATAAGGCCTATCATAAGACCTTGAGCCTCCGTATAATTCTCACCCAATATTGATGGCTGAAAGTTACTTGAGATTGTTTTATAAATCCCACTACATGCGAGGTTTTCGCTATCACTTACACCTGATTTAACCGAAGTAACCGTATATATATTGTTCCTTTCATCATCATAACATATAGCAGCATGTTTCAAAAGTATAGTATAACGATCACTTAAATCAGAGACCAGTAACCGAAATCTCAAGTCATGAGATACCCCATTTTCATCTATATAATTATCTTCATAATACTTCAACATAGCCGATATAACGCTACCCCAATCTTGGTCAATCAAATTTAGAGTGCCAATTCTTGAATAAACATTTGGCTGATTGATATATTGCTCGGTTTGTGCATCATAATCTCCATCTGAGAACAATTCTCCATTTGGCAATTTCTTTTCCTGGTAGATGACATTCTTCGCATCAGCATAATCAATGGTAATCGTTGTATCCTGGTTTATAGTGATATTTTCTTTGGCAATAATACCATAAGCACATCCTCTGGAGATAGGAGCGTCCGGATTCAAGTTCATCTGGATTAAAAGCTGATATGAGCCTTGGGGGAGTTCAGCTACTAATTCATCATCAACTATTTCCCATGGATAAAGCCAATAAACATCATTTTGATTATAAAAACGTATATCTGTAATTTCTACAGCAGGCCAACCATCAATTTCATCTGCTGGCATATTGAAAACTATAGTCACTGTAGCGTTTTCGGCTCCAGCCCTGTTAGCAGCTTTTAGTTTGTTTCTTTCAAGAACCGATTTCTTGATATAGCGTTCAATTCCATTTTCGTTCTGCACTTTCTGGTATTGACTCTTATCAAAGTCAATATTAGAAATGCTTTGGAATTGTTGCGGATGAGGGTAACGGCTCTTGAGTACTGTGATTTCATCTTGAGCGATGCCCAGATTCGTGCCTGCAGCAAACAGTACAAACAGGCAAATCAGTTTTAGGAATTTGATTTTCATAATGGAAAAGTTTTTAGCGTTAAATAAAAAATTATGTTACAAAGTTAGCTTGACGACCAAGCGAAAGCCAAATTTTCCATTATGACAACACTATGACAACACAGCTTTTTTCTTGTTTTATTATCGTCCGATATAAAGTCCGTTAGGACTGATAAGGGCATCAAAATATTTTGAAGCTTTATCTCGGACATATTTGCGGCATTACCATTTAATTATTACTTTTGTGAAAAATAGAATTCTGATGAGAAACAAGATAATTTTTGCCCTGGTTTTGGCTTGTTCTTTCACAAACCTGCTTGCCGAAACACCACGATGCTTTTGGCCAAAGGTCTTTGCCCCAGCCGATGCGATTGTGGAGCAATTAGACACTTGCGGTCCAGAAATCTTTGCCGACAAGAAACCGATGATTGACAAATTGTATCTCTTGGCACGGCAGCATCCCGAAAATCCGGCACTGTTATGGCGTGCAAAGTTCTGGGACGCAATATTAAGAAGAAATACCGACCACAACTCAGATAGTTGTATTAAGCTAATTAATGAAGCATATCTGCTAGCAAAGAAAGACACTACATCATACGATTACCACAGAATCATATTATTTAAGAACCTTCTTGAATTTCAGCAAAATAGAGATTATTATCATTATTATGTTTTTCATAGTAAAGAACTTGACTATTACAACTCTGTAGGCGACGAATTGAGATCTGCTCACTGTTATACCGAAATCGGTAGAGTATATGATGATTTGGGTATTCCAATACAAGCATTGAAAAATATTGAGAAATCCTATCAGATTTCAAAAAAGTATGGGAATCAGTGGGCTTATAGCCACTGTAGCAATATTGCATATTGTAAGTATAAACGTGGTGAAAGAGATGAAGCTATCAACATGCTCAAAAATATTGAAAAAGAATATAGAAATGGCTCCGACAAGAATTTATACGTAAATATCCTAACCAATCTATGCTTATTTTTATCTGATAGACCCGACAAAAAAGATGAATACAATAAGTTTAGCAAACAATTGATAGAATCATTAGAGTTATGTTCTGATTACGACTTAAAACATACAGCACTGATCAATATTTCTGTTTATTATTTTCAAAATAAACAATACCAAAAAGGCATCGATATTTCCTTGAACCTCATAGGATACTTTGAAAAGACAAAAGATATTGGAAGGCAAAGTGCTTGTTTGTCTAATTTAGCGATATGCTATTCAATAATGGGTGATTACAAGAAAGCGACGGAGTATTACGAGCAATTCGCACAGCTGCAATTAGTTGGAAGCCATAGCAAAGTTGCCTCCGAAGTAATGAATGCAGAATCGCTTTTGAAGATTAAGCAGTATAACATGCAATTGGAGGAGCAGCGCCGCACGAGCCGCTTCAGGATGATTGCTATCATCATCGGTTCAGCACTTGTCATATTGGGATTAGTGGGAATCATCCTATTCTACCGTTATCGCATACGCAAGAACAAGGTTCAGTTGGAGAACGAGCAACTCAAAGGAGAGAAACAGCAACTGGAAATTGCCTTGCAGAACAAGAAGCTCGTATCTTCCTCGATGATGCTGGCCGAGAAGGATCAGGCACTGAAGGTGATAAAGGAGTATATCGCCGATGCACGAGGACGGGACAGCGTGGCAAAAGACGTGGCGACAAAAATCAACATGGCGGTAAATACGCATCTTATGTCGGAGAGAGAATGGGAACGATTCAAATTGTCGTTCGAGCAAGTCTATCCCGATTTCTTCGAAGGTCTCTCAACGCAGTATCCCGAGCTCACTGAATATGACCTTCGCCTATGTGCTTTCTACATGATGGGTATTGACACCAAGCAGATTGCCCTAATTCTCAATGTGCAGCCGCTATCTGTGCAGCGTTCCCGCAGTAGAATCCGCAAAAAAATGGCACTTGACCGCGACACCGATTTCATCGCTCACCTCAGGAAGTTCAACCCCAAACAATTTCCTGACAGATAAGCCCAAAAATCTCACACTGTACTTCAATCCTGCATCTATACAATAAGGGCGCCACACAATGCAGCGCCCTTATATATAAATAGGTGTAAACTGATTATTTCACGACTACCTTCTTGCCATTGTGGATATAGATACCAGGAGTGGGATTAACCACAGGCTGGCCCATCATGTTATAATAGCGACTGTCGGTAGTGACAGCAGCAGCTTCAACATCGGTAATGGCAGTAACTTCATTCTTGGTAACAAACATTACCAGTGGCTCAATAACTCCATCCACAGGAATAGCGCGCTCTGGTGAAGTCATCACCTTGAGTGTATAGTTGCCTTCTTCGGTGATACGGAAGTTAGATCCGTCAACCAGGGTGATGGGTCGGTTAAGAAGATCACTATTGATGAGGAAATATCCAACGTTGTTATCATCGACACCGCCGAGCCATCTCCAGCCACCGTCCTCGTTGGGAGTAATCAACTTGAACTCGGTGTAGCCTTCAGCGTTGGGCTCAAAGTAATTGCTCACCTCAAACTCGCCATTATCATTAAGCACAAATGCAAGGCGACCACCTTCCTCGGTCTGATTCCAATCATTGAATGTACCTACCAGATAAAGTTCCTTGATATTAGCAGGTTCCTCATAAGCTGGCATGTAAATCACTTCACCTAGAGATGAAATGTCAGCCTGATGCACAATCACCTGCTCAATGTGTTCGGCATCCTGAACTTCTACGTTCCACAAGTTACCTTGTGCATAACTGGTGTTAGCTGTGTTATTGTACCAATCATAGAGCACATCACCGTTGCCATTGTCGACAAACACATTCTCACCTGGGTTATATTCCATATCTTCTCCTGGCTCAAGACAACCAGCATTGACATCAGTGTTACCTATAACAGTAACGCCCCATGCATTGCCTTCGATGTGATTGCCACGCAAATAAGCCTTTGCCACCGTGCCAGTACTGTTGCAAGTAATGTTGATACCACTACCACCTTGATTCACATTAGCGATATATTTGTTATTCTTCACAATGTTGTCTTCCATGCGAATATTTCCGCCACCGGTGAGAGTGATGCCGTAAGAGCAATCTTCCACAGTGTTGCCAATCACATAAATTGTTCCAGCTGTTGAATTACCCAACAAGTTGCTCACAGCAATACCGCCGGCACGAGTGTTTTCGGCAGGACCTTTTACATAGTTGCCCTCAATAATCATATCATTACTGTTGACACTCATATTAATGGCTGGGTAAAGACGAATGCTAGAGAAAGTCTTCGTAAAAGTACAATTCTTGATTGTAGCACCGACACCGGCATTAGCACCAGAAGCAATTGATGCCAATTCTGGATCGTTGAAAGTACAATTCTCTATCACATTACCAGTACATGAGCTGGTAAAATTGATTGCAGAGTTTCCACCTTTGGAAGTCTGTTCAGTGAAAATACAATCATTAGCAACCAAGTGGCCGTTGGTACTTCCAAAATTGACATTAACCTTAATGAAAGTACAGCCATCAAAGGTAGCCATGGCATCATCACCAATAAATCGAAGACCCTTTGCTGTCGCTTCACTGCCTTCGGCAGCAGCAAACAATGCATCGGTGGCAGTTAGAGTGCCACTCATCTCCAATTGAGCAGATCCTGCAAAGAGTAATGTCTCATTAGGATTGATGACCAAATCGTTTCCTTCAACAATTGTGAAGTGAGCTTTCGTTAAAACAACATTGTTGTCATCAAAACCAATTCCCGTCACTCCCTCGGCAAACCCTGTGGGAAGTGTGATGGTATAAACATCACCATCGACAGCAATGCCTACAATCTCGCTGATTGACTCACCATTCTGCTCATAGACATTTTCAATCGTTCCTACAACCTCTGCCAGTTCAGCAAGGGTATAGACCTTGGCCTGTGCCATTATCACGGCACTAGCCAGCAAACAAAGCGTAAAGATTCTTTTCATAGATTGTTTTGTTTGTTGGTTAATAAATGGGGTTAATTATTTTGATTAAAATGCTTCATCTACACTTACCGCGTGAGGGTTGCATAATAAATCATGTCTATCTCCTCATAGGTGAAGTCGCTGCTCATAAAATTGCCTGTCTTCAATTTCAAGAAGTGAGACATACGCTCGAGGGCCTGCTCGAAAATCTGCTGGTGGTCGAAAGCCAATTCGGGCAACTTGTTGATTGGAAACCACTTCGCCATGGCAGCATCGTCACCACCGGTAACATCTTTTGTACGCATCAGTGTGAAATAGGCTATCGATATTACACGCTCACGCGGATCTCTGTCAGGAGTAGCAAATGCACCGAGCTGTTCCACGTTAGTCACAGCAAGCCCCGTTTCCTCCAACAACTCACGACGGGCGCCATCGGGAGCGTCCTCGTCAATATTAAGAAAACCGCCGGGAAATGCCCAACTGCCTTTATATGGCTCGTTTCCGCGCTGTATGAGCAGTACGTTCAGGCGAATGCCGTCAAATCCAAACACAACGCAGTCGGTTGTCACTGCCGGATGTGGATATTTATATCTATATTCTCCTTCCATAGCTGTGAAGTTTTTATATTGAGTCAATTTATAGTTCGTTGAAATTAAACTCTATTTCTAAGTCAACTTCTGGCTTATCAATAGCTACAGCAGTATATGGTATAATGTTGTAACCCAGTTTCTTGCCTTTCTTTACTCGGTAGTTGACAATCACCGTATTGTCCACCTGTGATATTTCGGCCGGTATCACCTGCGTGTCTTTATCAGTGACAGGCAAAATAATTGCCAGCACATACTGAGTCTTGAAATTTACTGGTGTAGGTTGGTCGTTACGTCCCATAACAGCAGCCTCACTAAAATACTGTTGGAACTCTGTTTCATTGTCGAAGACAACTCGTTGGATTTTTTTACTCACAACGCCACTCCGAACATAGTAATTATTCAGTTCGGTATAGTTGATGGGGTACGCTTTGGCCTCAATCTTCTTGAGGGAATTGCACTGCACACAAATAGCTGTGGCAACAATTACTGCGAGTATGTAAGCTAATCGTTTCATATCATGAATTTTCATTAAGATGACTATAATAATGCTTGAGTACGTCGGCAGCAGCTACAAACGACGATTGACGGTTATTCAGCACCATGCGCTGCTTGATGCTAAGCAGATGCTGCACGTCGGGGTCGCTATAGAAACGTGCTTTCAGCTGCTCGTTGATGGTTTCATACATCCAGTACTTCTCCTGTTGCCGACGGCGCTGTTCAAAGTAGCCGTTGGCATGCACATGGTCAAAGTAGCGGTCTATCATATCCCACACACCTTCGATGTTAATTTCGTAGTAACCAGAGTATGTGGTCACCTCAGGAGTCCATCCGCTCGGCGGTAATGGGAACAGGTGCAATGCGTTGCGGAACTGAGCCGCAGCAAGATTGGCGCGCTCGATGTTGTCACCGTCTGCCTTGTTGATAACTATGCCATCGGCCATCTCCATGATACCGCGCTTGATACCCTGAAGTTCATCACCAGTGCCTGCAAGCTGGATAAGCAAGAAAAAATCGACCATCGAGTGGACGGCAATCTCGCTCTGCCCTACCCCTACAGTTTCAACAAAGATATTGTCATAGCCAGCAGCCTCACACAACACTATGGTCTCGCGTGTTTTGCGTGCTACACCGCCCAGCGATCCGGCCGAGGGTGAAGGGCGTATAAATGCCTTGGGATGCACGGCAAGCTTCTCCATGCGAGTCTTGTCACCTAGAATAGAGCCTTTGCTGCGCTCACTACTTGGGTCAATGGCAAGCACAGCAAGTTTTCCACCACGATTAAGCACATGAATGCCAAACACGTCAATTGAAGTAGATTTGCCCGCACCAGGTACACCTGTGATGCCTATGCGCTTACTGGCACCAGTATATGGCAGACATTTTTCAATCACCTCCTGCGCAACCACCTGATGTTCGGGCATAAGGCTCTCGACCAGTGTCACAGCCTGACCAAGTATTGCAGTATTGCCTTTTCGTATGCCTTCCACATAATCGTTGACGGTAAGCTGCGGCCTACGACGACGCTTCAGGTAGGGATTGACCATAGGCGGTTGCTCAATACCTGCATTTACCTGCAAACCAGTATATTGCGCATCGTTTTCGGGATGTTCACACGAGCAACCTTCGGCTTCAATATGTTGTTTTGTTTTTTCCATTTAGGTTTTACATTCTTTTAATCTCACCAACGAGACGGATTGTGCGCGAAGGGTGGGCTGGGTCATCAGTCATTACAGTAAGCAATGCATTGAGCAATGGTTCTTGATAAACATTTGTATCAACAGTCACTGTTACAGTCATGTCCTTACCACGCTTCACCTCCTGACGGTCGGCACTGGCTGTTATTCCGTTGCTACCCGTCCACAAGCGGCGCAGGTGCAGACGGTCTTTACCACGATTCGTGATAGTGAATGTCTGACGCATAACCTCGCCTTGTGTGACGGCATCAAAGTTCAAACGCTCGCCACAACTCACCACTGCCTCAGGCGCGCGTTCTCGCTCACGATCAGTGAGAATGGAAAAATCTTCGGTCACCACTGCCATCACTTCGACCTGTGAGTAACCGCTTGGTTCTATACTGGAGCCACTCAACGGCTCGGCCGTAATTGTAAACGTATCACTGTTAAGTCCCCACAATGGCGCCTGCTTGCTGTCGAAGTAGATAGTCACTGTCGAAGTTGAACCTGGCGGAACGGTGTCGGGCACCATACTCACCGAAAGGTGTCGGGGAACATTGCTTGCCGAGACAATAATAGAATCAGTTGAAGCGTTGTAACCACTCATGTAGGTCATACGACCTCGTCCTCGAGATATCTCGCCCAACGGCAACGTACTGCCATTATACAATACCGCGCCCACTCTTACGGGAAACTGCTCATCGAGAGTCTCTGGCAAAGGGATTACGTTGCCCTTGATTTGAAGTCGCTCACGGGCTGGTTCGCCATTGGTATAGACAAAAGCATCTTTTTCAAACTCACCCGGACGCCCCTTGGGATTGTAGGTAAGAGTGACAACGCCTGTGTCACCCACTGCAATAGGAGCTCGCGTAAACTCGCTTGCCGTACAGCCGCATGAAGACTTAACTCGCAATATCAACAAATCGGCATCGCCAGTATTAACTACTCGCAACTGACACGTCACCTTGCCGTCTTGTTCATGAAATGTGCCGAAATCATGGCACGTCTCAAGCCAGACCGCCACCGGTTGCCCACTTGCAACAGCAACAGTCATAAAAAGCGACAATATCAAGGCAAGGCGTTTCATCGGTGACCGATGTTGTTAATTTTTCTTATTACCTGGCCGAATGGTTCCTTCTATAGAGAGTGTAGTGCGCGTTTCACGACCATTCGTCTTCACTTTAATACTCTTATGGAATGCGCCGGCGCGACCTAGTGGACTGAACGTAACCTTTATTTTACCTTTCTTGCCTGGCTTAATAGGCTTGGTCGAGAATTCTGGACGAGTACAACCACAAGAAACAAGTACATCAAGTATGAGAAGAGGCTTGTTGCCTGTGTTTATCACCTCAAACGTACAACTCACTGGCCCACCCTTCTCGGATATCACACCGAAATCATGACTTTGCACGGGGAATGTTGCCTGGGCATAATCTTCGGCATTGATGGCAAACAGACTCACAATGCCCAATACGAGAGATAAAAGTATTCTTTTCATAGTTTCAACTATTTCTATAAATGTCTGGTAAAACCACTAATTGTTATAACTTGCAAAGTTACAATTTTTTTAATTAGAAATATCATCTCACAAGCACGAATAGCAATTTTTAACCAAGACCATATGAAAAGATTTGCGAAAAAGCAGTAATTTCGCTTCGTTTAATGCAGTATTGCCATTTGCTATGGAACGACTGATGCAATATGTGTGGCAGCATCGGCTGTGGTGCAGCGAAGACATGACTACAAACGACGGCCGACGTGTGCGAGTACTGGATCCAGGCTTGCTTAACACCGATGCAGGTCCCGATTTTTTTAATGCAAAAGTGGAAATTGACGGACATGTATGGGTGGGCAACGTTGAAATTCACGTACGAGCCAGCGACTGGCATCGACACGGGCATGACACCGACAAAGCTTACGACAATGTCATTCTGCATGTTGTGGACAAAGACGATGCGCCCATACAACGCACCAACGGAGAACTAATTCCCCAACTAGTGTTGCAAGTGTCGCCTCGGTTTGGCGAAAGCTACAACAATCTTGTCAACGCCAAAGTTCAACTGCCTTGCGCCAAACAGTTGCTGTCAGTGCCTCACCTGACTATAACCGAATGGGTCGAAGCGCTGGCATTTGAGCGACTGCACGGCAAGGTTGAACGGCTGCGGGAGCTGCATGGCCTGTATAATGGCAGCTGGGAAGACGTGTGCTATGTCACTTTGGCACGTACGCTGGGATTCGGATTGAACAGTGATGCTCTTGAGCGACTGGCACGACGTACTCCGTTACGCTTGCTGCACAAACACAGTGATTCATTGCTACAAATAGAAGCGTTGCTCATGGGACAGGCAGGACTGCTGCAAGACGATGTGAATCAGGGCAATGCCAATGATCCCTATGTGCAACAGCTACAGCGAGAATATGCTTTTTTGGCAAATAAATTCTCGCTGAAACCGATGGAAAGCGAAGCATGGAGGCTGTTCCGCATTCGGCCACAGAATTTTCCATACAGACGAATAGCCCTGTTGGCACACTTTGTGTATGGAGGATTTAATCTGATGCAACGCATCATGGAAACTGACACTGTACAAGAGTTGCGTGAACTGTTTCAAATAGAGCTAACGGGATACTGGGCCAATCACTATACCTTTGGTAAGGCTACACCTGCAACGACGAGAGCTCTGTCGGCAAGCAGCATTGATGTGGTGCTTATCAATATGGTTGCAACGCTGTATTACGCCCGAGGCGAGATGACCGATGACTTCTCATTGTGCGAACGAGCCATCTCGCTGCTCGAAGCTCTCAAGCCTGAGCAGAACTCGATAGTGGCGACCTTTGAAGTTGCCGGTATTAAAGCCGACGATGCACTCACATCACAGGCATTAATTCAGTTGCGACGCAACTATTGCGACACGAGAAAATGCCTATACTGCAAAATAGGGCACTGGCTGCTAAGCCGTGCTGCACGACGTAACGACAAAATATAACAACAAAAAATAATTAGAAATGAAAAGAATCCTTTTTAGCGTAATGATGTTTGCCTCTTTGGCTTTAACATCTACTGCCGAAACAGTAGAACCAATCAAATTTGGAAACTTTGACAACTGGGTCACCCGAAACATAAAAGAATCAGCCGTGATAGGTGGCAAGACTAAGACCACATACGAGATAGGCCCCACACAAACCATCAATGGAGCAAAGGCCTACACTAATCTGGGTGGCTCACCTTGGGGCACAAGCAACGTAATGGCTAAAGTGATGGGCGTGGTCAAGACAAGCAACACTGTCTATCCCGACGTACATGGCACCGGCAAGTGCGCTAAACTGGTTACTCAATTTGAGCACGTAAAGGCCATTGGCATTATCAACATGGATGTTGTGGCAGCTGGCACCATATTCTTGGGATCCATGCAAGAACCTGTGTCAAGCACCAAGAATCCATATAGCAAGATGAATATGGGCATTCCGTTCACTAAACGCCCAAAATTCCTGCAATTTGATTACAAGTGCATTTGCCCCTCAGGCGACCGCACTTATTCCAGCGGCTTCGGCAAAAAGAAAACAGTGGCGGGACGCGACTATAGCGAAGTTTTCATACTCTTACAACGTCGCTGGGAAGATGCCAAGGGTAACATCCATGCAGCACGCGTCGGCACCGGCAGGGTGCGTTTCGGCACCAACGTAAACAACTGGAGCAAGTATCGTCTGCCCATTTGGTACGGCGACATCACCACCCATCAGGGATACAAAAGCTATATGGGCTTGATTTCCACAAAAGACAAAGCCTATTACGCAAAAAACAGCAAGGGCAAAATGGTGCCTGTTATCGAAGAAAAATGGGACGATGATAACGCCACGCCCACCCACATGATAATCATGGCATCGAGTGCATGCGGAACGGCATACATTGGCACAATTGGCATGACACTATGGGTTGACAACTTCGCTCTTGTTTACTAACAAGACCACACAAACCATGACATAACACATAAAACTAACTATTTATACGACAAGAAGATGAAAGAATTGAAATGTCCCAACTGCGGCAGTGTGTTTACAGTCAACGAAGATAATTATGCCGCAATCTTAGATCAAGTGAGAAACACAGAGTTCATGCAGGAGCTGGAGCGTCGCGAAGGCGAGCTCCAGCAGCGGTTTGCTGCGTTACAACAAGCTGAAAAAGCCAAGGATAGCGAAGCCGCGCAACGAATGCTCGCACAAAAAGACGTCCAGTTAAGCCAAAAAGACACCGAGATTGCACGCCTCAACGAGCAAATCAAGAGTGCCAATGCCGACACGAAATTAAAATTTGCAGAGCAACTGACCGATAAAGACAAAAAGATTGCCGCGCTCGAAGCAGAAATTCAACGCCAGAAACAGTTCACCGAGATGGCCGTGCTAAAAGAACAGAACAAGGCTAAAGAAGACCTGCAACTAAAAAACGAAGAGATCAGCAAACTCAGGACAAGCGCTGCCGCCGAAAAAAACAATGCTCTTTTGCGTGAGCAGCATCTTAAAGAGTCCTATGAAAAGGAATTAAGCCAGCAAAAAGAACTCGTTGACTACTACAAAGATATGAAACTGAAGCTCTCCACTAAGATGGTTGGTGAGTCTCTTGAAGCACATTGCAGTACATTGTTCAACAGTATGCTTCGCCCAATTTTTCCAAATGCATATTTCGAGAAGGATAATGATGCTTCAGGCGGCAGCAAAGGAGACTTTATCTTCCGTGACTATGAAGAGGGCTTTGATTACATATCCATCATGTTTGAAATGAAAAACGAGATGGATGAAACCGCCACAAAGCACAAGAACGAAGATTTCTTAAAGAAACTTGACGAAGACCGACGCGCCAAGCACTGCGAATATGCCGTACTCGTGTCACTGCTTGAACCTGAGAGCGAACTTTACAACACCGGTATCGTGGATATGTCTCACCGCTACCCAAAGATGTATGTCATACGGCCTCAATTCTTCATACCTATGATTACATTGCTTGTGCAGACCTCTAAAAAGAGCATCCAACTACAGATGGACCTTGCACTTGCCAAGCAACAGACTGTGGATGTATCGAATTTTGAAGACAGCCTAAACGATTTCAAGGATAAGTTTGCCAAGAATTATCGTCTGGCAAGCGAACGTTTTGACAAGGCCATTGAGGAAATTGACAAGACTATCGATCACCTTCAAAAGGTCAAGGCTAATTTGATAGGATCAGAAAACAACCTGAGGCTAGCCAACGACAAGGCAGAGGCTCTAACCATCAAGCGGCTCACACGCGGCAACCCAACGATGAAAGCAAAGTTTGATGCAGCAAGACAACTGCCAGAGCCAACAGACGAAAACCTGGCAACCGACGTAGAAGTGACCGAAGAATAAATTAGAATCATTTGAAAGATTATGGAAATCAAGATAGGTAGCTATGTACGATTCCTAAATGACGTTGGCGGTGGCCGAGTGTCGAGGATTGAAGGCAAAATGGTATATGTGGAAGACAGCGACGGTTTTGAGCGGCCTGCGCCCGCAAGCCAACTCGTAGTAGTAGGTGACGGCACAAGTAAGGCTATGACTCATTCCTACGAACGACCAATACAGATAAAAAGTAAACTTGTCGAGCCTGATGAACCTGCTCCAAAACCTAAGGAAAAACCTGTTGAACCACAGTTGCCAGTTATGGAGACTCCGGAAGGCGATACACTCAACATCGTACTCGCCTATGAACCCCGCGAAGTGAAGCATCTGAACACCACCACGTTTTTCCCTATACTTGTGAATGACAGTAACTATTACCTATACTTCACTTACATGACACGTGGCGACGACAGCGAATGGACTACACGTTATCACGGCATCGTGGAACCAAACATTCAAGTTCAATTAGATGAATTTGGCCATAACGACCTGAATTCGATGACCCATATCGCCGTGCAATATATTGCATTCAAGCAAGACCGTCATTTCAGACTCAAGAATCCTGTGCTGGTCGAACAACGGCTCGACGTAACACGGTTTTATAAACTTCACTCATTTCATGCTACCGATTATTTCGACACACCCGTGTTGAGCATCGACATCACGCGCAACGACCGACCTGCACGACAGATGGTTATCGACAGCAGTGAACTAGAAAGTGCCTTGCGCGGTGAGCTACGTGAAAAAAATGAAGCACGGCGCAAACAACGACATGCCAAAACGCAGCAACAACGCAGTAAGGAAATAATCGTACAAGACCTTCATATCGCTGAATTGCTTGATGACTTGCGGGGTTTATCTAACAGCGACATGCTTAATTACCAACTTGACAAGTTCAACGAGGTAATGCGTGCCAACCTCAAGAATCAGGGACAACGCATAGTTTTTATTCACGGCAAAGGTGAAGGAGTACTACGACGGGCACTCATGGAAGAGCTGAAACGTCACTACCCCTCCTGTGAAGTACAAGATGCCAGCTTCAAGGAATATGGCTTCGGCGCCACACAAGTCACCATTCATACTAACAGAAAATAAAACAAGATGCGAGACAAATCTCGCATCTTGTTTTATTTATTGATTCTTGAATCATTAATAAGTCATCATTGGCGGCAACTCCTTTGCCTGCTCAATCATTTTAGCTACTTCCACTTCGGCTGGAACGCGCCTAACGAGTTTTTTCTCGGCATTCACTTCTTCCAACTTAGCAGCAAGATTGGCTGCCACACGGTGACGGAGTTCCTTTACCGTATCTACACCCGCAGCCTCAAGTAATTCGGCAAACTGTGGACCCACACCATTGATGCGGAACAGATCGGCATGGTTAGTCCATTTCAAAATCAATTTCTCTGAAATTTCAGTTGCTTCAGCAAGAGCCTTTCGTCCTGCAGGTGCAGCACATTTCTCAAGCAGTTGCTCTACAGTGTTAATACCTGCAGCAATCATTTTCTCGGCATAAACATCGCCAATTCCTTCAATGTCAACAATTTTGTAACTCATAATGAAAAAATATTAAGGTGTTAATAAATAATGGTTTCAATTTTAGTGGCGAGAACGGTGTTTTTTGCCAGGACGTGATGTACTGACATTACGACGTTTCTGCACCTCACGAGCTGTGCTGTTGCCACGATGACGACGCTTGGTACGTCGGGAAGCATTAGCTCCTTCATATTCGTCTCGCTTGCGTTCCTCACGTGACTGTTTGGCAAGAACACCAGCATTTTGCTGTGTGATAGGTTGTTTGTCAATGCGGTGTGAGAAAGCCGGACTGGTTTCAGTCACAAGAACAAAGTCAAGCTGCTTCTTTATCAGATCGGCACGAGCAACCTGAATGGTGACCGCATCGCCCAATTGATAAGCTCTATGGCTGCGACGGCCACGAACAAGGAAGTTCACCTCGTCAAACTCATAAAAATCATCGTCAAGCTCGCGCATGGGTACCATACCTTCACAATGTGTCTCGTCTATTTCCACATAAAGTCCCCATTCAGTAACACCTGATATATGACCGGTATAGACATTACCCAACCTATCGCCCATAAATTCCACCTCCTTATACTTGATGGAAGCACGTTCGGCATTGGCAGCTAGCTGTTCCTGAGCACTAACGTGCTTGCACTGCTCTTCTAACTGTTCAGCGTTGACACTACGGCTGCCTTTCACAGCATAACGGTCGAGCAGACGGTGTACCATCATATCGGGGTAACGGCGTATGGGCGATGTGAAATGTGTGTAGTATTCAAAGCCAAGCCCATAATGACCTATATTCAATGATGAATAGATGGCTTTTGCCATCGCACGGATTGAAAGCAGCGAGAGCAGTTCTTCTTCCGGCTTTCCAGCAGCCTGTTCGAGCATACGGTTTATTGAGCGGTTCACTTCACGCGGAGCGCCGCGTGTCTTCAGCTTGTAGCCGAAATGGGCCGCGATGTTCGTCACACTGTCAAGTTTGCTATCATCGGGCTTGTCATGAACGCGATACACCATTGCCTTCGCTTTCTTACTGGCGGGCACTTTACCTATGTGTGCTGCCACGGTGCGGTTAGCAAGCAACATGAATTCCTCGATCAGCTTATTAGCTTCCTTAGAGACTTGAGTCTTTACAGCCAGCGGCTTTCCGTTTTCGTCGATGTCAAACTTTATTTCTTCTCGCGCAAATGATACCGCTCCGTTGTCAAATCGCGCCTTGCGCAACTTCTGAGCCAAGTCGTTGAGTGTAAGCAGTTCATTCTTAAGATCACCCTCACCGGTTTCAATTACTTTCTGCGCTTCTTCATATGAGAAACGGCGCACACTACGGGTGACGGTATGACATATCTGGTAACGCTTGACATTGGCATTGTCGTCCATCTCAAAGATTACCGAGTGCGTGAGTTTATCCTCATCGGGACGTAGTGAACAGATGAAGTTACATAAGCGTTCAGGAAGCATGGGTATAGTACGATCCACCAGGTAGACACTGGTAGCACGTTCTTCCGCCTCGCGATCAATGACTGTACCTGGCTTCACATAGTGCGTGACATCAGCAATGTGAACGCCAATCTCCCAATGGCCATTATCCATTTTTTCAATCGACAATGCGTCATCATAATCCTTTGCATCGGCAGGATCGATAGTGAACGTAGTCACACCACGCATGTCACGACGGCGGGCCACTTCCTCATCTGTAATGCCCGGCATTATCTTGCGGGCCACACGCTCTACATTCTCGGGATACTTGTAAGGAAGGCCAAACTCAGCTAAAATTGCATGTATCTCAGCATTGTTCTCACCAGCTTTACCCAGCACATCAACAACTTCGCCTATGGGACTGTTGGCATCTTGCGGCCATTCGACTATGCGAGCCACTACCTTGTCTCCAGTCTCAGCACCTGCAAGTTTGTCGAGAGGAATGAATATGTCGGTAGCCAGAAACTTGCTGTCTGTTATCAGGTGGGCGAAGTAACGTTTAACATCAAGTGTACCGACAAACACCTGTTCTTTGCGTTCTATGATTTGTATGACTTCAGCTTCGGGTTCCATGCCAGAGCGTACGGCACTAATGTGTACCATCACACGGTCACCGTTCAGGGCATGCATCGAGTTGCGCTCTGCAACCATGATGGGATTTCCATCTTCGGCACCAATGTCAACGCTGTTTTTACCATTGCTACGACGAATGAAAATTCCCTCAGCAACCATCGAACGGCTCACAGCCTTGTAACGCCCTCTTCCCACTTCAGCTACGAAACCATCGGTAGCTAATTGTTGCAACACCTCAGTGATAAGTGCACGTTGCTTGGGTGTAGAAGCTCCAACGGCTGCCGAAATCTGTTTGTAATTATATGATCCATCGCCGTGATTGTTGAAAAAATTAATGACTAGGTCATGATACTCACGACGTTCCATTCTGCTGTTTCCCGGTTTTTTCTTTGCCATATTTATGAAGTTTAAACAACAGCCTATAGTTGGCGACTTTTAGAATTTCCCCCAAAGTTAGCAATTAATATCGAAATCGCAAAATCTACACAAAAAATGAAATAAAAAAGAACATCGAGCCTTAAAATCTATCTCAAAACTATTACTTCACGATAATTCTCAATTTTTTTGCGTAACTTTGCACAGTGAGCTACAACTGAAAATAAACATTAATACATAAGTACTATGGCACCCAACAACTGTATCTATTGCGGCAATCCGCTTCCTGAGCAAGCCACATTCTGCACACAATGCGGCAGACCGACCTATCCAAATAATCAGCAACATCCACAGCAGCCAGTTCAGCAACAACAGTACCAACATCCACAGCAGCCAGTTCAGCAACCTCAACAACCCGCACAGCAACAATACCAACAGCCGCAGCCTGGGCAACAGCAGTACCAACAACCCAATCAGCAACAATATCAGCAGCCCGCCCAACAACAATACCAGCAGCAAGGACAACAACCAGTAGGGCAATATCCACCCCAAGGACAATATCAGCCTCAGGGACAATATCAACCGCCAACCGGGCCTGAGAACAAAGGCGGCAACAACAAACTTTGGATAATTGCCTTGTTGGCAGCATTGCTCATCGCAGCAGCAGTGGGTGGATGGTGGTACTGGAAGAACTCTCAGCAAGAAGAGGTCGTAACCGAGCCCACCGACTCAGTCACCAGCGTGGTCGATTCCGCTGAGGTCACAATTGATTCCACAGCACTCGAACCAACCATGAAAGCGCCACAAATCGGCACCGACATGAGCGGATTCCACTCGGTGGACGACAGCCCAATAACCTACGAAGGTCTTGACGTACAACTCAAAAAGAGCGAAGGCCAAGTGAAATCGGCAAACATCTATAAGGATGGCGAATTATTACAGACTTTGAACCTGAGCAGCGGCGACGGCATCAACTACTATGATGATGCACCACTCGTACACTTCCTCGATGCCAATTTCGACGGATATGTAGATATGGTGATTGGATTGGGTACCGCACGCAACTTTAGCGGAATATTCCTTTGGAATCCAGAAAAGAAACAGTTTGTCAGGGCAACCGACAACGATGACCCTACTATCAACGCCGATCTCATCTTCGCACCAAAGGAAAAGGTTGTCTATGCGTCATATTCGGCAGGCGGTGGCATGTCGCAGACGGCAAGGATGGAATGGGACGGCAAAAACATGAAGACCGTAGAGTGGTTCTTGCAGATGGAAAGTTGGCGATACCACGAGTTTAGTGAACTCAATATCACTCATCACTACAATGTTGTCAACCGCAACAAAAACAGGATAATATTCAGCACCGACGAGCCCAAAGCCGTGCCCGCACGATGGAAAGCATGGGTATATGACGAGTATGCCAACGAAGGCGGCATCGAAGAAGACGGCCGCGAACCTGGCGAAGAATAAAAATTATTTTTTCCGCTTGAGTGTGACGAAAGTGTAAGGATAGGCGTTGCGGTCGTCGGCCTCGTGATGCTCCTCAGCTATTGTTTCCCAGTCGTCAGGATTGATGGCTGGGAAAAATGTGGCGGCATCGTCGAAGGTGGCATGTAACCGTGTGAGATAGAGCGTGGTGACACGTTCGATGGCTGCAGCGTAAATCTGAGCGCCGCCAATGATGAACACCTCGCCAGGCATAGTGGCAGCGGCAATGGCTTCGTCTAGGCTATGCGCCACAGTCACGTCGGGGGCAGAGAAATGCGGGTTGCGCGTGACAACAATGTTCTGGCGGCCTGGCAAGGCACCCTTGGGGAACGAATCGAATGTGCGGCGTCCCATCACTATGCTATGGCCCATCGTTATCTGCTTGAAATGCTTCAGGTCGGCAGGCAGATGACATAGCAGGTCGCCGCCGCGCCCTATGGCACCGCCCTCGGCCACCACAACAATAGCAGCCACCTCTCGCTTATCGCTTCTTAGCTCTTGCTTCTTTCTCATACCGCTACTGTTGCCTTGATGGTTGGATAGGGATCGTAGCCTTCAAGCTGGAAATCCTCGTACTTATAATCGAAGATGCCCTTCACCTCGGGATTCAGCACCATGCGAGGCAACTGGCGAGGGGTGCGCGACAACTGCTCACGCACTTGGTCGAAGTGGTTCAGATAGATGTGCGCATCACCGAAACTATGCACAAACTCGCCCGGCTGAAGTCCCGTGACGTGGGCTACCATCATCAGCAACAGCGCGTAGCTGGCAATGTTGAACGGCACACCCAGAAACAGGTCGGCACTGCGCTGATAGAGTTGCAAGCTAAGTTTTCCCTCGGCCACGTAGAACTGGAACAACGTGTGGCATGGCGGCAGTTTCATCGTGGGCACATCGGCCACGTTCCATGCGCTCACGATAAGGCGACGGCTGTCGGGGCTGTTTTTTATCATGTCAACCACCTGCGAAATCTGGTCTATGGTGCCGCCGTGATAATCGGGCCATGAGCGCCACTGATGGCCATAGACGGGGCCTAGGTCGCCGTTCTCATCGGCCCACTCGTTCCAGATGCGCACACCATGCTCCTGCAAGTAGTGCACGTTGGTATCTCCCTGCAAGAACCACAACAACTCGTAGATTATCGATTTGAGGTGTACTTTCTTTGTGGTCAGGAGCGGGAAACCCTGCGACAAGTCGCACCGCAACTGGTAGCCAAACACACTCTTGGTGCCTGTGCCCGTGCGGTCGGTCTTCACCACGCCGTTATCCATCACATGCCTGAGTAGGTCGAGATATTGTTTCATGTTGAGTTACTTTTTGTCGGTTTTCTTTTTGCGCACGCTCCAGCCAAAATGCCCTATTTCATCACCAAGGCCGTAGTAATGGCCGTGGCAGTAGGTGATCAGGCCAGCACTTTGCAGGTCGAGTGCGCCAGTTTCGGGATTGATAAACTTATCGTCGGTAATCACGTTCATCACCTGTGCGATAAACATATCGTGCGTACCAAGATGCAGGATGTTACGCACGCGGCACTCAATGTTCACCGGCGACTGCTCGATATAGGGTGCCGCCACTGTTTCACCTTTCACGGGAGTCAGGCCGCTCTCCTTCCACTTGTCGTAGTCGCGACCGCTGCGCACGCCGCACCAGTCGGTGGCACGTGCCAGGTCACGGTTGGTGAGGTTGAGCGTGAACGCCATGTTGCGCTCCACGATGCCGTGGCTGTGCCGTTCGGGCCGTATAGAAACATAACACAGAGCCGGATCGCTGCAGATGGTCCCCGTCCAAGCCGCCGTGAAGACATTATATTCCTCGGGCGACGCCCCGCAACTGACCAGCAGTGCGGGCAGCGGGTATATCATGGTTCCAGGTCTCCAGTTCTGTTTCATGCTCTGTTCGCTAATATCATGCAAAATTAGGCATTTTTTCTGTAACACAGGTGTTTTTAGGTAAATTTTTCAGCAGTTTATATGTTGTTAATAACTTTCGTATGAGCCGTGCTTGGCGGGCCGGGAAAAAAGTTTATCTTTGTGGATTGTAAAACAACCTATCAGTTAACTGAACCGTGCACATCGTTATAGC
>JAGCCU010000022.1 GCA_017651515.1 Muribaculaceae bacterium | reverse complement strand
GTCATGAGGCCCGTGGGCGGTAGCCGATCTATGTGATCTGCTATATCTGCATGAGATTTTCGTGTGTCAGGCGACCCGCCGGCGTCAGCTCCTTTGGGTGCCGCGGCACGCGGCTCGATAGCCTCAAGCAGCGTGAGTGCGCTGTCGGGATCAGCGGGAATCAGCGAGTCGATGGCAATCAGACGCGCCTCGGCCTCGGAAGTGCGGTGGCAACTCACTGTGCCAACTACGAGCATTAAGAGCAATATGTAGAGAAGCTTTCGCATATTCACTGCAAAAGTAAAGAAAAAATTGGAAGTAGGCAAGTAGAAGAGTAAACGAGTAGACAAGTTAACGAGTAGACGAGTAAACAAGCTATTAGAGCCGAGAACCAAGAGCCGAGAACCAAGAATCATACTCCCCTCAGTTCCATCTAGCTTAGACGGGGAACTGCTGACACCAGTGTGCCGCTCGGCATTAAGGAGCTAATTGTTTTTGTTGATAGTGAATATTTAAAAGATAATAGACATAAGTATGGCTGGCACGTGCTTTTTTGACTATAAGGCACAAAGGGCATAAAAAAGCAGGGGCGCTTGCCCCTGCCTATGCAGTGTTACACCTACCAGCGTAGCATTGGACCCAATAACCGTCTTCCGAAGGGTATTATTCGCTCTTGCCGAAGAAGCGGAGCAGGTAGAGGAAGAGGTTGATGAAGTCAAGATAAAGACTGAGCGCCCCGAGTGTGGCAACTTTTCCTTCCTGTGACTGGTCGCTCATGAGTGCCATCTGCTTGATGCGCTGTGTGTCCCAAGCGGTGAGTCCTACAAATATCAGCACACCGGCACCGCTGATTATCCACTCCATGGTGGTGCTGTGCATGAACAGGTTTATCACTGAGCAGATGATAAGTCCTATGAGAGCCATGATGAGTATAGCCCCGAACTTCGACAGGTCGTCACGGGTCAAATAACCGAACACCGTCATTGCCCCAAAGGTGAGAGACGTGATCAAGAAGGTGAATCCTATCGACGACATGGTATAGACAAAGAAGATGGGCGTAAGCACCAGTCCATTGACCACACTGTAAAGATAAAACAGCATTGTTGCCGTGCTGCTGCTAATTTTGTCGATTGCTGCACTGATACCGATAACCAGTCCAAGTTCGGCAGCAATCAGCACCCAGAACACCGCCTGATGTGAGAACAGGAACTGCAACATCGACTGGCTCGTAATCACTGCAAACGAGGTCAAAGCCGTTGCCATGAGTCCGAGGAACATCTTGCCGTAAACCTTGCGCATCACCCGTGCCACGCTTCCTTGCATGGCGAGTTCATTCTCAACCTGCAGCGAGGTTGAATATCCGTTATTATAAGGATATAGATCGTTGTTGTTCATAAGAATTCATTGTTAAAAACCAAACTGAGATGCAACATGCAAAAAGTGTGCCGCATTACATTCGCTGTGGCACTTCCATGCCGAGCAGGCTGAGTGCCCGCTTAATCACATCACCCACTGTGCGTGCCAACTTGAGACGGAAAGCACGAACGGCGACATCCTCTTCACGAAGTATGCTGTAATCGTGATAGAACTGGTTGAATTCCTTTGCAAGTTCATATACATAATTTGCAATCACAGCCGGGCTATAGTTCTTGCCGGCATCCGATACTGCCACGCTGAAGTCGGCGAGTCGCTGAATTAGGCTTGTCTCCTTGTCGTTCGGCGCCACGGCAGTAATATCCACGGCATCAATGAAATCGGTTGTCTTACGCAACACAGACATTATGCGTGCATACGTATATTGGATGAACGGACCTGTATTGCCGTTAAAGTCGATAGATTCCTTGGGATTGAACAGCATGTTCTTGCGTGGATCCACCTTCAGAATGAAGTACTTCAATGCTCCAAGTCCGATGATACGCAGCACTTCTTTCTTCTCTTCCTCGTCAAGTCCCTCGAGACGGCCAGGTTCCTTGCTCATCTCGACGGCAGTTGCAATCATCTCGTCCATCAGGTCGTCGGCATCAACCACAGTACCCTCGCGTGACTTCATCTTGCCGCTGGGCAGTTCCACCATGCCATAGGAGAAATGAATGAGATCCTTACCCCACTTGAATCCCAACTTGTCGAGCAACAGCGACAGCACCTGGAAATGATAGTTCTGCTCGTTGCCAACGACATAAATCATGTGGTCGATGGGATAATCCTCATAACGCAACTTGGCAGTGCCAATGTCCTGAGTCATATAAACCGAAGTGCCATCACTACGCAACAGCAGTTTATGGTCGAGTCCGTCAGATGTCAGGTCAGCCCACACACTGCCGTCTTCCTTGCGGTAGAATATGCCTTTCTCCAATCCTTCAAGCACCTTCTTCTTGCCTTCAAGATAAGTCTCGCTCTCGTAATAAATCTTGTCGAACGAAACACCCATGCGCTCGTAGGTCTGGTCAAAGCCCTCATAAACCCACTGGTTCATTTTTCTCCAAAGTGAGCGCACTTCTTCGTCGCCTTCTTCCCAACACTTTAGCAGTTCGCGTGCTTCATGCATCAGCGTGGACTGTTTTTCGGCTTCTTCCTGACTGAGGCCCTTTTCCTGCAGTTCTTTCAGTTCCGCCTTATAGTGACGGTCAAACTCCACATAATAGTCTCCAATCAGGTGGTCACCCTTCTTGCCTGTAGATTCTGGTGTTGCACCGTTGCCCCACTTCAGCCAAGCAAGCATCGACTTGCAGATGTGAATGCCGCGGTCGTTGACTATGTTTGTCTTCACCACCTTGTAGCCATTAGCCTCCATAATGCGCGACAGGCTGAACCCGAGCAGGTTGTTTCGCACGTGTCCAAGGTGCAGAGGCTTGTTGGTATTCGGTGAAGAATACTCAATCATCACCAGTTCGCTGTCAGGTGTTTCAGGCACGAAGCCATAGTTTGGCGTAGAAGCCACATTCTCCAACACTCCGGTCCAGAACGATGGCTTGATTGTTATGTTCAGGAATCCCTTTATCACGTTGAATTTCTCCACGGCATCGCAGTTAGCCAGCAGATAATTGCCTATTTCGTTTGCCGTAGCCTCTGGAGCTTTTCGCGAAGCCTTCAAAAATGGGAACACAACAATGGTTTCATTGCCCTCAAATTCCTTCTTGGTGGTTTGAGGCACTATCTGTTCGGGCGCGAAATCGGCGTCATAAAGTGCTTTCAAAGCCTGAGCCGTTGCACTCGACAATATACTATCAATCGACATAATATATGATTTACTTTAATTAATACTCTGTTTTAACCTGCAAAATTAATAAAAATCCTGGATAAGATGCTTCTGCAACTACCCAAACACGACTTCTTCGTCAACTACTATACTTAACGGTCACCAGGATTATCCGGGTCATCGGGGTCATCGGGGTCAACAGGGTCGTCGGGGGTATGTGGATTGCTTGTCAGGATAATATTGATTACTTCGTTCACATCGCTCACGTCGATATTGTCATCTCCATTCAGGTCAGCATGGCGTTTATCGCTCTGGTCACCCTTGAGAATCTTGTTTATAATTATGTTCACGTCACTCACATCAACAACACCATCGAGATTGACATCCCCCCTCGGAATCAGAGCCAGAATATTACGGTTCAACCAGTCAAAGCGAGTCTTGAACCACTGTGCACGGAAATAGAAGAAAGAATAGGTGGGATAATTGGAATCCCAGCGAGTATTGTTAAGAGGCATTGACGCCATAATGCCCTGTCCCTGCTGAGTGCTCTTGAAATTGTTAATCACATTATACATGGAAGTATAGAGAATCGGCGCGACTGCCTCCCATTGAGCCACATATTCGTTGACAAACGTGCGGTTTGAACTTTCAAACAATGGAAACATGAACATCTGATGCACCACAGACCAGTTCGTAGTGTCACCCTCGGCCGAATCAAAATCCCACATCATCGGCATAACGAGTTTCGAAGAGCTGGTGGCATCGTATTTCGTATAGTAGCGGTTAACGCCCGCAGCATCGCGTGTCGCAAGAATGTCCTGTCCCAGACACCATCGTGCAAACGAGGGCACATCGATGTAATCGGGATACGTCCCATCCCAAAGTGAATACTCGTATGCATTCAACAGTTGGGTCATGTAGGCTTTCTGGGCATCGGTGAGTTCTTCCGGTTCAGGATACTTGAAAGTGAAGTTAAGATGTGTATCAATCAATGAGGGAATATAATAGTCTTCGTTCCACCAATAGGCATCACATTCGAAGATAAAACCGTCTTTCTTCACATTCAGGCGGCAATTGGTATTTCGGCGTGCATTTTCAGTAAGCATGTACACACCGCAATACTCATCATTGATAATCAGATTGACATAACGATACCCCGGCACCCATGTCATACCCAACAAACGTGAGAGCTCAAATCCCTGAAAAGCCTTCAACTCCTCATCGCAAATCAGAATGAATTGCTTGTCACGATAATTGGCATTGTTTCGGCAAAGCAGGTCGGCTTTAGACTGCAGCCTTATCTTATATGGTTTCTTGGGATAGAACGCGCTGCTGTTACCTCTCAGACTCAGTGTCATTCCACTTGATTCTTCCACATATTCGCCCGAATCGTACAATTGATTGTCGCCATCGGTAATAATCAGCCTGCCTGGCACACGAGTCACGTTAGTAATACTCTTTCCCCAACCATCTATAGGAGCATAAACATAGTCGCATCTCGGCCACTCGTTTCTATTCGTGTGGATATCGACAATCATAAGCCCTTTGTTCTTTATTTGGCTGTATGGAATAGAGTCATGTCCTTTACCCATGCCTATCCAGCGTATGCGGGCATCAATGCCTTGCGGCAACAGTGCCAGCAATGCCATTATCAAGATCGTAATTCTACTGATTCTATTCATAATTCTAATTTATCTTAACTATAATATAATCGCAGCAATCATTGCCGTTTTTTCAGAAGCACATTGATAGCAGTGTCAAGCAAGGTGTCATGCCCCCGGGCGGTGTCTTCGTCTGTCTGGTCAATCTTCACATCAGGTGCTACTCCGAATTCGGTGATATTACCCTGAGCGTCCCTAATAGGGCATGATGAGAACCGCACGTTCCAGCCGTTGGGCAACTCACTGGTAAATGGCAGCCCGCTGCCTCCTCCGGTAGTATCACCCACGATAGTCACTTGTGGCAGTTGCTTCATAATCGAAACAAAGTTGTTAGTTGCGCTGAACGAGCCTCGGTTGGCAAGAATCACTACAGGCTTGAGGTAATGGATGTGATTCTTGGTAGGCTCGAAATAATAGTCATATGGCTCGCTCATGTCATTGTGGCCAGGACCTGTCTTGTGCTGTATTGAGCCAACCAGTGAACGCTTTTCGATAAAGCATCCAACAAGTGTCTCCACATTTGTCAGGTACCCTCCCCCATTGCTTCTGACATCAATAATCAGGCCGTCGGCAGTAGAGAGGTAATTAAAAATCAGATCGAGGTTACCCTCACCAATCTTGTTGACGAACGACTCATAGTACATATATCCCACATTGTCGGAAAGGATGGCGTATTTTATACCCGATGAACGACGGTAATTAAAGTTCAGGTAATGCTCATCAATCACACGTTCATCATAGTTAACAGGGTACTGTTCCCATATCCAATAGCGTGACACATCGTGCGAAGCGATGAGATTAGTGTGTCCGTCACGCAGTTCCTTAAGCATATCACCGCACAGCTCGAATAGTTCCTGCGATGTAATACCAGGCGACAAACGGGCGCGATAACGTGTACGCACCTCATCCCAATCCACCTGCTTATAGTCGAAGAATGCATAATGCTCATCCATTATTGTCCAAAGTGCATCAAAGTTGCCATAGGCATCATTGTTCCACTCCGGCTCATCATGGCAAGACATGAGCGCAACAGCCATCAACGACAGCCACAATGCTACAATATGAAACTTCCTTATCATCATTGCCTAATACATGGATGAAATTATTCTTGCCTGTGATGAAATTCCCTTTCGCGGCACCGAAAGGAAATCTCCTCCCAATCCCACCACCACTGAATGCGTAGTGATGTGTGTATTGAGGTGATTCACATAGCTTCGCTCTATACGGTTGCGATACCCCACCCGCAGGAAAGTGTTTCCAAAATGCAAGTCGGCAGTGACCAAGTTGGCCATGTCGAACCTGTTTCCCCACCATCCGAAATGCACAAGCCCACTATGGTTGCCAAGGTATATCTCATAGTAACTCTCGTCGTAGTCAGGTGAGAAAAACACACCAGCCACTGGCAACGTCACCTGATAGGCAAGTGTAATCGGCAACCTTCCTATGTGAGTATTATATACAGCCATCCCCATAAGTCCAAGGCTCCAATGGATTTTCACGCTCACAACGTTGTTGCTGTTGGCTGCATCGTAAATGCCGCCGCCTCGCAACCGCGTCATACCACCTGCCATGAGTTGAAGTTGCGGTTTCCAAATGCCGGTCCAACGGCGCATCATACCCCATTGAGCCTCCGCCATCAAAGCTTGCATGTCGTTGTTACCAACGCGATTGTCAACTCCACTGTAATCGGCGGCAAACGAGAGTTGCCTCACCCAGCGCTCCGGCGCAAAACCGGTGGCTTGCGTGGCTGAGTAAGACAGGCCCACATTAATGCCACCATAGGTTATTGGAGTAAGATAACTGTCTAATATCGACGAATGTCCCACGTCAGCCATAAATACCGATGCCACAGGACGAAACACCTGTTCGGTGTCGGTCTGCTGTGCCGGCAATACGAGTGCCAACAGCAAAATGGTCGATATGGTGGTTAACAGTCGTTGCATTAATCGTCAAAGAGGCGTTGTTGACCTGTGAGTTTGTCCAGAACTTCTGCTTGACTGAGTTCGCGCTCTGAGTTCTCTGAGTTCTCAGAGTTCTCGGCAGCCTCAGGATTATCCGCGCTTTCAGGCTCAATGTCGTCATCGGGTTCTTGAGGCACCTCGCGAGGTTCTATCTCGGTTATGGTATCAACCTCCCAGTTGGTGACTCTCTTGCCCTTTGCCTTGAATCCCTTAACTGCAATAAATTCCTCGGCATCGATGACAAATGGCTCGCGGAAGGCATCATTGCCACCCAACTTCACCTCAAATCGTGGCAATTCTGCATCAGTCAGCAGAATGAGCCTTGACTCTGGATTTTCGCCAATCATACGCTGACGCTTAGGATTATCCTCCAGTTCAAAGCGCTTGACATAATAGAATCCCTGGTCGGCATCATCGACAATTGCCGTCCACACAACTCCGAGACGGTATTTCTCTATACGCAATATACCCTCATCGTAATGGTTGGTTGCTTCGGCTGTAGTAGTATAGAAGTCACCGTTTTTCATTATCACCAGAACGCGGTCATCACCGCCGAACAAGCCAAGGCTCACACCGTGTCCTTCATAATTGAGTCGCAGGATGTCGGGGTCGAACCAGACCTCTCGGTCTCCAAGCGTACTAGCGCCGCGTTCCTTGAGGGTGATACGCAACACTTCGTTCTTTGTAACCATGTTGCCACGAGATGTTTTGCCCTTGATTGCCAAGTCGGCCAAATCGACATCAAACTGCAGCACCTTCAAGCGGAACTTTGGCTTCAGCATCACACGCAGCACTTCGGCCTCACCGTTGGGATTAGCAGAGAACCACATAACTTTGCTGCCAGGCTTGCCTTGAGTAAGGTCGTACTCTCGGTCGCGGGTAATACCAGTAACGGCAAATCGTTTCATGTAAATTGTACCGCCCTTGCCATCCATGTAGAGGGTGTTGTAGATGGTGCGTGCATCGTTACGCTTAAACACGTTGACGTAAAGCACGTTCTTTCCTACATACACTTTCTCGGCCACCTTGATAACCTTGTATTTTCCGTCTTTGTAGAAAATGATGATATCGTCGATATCGCTGCACGGACACACATACTCGTCTTTCTTGAGCGAAGTGCCTATGAAGCCCTCGGCACGGTTGATATACAGTTTCTCGTTAGCTTCTGCTACCTTTGTTGCCACGATATTGTCAAACTCACGAATGATTGTGCGGCGCGGGTATTTATGTCCGTATTTAGCCTTCAGACCTTTGTACCACTCAATGGTGTAGTCCACCAAGTGCGCCAACTTGTCGTCGATGTCGGCAATGCGCTCGTTCAGCGTTACGATGTAGTTGTCGGCTTTCTCGCTGTTATACTTGATGATGCGCTTCATGGGAATCTCCAGCAAGCGCAAGATATCGTCAGTGGTAACTTCGCGGTAGAACTGCGGCTTGAACGGCTCCAAACGCTTGTCAACATGTGCGACAGCCACCTCTTGACTCCTAGCCTGTTCAAACTGTCTGTCTTTATAGATGCGCTCCTCGATGAAGATTTTTTCCAGCGACACACTGTGCAGAGTCTCCATTGTTTCGGCTCGACGAATCTCCAGTTCCTGGCGCAGGATGTCCTTGGTGCGTTCAACGCTAAACCTAAGCACGTCGCTCACAGTAAGGAACTGGGGCTTCTCATCCATGATAACGCAGCAGTTAGGCGAGATGCTTATTTCGCAATCGGTGAATGCATAGAGTGCATCAATTGCAATATCGCTCGACGTACCTGCCTGAAGTTGCACGGTAATCTCGGCGTTTTCACTGGTAAGGTCGTCAACACGCTTTACTTTAATCTTACCCTTTTCGCTGGCTTTGACAATGCTGTCGAGCAAGGTGCCGGTGGTTTTGCCGTAAGGCACATCACGCACAACGAGCGTTTTGTTATCGAGTTTCTCGATACGGGTACGCACGCGCACGCTACCGCCACGCTCACCGTCGTTGTAGTGGCTAACGTCGATATATCCTCCCGTCTGGAAGTCTGGGTAAAGATGGAATTCCTCACCGCGCAAGTATGCTACTGCCGCATCTATAATCTCGTTGAAGTTATGAGGCAGAATCTTGCACGACAGACCAACGGCGATGCCTTCGGCGCCCTGTGCCAGCAACAGCGGGAACTTGGCGGGCAGGGTGAGCGGTTCGCGCTTGCGGCCGTCATAGCTCAGTCCCCAGTCTGTAACCTTTGCATCATAGACAACGTCAAGGGCAAACTCGCTCAGGCGTGCCTCTATATATCGGCCTGCGGCAGCACCATCGCCAGTAAGGATGTTTCCCCAGTTTCCCTGAGTGTCGATAAGCAGTTCTTTCTGACCAAGCTGCACAAGTGCCGAGTAGATGCTTGCATCACCGTGAGGGTGATACTGCATGGTGAGGCCCACAAGGTTGGCAACCTTGTTGAAATGGCCGTCATCGGCCTCCTTCATGGCATGCATGATGCGGCGCTGCACGGGCTTGAATCCATCCTCGATGTGAGGCACGGCACGCTCGAGAATCACATACGAGGCATAGTCAAGAAACCAATTCTCATACATTCCCGACAGTTGCAGCTTCTTATCTTTGGGCACTTGATAGGAGGAATGTCCTTCAACCACTTCGGCTTCTTCTACCTCAGCAGTTTGTTGTTCTAGCGATTCTTCGGAGGACTGCTGGTCATCCAACTGATCAAGTGCGTCTTCGTCTTTTTTCATGTTATAATTAATTTCTACTTCACGATAATGCCCATTTAGGCATTAAAGTGCAAAATTACAAAAAAAATATGAAACATGAATTATGAACAGCTAATTATTGGCAAGAATATAGCAGCAAAAATATAGCAAAAAAGAACAAAAAAACCGACATGCAAATCTTTTTGGATGCACGTCGGTTTATGGTTGATTAAATATGGTTAATATAAACCTTACATATGACGAGCAACAACCGTTTCAAGCCTTGTGGCATCATCCACACGCTCAACAATCTCACCATTCTTGATAATGAAAGTAGATGGCACACCATTCACTTGATATGCTCCTACATAGGGTGATGAGGCACCACGATGGTCATAAACCGTTATCCAAGGAAGATTCTGTGCCGCCTGTCGCCATGCCACGGCATCATCGTCAAGACTGATCTGATAGATGGCAAGGCCTTGCGCCTTATACTTATTTTGGATATCGTTGAGCAGCTTGTTAAACACTGGCGAGAAGTCGGCCTGATAGATGGTGAAGTTGAGCACCACCACCCTGTTCTTGGCTGCCACCTCAGTTAGTTTATGGTTCACGCCGTTATAGTCTTGCAGGTCAATGTCGATGAGCGAAGCCACATCGGCAAAGATTGTGTCCATGCCTTCGGTCATTGAGCGGCGACGCTGCTGACCTGCAGTGAGCACGCTTACCAGATAGTTGGTACGTGGGTCATTGGGGCGGAACGAATAGAACGCATTCGCCACGGCACCAATGATGCGCAGGTCGTCGTCATCCATCGGGTCATAAAGTGGCTTGCCGTCAACGTACTTGTTGATTGCATAGTAAGCAACGATACCTGCTGGATCGGCAACTATCTGCTCTGCCACCTTGCGCTTGAACGCCTTCATCTGGTCGGGGGCTGCCTTGCCGCCAGACAGCTGCATGGCCTCCTTGTCGATGTTCATCACTTGAACGGCATGGTCGCTGCCAGCCAAAGTATATTCAGTGGCAAATTTTGCCAGATTGGTGTTGACAGTGATATGATCCAAGCTGTCGATTGGGAAGCAAATCACGTCACCACCCACACGCAGTCGATAGATGTTGGGGTACTCAGGCGCCAGTGCTTTCACGCTGAAGGAACCATCGGAGCTAACATCCACGGTATCCACTATAAACCAACTTCCGTTGCTCGACTCTTCAAGCACTAAAAGCGTGCTGTCGGCGGCTCCGGCAATCTTGCCGTCTACACTGAACTTTCCGCCATCACATGAAGCGAGTATAAGGGTCAGCAACCCTAACAAGAATATGCTCTTTTTCATTTCTGTTGTCTGTTTTTTGTTTCAGCGTGCAAAATTACATAAAAAATGTCAGTACGCAGCACCTTGATGACTGGGAAAGGCCAAAGTTGGGGATTTTTTTGGAGATTTATGCGTAATGGCGTAATTTTGTGCCATAATTAACCACCTTGACCTCACTTATGAAACTAAAAAAGATAGGGCTGCTCCCGCGAATCATTATCGCAATAGTTTTAGGCGTGCTTTTAGGTAATTTCCTGCCTGAAGCCGTAGTGCGCTGTTTTGCCACATTCAACAGCATTTTCAGCAACTTCCTGTCATTCCTGATACCGCTGATCATCGTGGGACTGGTAACGCCTGCTATTGCGGGCATCGGCAAGGGTGCCGGCAAGCTGTTGCTCATCACAGCACTCATTGCCTATGGCGACACTGTGTTTTCGGGATATTTTTCCTATTTCACAAGCACCACGGTATTTCCTTCGCTCCTCAGTAGAGGAGCTGCGAGCAGCATAAGCGAGGCTCCGGCCGTACAGCCGTTTTTCACAATCAACATTCCACCGCTAATGGACGTGATGAGCGCACTGGTGCTCTCGTTCATCTTGGGACTGGGAATATCGTTTTTCGGCTCAGCTTCTCTCAAGCGTGGCTTTGATGAGTTCAGGGAAATCATAGCCAAGGCCATCGAGGTTGCATTAATTCCAATTCTGCCGTTGTACATCATGGGCATATTCATGACAATGGCATTCACCGGACAGGCCTGGCGCATCATTCAAGTGTTCATTGCAATCATAGGCGTGATATTCGCCATGCACGTCATCCTGTTGATCCTGCAATACTGCATCGCCGGTGCCATTGCACACCGTAATCCCTTCAAGGCACTTTACACGATGTTGCCAGCATATTTCACCGCCCTGGGAACGTCGTCAAGCGCTGCCACAATACCTGTCACGCTCGCTCAAACCAAGAAGAATGGAGTTCGCGACGAGGTGGCAGGATTCGTTATTCCACTGTGTGCCACAATACACCTGTCGGGCAGCGCCATGAAGATTACGGCATGCGCCGTGGCACTTATGCTCATGCAGGGAATGCCTATCGAGTTTGGTATGTTCACAGGATTTATACTTATGCTCGGTGTTATGATGGTAGCGGCTCCGGGAGTGCCTGGTGGAGCAATCATGGCGGCGCTGGGCGTCCTGCAGAGCATTCTGGGCTTCAATGCCGAACAACAGGCTCTCATGATAGCCCTTTACATCACTATGGACAGCTTTGGCACTGCATGTAACGTCACTGGCGACGGTGCCATCGCACTCATCGTTAATCGCATCAAGAAAAACGCTGAAAAATGATGGATTGGCTCTCACAGCTACTTGCCACACATGGTGAGACTATCACAATGCTCGATGCCATAGGTACCACACTGGGACTGATTTATCTTTGGCTGGAGTACAAAGCCAACATCTGGATGTGGGTCGTGGGTATCGTTATGCCCATCATTGACATTTTCCTGTATTTCAAGACTGGACTATACGCTGACTTCGGTATGGCAATCTATTATTCCATTGCTGCCATTGTAGCGGCATGCTATGGACTGGTGGCATGGCGCAAGGGCGAAGATGCACGTTCGAGCAAACCCGGTCGCCCCATTACGCACATGCCTGCACGCGAAGCCGGGCTGGCACTGTTGGCTTTTCTTGCTATCTGGGGAGTAATGTATCTAATGCTCATCCACCTGACCGACAGCACCGTTCCTGTCACCGACAGCTTCGCCAATGCACTGAGTATCGTCGCTCTGTGGGCACTTGCCCGCAAGTATGTGGAGCAATGGCTGCTTTGGCTCGTAGCCGATGCCGTGCTCACATGTCTCTATGCCTACAAAGGGCTGGTGTTCCGTCCATGTCTATACGGATTCTACACCATCATGGCAATCGTCGGCTACCGCAAGTGGCTTGGCAGTTGTCAGTAACAAGTTATCAGTTATCAGTTGTCTGTTCCTGGACCTCGATTCCCTTCTATTAAGCTCTCCTTCTGATAGAAGAGGGGGCACTATCGCGCCCCCCGAATTATATAAATCTAGCCCTTCTGGCTTAGTTTTCATTCCTTACCGACAACTGAAAACCACCTAATTCTTGTGCAAGATGATATTGATTATGGAGTTCACGTCTTCAACGTCAACGATGCCTTCACCAGTCACATCGGCATTACCAGGATAGTCGGCAGCGGTTTTCTTATGCAGGATGATGTTGATAGCCGCATTCACGTCCTCAACGTCAACGATGCCTTCGCCAGTCACGTCACCGAGGACACCATCCTCACCTTCACCTTTGATTGTTACCCATGCGTTATTGACAATGATGCCAGCAGAGTCATATACAGTACTGGTATCAAAGCCTTCGTAGTATCGAACGTAACCACCCTCAGGTTCGGTAATGACACCATTCAGACTGCCTAATAACAGCGAGAACCACTTGCCATATGCTCGGAACTGGGCCGTGGGACTCTCAAGGCTCAAGTTCCCCATAACCCAGGCCCCCAAGCCGTTGCTGCCGTTATTTGCAGCCCTAACATGAACCGAATCCTCAACAGCAAGGTCTTTAAATACGCCAAGAGCACATGTTAATCCAGATCCTGTACTAGTGGTGGTAACTCTAAATTCTCCATTGCCAGTCAATCGGGCAGATTCACGGAAATAGACAGCATCCGACAAAGATGACATGGTGTTGACACCTTTCACGTTGACAATCAGGCCGGGGATTTCACTATCAAGAGATTTCTCGTTGGTTGTGAGCTGGAGTTTGGCTTCGTTGAGTGTCAGAGTGTTGCTCGATGGATTATAGTTCACCTTGCCGTCGCCCAGCACGTTGTTCTGATTATTCGAAGTTACCTGAAAACCTTTAATCCACAACGGATACTTCTCAACAGTAGTAGCAGTAAAGTAACCTGGTGTATCAGAATCGGGTCCGCCATCGATGCGAGCATATTCCATGTCAACATGGTTCTCATCATAAGTCGTGCCGGAGCCACCTACAAGATTGGTGCTATATTTAAACATATAGTCAGAAGAGGTCACATTATCGGTATTCCATTCATCACCTACAATAATAGTTCGGAGGCTATTGCAGTGATAAAACATACCACTCATGTTAGTTACCGCAGACGTGTTGAAACTATCCAAATTTATGCTTTCCAGACTGGTGCACTGATCAAACATATCATACATATTAGTCACAGACGTTGTATTGAAATTACTTAAATCAAGACTAACCAAATTTGTACATCTGCTAAACATATATGACATTCTGGTTACCTGTGAAGTATTGAAATTTCTTAAATCAAGATGCGTGAGATTTGTACATTGTTCAAACATACTCCCCATTTGGGTTACATTCGTGGTGTTGAAACTGCTCAAGTCGAGACTTGTTATTTTTTTACACTGTTTAAACATACTTGACATATCGGTAACATTTCGTGTATCAAAATGGCTCAAGTCGATGTCAGTAAGGTTACTGCAATTGTAAAACATGTAAGACATGTCGGTGACTTCACTCGTATTCAAAAACTCTATACCAGTAATAGAAGTGAGATCAGTCATGTCGAAAAACCACCAATATGTGTTCGTGGGACGAGCAGATACAAATGTCGAGTCAAAAACCACATGTCGCACACCATAGCTAAGCCAACCGGGAGCAACTCCAATGTCATTCAAACGCCAAACCTGCAAACCATATGGTATTTCACCATTGGGAAAATCATCGAGCGCAGAGTCATAGCAAAAATACAATGTCTTGAAACTACCTAAATAAGCATATGCTTCATCAGCCCAACTTTGGAAGCCCATAGCACATATCAAAGAAATCAGCGTGGCTGACAGTCTTAATTGTAGTGAATTGCGTCTCATAATTGTATAGTTTTTCGGGTTAAATTCTAACGAACGATTCGAGTTGATGAAAGAACGCCTTCCACGGCACGACGTCGCAGACGAAGTAAATTTGAAACCTTATTAACTGCAAATTTAAGGTTTTTCCATTATTTCCACAAAGAATAAAGAATAAAAATAAAATTCGATAATATACTTATCGTCTTTAAAGACTTAATTTGTCAACAGATAACTATAAACTAAAAAACTTATTGCCAAGAGCCGAAAACTAATACAGCTTCAGGTGTCGCATCGCGCGACGCACTATCCAGCCTTGGGCTGTCTCAATGCGCAGCTGCATCATCTCGTGTTCGGAAAGTTGCACAAGCTGACTCTCAGAGATATGATAATGGCAAGTAATATAGCTGTCAGTGTGTGTGGCATAGCGACGCCGATGAATGTCACGACTTGTCACTTCTCTTGTGCTGGTGAGTTCGATGTTCACTGCTCCACGCAGACGAATCTGGAGTTTGCTTCCTGCAGGTACGAATATATTTCCCTCATCGAGCGTCACTGCAAGACAGTACGCCAGGCTGTCACCTGACACCTCGCGATGCAGCACGCAGCTTGCCGAATGGAACCACTCGTCATAGAGCGACACTCGGCGCTGTCCATGAATGGCAATAGCGAGCATCACTGCAAAAAAACACCATATAATAATTCTACGACACATCGACTCTAGTATCAAAAAAGCAACCACGCGGTTCTGCATGATTGCTCTTTCGCTGTAGGAACGATCGGGTTCGAACCGATGACCTCCGCAATGTGACTGCGGCGCTCTGAACCAGCTGGGCTACGCTCCTATCATGATTGGACTGCAAAATTACAACCCTTTTTCCATTCCACCAAATTTTTTTTCAAAAACCACAAAATTCATCATCTAAAAATCTGAGTAAGAATTAAGAGTTAAGAATTTTTCGTTCATACCCGTTCCTGTAGGCAAAAGCAGCCTGGCAAAGCTGCCAAGCTGCAATGATGCATAATGTTTTTCGCATTAATTCTTCCCTAGGATGATGTTAATAATCGCATTCACATCAGATATGTCAACATCACCAACACCATCGACTTCGGCACGACCACCATACTTGTCGGCATTGTCCTTGCCCAAGATAATGTTCACCACGATGTTGACATCATCGACATCCACCGTTCCGTCGTTGTTCACATCACCACGCAGGATAGACATATTGACAGTGAAGTGGTGAGGGTCTAGTTCGCCGAACACTGGTTGCTGATAGCGGTGTCCTGATTCGTCAGCACCGAAGACATAGTAGTCAACCTCTGATGCCTGGTGATAGCCCTTTATGTAGCCCACATATTCATCGGGTGCGCCGGTAGTTCTCATGTGTGCAGTCTGGTAGGGGCCGTTGTCAATGCTGTAGTAAACCAATAGCGAGTCCTCTTTCAGAGGCTCACCGCTATAGGCGATAAACTTGCTCGTGATGGCGATGGAATCACCGCACTCCTGCGTGCCGAAGAGTACATTCCTGTGATCAACATACAGCATGTTGAAGTCCATCACTCCGCGCGTGCGACAGTGCAGGGCATCAGTATTCTGCCACGAGGTGCTACCGGATGCGTTGTTCACGCCCGTCACCTCGTAGCCAGGCATGGCATCCCTGTAGACCTGGAGTGCGCGTTCATTGTAAGTGTTGTTACTGCCCATTGGCACATAGACATGCTTGTTGAGGATAAGGCTGTTGGTATAGGGAGCAAGGGTGCTGCCGCCAAGTTCTTCAACACGGTACACCTTGTAGGGATAGCCCCAGCAGCAGTTGGTTGTGGCAAAATAGTTGGCCACGGACTCATAGTTTTCATATCTGCTGTCGGTTTTCGGCAGTTTCGCAATCAAAATTTTATCTGGAGCCAAGTATTTTCCCCAGCAGTCGACATGGGCAATGTAGTCTTCCTGCGGGTCGATGGTGATGTGGTAGTTATCGATGCCGAGGTAGGCAAGCATTTTCTGGCGCACATTGGCTTCGTTATTATTGTTCTCTGAAACGACCAAATTGTCGCTAACAGCGTGTCCGCGTCCGTCCTGCATCATGTTGCCTCCAGTGTGTACCAAGTTCATGCCGTAGAGGGGGATATCCCATAGCGTGGCAAAAGTCGAAGGTATCGCGTCGTCGTTCGGTCGTGGACGATTATACACATTGTCTACGATGGCAGGATTCTTGCCGGCAAAGATATACCAAGGGCCGTAGTCGCGCACCCAGTAGGAATCTGAACTCGCAATCACAAAGGTGACTCGATCCATGTTTACCCCCGCATTGATGAAACTTGACCTTGCCGATGACTGTTGGTATTGGCCCACGATGCAGTACACCTGACAGTTCTCGGCCAACGATTTAACCAAGCTAACCGGAATGCCCAGCGGATAGCGAATCGTCACGCCCTGCATGGGCTCAAATTCAGCCACGAAGCGGGGTGTTTCCGTTGGTGCGGGTGTTTCCGTGAAGTTGCTGGCCCTCACAGGGGTCCGCATCTCTTCTTCGGACAGGTAATGAAGTTTTCTCCAGTCGGGCGCTTCCCGTGTCTGTGTTTGTGCATTCATGCTTACCATGGCGGTGAGCATGACTAAAAAAGTAAATAGTTTCTTCATAATATTTTGTTTTTAATTATTTCCGAACTACAAAATTACAACCCTTTTTCCATTCCACCAATTTTTTTCAAAGATCACAAAACCGAGTAGCCGTATGCCTTTTTCGCTAACGCTTTTTTGGCACACGGCTACTCGGTTTCATATTCTTTCTTTCACGGTAAGAACTAATGGGCGAGGCGCAAGCCGAGGGCGAAGTCCCTGCGGTCGGGGGAGGGGCTTCTTACGCGGTCCGACACCCGGCAGTTCCTGGCGCCATCGGACCAGCCGCCGCCACGCATCACGCGGTAAATGCCAGACGTGGGGCCTGTAGGATTTACCTGGGCTCCGTTGCTATAATGGCCCCATCTGTCACTGCACCACTCATTCACGTTACCGCTCATGTCATAAAGACCGAGTTCGTTCGGCGCCTTGGCGCCTACAGTCTGAGTGCCGTAGCCAGCCGTGCCGTCTGAGTGCGAAGGAATACTGCCCCAGTACCAGGCAACATCATCAATCGTGTTGCTGCCGGAATATTTGTATCCCTGGCTGCGGCTGCCGCCACGGGCAGCATACTCCCACTCGGCCTCGGTGGGCAGACGGAAGTTCTTGCCCGTTAACTGATTCAGCGTATTGATAAACTCCTGGCAGTCATCCCAGCTCACACTCTCCACGGGACGTTGGAGATTAGTACCGTAATTCTCACTATGACTTGAGCCAACACTTGAATTGCCAGTGCCGTTAAACCAACTTGGGTTGCTGCCCATCACTGCCAGCCACAGTTCCTGCGTCACCTCAGTCCGTCCTATACTGTAACTAGACAACGTCACCTGGTGTGCTGGTTTCTCACAATCATATGCATCGCTGCCTTGCTCACTGGTACCTCCCATGGTGAACGTGCCGCCCTCAACCCCAACCATCTTGAACGATACGCCGTTGACGGTATAGGTGGTGATGTCAGAATTGATTTTCCCTAAGATAATATTGATAACGATATTTACGTCGGCAACGTCGATGTTGCCATCCTCGTTCAAGTCGGTGTACGCACCGTCTTCGGTCTCTTCGACTTTATGCAGAATGATGTTAATTATATGGTTAACGTCACTCACATCCACCAAGCCATCGTTGTTAGCGTCCCCAAACGGACGAATCACCGTCACACGGCACGAATCCGACTGAACCAGATCACCCTCAACCGTTGCTACAATCATAGCCTCGCCAGGGAGATTACCCAGCACCAGTGCACGTCCATTCACCACACGCACCAGTGCCACATCGGTATTGGTCGATGACCAGATAACCGCTGCCTCTATAGGCGAGGTGGTGGCAGTCAGATAGGCCGTTTGGGTGCGTTTGAGCGTCAATTCGTGCTTGTCGAGAGTGACAATCACGGTGATTTCGGTTACCGTCACTCGGCAAGTGTCGGGCTTCACATTATCACCCTCAGGAGTGGCAATTATCAAAGCCTCGCCGGGATTAATGGCTGTCACCACGGCCCTGCCGTTGTTGTAGGCCACCGAAGCAACATTTGTATTAGTTGAAGTCCATATCACTGCTGCCTCAATAGGCGAGGTGGTGGCAGTCAGGTAGGCCACATTGCCACGCTCCAGCGTCAGCTGATGCTCGCTGATGGTTGCAACCACCTGCTCGTCCTGCACAGTGACCTGACATTCCTGAAGCAGACCCATACAAGAGGCTGTGACAGTTGCTTCGCCGGCAGCCCTGGCAGTGAGCAAACCACCATCACTTACCATCACCACATTCTCATCCGACGACATCCATCTAACGGGTACTACACTTGTTGGATTGACAGTCGCGTTAAGCTGCAATGTCTCACCAAGCTCGAGCGTCACCTCATCGACGTCAAGGGACAGCGACTGAGGCTGTGCCCCGGCATCACCGCTGATATTGTTGAAGTTGCACCAAATATCGGCAAGGAAGTAGTCAGTCATCGCCGTTGCTGGCACATGCAGGGCAGCGTTATAGGTTTTGAATGTGTTGTTGTCGCAAACGGCTGGTGTGCTGCCAAAGCAATAAATCGATGTCGGATTCAGTTTGGTTCCTTTCAGCTTAGTAACATTACCTGCTACGTATAACGTGTTCACACTGCAATTGTTGAAAGCCGAATTACCTTCTTCAATATCGGCATAAATTGATAGCTCATCAAGGCTACATCCTCTGAATGCACCACTGCCAATTGAAGTGACAGTAGCTGGTATGCTGATTACTTTCAATGACGAACAATTATTGAAAGCATTTTGAGCAATGTCTGTCACAGTATAAGTTAGTCCTTCATAAGTAACCTGTTCAGGAATAATAGCCTGTTTCAAATCACTTTTACAGCCCACTACTGTTACTGTTGTAGCATCAAAGGAGTTAATACTATAATTTATTCCCTTGTAAGAAAATGACCCGTAATCCTCAAAAATAAACGTTAAATTGGCCCTATCAAAGGTGATGGTGTAAGTACCATTGCCGCTGATCTTGTAAGAAGCGTTGGTGTTTTCAGAGAGCTGAGTAGTCATCTCTTGGCCAATCACAACATCCTCGTTCTCCTCGAGTGGGCCATAGCGCAGTGCGTTCACTGCATCC
>JAGCCU010000021.1 GCA_017651515.1 Muribaculaceae bacterium | reverse complement strand
GTTGTCGCTCTCATAGTAATGCTTTGAACGATTGACATAAAAATTAGTTTGAGTTAATAATAATTAGTATTTGTTTTAATAATGTTGACACTTTTTCTATTTGTATTTGTGCAAAATTATTTAAAAGCGCGTGCAAAGTTAATAAGTTTTTTTAACAACGCCAAGAAAAACGCCTCCAAACATGCTGAAGAACATATTTTTGAGGCGTTTTTTAACAATTCAATTCTTAAAAAATGACATTTTGAAAGGAGGATAAGGCATTTTTATCACTCTATTTATAAAATTGTACGCACGTGGGACGGGACATCTCGATGGCTCGTCCGGTATCAGTGAGCAAGCCTGTCTGCTTGTCGCGACGGAAGATTTGCACCTTGTTCGAATCGCGGCAGGCACAAAGAAGGAGTTCTCCATTGGGCGTGATGCCGAAATTGCGCGGATGAATCCCCGTAGGCTGGAATCCTACCTTGGTCAATGTTCCGTCTTCGTGGTTCACCTTCCAGATTGTGATGCCATCACCTTGGAGGCGATGCGAGGCATAGACGAACTCGCCATCGGGAGAAACGTGTACGTCAGCGCTGCCCCCTGCATTGAGCGTGTCGGCCTGCAAGGTTTGGATGACGCTTAGTTGCTCGTCTTCATACTTCAATACAAAGAGTTGGCCGGAGAGTTCGCTCAAGAGGTAGGCGTTCTTGCCATTTGGTAACCAAGCAAGATGACGTGGACCTGCTCCCGGATCAACCTGAACGTTATAGTTTTCTGCAACGGGTTCGACAGGAAGTATCCCATTGCTAAGGATGGGCAGCGAATCGTTAGCAGCCTTGTCGCGCATCTTGAACACATGAATCTGGTCCATACCAAGGTCATTGGCCATCAGGTATTTGCCATCGGGGGTGAAGTTGACCGCATGAATATAGGGGTGATCCTGGCGCTCGGGATTTACGCTGTGACCTGAGAACTTCAAGACAAAATCTTTGCCCAAAGTGCCGTCGTTATGTATGGGAAATTCAGTGACACACCCACTGCCGTAGCTTGAGGTAAAGAGTGTACGCTCATCTGGGCTGAGGATGATGTTGCAGGCAGCACCAGCGTGATTGCTTTGGCTGTTGAGCAGCTTGATACTGGCATTCCCCTCATCGAAGACAAAGGCGTTGGCAGTGCTCTGCACGGGGTCGTCCTCTTCGCCAACGGCGTAGAAGTGACGACCGTCGCGTGCTACCCACACGAACGAAGGGTTGGCCAATCCTGTGTAGCCAGTCAGATAGGTGTAGTCACCAGTTTGCTGGTTGAAACGATAGACACGGATGCCCTCTTCACTTGTGTTGCAGTAACTGCCCAACCAAAGCAGGACGGTGTCTTCTTTTGCTTGATTGCAAGCTGTGAGGCACAAGAGCATGATGCTGAGTGCCCATAAATAGGTGCGATTCATATAGGTTTGTGTTTATGGTTCTGTGGACTACAGATCGTTCAGATGCGGCATGGCACATTGTGCGCCTTCGTGTTGTACGGTATAAGCAGCAGCCTTGTTGGCAAAAGCGATTGCTTCCTTCTTTCCTTTCCCTTGACAAATTGCCACGGAAAGTGCGCCACAAAAGGTGTCACCAGCGGCTGTCGTGTCGATTGCCTGGACCTTGCAAGTAGGAAATAGTTTCGCTTTGCCATCTTCGTAGGCTAAGACGCCTTTCTCTCCGAGTGTGATCATTGCGTCCTTGACACCCATACCCTTTAAGGCTTCCATTGCAAGTTCTGCTGATTGCAGGTCAGAGATTTCGACACCAGTGATGCTCGTTGCCTCCGTCTCGTTGGGGATGATGAGGTCAATATGTTTGAGCAAGTCGGAAAGCAAAGGCTTCTTGGGTGCAGGAGCGGGATTAAGTATCACGTATTTGCCCATTTCATGAGCCATTCTCGCAGCTGTGCGAAGTGGTTCGACGGGTGTTTCGAGTTGCATGAGCAGGACATCGGCTGCAGAAATGGCAGACTCAGCATTTATGATGTCTTCCGATGTGAGCATACTGTTGGCACCACTTGCCACAACAATGGTGTTTTCGCCTTTTGCATCGACTGTTATTATCGCGATGCCGGTAGCGGCTTGGTCGGTCGTAGAGACGTGTCGTGTGTCTATTCCATCCTTGCGAAACTTCTCGATCATCGCACGTCCATAGTCATCATTGCCCACCTTGCAGATGAAAGTGACATCACTGCCAAGCAAGGATGCGGCAACGGCTTGGTTGGCACCTTTGCCTCCGAAGTTGGTCATAAACTTATTGCCCAAAACAGTTTGTCCGGGAAGAGGGAAATGTTCTGTGCTCACAACAAGATCCATATTGGAACTGCCAATGACTACAAGTTTCTTCATTGTGGCTTTGCGTCTATTTTGTTCAGTCTAACTTTTGCAAAGGTATGGTTTTTCTTCCAAAATAGCAATATTTTATAAGAAAAATTAATATTTATTTGGAGATTTGAAAAAAAAATGACACCTTTGTACGATTTTTGATAATAATAAACATCATGATGAGACTAACTAAACCATTATTCACATTCAATCTTATTCTTCTGATAGGATTTCTTTTGACTGGATGTCAGAGTGTCTTTGACGTGCATCCTTATGATATGAATTTGCATGGAGAGCACGATATCAATGTTACTCAGATAGCTCGTATTTCTCAACTCTACAACACCCGTGATACATTGCGCATCGCTTTTATCAGCGACACGCATTTATGGCACACCCACGCAAAAGCAGAGATTGCTGATATCAATAAACGTTCAGACATAGATTTTGTGATTCATTGCGGAGATGTGACCGATACGGGAACGACTAATGAGTTCAGAATGTTCCGCAACATACTTCGTGATTTGGATGTTCCATTCGTCGTATTGTTGGGCAATCATGATTTTTTAGGAACAGGCGATCAGACCTACGAATGGATGTTCGGCCCCAGAAACTTCAGTTTCATTGTCGGACGCATAAAGTTTCTTTGCCTCGATACCAATGCGATGGAGTACGACCGTGTTGCTCCAGTGCCGGATTTCGATTATATGGAAGAGCAGGTGACTGCCAATTCGGCCGACTTTGACCGAACCATCATCGTTATGCACGCCGCTCCCTACAGTGATGAATTCAATAACAACGTCTCACGCGTGTTCAACTATTACACGTTGCAGTTCCCTGGCTTGATATGCTGTGTCTATGGTCATGATCACGCGGATACCGCTCATCGCATCTATGAGGACGGACCCATGTACTACGGCGTCGATTGTGCCGAGCATCGCAATTACAAGATTTTAACCATAACACCCGACGGCTATGAAGTGGAGAGGATTGACTTTTAGTTTGTTTTTTTTGTGCGTCTTGTCGTTATTGCCGATTCGCTTGTCGGCACAGAATGCCGTGGTTCAAGATACATTGAGTCGCAGCGACTCAATTTATTTCATGTCCGATGATGACGAGGGAGTTTATCAGGCGGATGTCAGGATGAAGATTTACGATAAACGTGTGCGTCGTTATCGCAAGCATTGGGAAAGTCTGATTCCTACACAGTTCGTCATACAGAATGCCGGCAATATGGGCTTTCTTTCCTTTGGTGTCGGCTGGAGTTACGGTAAACGCAACCAGTGGGAAACCAATCATCTCATTGGTTTCATACCCAAGTACAAGAGCGACCGCGCCAAGCTCACCATGACGTTAAAGGAGAATTATATCCCCTGGAGTATCTATGTGGGCAAGGGTGTG
>JAGCCU010000020.1 GCA_017651515.1 Muribaculaceae bacterium | reverse complement strand
GGTATCTGTGTTCTCCAAACCTTGCCCATTTGTGCGCATGGTCTTGTAGGCAGCGTAGGCATTTTGCAGTTCTGTGTCGTTCCGGTAGGTATCGAGAACATTGGTAAGGGCCACGATGGCTGTACTGTATTCTTTCGCAGTCTCATAAGACTGATTGTAGGTGGTTATGGCACTGCTGATAGCGTTCTCGCATGCCGTTGGAACTACATCGCTGTCGATGAAGTCGTTGCAGTCACTTACCAAGTCGGCAAGCTGCTCCTCATAAGCAGAGAGATCCACACCGGTGCAGTAGAGTTTGAAATTGTCGAAGACATCCCATTGGTTGTTTGTTCCATCTTTGAATCCAATAGTGAGGGAACCGTTGCTGACTGTGATTTCATCGGTTGTGATTCGACCAAGGTCGCGAGTTCGTATCATTGCAAGTATGGAATTCTGATAGTTGTCTTGATTGGCAACTGTGGCACTTGCTTCTTTGGTCGTTGCACCACTAGTGCCATATACGGTGCCCGATGTGCTTCCTGTCGCCTGAACAGAAACTTTGTATTTACCGTTAGGTATTGTCACATTCTGGTATAGCTTGAAGTTGGAGCGATGCCAAATTTCGCAACCGGTTTTATCATAGTTGAAGTTGTTCCCGGAACCTTCATCTGTCCAGCCTGTGATGCTGTTTCCATCAAAGGTTGGATTCGTCACGTACCAAGGAGTAAGATCCACGGGGTTGCTCGATGAAGCATTGTCCAAAAGGTTCTGCTTGAACTGCGTACGGCTGATAGCGTAGATATGGAACTTACCCACACTGCTGCCCGTTTTGTTGCCTGCACATTCGGCTCCATCCTCTACCACATCATCCCATGGACCAATATAGCCTGATGACGGATAATATCCGTTTTGCAGAGTAAACTTTCCGTCATCAAGAGTGAATTTCACTTTCGTCCAACCGTCATTGGGTACATTAAATATATCATTAGTGTCAAACTTCCATGCCGCATTCCATTCTGTCATAAATAAACGTACGGGTGATTCAAGATTGCGCATAGCAAAACCATCATTTTGAGCCTCTAAAGTCCAAACCATCTGGTTTATGTCCTTAGTTGTGGGGCTCACCGAACTACGATAATAAACACCAAGAGAATACCACTTGGTGTCTTGATGCACACCTTTGCCGATGCCGAGCATAAGATCGCGAGTGGCATCCACAAAGACATAGTAATTATTGGCTATATCTGTCGATGTTGGCACGGAGGTTATTTTTGTCCAACCATCGGCTGCGGGGAGCTTGTCGGTGTCGGCCCACATATTACCAGCAAAAGCGAGGAGGCTGACGACTATGAGAATAAATGTGTTGCGTTTCATGTTGCTGTTCCTTTTATTTGTTAGTAATATGGGTTAGAACTGGGTTTGAATAACTTCCTTCACACCCTCGCCGCGCTTGAAGAGAACGATGAAAGCATTGTTCGACTGATTGGTGTTTCCATTTGCAGCTACAGTGTAGTCGTGTACCTTGTTGCTGGAGTTCACTGTGCTGGTGTAGGTCCGGTCGTCGAATCGGTGATAGTGCCCGGAGAAGTGCTGTACCTTACCGTCAACTTTTCCTGCTGCCTTCATCATGATGGCAGAAAGCGGGTCTTTCTTCAGGGTATTGGCAGATGTTGCGTCGTTATATGCAATACCACTGGTGCTGGAGCCGTAGCTTGACGAATTGCTGGAAGTGATGTAGTTGCCACTCTCGTTTTGGTCTAGCCACCAGCGGTTGCAGTCCGAACCTGCGAGCCAGGGATAGTGCTGCATCCACACACTGGCCTCGTCGGTATGACTCTCTACGAAGGTGTTGAGGGCAGAGATGATACCGTCGGGAGCATAGTAGGTGGCACTTGTGAGCAAGCCTGGTTTGTTGTAAGGCTTTTGGAACCAATAACAATTGGAGCAATAGAAGCGCACATCCTTGAATTTGAAGGTAAAGTGCTTGGGTTGCCAAGAGCCGCTGCCGCCAGTAAAGTATTGTATGTTTTCATCGAAAACACCAGCATTGTTCCAATAACTGTTGTTGTCGGTGATTGCACTGATAGTCTTATCATCGGCATTTGAACCGCCGCTGCTGCCGTAAGTGACTCCCTTGCTGCCATCGCTCCAGTAATCGGGTGAAATGTCATGGTTGCCCGCAATGAAGATGAATGGTATGCCGGCACTCTTAGCCAGTTCGGCTGTGCAGTTGAGGAAGTTGGTGTGAGTGCCGCTACTACCGTCGTCGCCCTTGTCCTGGTCGATGTCACCGGTACAGAAGATGATACTGGTCTTCGGTACGAGATTAGGTGCAGCGTTGAAGGTGACTTTCTTCGTGCCGTTCTTACCCATCGCAATGATGTTGTTCATGATGGTGGTCATGTCAGCTTGTGAGGTGCCGTCATGTCCGCTGCCCTGATTGATGTGGCAGTCGGAGAAGAAAACGCCGCAGAACCATACATCCTCCTCGAAGCGGAAACCGTAGGCCTTGTTGTTGTAGGTGAACACTTTCAGTTCGCCGTAGTTGATAGTTGTCGTCGTGGGGTCGGGGGTGACTTGCGATGCCGTCACCGGTGTACCGTCTACGCTCACGGCCGTGATAAGTCCGCTGAGGTCGGTACCGGCGGGCAGTGTCACAGTGGTGAATCCCTTACTGTCGCGCTCTGCGACATCACCGTAGGTCACACCGTTGAGTGTGAACGTCATTTGAGCACTTGCTCCAATGGCCAAAGCGCCGAGGACAAGCGTCATCAGTAGTTTTTTCATGATATAATATTTTTTCTAAGTTTGCTACAGCGTACTATGGTATTTCCACAGAATTAGATTAAACGTATGCAAATGTACGTTTTTTTTCGTAGTATTAGCAAAGAAAAGTGGTAAAATTACATAAAAAATATCTTTTTTTTTCAAATTTGCGACATTCGCGACATTCGCGACATCTTTTTTTGTGTGTCTATTACGAGCGAAGCTCAGCGACATTGGTGGGGCAGGCCTTGACACACTTGCCGCACTTCAGACAGTCGGGGTGCAGATAACCCTCGGCATTGCCGCGCGCATCGTAGGGCGTGAGCTGCATGGGACAGACGCGGGCACACAT
>JAGCCU010000019.1 GCA_017651515.1 Muribaculaceae bacterium | reverse complement strand
GGCGGTATGAATCAACTTTGGAGAAATCAAATGCTGGCTTTGGAACTTGAGAATAGAGGCGTATTTGAAGATGTCTATTTCTCGGTTGTCTCTCATCCAGATAATTCTTTTCTTGACAAAACTATGAATGAATATCGGGCACTAACAAATAACTCTCCAAAGTTCTCTGACTTCAAATCAAATGCACTTGTGGATGAAGCAGTTGATTATTTGCCTGATTGGTCAAATTGGTATAAGAAGGTGTATTTGGGAATTGATTAATGTATCACCGTGATTATGACAATATACAAATGATAGAACAACTCCGACAATTAATGACGCTTGATGCTAACATAAATACAACCGGCATAGAGGAGCGTTTTGAACAAATAGCAAAGATGCTGTTTGAAAGTTTTGCTATTCAAAAGGGTGAGAAGAAGTATCTCTTTAAAGAGATCGAATTTTACTTCTACAATAAGAATCATCGTGATATCATCACATATCCACGTTCATCAAAACCGCTATGTTGGTATAACAATAGATTTGGGGGAATTGACTTGAATTTTGAAAGTAATATAGAGTGTCGAGAATCAAAAAAATATGATCTTGAAGATACTGCATACTTTGGTGGTATTCTCATTCGTCAATTAGTTTGTGTCAATGAGGTTGGCAGTAGTAAGGTCTTGAGTGGACCTTTAAGGTGTGCTGAATTATTCAAACAAAATGACACGACCAGCAGTTTCAATGAACCACAACTTGTTAAGTACGACAACGGTATGGTAGGATACATTCGTAGACCTCGAATCAATATTCTGCAACCGAAGCAGATTGTCAAGAAAAAGGTGAGCGGTATTCTTAACAATTATCATGTATATCCAGAGAAAGGAAAACTATGCGACGACTTTTCCACATTTAAGGGTAAACTCTATAGATATATACGATGTGATAAATTGATGCATGATGAAGATACTAATATGGTTTTTATCTCTCCTTGGTTGAAGGATAAGAACGGTGGTGGTCCTGAGTTTTATCAGCGTTTAGCTAATCTATTTGAACAATTGGGGATAGAGTATAAGGAGCTGAAATGTACAAATGATTATTGGGTACGTGATTATATGCCTATTCAATTGGGTAAAGATGAATTGTTAAATTATCATTATTATCCAAATTATCTTGTAAATATGGATGATATTGAGACAATTACTGATGTAAGCAAGGTTCTGCGTGGTATGGGCATCAGTTGCAGTTCAACCAATCTCATCATTGATGGTGGTAATATGGTGCCATGCGGTCCATATATTGTGATGACAGATAAGGTGTTTTCAGAAAATAGGATAAAGAAAGATGATGCAGATTTTAAGGCTTTATTGGACTCAGAACTTGGTCATCCTGTCATCATTATTCCTTGGACTCCACATGAAGACGATGTATATGGACATTCTGATGGTTTCATCAAATGGTGTGGTGATAATCGAATACTGATGGGTAATCATGGTGATTGCTATCCAGAAGAAGCTGCATCCATCCGTAGGATTCTTGAAAGTTATGGCTTTGAAGTGACAGAAATGCGTTTCAAAGATAAGGTGTCTATGCCTTGTTATGAACTCAACTGGGCATATATCAACTTCCTACAAGAAGGCAAGAATATCATAATGCCTATATTCGATATTCCAGAAGATGCAATAGCCCAACAATATATTCAAACTGCTTTCCCTGATTGCAATATTCGTCAAATTGAAATGAAAGAGATAGCAAAAGAAGGTGGCGCTTTACATTGTTTAAGCTGGAATGTATATCTGCCAGAACATGAGTAAAATGTAAATCACCACCTATGAGATATTTTTGTTCCTCGGCTGTTTTCGACTATCTCGGGGGACAGATGGGGGACAAAACGGGCGAAAATCTGCAGATATCGAAGTTAAAAGTCAAAAATCTGCAAAAATGGATGAAATTCTTAATGCTTGAAATGATGTGATTTACGAGCTATATTTGCAGATAGTATGCTTTTCTTTGCAAAAAATCACTTTCCCACGCAGAATCTACTTTCCGATGCAGAAGTGGGCGAATATTTCGCCTAACAGATCGTGGGTGGTGATTTCGCCAGTGATGGTGCCAAGATGGTATAACACTTCGCGGATATCCTGGCTCACGAGGTCACCGCTCAGGCCTGCATTAAGGCCGTCAATGGCTCGGTCAAGCGCAGTGCTAGCTTGCATAAGAGCCTGATAGTGACGGGCATTGGTTACTATGATGGTGTTGTCGTCAACAGTTGGCAACGCTGCTATATCAATAATATGCTGCTGAAGTATTTCAATATCACTGGGATTCTTTGCCGAAATAGGAAGAACGATGGCATCGTCAGACAATAGCGGGCTGATTGCCGCCTCTATGTTTGCAGCCGGGGCTTTGTCAGTCTTATTGATAATGGCTAAAACGTGCCTGTCACGACAATGTGGCAAAATTTGTTCGCTGAACTGAACGACCTGCTCAGGCGGTGTGGTGGCATCAATGATCCATAACACAATCTGTGCCTTCTCCATCTGCTGGAACGAACGCTCGATACCCATCGATTCTACAACATCCTCACTGCTCCTAATTCCTGCTGTATCGATAAAGCGGAACAACGTGCCCCCAAGATTTATAGTATCCTCAATCACATCGCGGGTAGTGCCGTGAATGTCACTCACCAAAGCGCGGTCATCGTGTAGTAGGGCGTTTAGTATGGTCGATTTTCCTGCATTAGTCTGCCCCACGATAGCTACCGGCAAACCGTTTCTAATAGCATTGCCAGTGGAAAAAGAGTTGGTAAGTCTGCTGATTGTGCTTCTGAGTTCCTCAGCAAGAGCAATCACCTCGCTGCGCTGGGCAAACGTAACGTCCTCTTCACTGAAGTCAAGTTCCAACTCTATCAGCGCCACGAAGTGCAGCAAACGTGCACGCAGATCATGCAGGTGCTGGCTATATTGCCCTCGCATCTGGTTCATCGCCACGCGATGCGAGGCTTGTGACTGTGCAGCTATCACATCGGCCACCGCTTCTGCTTCGGCAAGGTCAAACTTGCCAGCAGCATACGCACGGCGCGTAAACTCTCCGCCTGTCGCCAAACGGCAGCCAGCATCTATCAGAGTGACTATAAGCTGTTGCTGAATCCACGTGGACCCATGACACGAAATCTCTACAACGTCCTCACCTGTAAACGAATGGGGTGCACGAAAAACGGTCAGCACCACCTCGTCAAGCACATCGCCTTTCGAATCGCATATATAGCCCAAATGTGCTGTATGGCTCTTTATGCTTTCAAGTGATATTCCCTTCCATAGCTTGTCAACAATGGCAACAGCGTTGGGACCGCTCACGCGCACCACGGCAATGCCGCCCATGCCCTGAGGCGTGGCAACAGCACAGATTGTATCGTCAAGATATGTATTGCTGTTTATCATCGTAGTGACCTTAAGATCAGCGGCGGGGGGTGTAGCGCGGCCAGTTCTTGATATCCTGACGGCTCTCGATGGTGGTCTCAACGTTATCGGGCAGAGCGGAAAGGAAATCGATGCCTGTCACTTGCTCCACTTCGTCAATGGTCACGGCATAGTTTGTCCAAGAGTTGGTCGCCATTTCATTTTTGAAAAGAAATGCGATGGCCTTGTTCTGCTTGGGATCATAGACAACCTTGTAGAACTTTGACGGAACGGCTATGTCGTGGCGCTTGCCGGTACGCTTGGCGTCGTTACGCAAAATAGGTCCAGTGAAGATGACGAGGCGTTCGGTACGACGCGCCCATGTATGAATGGCTTCCTCCATGTGCCGCCACTCACCGTCATTCAGTTCGTGATCTTGTGGACAAATATTCGTCATCAGGAAACATTGTTCCATAGCTTGACTATCCCACCTCATATCCATTGCGGGAGCCATGTGGCCACGATCGTAACCGGTATCCTTGTATTCCCACCAATCGGGACATCCGGCTGCCTTAGGGTCACGGTTGAAGTTATAGTTGTTACGCTGCTCGGCATCTGGTGCATCTGCCATAGAAACCTGAGTATTGGTCAGTTCGTAGGCCACGCACGCTGGCACACGGTATTTGCGGTTATAGTAGATGGTAATTGCTTTATAGTGCAACACCTGGTCACTGAGGTTGGCCGGCAGAATCACATCAAGCAGAGTCTGATCTCCGGTGGAACTGTATTCACCGGTATTAACAGCAGACGAGGAAAGGAACGTGTCGGCAGTTGCATTTACACTCTCCTGCTTCTTTACGTTGCCATCACAGCCAACTGCGATTATCAGCAATATTGATGATATTAAAAGATTAAATTTTTTCATTATATATTTCTATTTAATTATTTCCATGCATTGAGATCACATTGCGCTTCTATTCTGCGTTCGGTATCTTTTCCCAAAGCAGTGAAGAAGTCAAGGCCAGTGCGACGTTCCACTTCATCTATTGTAACGGCATGGCGAGCCATACCTCCATTATTACTTGTGTTATCGTAGATAAAGGCAATGGCCCGATCCTGCTTTGGTGCATACACTACCTTGAAGAATGCAGCCGGCACGGCTATATCGTTTTTAGGCCCGATGCAACTATGCTTCGTGCCCATTATTGGGCCTGTGAGTACGAAGAGCTGACCGTCACGTTTGGCCCAGCGATGTACGGATTCCTCAAGTTGCCGCCAGTTGTCATTGTTGAGCTTAGCTTCCTGTGGACACATGTTGGTCATCATGAAACACTCCTGCATGGTCTGCTTCTCGCCCCGCATATCCATGGCAGGAGCCATGTGACCTCGCGTATAACCACTACCGCTGTAATCTTTGTGTGTGGGACTGCCAGGTGCATTTTTATCTTGTTCAAAGCGATAATTCTTGCGTCGTTCAGCATCGGGAGCATCGGCCATCGAGACCATGGTGTTGGTCAGCTCGTATGCCACGCAATTAGGTATGCGTAGTTTATTGTTGAAATAGACAGTGATAGCTTTATAATTTAGCGTCTGATTGTCCATTCCACTTGGCAAAACCACACGACACAATGGCTTGGCATTGGTATTGGAGGTTAGTGTAGATGCATTGCCTATTAACGGAACTATGCTTGATGATGACGTAGCAGTCTTGCGTGTCTGCTTTACAGCCTTGCGCGACTGTTTTGCAGCCTTGCGTTTAACGCGTTTTTGCTGTTTGCGTAGTTTCTTGAGGAGCTTCGTCGATTTCTTGCTACGCGCTTGAGCCGTAATGCACCACTCCATGCTGGAACTAGGCATGACAACCTCGCCGGGCATCATGACTCCCAGCATCAGCACTGCTATTATGAACAACCTTTTCATATTCTACAAATAATTCAATGTAGCCACACTTGCAAATTACATGCCTTTTCTATCCGTTTTTCTTCATCATCGGGCAAAGCCTTGAAGAAATCCATACCAGTGAGCCTTTCAACTTCGTCTACTGTGGAAACGTAACGTTTCAGCTTGCCATTACATGGTCCATTATCGTAAATAAATGCCAATGCTCGCATGGGTCTTATACAGTGTGCCAAAATCACCTTGAAAAAACGTTTTGGTATCATCACGCCACTACCTTCAATCGTGTCCATCCCCTGATCAATAATCGGACCTGTTGCAATAATCAATGCGCTGTCACGCAACACCCATTCACGGCATTTTTCCTCCAATCGAGCCCATCCTCCTTCGTTAAGCGAGCGGTGTTGAGGACAGATGTTAGTCATTAAAAAAGACTGCCGTATTGCCATGCTATCCCAAGACATGTCGGTAGCTGGAGCCATGTGACCACGATGTAGCCCAGTTCCATAGTAGGCGTTCGGCTCTGGACAACCTATAATGGAGTCATCAGCCTCAAAGCGGTCGATACGAGGGAAAACCCCATCGAGATGCCCTTTAATCAATTCATAGGTCACACACGCTGGTATATGCCTACATGTATCGAACCAAACTTCAAATCCCCTATAGCTCACATGCTGGCAACCAAACGGTGCAACGGTGAGCAAGCTGTCGCGAATAGTATCGCTTACTGTAACAAACCTGCCTTCAGATGAACTCATACAGCGCTTAAGACCCAGCCCCGCCACAATGACAATCATGAGCAACCATGCCGTCATAATTATACGCATTTTCCAGTTACTCATGATATATTATAGCCAATGGCTGTCCTACTCCGCCTAAAAGACAAAAAGGTTATCAGACACAAATCAATTCTTGAGAATGATATTGATTATTTCATTCACGTCACTGACATCAACATAACCATTACCGTCAATATCGGCATTACCGGAATAGTCAGCTGCGGTCTTGAGTTTAAGTATAATGTTTATTGCTGCATTTACATCCTCCACATCCACAATGCTGTCGCCGTTGACATCGCCAATCACATTCATGCCTTCCTTTACAGCAAACACATGGACTTCCATCATTGCTCCGCAATTATCAATATTTGCGTAAGGTGCAGTAAATTGAAGCTGGTGCATGGAACTGCCAGCAGGGGCTTCAATCGTTGTGCTTAAGTCAAGTTCGCTTAAAGTATCAGGCATTTCCTCAGGCATGGAAATGAATTTGGTACAGACTTCTTCACCCTCGTAGTTGAACAAAGCCACCTTAAGAGTCAAATACTGCATAATAGGAAATTGATTTTCACTGTTCCTCATCGGACGATAAACGACATCTACCCTAAGCGAGTCGGCTTGTGAACAATCGAAATACGGAGAACTCAGCTTACGTTCATTGCCTTCCGACACCTTGTACAGCACTATGCGGCCTCTACCTATATTCTGAGCATTGAGGTCGATGTTGGCATTATATTCCCAGCCCACAAAACTGCTACGGCTGAATGTTGCTATCTCCTCCTGCGCACTGGCTAAAAACTGACCTGCGCCCAAAACAATCATTAATAAGAATAGTCTAACTATTTTCATGACAACATAATTTTTTATCTGACCACAAAGTTAACAATTATTGGTGGAAAAACTTATCGATAAAACCTAAAATCGATTATTTTCAAGTACATTTTGCAATACTGGCTTTTGGCTCTCGGTAGTATCACTCGTAGTGGCGAATTCGCACATCTACACCATCGGCCTGAAGTGCGGTTGGAATGCCACTTACGTCTGTCTGACCGTAATGATAAGGGAACAGCACTTTGGGTTTCACCATTCGTGCCGCTTTCACTAGTTGGTCAGGCGTCATGGTGTAAGGTTGGTTACATGGCATGAAGGCAATGTCTATATCATGTATATCGGCCATTTCAGGGATGTCTTCGGTATCACCAGCCACATAGATGCGCAGCCCGTCAATGTTAAAGATAAAGCCATTGTCACGCCCCTTGGGATGGAACTGAAGATGACCATCAGTAGTGTTGTAAGCAGGCACAGCATATACAGTAATATCTGGGGCAACTTCTTTGTGGTCACCATTAGCCATTACATTTCCGTAGCCCAGCATATCGGCGCAACGACGGTTCGTTATCAACTGCGTGCCTTCGGCAGTCAGCTGTCCTATTGCATCCTTATCGAAATGGTCTCCGTGTTCGTGAGTTACAAAAATGTAATCGGCTTTTGGCATTGTCGTGAAATCTACTGTGCGATCACCAAGTTTTTTAACTGGGTCAACTTGTATCTCAATTTCATCACACTCAATGCGAATGCTGCCATGCATCAAAGCATAGAACGTCACCTTCTTGCCCCCAGGAGTAGTGAACGTGTCGGTTTCATATTCCACAGTAGTTACAGGCATTCCCTCTTTTTTCCATGCCAATATGCCACCAGACAGATTTACGGCCTTATAACCCTCAGCTACTAACATTCCAGCTGCTTTTGCCGACCTCTTGCCGCTACGACAATATACGGCAATCGTCTTACTGGTTGACAACTGCTCCTTTGCTGTTTCAATGAAATCATTGCTCTTTACGTCGATATTCAATGCGCTGGCTATATGCCCTTCGGCATACTCTTCTGGAGTGCGAACGTCAAGCAGTGTCACTTCATCACTGTCAATCAATGAGGCAAATGACGCAACATCCAAATTCTCGAAATTATGCTGACTGCATGCCGAGTTCAATCCCAGCATGGTCAGAAGACATGTGAATATTTTCTTCATATAGTTCGATTTTATCAAGTCATTAAACTGCACAAAGTTACACATTTTTTTCAACTTTCGAAAAAAAACGATTGCATGAAAAAAACATTTACGACAACTTATTTATTCACTACATGAAGTGATAGTTTGTAGAAATTGTTGTAACTTTGCAACGACGAGACAATTCATTCACATCAATACTACGCCCCATGCTCCAAATCCGCTGCAAGAACAACAACACCACAAAGAGCTTTCCAGAGGGAACCTCTTTGCTCGATGTCTATAAGGAATTTGCCGATGAACTCAATATGAAATACCCTGTGGTTTCGGCAAAAGTGAACAATGCCTCCCAAGGTCTTAAATTCCGACTTTTTCAAAATCGCGACGTTGAGTTTCTTGATGCTTGTATGGGTTCAGGGCGCCGTGTTTACGTGCGCTCTCTTTGTTTCGTGCTCTACAAGGCCACCAGCGACATCTTCCCTGGCAGCAAGCTCTTCATTGAACACCCATTGTCGCTGGGCTACTACTGCAACTTCCGCAAACGCACGGCAGAGCCTCTAACGCCTGAAGACGTTGACCGCATCCGTGAAAGAATGCACGAGATAGTAGATACTGACATGCCTTTCAAACGCCACGAAGCCACTACCGAAGAAGCCATACGGGTTTTTGCCGAGAGAGGATTTGCAGACAAAGTGAAGCTTCTTGAGACCAGCGGACAGATTTACAGCGACTATTATACTCTAGGCGACACTGCCGATTACTATTACGGCCCACTAGTTCCATCGGCAGGATATTTGAAAATTTGGGACGTGGAGTATTACAACGGCGGCATACTTCTCCGTGTACCCTACCGCCACAATCCTCTGATATTGGCTCCTAAAATCGAAATGCCGCGCACTTTCGGTATGTTTGCCGAAAAAGTGCGCTGGGACGTTATCATGAGACTGTCAAATGCCGGTGATGTGAACAAGGCGATCCTCAGGGGACAGGCTTCCGAACTCATTCAGGTGAGTGAAGCTCTTCAGGAGAAGAAAATCGTGCAGATTGCCGAGGAAATAGACCGTCGTTTCCGCCAAGAGGAAAACCCCATCAGACTGGTGCTCATCACGGGGCCGTCAAGCTCGGGCAAGACAACTTTCTGCAAGCGTCTGTCAATTCAGTTACTAGCTTGCGGACTACGTCCAATGTCATTCTCTACCGACGATTATTTCGTCAACCGCGAAGATACGCCGAAACTGCCAAACGGACAATATGACTTCGATAACATCAAAGCTGTCGACAGTGAACTGCTGGAAGATCACCTCATGCGTCTCATGGCCGGCGAACGTGTTGAGGTGCCTGAATTCAACTTCGTTACAGGCAAGCGCGAGTATAATGGCAAACGCCTCAAACTCAAGAACGACACCGTACTCATTATCGAAGGTATTCATGCTCTAAACCCCATTCTCACTGACAAGATTCCAGAGAGTGCGAAGTTCAAAGTATATATTTCGGCTCTGACCAGCATCTCGCTTGATGACCATAACTGGGTGCCCACTCAGGACAACCGTCTGCTACGCCGCATCATCCGTGACTACAACAAAGGAGCCTTCAGTGCGCGTGAAACCATCAGCCAATGGAAAGACGTATGTGAGGCCGAAGAAAAATGGATATTGCCCTTCCAGGAAACTGCCGACGTGATGTTCAATTCAGCACTTAATATTGAGTTTGCCGTTCTGCGTACTCATGCTGAAGTCATCCTTTCATCAGTTCCAAAGAATTGTCCCGAATACTCTGAGGCACACCGACTTCTCAAGTTCATACACTACTTCATCCCAGTTGACGACAAAGAGATACCCCCCACAAGCATCATGCGAGAGTTCTTGGGTGGTTCAAGTTTCAAGTACAAGCGCTAAGAATTGTTTTCTGAAAAACTAAGATTTACATTTCCACTCTGCGACCCATAGAATATACCGACTGGAGTCGTAGGTCATCGTTCATAATCATTAGATCGGCATCCTTGCCACGCTGAATCGAACCCTTGCGGTCGTAAATACCCATAATGCGTGCAGGAGTCTCGCTAGCCATGCGCACTGCATCACGCAGTGGAATGTCGGCCTGCATAACAGCGGTACGAATCAGGCGATCCATTGTGGCTATGCTACCTGCCAATGCCGAACGGTCGGAAAGTTTGCACACACCGTCTTCAATGATTACACGAGGGTCGAAAGCCTTGTCGCTGTCGCTGTCGGTCACTGCTAGCGCATCGGTAACCAGAGCTGTTCGCTCTACTCCTTTCATGCGATGAATTAAGCGTAGTATAGTGGAAGGAACATGGATGCCGTCGGTAATCATCTCCACCGACATATTTTCCATCAAATAGACACTTTCAACGGTTCCCGCATGCTTGAATTCACGCACATTGTGGAAACCCGGCATTGCATTATAGAAATGAGTGGCAAGTGTATAACCGGCTTCGTAAGCGGCCTTCACCTCGGGATATTCGGCTGCCGTATGTCCAATGGCGGCAATAATTCCCTTACCGGTAATATAGCGTCCCATCTCAACCGCTCCTGGCAATTCGGGAGCCACGTCCCAACGACGCACGCAATCGTAGTCTTCCACTACATGGGTATATTCAGCTGGATCAGGAGTACGAATAATCTCAGTCATCTGTGCACCAGCCTTGCGTGGATTGAAATATGGCCCTTCAAGGTGAAGACCCATAATCGGACTGTCAGGTTCACGCATCAACTCCTGACACGTCTCACAGGCAGCATCTATCATCGAACGTGTTGCTGATGATAGAGTGGGATAGATTGCCGTTGTGCCATGACGCAGATGTGTGGCAACGACCGTGCGGAATGCCTCGGGAGTTCCTTCCATGAAGTCGCTGCCCCCGCCACCATGACAATGCAGCTCAATACCTCCGGGCAGAACATGCATGCCAAATGCATCTATTGCCTTATCTATATTGGGCAAAAGACGACTGCTCTTGGTCACCTCTTCGATGTGTCCATCTTCAATGATGACCGAACCGCCATTGATCCACCCTTCAGGGGTGAGTACGTGTCCATTATAAATCTGCGTTAACATAGCCGGTAACTAGTCTCTGAATAACTATTTACAAAGTTAACGCTATTTTTTATAGAAAAAGTGCATTGTAAACAATGTTTTTAGATTATTTACATATTTTTCATATTATAATCATTACCAAGTCATTCATTTCAGGAAAAGGAAAATTTTTTTCTTTTTCTCTCCCTTATTAGTAACTTTGTAGTCGCAAAAATATCCAAGACCAATTAGATGAAATACATGAATAAAATATGGCTTCTCGCCATCGTCTATATAACGGCACTGATACACATCAATGCACAGACCGACACATCATCTGTTGCCGCACCACTTGACAGTTCCACCACGGTGAGTCTGGTGACTTTCTACCCTGGCGACGAATCATTCGCTATCTATGGTCATACCGAAATACGGATTCAGCAATTTGGCCAAGATTATTATTACAACTATGGAGTGTTTGACTTCAATTCACCGGGATTCATATATCGTTTCGTGACTGGTGACGCTATGTATTACTGTGTACCCATTCCTGCAAAGTATGCCCGCACAGGAATGGAAGGCCGGAGAATGGTGGAACAACGGCTCAATCTCACCCAATCGCAGGCTGAACGTGTACGAAACTACCTGATAGTAAACTCACTGCCTGACAATCGCGCTTACCAATACCGATACCTGACCGACAACTGCTCAACGCGCCCACGAGATATCATTGAGAACGCACTTGACGACGACTCACTTCATTACGGCGAGGCTCCCCGCAACACTACCTATCGCAAAATGATGACACATTACGGCAAAAATTATCCTTGGCAACAATTCGGCATTGACCTGGTGCTTGGCAGTAAACTCGACAAGCCGCTGGATTATCGTCAACAGATGTTCGTGCCGATGGTGCTTATGGAAGCTTTTGACGGCGCAACCTTGATGCGTGATGGTCAATGGGTGCCGTTGGTGAGCGAAACCGACGTAGTGGTTGACGGCAGCGAAGAAGGCATCGTTCTCCCACCCACCCCATGGTGGCGTACTCCACTTGCCGTGAGCATTGCGATTCTTATTTTAGCCATCATACTAACGGTACGAGACGTGAAGCGACGGCGTGTAACATTATGGTTCGATACTGCCTTCTTCGCCATGCTTGGAATTATCGGGTGCATGATTGCGTTTCTTATCACTATGTCGCACCATGAGGCTCTCTCACCGAACTACAACCTGCTCTGGGCGCATCCCCTGGCATTGATTGCCGCTATACTGACACCATTAAAGCACACACAGCGCATTCTGCGGCTCTATCATGGCTTGAATGCCGTAGTAATGGTTCTCACCCTTGCTGGCTGGTACTTCCTGCCACAAGCAGCGAATATGGCATTTTTCCCTCTCATGCTCACCTCACTGCTTCGATCTATATCATTTATCTTAAGTACACGCACCTTAGAACGATAAAATCACCAAACAAATCAATAAAATTCAACTAAAAAAAGTGGTGCCGTGCAATCTCTGCAGTACACCACTTCCAAAGTTATGAAAAATTTAATTGGCTTCTGAATATTATTCTGCAGCCTCAGGAGCAGTTTCCTGTGCCACAGGAGCCTCAGCAGCAGCTGTTGCTTCGGCCTTCTTGCCCGAGCGACGGCTACGGCGAGTAGTTTTCTTCTTGGCTGCACCTTCCTGTTGCTTAGCAGCAAGTAGAGTCTCGTTATAATCTACCAGCTCAATGAAACAGGTCTTTGCATTGTCACCAAGACGGTTGCCCAACTTGAGGATGCGGGTGTAACCTCCGGGGCGGTCGGCAATCTTCTGTGCCACATTCTGGAAAAGTTCCTTTACAGCTTCCTTGTTCTGCAGGTAGCTGAACACCACGCGACGAGAAGCAGTGCTGTCGTCCTTTGCGCGGTTGATGATTGGCTCGGCATAGACGCGCAGGGCCTTGGCCTTTGCCAGTGTGGTCACGATTCTCTTATGGAGAATGAGCGATGATGTCATGTTAGACAACAAGGCATCGCGGTGAGCAGACTTACGGCTCAGGTGGTTGAATTTCTTATTGTGTCTCATTATGATTTACTCTTTATCTAATTTATACTTCGAAATATCCATTCCAAACGACAAGCCAAGTCCTGAGAGCAGCTCTTCAAGCTCGCTTAGCGACTTCTTGCCAAAGTTGCGGAACTTGAGCAGGTCGGTCTTGTTGAACACAACAAGCTCACCAAGTGTCTCAACTTCAGCAGACTTCAGGCAGTTAAGCGCACGCACCGACAAATCCATGTCGATGAGCTTGCCCTTAAGCAGCTGACGCATGTGCAGTACTTCCTCATCAAATTCCTCGTTACCTTCGTTCTCGGTAGTGTCGAGAGCGATTTTCTCATCGGAGAAGAGCATGAAGTGCTGAATGAGAATCTTTGCTGCTTCCTTAAGAGCCTCCTTAGGATGAATAGAGCCGTCGGTGGTAATCTCAAGCACAAGTTTCTCGTAGTCGGTCTTCTGTTCCACACGGTAGTCCTCGCGTGCAATCATCACATTCACAATTGGGGTATAGATCGAGTCGATGGCAATTACATCGAGAGGATCGTTGGCATTCTTGTTCTCGTCGGCGGGAACATAGCCACGTCCCTTGTTGATAGTGATTTCAAGCTGGAAGCTTGCCGAGGGATCGATATGGCAAATCACCAGGTCGGGGTTCAGCACCTCGAATCCACTGAGCACCTTGCCTATATCACCAGCCTTAAACACATCCTGACCCGAAACCTTGACAACAGCTTTCTCTGTGTCGGTATCGTCAACGATACGTTTCAGACGAACCTGCTTGAGTTTAAGGATAATGTTTGCCACATCTTCCTTAACACCAGGGATGGTTGCGAACTCATGCTGGACACCGTCAATACGAATATTGCAAATTGCATAGCCTTCGAGACCACTGAGCAGGATGCGACGAAGTGCATTGCCAATGGTGACAGCATAACCGGGTTCCAAAGGACGGAACTCGAATTTGCCAAAAGTGTTGTCGGCTTCCAACATCAACACTTTGTCGGGTTTCTGAAATGCTAAAATAGCCATGGAATGTGATTTTACTGTTTAGAATACAACTCGACGATCAACTGTTCCTTGATGTTCTCGGGGATATCTTCACGCTGTGGCAGGTGCAGAAGCTTGCCGCCCTTCACGTTCTCGTCCCATTCAATCCAAGGATACTTGCTGTGGTTGAAGCCTGCCAGAGAATCCTGGATGACTTCAAGAGACTTTGACTTCTCGCGAACAGTTACCACTTGTCCGGGAATAACCTTGAAAGAAGGAATATTCACCACCTTGCCGTCAACAGAGATGTGACGGTGAAGCACCAGCTGACGAGCAGCTGCGCGGGTGCGTGCTATACCCAGGCGGTAAACCACATTGTCGAGACGTTGCTCGAGAAGTTGCAGTAATACTTCACCTGTTACGCCCTTCATAGAAGACGCCTTCTCAAAGAGGTTACGGAACTGACGCTCCAGAACGCCATAAGTATATTTAGCTTTTTGCTTCTCACGAAGCTGCAATCCGTACTCAGATTGTTTTCTTCTTCTGTTGTTACCGTGCTGGCCAGGAGGATAGTTCTTCTTTGCAAACACCTTGTCTTCACCGAAGATGGGTTCACCCAGCTTACGTGCAATCTTTGATTTTGGACCGGTATATCTAGCCATTTTTCCTAATAATTAAAGTTTTGTGATGTTTGGAATCACTATAGTGCAGCCGCGATTGCAGAGAGGTTGTTCAATTTATGCAATCTATTCACTATAAGAGACTCGTTTAAAAATAAAATAACGAATAGTGATTAAACTCCAAGTGAATTATACTCTTCTTCTCTTGGGAGGACGGCATCCATTGTGTGGCAGTGGAGTTACGTCGATAATCTCGGTAACAGCAATACCAGCACCATGAATCGTACGGATGGCCGATTCGCGACCATTACCTGGACCCTTTACATAAGCCTTCACCTTGCGCAGACCTAGGTCGTAAGCGACCTTTGCGCAATCCTGGGCTGCCATCTGAGCTGCGTAGGGAGTATTCTTCTTACTTCCACGGAAGCCCATCTTGCCTGCCGAAGACCATGAAATTACCTGTCCCTCACCATTGGCGAGGCACACAATGATGTTGTTGAAAGAGGAGTGAACGTGTAGCTGTCCTACGCCGTCAACTTTAACAACCCTCTTCTTAGCTGCGACTGTCTTTTTTGCCATACGTTAATATTATTATTTAGTAGCTTTCTTCTTGTTTGCAACAGTTTTCTTGCGACCCTTGCGAGTGCGAGCATTGTTCTTTGTGCTCTGACCACGCACGGGGAGTCCATTACGATGACGGATGCCGCGATAGCAACCGATGTCCATCAATCGCTTGATGTTCATCTGCACCTCTGTGCGAAGGTCACCTTCAACCTTATAGTCGTTGGAGATCACTTCACGCACCTTTGCGGCCTCGCTGTCGGTCCAGTCTTTAACCTTTGTGTCTTCACTGACACCGGCTTTCTCGAGAATCTTAGCGGCTGAGCTGCGACCAATTCCATAAATATAGGTCAGAGCGATAACACCGCGCTTGTTTTGGGGTAAGTCAACACCCACAATACGAATTGCCATATTCTTTACTTAAATTTTTTGCAAAATTACTTAAAATAATCGGATTATCAACCCTGACGCATTTTAAACTTAGGGTTCTTTTTATTAATCACATACAAGCGACCTTTGCGACGTACAATCTTGCAGTCGGCCGAACGCTTCTTTATTGATGCTCTTACTTTCATAATATCTGATATTGTTGCTATTAATATAGCTGATTATTTATATCGGAATGAAATCCTTCCCTTGCTAAGGTCGTAGGGAGACATCTCCACACGCACCTTGTCACCAGGGAGAATCTTGATGTAATGCATGCGCATCTTACCGCTGATGTGAGCGATAATCTGATGCCCATTCTCTAACTCTACTCGGAACATTGCATTCGACAGTGCTTCGATTATTGTTCCGTCAAGTTCTATTGCAGTTTGTTTTGCCATAAATCGTTTAATTATTAGAGAGATTAAATTGCGTTATCATATAAAGCGGTCGCCAAGCACTTCTTGAATATAGTCGAAACTAGAAAGCACGTCTGGCTTGCCATTATGAATGGCAATGGAATGCTCGAAGTGAGCGCTAGGCTTACGGTCGCGTGTGCGACAGGTCCAACCGTCACGTTCAGTGACTATATTCTTGCTGCCCATGTTGATCATAGGCTCGATAGCGATTGTCATACCATTGCGAATCAACGCTCCCGTTCCCCGACGACCGAAATTTGGCACCTCAGGGTCTTCATGAAGCTTCAATCCTACTCCATGGCCGCAAAGCTCGCGCACCACACCATAACCACGTTTTTCGCAGTAGTTTTGAATGGCATTGCCAATATCACCTATACGGTTACCTGGCACAGCCTTTTCAATGCCCACGTAGAGTGATTCCTTGGTGGTGCGCAGCAGGGCCTTCACTTCGTCGCTCACCTCACCCACACAGAAAGTATAGGTCGAGTCACCGTTGTAGCCAGCAGTTGTCACTGCGCCACAATCAACGCTCACGATGTCGCCTTCCTTGAGCACATAGTTCGAAGGAATGCCGTGAACGACGTTCTCGTTGACAGAGATGCAAACCGAAGCGGGAAAACCATAAAGGCCTAAGAAACCGGGAACACATCCTTGCGAACGGATGTAGTCATCGGCTATCTGATTGAGCTTGTTGGTGGTCACACCAGGTGCGACGTGCTTTGCCACTTCGGCAAGTGTGCGCGCCACAACGAGGTTGGCCTCGCGAAGCATTTCAATCTGTTCCTCTGTCTTCAGATAAATCATCTCTCTTAACGATTGGGTTATCTCTCTAATGAATGAAAGATTAACGATTACGTCCTTTCAACTTACCCGACTTCATCAGACCATCGTAATGGTGCATCATCAGATGGGTCTCAATCTGCTGCAGTGTATCAAGCACTACACCAACCACGATGAGCAACGATGTTCCGCCGAAGAACTGGGCGAATTGCTGGTTTACACCGAACAAACGCGCAAACGCAGGCATGATAGCCACGAGGCCAAGGAATATAGAACCTGGCAAAGTGATGCGCGACATAATAGAGTCGAGATACTCAGCTGTCTTCTTACCAGGCTTAACTCCAGGGATAAAACCGCTGTTCTTCTTCATCTGCTCAGCCATGTCAGTAGGACGGACAGTTATTGCAGTGTAGAAATAGGTGAACGCCAGGATAAGCAGGAAATAGACAAAATTGTACCAGAATCCATTCATATCACTGAATGTAGCAGCAAAGCCACTCCAGAAGCCACCCTCTGAACCACGTGCGCCGAAACCGGCGAGAGTGATAGGGATGAACATCAACGCCTGAGCGAAGATGATAGGCATCACATTGGCAGCATTAACCTTCAGAGGAATATACTGACGGGCACCACCATACTGCTTGTTGCCCACAATGCGCTTTGCATATTGCACGGGAACCTTGCGTGTACCCTGAACGAGCATCACGGCTCCTGCAGTTACAGCAAACAGAATAACTATTTCTACAAGGAACATCACCAGACCACCTTGAGCGGTGTTCAGACGACTGGTAAACTCTTGCATGATAGCACTTGGGAAACGAGCGATGATACCTACCAAGATAATGATTGAGATACCATTGCCAATACCCTTGTCGGTAATCTTCTCACCGAGCCACATGATGAACATGGCGCCAGCAGTGAGCACTATCGACAAGAACACCATCATGAAACCACCGATGTGTGCGTGACCGCCGGCAGCATTCACTTGATACTGGAGGTTGACCAGATAGGCGGGTGCTTGAACCAACAGAATGAGCACTGTAAGGTAGCGTGTATACTGATTGAGCTTCATGCGGCCGCTTTCACCTTCACGCTGCATCTTCTGGAACTGGGGCACAACCATGCCCATCAGCTGAATAACGATCGACGCGGTGATATAGGGCATGATACCCAATGCGAAGATTGAAGCCTGCGAGAATGCACCACCCGAGAACATGTCGAGCAGCTGCATCAGACCACCACTGGTGAAGTTGCGCATTGCCTCCAGGTCTTGAGGGCTGATGCCCGGCAACACTACGAAGCAACCCAGACGATACACGAGCACAAAGAGGAACGTGATAGTCAGGCGACGACGCAACTCGTCAATCTTCCAGATGTTCTTAATTGTTTGTATAAGTTTCATTAGAATTAAACTTTAACGATTGAACCACCAGCTGCTGTGATAATCTCTTCGGCTTTCTTTGAGAATGCATTAGCCTCGACATCAAGCTTGCGTGTAAGCGTACCCACACCCAGAATCTTGACCAGTTGAGACTTGCGCACCATACCAGCCTCCATGAGGTCGGCAATGGTAATCTTCTCAAGATTAGACTTAGCAGCCAGGTCTTCAAGCACCTTGATATTGATTGCTTTGTACTCTACGCGGTTGAAGTTCTTGAAACCGAACTTAGGCAGACGACGCTGCAATGGCATCTGGCCACCTTCGAATCCAACCTTCTGCTTGTAGCCAGAGCGCGACTTTGCACCCTTGTGACCACGTGTTGACGTACCGCCCTTGCCCGAACCTGGACCACGACCGATGCGACGTTTCTTCTTGTTTGAACCGACAGCGGGTTGTAAGTTATGTAATTCCATATTCTGTGTAATTTTAATTATTCGGCAACCTCGGTAACTTGTACCAGATGACGAACAGCGTTAACCATTCCCAAGATTTCGGGAGAAGCTTCCTTCTCCACCACTTGATTCATTTTGCGCAGTCCAAGCGCGTCGAGCGTGCGCTTCTGGCGTGCCGGACGATTGATGCGACTCTTAACTTGTTTGATTTGAATCTTTGCCATAGCAGTGTAATGCATTAACCGTTAAACACTTTTTCGACGCTGATGCCACGATAGTGAGCCACAGTGTAGGGATCACGCATTTCATCCAGACCCTTGATAGTGGCCTTCACCAGGTTGTGGGGGTTAGATGAACCCTTGGACTTGCAAATCACGTCGGTTACTCCGATGCTCTCAAATACGGCACGCATAGCACCACCAGCCTTCACACCAGTACCTGGGGTTGCAGGCATCATAATCACGCGGCTACCGCCGAACTTGGCGACTTGCTCGTGAGGAATTGTGCCATTGTGCACGGGAACCTTGATGAGGTTCTTCTTGGCCATCTCAACGCCCTTGGCTATTGCGGTGGTAACCTCGTTAGCCTTTCCAAGGCCGTAACCGATGATTCCATTACCGTCGCCAACAACTACGATGGCAGCAAACGTGAACGTACGACCACCCTTGGTCACCTTTGTAGTACGGTTGATGGCAACCAGACGATCTTTCAGTTCTATATCGCTTGTCGTCTTTACTCTATTATTCTTCTTTACCATGATGATTAAAATTTAAGTCCGCCTTTGCGAGCACCGTCAGCCAATGATTTAACTCTACCATGGAACAAGAAACCGTTACGGTCAAACACCACAGTGGTGATGCCAGCCTCTTGAGCCTTCTTTGCTATGAGCTCGCCTACCTTTGCAGCGATTTCACTCTTGGTGCCTTCCTCAATACCCTTTGAAGAGGCCGAAACGAGAGTGTTGCCTGCCAGGTCGTCAATGACCTGGGCGTAGATCTGCTTGTTACTTCTGAACACACACAGGCGGGGACGCTCGGCTGTGCCGCTGATGCGACCGCGGATGCGTGCTTTGATCTTATTACGTCGTTCTAACTTAGAAATCATGATGTTTTACTTAATTATTTGGCAGCTGCCGTTTTACCAGACTTACGGCGAATAACTTCGCCAACAAACTTAACACCTTTACCCTTGTAAGGCTCTGGCTTGCGGAACGAGCGAATCTTGGCACAAATCTGGCCAAGGAGCTGCTTGTCGCAAGACTCCAGAGTGATGAGAGGGTTCTTGTTACGCTCAGTCTTAGCTTCAACCTTCACTTCGGGAGGCATCACCAGATAGATTGCGTGAGAGTAACCCAGTGACAGCTCAAGGACTTGTCCCTTTGACTCGGCCTTGTAACCGACACCTACTATTTCAAGTTCTTTCTTAAAGCCTGCGCTCACACCCACAACCATGTTGTTGATCAAGGCGCGATAGAGACCGTGCTGTGCACGAGACTCACGCTCGTCATCGGGGCGGCTCACAGTAATGTGACCGTCTTCAACCTCAACCTTGATATTGGGGTTAACTGCCTGCTTGAGTTCGCCCTTAGGACCCTTTACGGTCAGGACGTTTTCTTTCATATCAACAGTTACGCCGGCGGGTAACTCGATTGGTAACTTACCTATTCTTGACATAATTCTTACCCTCCTTAATTAATAAACGTAACACAATACTTCGCCACCAATCTTTTCGGCCTTGGCCTGCTTGTTGGTCATCACACCCTTAGATGTGGAAATAATGGCGATACCTAAACCGTTGAGCACACGGGGCATGTCTTTGTAGCCAGTGTACTGACGGAGACCTGGACGAGACACACGGGTGAGGCACTTAATGGCGTTCACCTTGTCAACGGGGTCATACTTGAGCGCAATCTTGATAGCGCCTGATGGGGTATCATTCTCGATAAACTTGTAGTTGAGAATGTAGCCCTGTTCGAAGAGAATCTTAGTGATCTCTTTCTTGAGCTTCGAAGAAGGGATTTCAACGACACGATGTTGTGCCTTGATCGCATTCCTCAATCTGGTCAGATAATCTGCAATTGGAACTGTAATTTTTCTTTGTTGTTTTAAATTGATCCGGGGTACACGCGACACGGTGCGCGACCCGAACAATATTTAATACTTAAAAATTGGTTTTTTACTTTGTTGTTACTGCGCAAGCATTACCAGCTAGCCTTCTTTACTCCCGGAATCAGACCATTGGAAGCCATCTCACGGAAGTCGATGCGGCTGATGCCGAACTGACGCATGTAACCTTTAGGACGTCCAGAGATCTTGCAAATGTTGTGAAGACGAACTGGAGAAGCATTCTTGGGCAGTGCCTGCAAGGCTTCATAGTCACCGGCCTTCTTGAGCTCGGCACGCTTTGCAGCGTACTTAGCAACCATTTTCAATCTCTTGGCCTGACGGGCCTTCATCGATTCTTTTGCCATAGTTCAAACTTTGATTATTTGTTGTTAAATGGAAGTCCGAATGCCTTGAGCAGTGCATAACCTTCCTCGTCGGTGCGTGCAGTGGTGACGAAAGTAATATTCATACCTGTCATCTTGTTCACGCTGTCGATGTTAATCTCGGGGAAAATTATTTGCTCGCTCACGCCTACTGTGTAGTTGCCACGTCCGTCGAGCTTGCCAGCAATACCCTTGAAGTCGCGGATACGGGGCAGCGCGATGCGGATGAAACGCTCCATAAACTCATACATACGGTCACGGCGCAGAGTAACGCGGGCACCGATAGGCATTTTCTTACGCACCTTGAAGTTGGAGATGTCCTTCTTCGAGAGTGTCTGTACAGCCTTCTGACCTGTGATGGTTGTGAGCTCACTGATAGCAGTCTCGATGATCTTCTTGTCTTGAGTGGCATCGCCCAGACCCTCGTTAAGCACGATCTTGACCAGGCGTGGAATCTGCATCGGAGTGGTGTAGTTGAATTGCTTCATCAATGCTGGAGCAATCACTTCGTCGTATTGTTTCTTGAGCGTTGTCATTACTTAATCTCCTCTCCTGATTTTTTTGAAATTCTTACTTTTTTGCCATTTTCATTCAGAGCTTCAACCGTAACTTCTTTTGGTCTATGAACTTTACCAAATTTATTTGGAAAACTCAAACACCCTTCTTCGCATTCCTGGTCACCTTTTTGTTTTACTATAACAGGATTTACCAATTTGTATTGAGTTCCTTCTTCATATAAGTCTATTACGATTACTCTTTTTAGTATTCCTACTTGAGGGGCTGCCAATCCGACTCCATTAAATTTGTGCATTGTATCCATCATATCGTCCATCAGC
>JAGCCU010000018.1 GCA_017651515.1 Muribaculaceae bacterium | reverse complement strand
CTACTATGCCAAACGGCTGAACGTATCGCCCAAATATCTTTCTGCCACCATCAAACGTGTGACAGGACACAGTGTCACCTCATACATCGACCGCCATACCATACCTATATTAAAAGACTATCTGAATGATGAACGCCTGTCCCTCACCCAGATAGCTGACCTGATGAACTTCACGTCACTCTCTTACTTCAGCCGCTACTGCACCAAACATCTTGGCCAGTCGCCCAGCGAGTACCGTCTGAGTCTTCAACCGAAATAAAGTATATTTAGCAAATACAATAAAAAAGGGGCCTGCCCAAGCGGACAGATCCCTTTCATTATTGTAAGAGTGATATTTACTCTTCTACGGCTGCCTGTGCGGCTGCAAGACGTGCAATTGGCACACGATAAGGAGAACATGAAACGTAATTCATGTTTAGCTTAGCGCAGAACTTCACCGATGAAGGTTCGCCGCCGTGCTCACCGCAGATACCAATGTTCAGTTCTGGGTTAGCTGCACGTCCCTTGACGGTGGCCATCTCTACGAGCTGTCCTACACCTTCCTGATCAAGCACCTCAAACGGATCAACCTTGAGGATTCCCAAATTCTTGTAGATTGAGAGGAACTTGCCGGCATCATCACGAGAGTAACCAAATGTCATCTGTGTGAGGTCGTTGGTTCCGAATGAGAAGAAGTCTACTACATCGGCAATCTGGTCAGCAACGAGAGCGGCGCGTGGAATTTCAATCATTGTTCCAACCTTGTAGGCAACAGTCTCGCCACGTTCAGCGAATACTTCCTTGGCTACGCGGTTGATGATGTCGGCCTGCATTTGAATCTCAGCTTTCACACCAATCAGTGGAACCATGATCTTGGGCTTCACAACGATGCCTTTGGCCTTGACGTTGAGTGCTGCCTCAATGATAGCACGTGCCTGCATCTCGGTGATTTCTGGGTAAGTGTTACCAAGTCGGCAACCACGATGGCCGAGCATTGGGTTGAACTCTTCCAAGCCATCGCATACCAACTTCACTTCCTCAAGTGTGCGTCCGGTATCGCTGGCGAGTTCGCGCATTGTCTCGAGCTGGTGGGGGACAAACTCGTGCAAGGGTGGATCGAGTAGACGGATGGTGACCTCATATCCATTCATTGCAGTAAAGATACCCTCAAAGTCGCCACGCTGAACGGGAAGCAACTTTGCCAATGCTTTGCGACGAGCATCCACGTCTGGGGCGATAATCATTTCACGCATAGCTTTGATACGGTCACCCTCGAAGAACATGTGCTCTGTACGGCAAAGACCGATACCATGGGCACCCAGTTCGCGAGCTCTCATGGCATCGCGTGGTGTGTCGGCATTGGTGTAAACGTCCATCTTGCTGTATTTCTCTGCAAGATTCATCACTGCTGCGTAGTCTCCACCGAGATCGGGGTCAACAGTAGCAACAGGACCGTCATAGACTTCACCTGTGGTGCCGTTAATAGAAATCCAGTCACCTTCGTCGTAAGTCTTTCCGTTCATCTCAACCTTGCGAGCCTTGTAATCAACTTTGATGGTTCCAGCTCCTGACACACAGCACTTGCCCATACCGCGGGCAACAACAGCCGCATGAGATGTCATACCACCGCGGGCAGTAAGAATACCTTGAGCGACATTCATGCCACGCAAGTCCTCGGGTGAGGTCTCGATACGAACCATGATGACTTTTTTATTGCGAGAAGCCCATTCTTCGGCATCATCAGCAAAAAATACGATTTGTCCTGTAGCAGCACCGGGACTGGCGGGAAGACCCTTTGCCATGACTTTAGCAGACTTCACGGCTGTCTTGTCAAAAACAGGGTGCAGCAACTCGTTAAGTTTATTGGGCTCCATACGCTTGAGGACGGTCTTTTCGTCGATCATACCTTCGCGAAGCAAATCCATGGCAATCTTTACCATTGCAGCACCAGTGCGCTTGCCGTTACGGGTCTGGAGCAGCCAGAGCTTACCGTTCTGAATGGTGAACTCCATATCCTGCATGTCGCGATAGTGGTCTTCGAGGCGGTGCTGGATCTCAACAAGCTGAGCAGCGCATTCGGGCATTGATTCCTCCAGTGAAGGATACTTTGCAGCACGCTCTTCCTCGCTGATGCCTTGTAGAGCTGCCCAACGACGGCTTCCCTCAGTCATAATCTGCTGTGGTGTGCGCACACCGGCCACAACGTCTTCACCCTGAGCATTGATCAGGTATTCACCGTTGAAAATGTTTTCACCAGTAGCAGCGTCGCGTGAGAAGCAAACGCCAGTAGCCGAAGAATTACCCATGTTGCCATAGACCATGGCTTGTACGTTGACGGCAGTACCATATTCCTCTGGAATCTGGTTCATGCGGCGATAGAGAATGGCGCGTTCGTTGTTCCAGCTGTCAAACACAGCATAGATTGCACCCCAAAGTTGATCCCATGCGCTTGTTGGGAAGTCTTTACCGGTATTCTTCTTAACGGCTTCCTTGAAGCGAACAACGAGAGTCTTCAGGTCGTCAACGTCTAGTTCGGTGTCGAATTTAACGCCTTTCTTAGTCTTTACATCTTCAATGATTTCTTCGAATGGGTCGATGTCGGTCTTGTTTTTCGGCTTCATGCCGAGTACCACGTCACCGTACATCTGTACGAAGCGGCGGTAGCTGTCCCAAGCGAAGCGAGGATTGCCGCTCTTCTCGGCTAGTGTTTCAGCAACTGCATCGTTAATACCAAGGTTGAGCACAGTATCCATCATACCGGGCATAGAAACCGGTGCGCCAGATCGTACTGATACGAGCTGTGGATTGGATGGGTCGTCAAACTTGTTGCCGGTCAAGCTCTCGATGTGTGCGATGGCTTTTTCAACATCGGCTTTAATCATTTTAACTACTGCATCGCGGCCTTCTACGTTGTAGAGGCGGCAAACGTCGGTGGTGATAGTGAAACCTGGAGGCACGGGAACTCCAATCAAGTTCATCTCGGCGAGGTTAGCACCTTTACCACCTAATAAGTCTCTCATGTCGGCGCGGCCTTCTGCCATGCCGTTTCCGAAAGTGTAAATTGTTTTCATTAAATAAATTATAACGTTATAATATAAAGATATTGATCCTACAAAAATAGCTTGTCAATGCAACTGTTGAGTGCTGGTTTTGCAAATCGGGTGCAAAGATAGTTAAAATATTGCTAAACAAAGCATTCTCAAGCAATAAATAATATATTTTAAGAATGCAATTGTTTGCAAAAATGATTAATGGTGACAAATTGCTACATTTAAGTGGGGAAAGCAATAAAAAGTGTGTGCCATTTATGAATTATGACACACACTTGTTATAGTTGATGACTATGCCTTATTTGGCAGCCTTTTTTGCGGTTTTTTTGGCGGCTTTAGCCTTTGAAGTTTCTTCTTTTTTGGGTGCAGCCGCCTTCTTTGTCTCAGCTTTCTTTACCGGATCTTTTTTGGGCACAGTTTTCTTTGCAGGTTCTTTCTTTGGCTCGTCCTTCTTCTCGACAGTCTTTTTATCAGGTGTCGGTGCTGATTCTTCGGCAGGCGCTTCCTCTTCGAGTGGGGTAAAATCGCCTGTCAGGTCCTTGGTGATGTTGTTACGCATCATTTCAACTTCGCGTTTGAGCTCGTTAATTTCCGCCTCTTGATTATTGATTGTGAGTAGCAGTGCATTCAGCTCTTCGTTTTCGATGTCGGCTGGGAACTGTTGCTCAACACGTGTCATGAAGTCGGTTAAGACGTTCATATAATTGGTGAAAGCCGAATATGGTGAAGCGTATGGGCTGTAGTGCGAGTGTACGCTACCATCGCTGCTGTGCTTTGTGCTCATGTAGAAGAAGTGATCACTGGCTTGAAGGTAATTCCAGTCTTGGAGAATTCGCTTGTCCTTACACATGCGTACGCGTTCGGCAATGGAATACAGCTTGTTCACGGCCTCTTGCTGAAGCACGTTACCCAACCATGCGCTGGTGTCGCGTGCCTCGTCTGCCCACGAGATGGGGTGAAGCACCGAGAGTTGGTCTACGGGCTTGAGGGCTTTAATTGTCTCACTTGGTGTCCAGAAGTGGATGTCGCGTTCCGCTGCAAATCGCGGCAGTGCTTTCATGAACTCGAAAATGCCACTTTCGCGTGGTTGCAGCTCACCCAGTGTTTCGAAGTTCATGAAGAGGTTCACAATCTGTTCTTCTTGAGGCAAATTGGCAATCCAGTCGATGAACTTGTCGGCAGTGAGGGGATAAGAAGCCCAGTCGGTATTGCTGAAGCGGAATGCAATGTCATCACTCAGTTTGTCGTTCTTGAGCAACAGCTTAAGTTTGGGTGCAGAAGCAGAGCTGTATAGGTAGTTGGGAGATTTCCATCCCAGGATGTGGCGGGCACCATCGGTGATGGCACCTTTGAATCCCATGCTATAGACCATACTGGCGATGTCGTCGTCATAGATAAGCTCGGTGTTGCGGAACACTTTGGGCTTCATGCCGAACATCTGTTCGATTTTTGTGTCGTGTGCCTTGACTTGAAGTGCAAACTCTTCAGGGTCTTGCAACGACGCCAAGCAGTGTGCATAGGTCTCACTCAGAATTTCCACGCACCCAGTTTCGGTAAGCTCCTTCATGGCATCGATGAACTCAGGAACGTATTGTTCCAGTTGTTCAAGCGCTGTGCCGCTTATGGAAAAAGCAACTTTGAATTTCTTTCCATTGTCGCGAATCATCTGCAACAGGGTTTCGCATGCCGGCATATACGAGCGATGAGCAATACGAGTGATGATGTCATCATTGGCAAAGTCATCGTAGTAGTAGTGGTCATTGCCGATATCGAAGAATCGGTAGTTCTTCAGACGGAATGGTTGGTGTATTTGAAAATAAAAACAGATTGCTTTCATTGCAGTAAAGTTTAGTATTTTATTGGAAATGATTTGTCAATTAAGTTGCTTAGTGCATTAAACGGCGATAGATATCGATGACCTTAGCTCCTGCCTTTTTCCATCTGATACCGTCTACTTCGGTAAGCCCGTTCTCGCGCAGTTGGCGATACATGGCGGGATAGGAAATAATGGAGTAGATGGCGTCGGCAATCGCATTGATGTCCCAGTAATCCACTTTGATGACATTGTCAAGAATCTCGGCGCAGCCGCTCTGCTTGGATATGATTGAAGGCACACCCATCTGCATGGCTTCAAGTGGCGAGATGCCGAAGGGCTCGCTCACCGACGGCATGATATATACGTCGCTGGCTTTGAGAAGTTCATAGACCTCTTTGCCGCGTAGGAAGCCTGCAAAGTGGAATCGGTCGGAAATGCCTCGTCTTGCAGCCAAACGAATCATTTTCTCCATCATGTCGCCACCGCCGGCCATGACGAACTGCACGTTGTCAACCTTCTTCAGTACTTGAGCAGCAGCTTCGACAAAGTATTCAGGGCCTTTCTGCATGGTGATGCGACCAAGGAAGGTGACTACCTTATTATGCTTGCCAGGTGGCAATTCCACATTGATAAGTTCATCGCTCAATGGTTCAACGGCATTGTGTACCGTAGTGACCTTATCAGGGCTGATGCCGTACTTCTCTATTACCGTGCGGCGGGTAAGATTGCTAACGGTTATGATATGGTCGGCATTGTTCATGCCGTCCTTTTCGATGCTGAATACGGTAGGATTGACATTGCCACGGCTGCGGTCAAAATCTGTAGCATGCACATGGATGACAAACGGCTTACCTGTTACTTGCTTGGCGTGGATGCCGGCAGGGTAGGTGAGCCAGTCATGCGAGTGAATGACGTCGAAATCGACTGTGCGTGCTATCACGCCAGCCACTATGGAATAGTTGTTGATTTCTTCCAGCAGATTGTCTGGGTAGCGGCCAGAAAACTCGATGCAACCCAGATTATTGACGTTCATGTAGTTGAAATCAGCATAGATGTGGTCACGAAGGCTGAAATACAGTTGTGGGTCCATCACGTTGCCTATTTGTTGCTGTACTTGATCCCAACTCACGTCACGCCAGGCTATGGGTGTAACGTTGGCACCTATAATCTTTGCGAAGTCCTTTGGCTCATCGCCTTGGGGCTTGGGAATGACGAAAGTGATGTCGATATCGCCATTTTCAGCCATTCCTTTCGACAAGCCGAAACTGGCGGTGCCCAATCCGCCCAGGATATGAGGAGGGAATTCCCAACCAAACATTAATGCTTTCATATATAGTATGTTGTATATTACAATATAAAGTATGGCTTTAATTATCTCTTGCGGGATTATTTATCAATGATGTGCAGATTCTTGAACAATCGCAGCACACGCAATATGCAGCCCACATTAGGTGCGAAGCTCACGGCACCGCGGCCGATGAATGGAGGGTTGCCGTCATATAGTTCGCTCAGCGAACCTATACAACCTTCTTTCATCTCGTCTTCAAAGCCAATCATCATGCGTTCGATAAAAGAAATGCTGCCTATGCCGAACACGCGGATGTATGCCTTGCTATAGAACTCCATGAGCCATGGGCGGGCAGAGCCGGTGTAATAGGCGCGCTGGCGTTCTTCAGGATTACCCAAATACCAGGGGTTGTAGCCGTAACTGTTGGGGCTGAGTGTGCGAAGTCCTTTAGGTGTGAGTAATTCTCGCGTCACCACATCAAGCACCCTCTTGCGTTGGCGGCGGTCAAGTGGCGAATAGTCGAGTCCGGCAGCAATTATCATGCTTGGACGTACGCTGAGTTCGGTATAGGCGCCGTTCACATAGTCGTACAAGTATCCATGTTCGTTGAGGAAAGTCTCAATGAATGCCGGTTTAGCCTTTTCGCTGATGTCAACCCAACGCTTTACACGGCTTGCCATTTCCATGTCGTTCTCAAAGATTTCTGCTGCAAACAGCAGCGCGTTGTACCACAATGCATTGAATTCCACCAAATAGCCGGTGCGCGGAATGAGTGGCCTGCCGTCGGGATGTGTTGAGTTCATCCATGATATGGGGCGTAAAGTGCCGTCGCTGCTCACAAGTCCATTTGGCTCAACAAGCAGGTTGGGGTGTTTGCCGTCGAGGATGAAGTCGAGGATGTCTGCCATTAGGTAGCCGTAGCGTTCGCGGGCAATGTCGTTGTTCTGGTCGTGAGCATAACGCTGGATAGCCCAGATGGCCCACAGTGGGACGTCGGGCAGATCAAGGCCTTTGAGATGCTTGTCCATCGTGCCGTCTTTCATCCATTGTTTGATGGCATTGCTGGCAGTGTCCATTATAGCCTCGAAATCTTGCTTGTGGTGAACCGACAGCGTGCAGCCCGGCAGGGCGATGAACTCGTCACGTGCGCGAATCTTGAACCACGGGTAACCTGCCAGCAGGTAGTGACCGTCATCGTTGGTGATATAGAATTGCTTGGCGCTGTTCTTCATGCAGTTGTAAAAACTCGTGCGCGGTGTTCGCGGCTTGATCTCGTCTTCATACATCTTTACGAGGCTGCGGGTGTTCACTTCATCGATTCCAGCCGAGAAAATGATGCTTTCACCCTTGCGGATATCCACTTGGAAGTATCCGGGCACATAGAGGTCTTCGGTATAAGGAATGCCTCTTTCTTGGTCTTTGATGTATTCGATGTTTTTGTACCAGTGCGGGTCAAAGATGAATTCCGGCTTGTGATTCAGCTGCATATACAGGGTGGGATAGCCTTCGTACATGCAAGTGGCGATACCGTTTGGTACTTCGGTATAATCGCGCATGGCCACATTGTTTTCCACGCATAGGTCATTGGCGTTGCGGAAAGCAAGGAACGGCCTAAACTGAAGCGTTGTGCGCGAATGTGCCTCTACCAGTGTATAGCGAATCAGGATACGGTTCTCGTGCGTGATGAAGATTTTCTCTTTCTTCAGGATGACTCCACCCACACGGTATGTCGTCGTGGGAATGCGCTCGCAGTCGTATTCGCGTATGTATTTGTGACCATTTGGGCTGTAGCAATTTCCGCTGTAGCGGTGAAGACCCAGATTGAAAGGTGCGCCGTGTTGTATTACCGTTTCGTCGAGCGATGACAGCAACACGTGGCTGTTATCGTCAAGTTCCGGTATTGGAATAACCAGAAGACCGTGCTGTTTGCGTGTGTTGCATCCAACTATAGTAGTACAGTGGTAGGCACCTGATTGATTAGTGCGCAACATCTCCTTGGTGAGAGATTGCTCCAGATTAATCATCAGCGTCTTGTCAAATTTCAGATAACTCATGAAAATCAGCGTATTACGATGTATGATACAATAAAAATGGACTCCAATTAGATAGTCAATACAGAATTAACTTACGAATTTAGCCATATTATATTAATTATGCAAACGATTATCTCTTTTTTTAACAAAAAATTGTCCTTTCTAATCTTGTTTGTCCTAATTAATATAAAATTAGTAGGTGCAGTGAACTTCAATCACGGCACCTACTGTCTATTTGTTATCGAAGATCTCTGAGATGTAGATCCTCTAACGTCAGCTCCAACGAGCAGCTGATTGCTAAAGGATGATGTTAATAGTGGCATTCACATTTTCCACGTCAAATATGTCGTTGCTGTCTTTCGATGTTTTTCTGAATCAATACTCACCCTTATGAATAAGAATAAAGTTCAGATTAGTTCTTGTGTTGTCGTCTGGTGGTGAATCCTTCTGTTATCTGACTATAGTCGTTTACGTCCTTATAGAGTATCCAGTAAACGTTTCCACCTATTGAGTCTTTGTTGCCGTGGGGAATTACATATGCTTGAGCGAAACGCCAGCCGAATTGGCATAGGTAATTCATCGCGTCTATCATAGAGTTGAATTTGATTTCCTTGCCATTCTGGTCGACAAGCATCGATTCGCTCATCGAGGTCAGCCATGACGTACTTTGGCCGAAATCAATGGCTACCTTGACTTTGCTGCTGAACAGTTGCTGTTCACAAGACAACTGGGCATATACCCGTTTTGTGTCTGGGCTGATGCTCTCGATTTCAGTTATCTGGGCAGGAGCAAGTTGAGTTATTTCCTGGGCATTTACAATTGCCGAAGCCATCATCATAGTAAGGAGTAATGCTATTTTTTTCATTTTGTCTGTTATTTGGGGTTTATATGATCAGTTATTATGTTATTACGCTTTTTCGCTTAGCTCGAGCCAGCGGAGTTCTAGTTCGTCGAGACGTTCCTTTATCTGTTCGTATCGTTGGGCATGTGTCTGTGCATCATCGATAGTATCGCCGCTGGAAAAGAGTGCCTCGAGTTTGGACTTCTCTGTTTCCATCTGCTTTATTTCGGCTGAAAGTAGCTCCAATTCTCTTTTTTCCTTGAAAGTCAGTTTAGGCCGGGTGTCACGAATGCGGTATTGCTGCTTTGTCGCAGACTTATCGTTGTCAGCTACTTTGGGGGCGGCGACTCGCTGGTGGGCCTCTTTCCATGCGCGGTATTCGCTGTAGTTGCCGGGGAAGTCTTTTATCACGCCCTTCCCCAAGAAAACCCATGTGTGATCAACAGTGCGGTCCATGAAATATCGGTCGTGGCTGACGATTATCACGCAGCCCTTGAAGTGCATCAGGTAGTCTTCGAGAACGGCAAGCGTTTGGATGTCAAGGTCGTTGGTAGGCTCGTCGAGGATGAGAAAATTAGGTTTCTTCATCAGTACGGTTGCCAGATACAGCCGGCGCTTTTCTCCACCGCTGAGTTTTGCGATAAGTTTTCGCTGGTCGCGCGCATTGAACAGAAATAGGTTGAGGAACTGCGATGCCGTGTAGTTGTTCTTCTCATCGAAGTAGATAACCTCGGCGATATCGCGTGCAGCATCTATGACGCGTTTGTCTTCCCTGAAACTGATTCCGTCCTGACTATAGTAGCCGAAGCGCACGGTTTCGCCAATCTCAAAGTATCCGCTGTCGGGCTGAATAAGTCCTAACAGCAGTTTTATGAATGTAGTTTTTCCCACGCCGTTGTCGCCTACGATACCGAGTTTCTCATATCTGGCAAAAGTGTAGTCTAGATTGTCAAGTATTACTTTGTCGCCAAACCGCTTGCACACGTCGTGAGCCGTGAAAATTTTGTTGCCGATGTAGGTCGCTCCTACGTTTAGTTCTACGTCACGGTTAATGATGCGCTGCGAGGCTCGGTCGCGCAGGTCGTAGAAAGCATCGATGCGATATTGCGCCTTATGTGCCCTGGCCTGAGGCTGTCGTCGCATCCAGTCAAGCTCTGTACGCAATAGGTTGCGAGCGCGTTCTATGGCTGCATTTTGTGCGCTGATACGTTGTGAGCGTTTTTCTAGATAATAGTTATAGTTGCCTTCGTAGGTGAAGATTTCCTGCAGGTCAATCTCGATGATCTTGTTGCATATGTTATCGAGGAAGTAGCGGTCGTGAGTCACCATAAGCAAGCTCATCGTGCCACGCTTGAGATAATTTTCAAGCCACTCAATCATGTCGATGTCAAGATGGTTGGTTGGCTCGTCTAGAATAAGCATCTGAGGCTCGCTGATGAGGATTTTAGCAAGAGCCACGCGCTTGATTTGTCCGCCCGAGAGTTGTGAAATAGATGCTTTGAAGTCATCAATTTTCAGCATCGTGAGAATCTGTTTGAAGCGATCTTCGTAGTCCCAAGCGGCTGTGTTGTCCATGTCCTGGATGGCTTGTGTCATTGCTTCGGCATCACCGCTTGCAGTGGCAAGTTCGTAGTTTCGAACGGCATGCGACTGTGGATCGTTACCACTGAGGCAGGTGTCTATCACGGTTTGGGAGTCGGGGAAACTAGGACTTTGTGGCAGGTATCCAACTCTAAGGTCGTTGCGATAAATGACCGTGCCGCTGTCGGGCGTATCATCGCCTGCAAGTATTCGGAGCAAGGTGGTCTTGCCCATGCCGTTTTTGGCAATGAGCCCGATTTTGTCACCTTCGTTAATGCCGAAGGTAATGTCGGTGAAGAGCACGTCGGCACCAAACGACTTGGTAAGGTTTTCAACTTGCAGAAAACTGGTCATCTGTCAATGGTTTATAATTATGTGCAAAGTTAAGGAAAAAATCCCATTTTTTTCATAACTTTGCAATGGAATTCTAAAGACCTATCGTGCTATGAAAAGAGAATTATATAAAAGTCTGATTATTGCCTTAGCATTGATGCTGTCGGTGTTGAGTGTTAATGCCCAGAGGTTTGCCATATTGAGTGACGTACATGTGTCACCAGGGAACACCAATGATGAGAAACTGCGTGAGGCGGTAGCTGAAATCAATGCTGGCGACGCCGATGTGGTGTTGATGACTGGTGATTTGACCAATGAAGGTAGCGATGAGCAACTAATACATGTAAAGAAAATCTTGGATAGAATTAAGAAACCGCTTTATGTTATCCCCGGCAATCATGAGAACAATTGGAGCCAGAGTGCCTGTAAGACCTTTAATGACCTTTGGGGCAGTGACCGATTTGTCTTTGAGATTGGCGACCTTGTGGTTATAGGCATGAATTGTGGACCGTTCATGAAAATGGGTGACGGACATATCAAGCAGGAAGATCTCCTTTGGCTTGACAATACGTTACACGAGCGCGTTACCTCAAGGAAGAAAGTGTTGAGCATCAACCATTATCCCATTTTGGCAGACCTGGATAACTATATGGATTATGTCAATGTTCTGAAGAAATATCCGGTCATTACCCATCAGAATGGACATTACCACACATGGCGACAATATGAGACATGCGGTATCAATGGCATAATGGTTCGTGCACTCGACATGCGTGATGGCAACTATGGTTATACGCTGCTAGATGTCGATCTTGACAAGATGTGGATTCACATATATAATAAGGTGTTGGACAAAGAACCCGAACTGAAGTATGCCTATAAGATAAATTTAGACTATTATGATGAGACAATGCCAGTCGTGTCGAATGATGTCCCTGTGGGCTTTGAAGTGACTAAAGTCTTTGCTGACAATGCCTCAATCTTTACTCGAGTGAGCATTGACGATAAAAATGTATATTTCGGCAATTCGCTGGGATTCGTGAAGGCTTTGGACAAGAAGACGCGTGAAGTGCGTTGGCAATATAAGACTGATGCAATGCTTTTCTCGCGTCCTGCAGTGGCAAAAAATGCAGTGGTTGCTCCCACAGCCGACCGGCGTCTTGTATGGCTTGATAAGAAGAATGGTAAACCCACATTTGAATATAAGGCAGCCGGGCCTTATGTTGCAGATGGGGTAGTAGTTGGTGGGATTCTTTATCAAGGAGGTTATAAGACTTTCCAGGCATGGGATGTCAAACGGCATCGTTTGCTGTGGCATTACGACAGCATCAACAATTACTGCCAAGCGGCACCAGTGGTCGATGGTGGTGATGTGGTGTTTGGCGCATGGGATACATATTTGCGCGTTCTTGACCGCAAGACGGGTGCTTTGAGATGGAAGTGGAACAATGGTCGCCCAAACAATCTGTATAGTCCGGGCAATGTCGTGCCGGTGGTCACTGCCGATAGGGTGTTTATTGTAGCTCCCGACCGCGTCACTACTGCTCTAGACCGTGAGACCGGTAATCAAAGTTGGCGTGAGAAAAACGAAAACAAGGTACGCGAAAGCCTTGGTCGCAGTGAAGACGGCACTCTTGTATATGCCAAAACGATGGACGGTGAACTAGTGGCAATGAGCACTATGAGTGATGGATGTGAAGAGGTGTGGAAAGAAGATGCTGGCTTTGGTTACGAACATGCTCCGTGCATCGTACTTGAGCATAAAGGTAAAGTGTTCATGGGTTCGCGCCGTGGTGTTCTTGCCGTGTTTGATAGGGCAAGTTATCGGTTGGAGTTTACTTATAAGATGGGTTCAAGCGAAGTGAATGGTTTTGACGTGGATTCATCGACTGGCGATGTTTATTGTTCACTTATTGAAGGCACTATTTATCGCATATCAATAAAATAAGACCGTTATGGGTGAAGCACTGCATATTAAGCCATTTGCTGTTACATCTGGTCAATATATGCGCCCGATGCTGCGTATGTTTTTCGGACGCAACTGGTGGTGGTTTGTGGTGCCTATTCTGATAATGCTAGGATTGATGTCGGTGTTGCATGATGCGCGTTGGCTCATTGTGTGTCTGATGCTCATTTTCATGATCTTTCCTATGATTTTGATTCTGATATATTTCAATTATGCGTTGACACTCGAAGTGCGGTGGTCAATTATGGAGAAAGCCATGATGATTGATGACAAAGGGTTGCATCTGACCTTCAGTGACGAGAGGATGCATTCCCGCGACATCGCTTGGAGCGACATCTCCAGTATTACCCGCGACCGAAATGCTTTTTATTTTCATCTTAATGTCCGTCGTTACAACTATGTGATGCTTCCATGCTCAGTACTTGCTGACAACGGAATCTCCGAGCATGATTTTTCTGAAAAGGTTAAGACTTGGTTCAACGCTCAATTTTCTGCATTATAACAAAAAAACTGGCTGATGCCAATGAAGGTATCAACCAGTTGAAGAAAAAATACTCCTTATTAGAATTCGGCGTTGTTTGGTGTGCGTGGGAACGGGATGACATCGCGTATGTTTGCCATGCCTGTCACGAACAGGATAAGACGTTCGAATCCGAGACCGAAGCCTGCATGCGGGCAAGTGCCATACTTGCGGGTGTCAAGGTACCACCACATATCCTTCATGGGGATGTTACGTCTCTCAATCTCTGAGAGCAGTTTGTCATAATTCTCCTCACGTACCGAGCCGCCAATGATTTCGCCAATCTGCGGGAATAGCACGTCGGTGCCCTGCATGGTTGGTTCTGGAGCTTCAGTATTCTGATAACCTATTGATCCGCCCTGTGGGGTGTCAGTATTCTGCTTCATGTAGAACGCCTTTATCTTGCTTGGGTAGTCGGTCATTATTACCGGCTTTTTGAAGTGCTCTTCAACGAGGTAACGCTCATGTTCAGAAGCGAGGTCATCGCCCCAGTTGCATGGGAACTCGAATTTCACGCCATTCTTGATTGCATTTTGAAGGATTTCGATGCCCTTAGTGTAAGGCAGACGCATAAATGTTTCCTTGAGAACGCCTTCCAATCGTTCAATGAGCGTGTTGTCTATCATCTTGTTAAGGAATTCTAGGTCATCCTTGCAGTTGTCCAGAGCCCACTTCACGCAGTACTTGATGAAGTCTTCCTCAAGATCCATCAGACCTTCTTGGTCAAGGAATGCTACCTCAGGTTCAATCATCCAGAACTCAGCGAGGTGTCGTGGAGTGTTGCTGTTCTCTGCGCGGAATGTGGGGCCGAAAGTGTAGATTGCGCCTAATGCGGTGGCTCCAAGTTCTCCCTCAAGCTGTCCCGACACTGTGAGTGAAGTCTGCTGTCCGAAGAAATCATCGTCGTAAATGATTTTACCCTGATCGTCTTTCTTGAGGTCATAGAGGTTCTTGGTGGTTACCTGAAACATGTTGCCGGCTCCTTCACAGTCGCTGGCAGTGATTAGCGGTGTGTGGAAATAGAAGAACCCATGCTCATGGAAATAGGTGTGTATGGCCATCGCCATGTGATGACGGATACGGAACACGGCACCAAAGGTGTTGGTACGAAGACGCATGTGTGCATGCTTGCGCATATATTCAAACGTCTGACCCTTTTTCTGCATTGGATAGTCGTTTGGGCAAAGACCATAAATCTCAATGCTTTCACATTGAATTTCCACGCTTTGTCCCTGTCCTTGACTTTCAATAAGCTTGCCTATGGCACAAAGGCATGAACCGGTTGTGATGTCCTTCAGGGTGTCAGCATCAATCTTTTCGGTGTCAACAACTATTTGTACGTTCTTAATTGTAGAACCATCGTTGAGTGCAATGAACTGAACCTGCTTATTGCCACGGCGGGTACGTACCCAACCTTTGACACACACTTGCTGGCCAATCAGCTCAGCGCAGTTGAAGACATCTATGACTTTTGTTCGTTTCATCGTTATTATTGTATGTTGTATCTTGATATTATTTATAAATAATGTGTTATTCAAATGAGCCTTGTTTCAAAAAGTTTACTTCTTCCTGAGTGAGATAACGCCAGCGTCCGCGTGGTAGATTTTTCTTGGTTAATCCGGCAAAATATACGCGGTCGAGCTTCACGACATGGTAACCCAGTGTTTCGAATATGCGGCGCACCACACGATTGCGACCAGAGTGAATCTCGATGCCAGCTTGTTTGCGGTCGGTAGCGCTTACGTAGCTCACTGCATCGGCATGGATGGGACCATCGTCAAGTTCAATGCCGTCAGCTATGCGCTGCATGTCTTCTTCGCTGATGGGCTTGTCGGTCCACACGTGATAGATTTTCTTCTTAACATATTTGGGATGTGTGAGTTTAGAAGCAAGATCACCGTCATTGGTGAGCAAAAGCACACCGGTTGTGTTACGGTCGAGGCGTCCTACGGGGTAAATGCGTTCTTCGCAAGCACCTTTAACGATATCCATTACTGTTTTGCGACCATTGGGATCATCGCTGGTTGTTACGCAGTCTTTTGGCTTGTTGAGAAGGATGTAGCATTTCTTCTCGGTTGTCACGATTTTGTCGTTATATTCGATGGTGTCTTTGGGCGTAATCTTGAATCCGAGTTCTGTTACGACTTCTCCATTAACCTTCACTTTTCCAGCAGTAATCAGTTCGTCGGCTTCTCGGCGCGAGCATAAGCCTGCATTGGCAAGATATTTGTTAAGGCGAATCTGTGCGTTGGGATCGATTGCAGCCTCCTCATATTCTATTTGTTTTGGACGTGGAGTAAAACGCATTTGTGGACGTGGTTCCATATTGCGTTTTGGCCTGCGCTGTTGATATCCACCCTGCTGGTAACCACCTTGTTGGTAATCACCATGCTGTTGATAACCACGTTGCTGGTAACCGCGCTGCTGATAACCTCCACGTTGTTGGTAACCGCGCTGCTGATATCCGCGTTGCTGGTAACCGCGCTGCTGATATCCGCGTTGCTGATATCCACGTTGTTGGTAACCGCGCTGCTGATAGCCTGCTTGCTGTGTAGTCTGTCCTTCTATATTCTGAGCTCCGCCTTCTGCTTCACTTGCTAATTCTGAATTATAGTTGCGTTGCTGATAATTGGGATTGTAGCTACGTTGCTGATATCCGCGTTGTTGATATCCGCCTTGCTGATAACCTCCGCGTTGTTGGTATCCGCGTTGCTGATAACCACCGCGCTGTTGGTATCCACGCTGTTGATAACCGCGTTGCTGGTAGCCTTCATTTTGTTGATAATCACGTGATTCGTTAGTCTCATCTCCCTGTGGAATTGGTTCCACTTTCTCATAGCGTACGGATTCGTTACTATTTTCGTCAGGGTTTACACTCATTTCGCCAATACGAGGTCGTTTAGGCTTCTTTTCCAAATTTTCTTCCATTTTGAAGTGATAATTAATAAAATATTTATAGCCTCTCGGCTATGTAATTGATATAGTAATATTCGCTTTTCTGGTTTTATTGTGCGAAATTACTCACAATGCTTTAAGTGGACAAATATGTAATCATATTTTTAGCGTTTTTTAGCACTAGTATCGGATTAGGCAAATAATTGATGCTTATAATCGATATTCCACATATTTTGCACACTATCAGTTTCTCAATCTTTTTCTTGACAGCAATAATTACCTATCGGAAATTATCATTAATTTTGCATTCGCATAATCCTAGTACATAAAAATGATGAAAAGAATTTATTTAGTCGCAATGTTTATGGTGCTGTTCTTTGCTTCAATAAGTGCCATAGATTTTGATGAATATTTTGCAGACGCTACACTGCGTCTTGATTACTCGTTTGCAGGTGATGCAAAAAGTCAGGAAATATATTTAGATCAGTTGTCACGGCTGCCTCGTTGGTGGGGCAGGAGGCACCGCCTTGACGAAGTGCCTGTGGCAGGTGATGGTACCATCACAATGCGCGACCACAGGAGTGGAAAGGTTATATATATGCATTCGTTTTCCAGCCTCTTCCAAGAGTGGATTTCCACAACCGAGGCAAAGATGGTACGCAAGTCGATGGAAAATGTTTTTCTCGTGCCGATGCCCCTTGACACCACAGATGTAACTATCGAGTTGCGCGACCCACACCATAAAACCACTTGTAGTCTCACTCATAAAGTTATTCCGTCCGACATACTCATCGCTCGTAAGGGAGAGCGTGTTGTTACACCATTTATTACTTTGCAGGCTGCTGCCGATACGTTGCACTGCATCCATATCGCCTACGTTGCCGAGGGTTATACAGTCGATGAGATGCCTCAGTTCTTGGAGCATTGCCGCGAGGCGATGGATGCATTGTTCCGCCATGAGCCGTTCCGCTCGATGCGTGATCGATTCAACATCGTGGCGGTGACATGTCCGTCGCACGATAATGGCGTGAGCGATCCGGGCGCAGGCATTTGGCTAGACACGGCGCTGCGGTCGCACTTCGACACGTTCTACAGTAAGCGATACCTCACCACGTTGCATCTCAAGCATCTGCACGATGTACTAGCCGGCATTCCTTACGAACATATCATAATCTTAGCCAATACAGATCATTACGGTGGTGGCGGCATTTACAATTCTTATAATCTGTCATACACTCGTGGTGATCGTTTCCAGCCTGTCGTCGTTCACGAGTTTGGGCACAGCTTCGGTGGGCTGGGCGACGAGTACCCATATGGCGATGATGATCCTCGTTATTTCCCAGATGTAGAGCCATGGGAGGCAAACCTTACTACTCTCCATGACTTCGTTCAGAAGTGGGATGACATGATTTCTCCTGACACACCTCGCCCAACGCCTGAGAGCGCCGATAGCACTGACGTTACTCGACGTATTGGCCTGTTTGAAGGTGGCGGATATCTTAGCAAAGGCGTATATCGCCCTGTGCAGGATTGCCGCATGCGCACCAATAATGTGCCGGAGTTCTGCCCCGTGTGCCAGCGTGCAATACGCCGCATCATCGACTTTTACACCAAACCATGATCTAATCTGGTTTAAAAGAAAAATACACTCATTCATTGGTGATTATGGATTTAAGTTGTAAATTTGCAAATTATTTTGAAAAGCCGTGCTGTTGTATGGCACGCTTATAACTAAATTTTATAGATATGATAAACATTAAATTTCCTGATGGAAACGTGAAGCAGTTTGAGGCTGGCGTAACGCCGCTTCAGGTTGCAGAGAGCATTAGCGCCGGACTGGCTCGTAACATTCTGGCAGCTAAATTCAACGATGAAGAGTGGGACATCAGTCGTCCCATTAACGCCGATGGAGATATCCATTTCTACAAATGGGAAGATCCCGAGGGCAAACATGCGTTCTGGCACACATCGGCTCACTTGCTTGCCGAAGCATTGCAAGAGCTATATGATGGTATTCAGTTCGGTATAGGTCCGGCAATTGAAAACGGATTCTATTATGATATCGATCCAGGCGAGAATACCCTGACAAGTGCCGATTTTGAGAAGATTGAGAAAAAGATGGCCGAACTGGTGGCCCGCAAGGAAGAAGTCGTTCGTCGCGACATCAGCAAGACAGATGCCCTGAAGTTCTTCGGTGAAGGCGGCCAGACACTCAAGTGCGAACTTATCAGCGAACTTGAAGACGGCCACATTACAACATATACACAGGGTAACTTTACTGACCTGTGCCGCGGTCCGCATATTCCTACTACGGCCCCAATCAAGGCTGTGAAAGTGTTGTCGCTTGCAGGTGCTTACTGGCGTGGCGATGAAACTCGTCCGCAGTTGGTTCGAGTCTATGGTATTTCTTTCCCCAAGAAGTCGATGCTCGACGAGTATCTGGTGATGCTTGAGGAAGCCAAGAAACGTGATCACCGCAAGATCGGCAAAGAAATGGAACTCTTTGCATTCTCCCAGAATGTGGGTGCCGGACTGCCACTGTGGCTACCGAAGGGTGCCGCACTGCGCAACCGTCTGCAGGACTTCCTTGCCAAGATTCAGAAAAAGTACGGCTACCAGCAGGTAGTGACTCCGCACATTGGTAACAAGATGCTTTATGTGACTTCAGGCCACTACGCAAAGTATGGCAAGGACTCATTCCAGCCTATCCATACTCCAGAGGAGGGCGAAGAATATCTGCTCAAGCCCATGAACTGTCCTCACCACTGTGAGATATACAAGACTTCACCACGCAGCTATCGTGACCTTCCATTGCGCTTTGCAGAGTTCGGTACGGTTTATCGCTATGAGCAGAGTGGTGAGTTGCATGGACTTACCCGTGTGCGTTGCTTCTGCCAGGATGATGCTCACTTGTTCTGTACCCCAGATCAGTTGAAACAAGAATTCTTGGGTGTGATGGACATCATTTCTTACATCTTCAGCATTTTTGGATTTGACTATGAGGCACAGATTTCGCTTCGCGATCCCAACAAACCAGAGAAATACGTGGGAAGCGATGAGAACTGGAAAAAAGCTGAACGCGCCATTATTGAGGCTTGCGAAGAGAAGGGACTCAAGGCTCGCCAAGAAACTGGCGAAGCAGCATTCTATGGTCCGAAGCTTGACTTTATGGTCAAGGATGCTCTGGGCCGCCGTTGGCAGCTGGGTACTATTCAGGTTGACTATAACTTGCCCGAGCGATTTGGCTTGGAATATACCGGTGCCGACAACCAGAAGCATCGTCCAGTAATGATTCATCGTGCTCCTTTCGGTTCTCTCGAACGTTTCATTGCAGTGTTGCTTGAACATACTGCTGGAAAGTTGCCTCTATGGCTGGTTCCTGACCAGTGTGTGGTTTTGCCCATCAGTGAGAAATACAACGACTATGCCAAGCATGTGGTTGATGTTCTCAACGAGCAGGATGTGCGTGCCATCATTGATGATCGTAATGAGAAAATCGGTAAGAAAATTCGCGATAATGAGCTGAAACGTATTCCTTATTTGCTTATTGTAGGAGAAAAAGAAGCAGAAAGTGAACAAGTTTCTGTAAGAAAACAGGGCGAAGGTGATAAAGGTTCGAAAAAAATTACTACCTTTGCAGCCGATTTACTTGCCGAAGTGGCCGCAATGACCAACTTCGACAAGCGATAACTTGTGTTAACGCGTTGATATATACACATTTAATTCTACTTAATGCAGAAAAAACCTATTTGGAACGGTCCTAAGAGACCAGCCAATGCCGGCAACCAGAATGCCGGACAAAATAGAAAAGACCAGCGTCGTGGTCGTGGAAACGATAAAGATGCAGGCTATTCTATCAATGAAGAGATTCGTGCCACAGAGGTGCGACTTGTTGGCGACAATGTGGAAGAGGGTATTTATCCTATACAGAAAGCACAGAGTATTGCCAACGACCAGGGAATGGACTTGATACTCATTGCGGCAAATGCGCAACCGCCTGTGTGCCGAGTGATGGATTATCAGAAGTTCATGTACCAGCAGCGAAAGCGAGCAAAAGAGCAGAAGGCTAAATCGACAAAGGTTGTCGTGAAGGAAATCCGTTTTGGACCACAAACCGATGACCATGATTACAACTTCAAGCTCAAGCACGCAATCGGCTTCCTGAAGGAAGGCTCAAAGGTAAAGAGCTACGTCTTCTTTAAAGGTCGCTCGATATTATTTAAGGAACAGGGCGAAGTGCTGTTATTACGCTTTGCAAATGACCTTGAAGAGTATGGCAAAGTTGACCAGATGCCAGTGCTTGAAGGCAAACGCATGACAATCATGATTTCACCTAAGAAGCCTGGTCAGTCGAAGAAGAAAGAGGCTCCGAAGGCTGAAGAGCCAACGAATGCAGAGGAGTAGTTTAATTGTGTTTTTACCCAAATCGGTCATTAGACCGACGATAGTCAACTGCTGATGACCGATTCGGGTTTAACTAGAAAAGAAAAGGTGTTAGGCTTGGTAAGTGCCTGCCGCCGAGATTTATTAATAATTTTTTAAACAAAACCAAAATGCCAAAAGTTAAGACTAATTCCGGTGCCAAAAAAAGGTTTACCTTTACCGGAACAGGGAAGATTAAAAGAAAACATGCTTACAAGAGTCACATCTTGACTAAGAAGACTAAGAAGCAGAAACGTAACCTTACTCGTACAAGTATTGTCGATAAGGCAAATGTGAATTCAGTACGTCTCCTTCTCGTCAAGAAGTAATCAAGTAGTACAAACTTTTAATCTTTAGAGATTTTTATCATTTTTATTAACCGAATGCACAGCTCAAAGAGCCCTAATGACGGCCGCTGACATTCAAAACACATTTAAAAAATGCCAAGATCAGTAAATCACGTTGCTTCAAGAGCTAAACGTAAAAGAATTCTCAAACTTACACGCGGTTACTTCGGTGCCCGCAAGAACGTCTGGACGGTAGCCAAGAATACTTGGGAGAAAGGTTTGACCTACGCCTATGCCGACCGTAAGAAAAAGAAACGCAACTTCCGCGCACTGTGGATTCAGCGTATCAACGCTGCTGCACGCAAGGAAGATCTTTCTTACAGCAAGCTCATGGGTATGATTCACAAGGCTGGTATCGAGATCAACCGCAAGGTGCTCGCCGACCTCGCGATGAATAATCCCGAGGCTTTCAAGGCCATCGTTGAGAAGGCAAAGAACGCTTAATTTAGCGTATCTGATTGCTAAAGATAAAAACTGGTGGATACGTCACAACGACGATCCACCAGTTTTGTTTTGAATATCTAATTACTATTCAAGGTTTACGACTGTGATGCCGGCTCCACCAAACTGTACATGTTCATCGTGATAATTCTGTACTCCTGGTACAGTATTTAGGTACTGTCTGATTACATCGCGCAAGATGCCACTACCGGTACCATGAAGTATTCTCACTCGATGAGCACTGAATTGAATGGCATCATCAATAAAATAGGTAACGGCCTGCACTGCTTCGTCGGCTCTCATGCCACGAACGTCAATATCTAGCTTGAAGTTGAGTTGTCGTGAACGTATGTCGGCCTGAGTGGATGCAGTGACCGATTGTTTGGACAAACGTTCAATTTTTCGGTTGGAACGTTGGAGCTTATTGGTCTCAACACGGGTTTTTACGTTGCCGAAAGCAACTATGGCATACTTCTCGTCAATACTCAGAATGTTTCCTGTAATTGTCGAGCCGCTCATAACAACATTGTCACCTACTTGCAGTGGCTGGCTTTTGTTCTCAAAAGAGGTTTTAGCCACTTTCTTGCGTTTCTGATTAATTCTTGGTTGACTTTGTTGCAACTTGGTTAGCAGTTGACTTTCTGTGATGGAGTCATCATTTTCTAGTCGTTGCTTGAATTCATCCAATTGACGGCGTATTTCCTTGGTTTTCTCTCTTTCGGCTTGGATCGTACGTATTTCCTGAATTGTCTTCTCTACTTGAGAATTGCTTTGTCGTACAATCTCTCGTGCCTCGTTTTGGGCATCTTTTATAATCTGTCGTTGCTGCTCCGAGAGTTTGTCCAGTCGATTATTATAGTCTTCAATAAGGATGTCGAGTTTCTTTTGGCGTGCATGGATGTCCTGTCGTTTGTTCTCCCAATATCGGCGGTCTCGGGCAATGTCAAGCAAGTATTTATCCATGTTTATATAATCACTGCCTACGATTTGCTGAGCTTGGTCAACAACCGAGGAGGGAAGTCCGATTTTGCGGGCAATTTCTACTGCAAACGAGCTGCCTGGATAACCAACAGAGAGTTCAAATAGTGGTTGCATCTTCTGCCGGTCATATAACATTGCCCCATTGATTATACCTGGAGTGCCGTCGGCCATCTGCTTGAGATTGTGGTAATGAGTTGTTATTACGCCCATCACTCTGTTGCCGTTCAATTGTTCAAGTATTGCTTGAGCTATCGCACCGCCAATCTGTGGTTCAGTGCCACTTCCAAACTCGTCAATGAGTATTAGTGAAGACTTGTTGCCTCGCACTAAAAATGTCTTCATGTTCTGCAAATGGGAGCTGTATGTGCTCAGGTCGTCCTCAATCGATTGTTGATCGCCAATGTCAATGAAGATGTCGTTGAACAATCCCATGTGCGAATTGCTGTGCAGGGTGGGAAGAATACCGCATTGTGTCATGTATTGGACAACACCTACGGTTTTCAGACAGACGCTTTTTCCTCCGGCATTAGGACCAGAGATCAACAGAATGCGATTTTTGCTGTTAATCTCAATGTTCAGAGGCACCACTTTCTTGCCCTGTTCACGCAGCGACAACAATAGAGCGGGGTGAATGGCATGGAACCACTCAATGTGCGGCTTTTTCTCAATATTGGGCATTTGTCCATCAACATCCTGGGCAAACAATGCTTTAGCCCGGATAAAATCAATGTTTCCCAAGATGTCATAAGTGGAGAGTAACTCATCGGTATGCGGTCTGATGATGTCAGTGAGTTCAGTCAAGATGCGGATTATCTCACGTGCAATTTCGGCTTCGGTTTCACGAATGCGGTTGTTGGTTTCCACTACTTCTTCGGGTTCGATAAACAAAGTTTTGCCCGAAGCTGATGAATCGTGGACTATGCCTTTGATTTTTCTTTTGTTTGATGGTGACACAGGAATGACTAGTCGCCCATCACGCACACTTGGCTGGATGTCATTATCAAGAGTTCCTTCCTGTTTGCCAAGTTTTATTACGCGACGCAAGGCATTGCTGATACTAGCCTGTAGAGATACCAGTTGCCCACGTAGAGAAGCCAACAGTGGCGAAGCATTGTCTTTGATGTTTCCAAACTTGTCGAGCACTCGTGAGATTTCGGAAGCAATTTCAGGAAAGGCATTCATTTGCCTTGCCAATTGTCTTAAAGTGGGATACGAAGACTCTTCCTCATCTTTAGTATCAAAGAAGTGTATGATTTCGCTGATAGTACCTAGCGATCGTTGAAGCTTAAAGAAGTTTTCGGCTGAAATAAATGAACCAGGTATATTGATTGATTTTAATACACTTCTCAGGTCGAAATAGTAATTGAGGGGGAAATCACGCTTTGATTGAAGTAGTGAAAGAAACTCGTTGGTCTGAGACAATAATAATAGCACCTCATCGTGATTACGCGTGAAGTGCATGTTGGCGCAGTGCTGAACTCCCAATGGGCTGATGCAGCGTGCTTCTATTTCATGACGAATAGTGTCAAAACCAATCTTCGTCTCAAAGTTTTTGGGGTATATCATTATTTATGTTTAGAACCCGACTTGCCTTTGCTTCCTGGTTGTGAAGACTGTTCAAGGCCCATCTGTATGTTCTTGATAAGTGCCTCGCTGGTATAGGTTGCACCCGTGGCTACGTCAGCCTTGACTTTAAGAGCCTCGGATATGGTCTTTCCCTCGTATTGTGGGCACACCTTGGCAACTGCACGTTTGAGATATTGTGGCGTCTCTTCATTGGGCAATACTTCTATTTGAGCGATTTTCCCATCCTTAACATGAATGTTCACGGGAGTCTTGCCATTATAGCCATATACTTTCTTTGCAATGTCACCAGTAAATATTACTTGACTTGTACTAGCCTTGCTTGATTTTTTCTTTGTCTTTCCTTCTACGGGTATCGCTGCAATTGTAAAGAGAAGGATAACACACAATATTGAATTTAATGTTCTCATCGAATACTATTTTTTGCAAAATTACTATATTTAGATTTATTGGCAACTCTAAAGTTTAATGATTATTGTTTTTTTCTGAAAAAATTTTCTGCATTCATAGTTTTAGTGTAACTTTGTTTGTTTTAACAAAACGAATCGAAAGGAGTTTTATCGCAACTTTTTTTAATTGATAATGAATAGGAGGGGGATAAATACTGAATTTGAAGAAGATATAAAGGCGTGTCTCGATGCCCTTAAGAATGGTGGCCTGATACTATATCCGACCGATACGGTCTGGGGAATAGGGTGTGATGCTACAAATGCCGAGGCTGTCAAGAAAGTGTACGCCTTGAAAAAACGTGCCGATAGCAAAGCTCTGATTGTGCTTGTTGACTGTACAGAAGTACTCGACCACTATGTCGTGGATGTGCCCTATATGGCTTATGAACTTATCAATGTGGCCGTTAAACCGCTGACCATCGTTTATGAAGGTGCTTTTAACTTGGCGCAAAACCTGATGGGTGAAAACGACAGTGTGGGCATCAGAGTGACTAGTGAGCCGTTCACACATGAACTGTGTCGTAGGTTCGGCCGTCCTATTGTTTCGACATCGGCTAACGTGAGCGGCGGAAACACAGCTCATTCATTCAGAGAAATCGTCAAGGAAATTAAAGACGGGGTGGATTATGTCGTGAAGTATCGTCGCAACGACCCCAGCTCTGTAGAACCCTCCAATGTCATTCTGCTCAGCAGTGATGGTACGTTCAAGATTTTAAGATAATCCTGATTTATGATTAACGAACAAGTTCAACGCGCAAAATACGTCGTAGGTGATTACATCATGTCGTGTGTGGCATGGGTGGGCTATAACTGTGTTCGATACTGGATGAATGCCGTCCATGGCAGTTATTCTTCTCTTGGACAGTTCATGACTACGCGAAATGTGGTGCTGGGTTACATTTTCTTCCCCATGCTCATGATGTGCGTATATGCGTTGTCGGGTTACTATAACGAAGTCTTTCGCAAGTCGCGATTGCAAGAATTATTCACTACATTTTGGAGCGCAGTCGTCAATACTCTTGTAATTTTTTTCCTTGCTCTTATCAACGATGTAAAACTTCCTCGTGGCTTTAACTATGAGATGATTTTGATTCTGTGGGCATTGTTGTTCTTTGGAGTATATTTTGTGAGATGTATAATCACTAACTTTACATCTCGTAAAATAAAGAGCCGACAGTGGTCATCTCGCACTTTGATAGTTGGCCGTGGCACTGCTGCAGTTTCATTCGTCAATAAGCTCAACACTATGCGAGACTCATTAGGATACAAAGTATTAGGCTTTGTCAGAATACCTGGTGAAAATGATGCAAAGGCTACGGGTCTACCTTGTTATGATATAGAGTCAATAAGTGAAGTTTGTGATAAAGAGAAAATTGAAGAGATTATTGTAGTGCCCACAAGACAAGACAGCGAGGTGGTGTTGAATGCCATTAATCGTCTCTTTGCTCTACATTTACCGATAAAGACCACCCCCTCAAGAAACAATATATTGCTTTCGAATGTGCGCATCAACGATATGCAGGGTGTTCCTCTGGTTGATATCTCTGGCAGCAGCATGAGTGCATGTGAAAAGAATATCAAGCGGTTAATCGATATTGTCGTTTCAGTTTTGGCGTTAATTATACTAAGTCCATTTCTTCTAATTATTGCCATTGCAATAAAAATGGACT
>JAGCCU010000017.1 GCA_017651515.1 Muribaculaceae bacterium | reverse complement strand
CACCTCTTTGGTGACATCTTCGCTGGCGACCAGCTCTCTGCTGCAGATCGCGAGATAGTAACCGTAGCAGCCCTGAGCGGTCTCGATGGTGTTGCTCCACAACTGGCTGCCCACAAGCAGGGCGCCGTGAATATGGGCAATACCAAGGAACAAGTAGATGAACTCTGCCAGTGGCTCAGTCAGAATGGTTATAGTCAGGTTGACTGTGCGGCCGATGCAACTGCCGGAGCATGGCCCAAGGGAAATCCCAATGATGCATACGCACAATATTTTATCGGCAATAGTCATCTGGCTCCTATCCAGCCTGCCAATCTCGCAGCAGGAGAGAAGACAGTGGCTCCTTACGCCAACGTTACCTTTGAACCCGGATGCCGTAACAACTGGCACATCCATCATGGAGCACACCAGATACTGATCTGTGTTACAGGTCGCGGTTGGTACCAGGAATGGGGCAAGGAACCAATAGCACTCCAGCCCGGCATGATTATCGACATCCCTGACGAAGTGAAGCACTGGCACGGTGCGCAGCGTGACTCATGGTTCCAGCACCTGACTACCCATGTTGCTACAGGTGATGAACAAAGCAACGAGTGGCTGGAGCCATTGTCCGATGAGATGTATAATACCCTAAAATAATGTCGATTGGGATAACTATAACATGAAAGTATTGTTGATTAACGGAAGTCCACATGTCCATGGCTGCACATTTACAGCCCTTGACGTGGTGGCAAAGGAATTGGAGCAGAACGGTGTAGAGACAGAGATTGTACACGTTGGGCATAAGGATATCCGAGGATGCATCGGGTGCTTTAAGTGCCGTGAGTTGGGCAAGTGTGTCTTTGACAAAGACCTTGTCAATGAGGTGGCTGTAAAATTCAAGGAGGCCGACGGACTGGTGGTTGGCTCGCCTGTGTATTATGCTGGTGCAAACGGGACGCTCACATCGTTTCTTGACCGGTTGTTCTTCTCTGCTTCGTATGACAAACGTTTCAAGGTGGGGGCAGCGGTTGTCTCAGCCCGCAGGATGGGCACCACGGCGACCCTCGACCAACTGAACAAATATTTCTTGCATGGCGAGATGCCTGTGGCCGCAAGTCGCTATTGGAATGCCGTGCATGGCAATTCACCCGAAGAAGTAATGAAGGATGAAGAAGGGCTACAGACTATGCGCGTTCTGGGTCGCAACATGGCTTTCCTTATCCGTGCTATCCGTGCAGAACGTGAGCGCGGCGGACTGCCAGAGCAGGAACCCAAGCGAATCGCAACAAGCTTTATCCGCTAAAGTGATGAGTGACAAGGCACAAATCGAAGCCCTATACCGAGAAATGTACGAGGCAATGATTACCAAGGACACAGCAACGCTGAATCGTGTCCATGCCGATGATTTTGTGCTGACTCACATGACAGGGATGCACCAGTCGAAGCAAGAGTATATAAGGGCTATTGCAGGAGGCACGCTGAACTACTATTCAGCCGAACATGAGCAGATGGACATCAAGGTCGATGGCAATCATGCCACACTTACAGGTCGTAGCCGGGTCAATGCTGCCGTCTTTGGGGGAGGTCGCCACACATGGCGTTTGCAACTCTATTTCCAACTCTCCAGGTATAACGGTCATTGGCTGTTCACCAATGCCCAAGCAAGTACTTATTAAAAAGATACATGTAAGGTTGCGTCAATACGTTATCTGCGATATAGGTATTTCCAAATTTCAATTGCATCATCGCTGAATTGAAGTTTGCGTTCAGACTCGCGCACTATCCTCAGTACACGACTCTCAGATAGCAGATGCTTTTCTGCAATCTTCTTCACGGAAAGACTTTTGGTCTGCAGACCATAGTAGGCACTAAGAATGTCGGTTTCCTGCTCTGTGAGTGTATTGCGAATCATTGTGAATATCTGATGAAGCAGTTCACCACGCTCCACCTCGGAGTCGGCAAGGCTTTCCCTGCGCTCATCCTCGATACCGTTGAGCGTTCCGTAGTTCTCCCACTGTTCAGCAAGAGCGGTATAGGCGTTCTCTTCATCAAATAGTTCCATCATGCAATACCTAACAGTTCGATTTCAAAGATAAGGGTTGAGCCAGCGGGGATGCCAGGCTGTGAAAACTTCCCATAGCCCATTTCAGCAGGGATATAGAGTTCCCACTTGTCGCCGATGTGCATCTGCTGCATGGCGATAATCCAGCCTTCAATCAAGTCACAGAGGCGGCAAGCCAATGGCACACCACCACGGCTGCTATCGAACTGCTTGCCGTCGATGGTCTTGCCCGTGTAGTGCGCCGTGATGATACTGCGGACAGTCGGTGTAGCACTCGATTGATTCTTGCCTTGCAAGCGTCCTTCGGCCGAGCGGCCTTCGCTCAGCACTTTGTAATAGATTCCCTTGGGCAGAGCCTTGACTCCTTCCTCCTTCGACTTGGCTTCCAGCCAGTCCTTATTTTTCTGGATATACTCCCGTTTATTCATAAATCATTCTAATTTCAGGCACAAAGTTACTCAAAAATTGTGATTTTATTCGTGGAAACTACGCAATATTCGTGGGAATTTATCAAAAATTAGCTAATTTTGCCGCTTGAATCTATTTGCTTTTCAAAGAAAAGAACAAAGTATAATAGTAAAGACAGATAAATCGGAATTTAGCGTTATGAAAAAGATCTTAATATGTATTCAATTTCTGTTATTAACGACCGTTGCTTATGCGACTGGTCAAGACAGTGATGTTATTTATATTAATGGTACTCGTTGGGCGTTGTTGGACAGGCCTGTATGCAGAGATTCTTTGTTGTACCATCACTTGAAGGCTGTGCTACCTGCAGAACGCCATATTACTACAGCCAACTGGGATGGCTTCACCTCATATTGGAGCATTGAGGAGGACGTATTCTACCTCGACAGTATACGATGTGAACACTATGATACAAATAGTCGCAAAATTATAGGTGAGCGCATTCCAAACGACACATTGCTTCGTGTTTTCAAGAATTTTGTCGAAGGAGAGCGTATTGTGGCCAGTTGGCTGACGGACGACATTCGTGTGGCTACGGGGAAAATGATTTACTATCAGCACGTGGGCTTTGAACGAAACTACGAACATGAGCAAATCTTTATAATCCGTGAGGGAAAGGTCATTGGAAAACAAGATTATCACAACTATGTTGTTGACGGTTTCGCATTCGATAAAGTCAAGAGCAATACAGACATACGGAAGTTATTTCCTTTGAAAACAGAAAAGTATCCCGAACTCGCCAATGTCAAACGCATCATATTCTATATCCGACAAGCACGAGTTGATATGCACGGCAATCTTGTAGAATGTGAAGTTAAGGTCCTCAAGCCCGGCGACAATCAGCAACTTGCCGAAGAAATGACTCAACTGTTGAAGGCTTATCATCCTTGGAAAGTATCTTTTATCAATGGTGAATTTCGCGCTTTTGGAATTGAACATTATACTTTCCCCTATCCGCTTGACCAATAAATTCCAATTTAGCGGACAATAAAAACAAATATGAAAAAGCAACTATTCTCATTTCTCTGCGCTGGTCTCATGCTCACGGCATGCGGACATTGCTGCAAAGTGAGTTAACAAATAAAATATAAACTACAAACATTATGAAAGCATTATTTATCAACGGAAGTCCGCGTAAGAATGGTAAT
>JAGCCU010000016.1 GCA_017651515.1 Muribaculaceae bacterium | reverse complement strand
GATGAACCCCGAACGTACTTACACTTTACCGCCTTACCAGACGGCAGCCGGAGCGACCGATATAATGATGCACACTATGGAGCGCTACTTCTCGAAATATGAGGATATGACGCTGACCGATGCAATCAGTGAGGCCCTTTTGCGCACCGTGAAGGATTCGGCACTGGTGGTAATGCGCAACCCCGAGGATTATCGCAATCGAGCACAAATCATGTGGGCTGGTTCGCTGGCACACAACGACTTGACCGAGTGCGGCACCGAGAAAGACTTTGCCACCCATCGTCTGGAGCATGAACTTAGCGCTCTATTCGGTGTGACACATGGTGCTGGCTTGGCTGCTATCTGGCCTTCGTGGGCACGATATGTCAAGGACAAGCACCTGAGTCGATTTGTGCAGTTTGCCGTAAATGTGATGGGAATTCCCAACGATTTCTCGCATCCCGATGAGACTGCCGAGCGTGGCATCTGTGCCATTGAGGAGTTTTATCGCCAGATTGGCATGCCCACCAATATCCATGAGTTGCTGGGACGAGAAATCACCGATCAGGAGATAGACACAATGGTCGACAAGTGCTCACGCGGCGGCACCATAACCCTGGGTGCCATGGAGGTTCTCGATGCCCAAGCAATGCGCGATATATACATTATGGCCCGCTAAACCCGACAATGCATCGGCTTTGAAAATATTAAATGTCTGCCTCAAATGTTTGAAGCAGACATTCTTTTATTCTATTGGAATCTGAATTATTGACAGCCATTTCTCTGGGTCTTCCTGGTTCCAGGCTCCGTCGATATAGCAGGTGCGGTGCTGTCCGATGGGCTTCAAGCCGTGCTCCTCGATGTAGCGGAAGGCCTCGGTAAACGACTCGTAGAAGCGTTCGTAGGGGCCAATGTGCTTCATGCAGAGTGCGCGGGGCACGGCGGGCAGGCGTTTGAACTGGATGATAGCGCTGTCTTGCCCCATCTCTTCCACCTGTTCACAATACTCGATGTCGATGTCTGTTGGTGTGTACTCTTTGTTGTGCTCCACGGTGAAGCAGTAGCCCGGTGGCGGGCATTTGCAGCCGAGACGCTGCATTTCGGGGCCGATCTTTTCAACACACAGCGGGCCTAGGGCAGCGTAGTCGGGGAGGACTTCACGATGACTTGCCACGATGATTTCGGGCAGCGATTGAATGCTGAATTTTTCCATTGTCTTCATTTCTTTACGAGCGTTCCTCCAGTCGAGCAGTTGGTTACGACGGGCTATCAGTGCTTTCAGTTGTGTTTCCGTTTCCTTGATTTTTTCTGTCAGTTGCTGGATGCTTGGGATATGCGAGTCGTCCTCGAACAAATCCTTGATCTCATCCAGCGAGAAACCGAGACGTTGCAGGTCGCGGATGGCTTGCAGCTTCTGCATCTGGTCAATACTGTAATAGCGGTAGCCTGTCCACTCGTCCACCTCGTCAGGCAATAGCAGGCCCTTCTGCTCATAATGACGCAGTGTCTTTACCGTGACCTGCATCAACTGTGAGAACTCTCCGATTTTCAACTTTGTTCTATTACTCATATCGCGCGATGTTTTTTGCTAAGCGATTGCAAAGTTAATGTGTGCCCTAAGGGATGAGTCAAGAGCAATGAAGGATTTTAACGCAATTTTAACTATTTGTTCTTATGAAATATCCTTCATGAGCGGCTGCAAAGGTTGCTACAGCGGCAACAAATGCAAGTGGAATGATTGACCAAAATAATAGGGGAATTGCGATGAATAGCAGAAATCCAGTTACCTTGTTGGCGATTGTGTGAGGAAAGATGCATCTTCCTTGCATCACAAGTGCCGACATCTGATTGATGACTTTTATCGTGACTATTACTCCTGCCCAGATCCACAGCCATAATGGAAGTTCGAAAACTGCCAGTAGTTTCAAACTACAACACACCACAAAACAGATGTCAGCCATGCTGTCCAACAATGCTCCTGTCTTAGTGACACTCATGAACTTTCGCGCTAACCCCCCGTCGGCTATGTCGCTGATGCCACAGAAGGCATAGATTGTCCAAAATGCCGCACCCATTACATCACAGAAGAGCAAACCCAAAGAGCCTACTATCCTAACTGCTGTTATGATGTTTGGCAACTGAGTCATCCTTTTCGATTTCTTCGCACTGGTTGATGATGCACTCTAGTTTTATAGTTTATCAATTTCGTTTTGCAAGTTAGCCAGAAATCGGGCGGCATGTCCACCGTCCATCTGAACGTGGTGGAACTGGAAGGAAATGGGCAAGGTTGTCCTCAGCCAGCCTTTTCGGTAACGGCCCCACATCACCATCGGATTGCAGAACTGGTCGGTATATTGATTGACGATGCAGTCGAGTTCAGTGGCCGTCATCGCTGATGTGCCTATAACCATCGCATCATCTACGAAGGAACTCTGGCAGGATGTGCTGGCCGATTGCGTCAGAACCATATATTCGTAGCTGAACTTTTCCAAGTCATCAGTATAGGGAATGTCACATGAGTTGATGCCAGCAGCAACGTTATTCACTATCACATTAATGGCCAAACGGTCATACTTGAACAACAGTCCTTTTTCTGGTAGCAGGTAAAACTCGTCCATCATGCTAGCAGCCTTGCCGATGCACCAACACAGGAGAAGATTAAACTTAATGTCCCTTCGCCTGCTCACTATACGAAGTCGCGTCACATCGAATGTCTTCGTGAGCGTCACCATCGGCATGGGCGACTTCATCCACAGTTCGAATGCCTGCGCCCGACTGGTGTTATTGGGATCGATTTCCTGTTTCATAATGTTCTTTCATTGTTTATAATCGGCAAGCATTTTGACCTCACAGCCTTTGCTTTCATAATAAGCTAGCATCTCTGGCAGCTTCTTCAGGTCGTAGCTGGTTATGCAGTCGGAGAGGACATGCACCATGAAGCCTGCCTTGGTCATGTTGAAACAAGTCGATTTTACGCAGGCCGTAGCGTTTGCACCAGCTACGTAGAACTCATTGATGCCATTCGCTGCGATGAAAGCAAAAAACGCCTCGTTGGTAAGGGCATTGCTTTTCGTCTTCACGAAGATATTATCCGAAACAACTTTCATATCAGACACCAGTTCCTCACCCTTACTGCCAGACTTGAATGTCCGCGTGCCAGCCGTAATATTGTGATGCTTGATATAGACCACATGCATATTCTCAGCCGTAGCCCATTCGATGGCGGCATTGATGTTGTCAATGATATCGCGGTAGTGTTTGGTGATGTCGTTCTGGATGTCGATAACGACAAGTGCTTTGTTGTCCATCATTTACTCAATTATGAAACTGCGGGGATAGTAATCGCTATAGAAACGGCCATCGGTAGCAGTGAATTTCAAGACGCAGTAGTTGGGGTCGGTCACGCCACCTGGATAATACTCAGTATCGCCGTCGCGCCAGATCATTTCCTTTGAGGCGGCATCAGTTAGTACTTCCATTGTACCGCGCAACATCATTCCCTTGAAACCCTCGGCGTCGCAAAAATAGATACTGGCCTTTGGATTCGCCTTATAGTGAGCGACACGTAGCGAGAATGTATTTGTAGTGAAATAGAAAACCTTTACGCCCTCGCGCACGCGTGGCGACAGCATAGCCTTGGTACAGGGGAACCCATCTTCGTCAACCGACGAAATAAAAGTAATGGGCAGCGTATCGGCCATCTGGGCAATAAGGTCTTTCACGCCTGCCAAAGCAGGATTATCTGGTATGGTTTCACTATTGATGCTTATTGCTTTGCGCCAGCGTTTCAAATGCGGAAAATACATTTTCATCTGTCCAATGTATTCCTCTCGAGTGATGGGGTGAGGCAGACCTTTGTTGACCTCATCAACGAATTGCGCACAATGCTCGATCATTTCGTCCATTGTACAATCTTGCAGGAACTTGCCGTCTTGATAGCAGTAGATACAATAATCTTCGTTCTTGCTCCCATCGGCATTGGTACCGAGCAGTTCCTCGGTGATCGGCATGCCGCAACTCTGACAGAATTTCATTTCTTTTTCCATATAATTTTGGTTTATTAATTTCGATTGCAAAGATACGATTTATCTTTCTTTTTGTGGAATCGATTTCTTGTTTCATAACTCCCTTTTGTCAATAAGGAAGATGAGATGGGTGTTCTTTGGCCGAATTATAGGCGATGACCTTGCCTTCGCTGTCAAAGGTGACGATGAACAGCATTTGTTCTGGGCCGGCTATTTCACCCACCATCTTGTGGTAGCCCCATTCTTCGACATTCTCATCGGCATTCTTGAATAGTGGCGTGCCAAGCAGATGCTGAATGTCGCTCTTGGTCATACCGATATCAACCATGTTGATTTTCATTGTGTCGCGTGTAGAAATGCAACTGCTCAAACTTATGCTCACCATTATTATCATGACGAGAACAGTGATAATAAACACAATAATTTTTTTCATTGTAGTATTATTTAATGATTAATACTTGATGTTTACTCCTCCCAGCATGTTGCTGGCTATGATATGAAGGCAGGGTACATTGGGAGTATCCTGGTCTGTTGTTTCGTTGCCAACACCGCCAATGAAACTGCGGCTTTTTACCACCACATTCACATTGCCAGGTACTAAAAGCTGTACTCCGCCGACAAATGTGTGGATGTCGATTTCCTCATCTTCGCTGATAACGGCATTGCGGAGGTCAAGACGCAGTCCGCCAAAGAAAGCGTCGAGTCGTGCTCCGTGAAACACCTCGCCTTGATATACATATTCGTCACCTCCAAACCTGACGGCACAACTGATGCGCTTGCCGTCTTCTGCCTGAGGCAAAGGGCGACGAAGCCACTGTTCTGGATTTCGCTGATAACTACTGATAATGAGCCGGATGCCCACGTATAGTATAAGTGCAATTGCAAGATACTCACTCCATGGCCGCATCCAAAGCCAATCGAACCAATCAAGGTGGAATATGTGCAACATGCTTGCCAGCTTCAATAAGGCGGCAAAGATAAATACTGTTCCGATAATTGTTCTTCGTGTCATAACTCAAAATATTTAGGTGCAGAGCGGAATTGCTTGCGATGTTTTGACTGCAAAATTGCAGTTAAATCACAGCCACTGCAAGTTTTTGGGATATTCGGCACATTTTTGTGACGAATGACATGAAATGTGAGATAAAAAGTGTTGATTGGTTTTGTTATTGACAACTATTTCCAGTAATTTTGCCGACTGTATGAGCAATGAATTAAAAGAGACAATAAAAGTTCGCGCACTTAGTGTGAGTTTTGTGGTACTTGCCCTTGCGATATTCAAACCCTTCGGGCTTGATAGCTGGCAGTGGCAGACTTATGCTCATCTGCTGTCAATAGGTGTTTTGGGCTTTTGCGTTTGCATGATTACCGACGTCATCTTGAAATACCTTGTCGGGATGCCACGATCATTGAAAAGAGGTGCCAGCTATATCATCAAACGTAACCTTTGGTTCCAAGTTATCAACACTCCTCTAATAGCACTGATGATTTGCCTCTATCGCCACTTTGTTTTTAGTGATAGCATTGAGAGCAACCGGTTATCGTGGAGCAACTTTTTCGGGACTTTGTTTATCATTGCCTTCTGCTCGTTTGCTATTGGCTTATACTGGCGATTCAAGTACCGCAGCAGGTATCTGGCCGCCGAATTGGAGGAGACAAGGCTGCTTAATGAGCAATTGCAGCGATTGCAAAACAAGGCCGAGCAGCACCCTGTGCCTGCAAAAGCCATTTTGGCAAGTGAAGTAGGGGAAGAAAATCAATCTCAGAACGACATTGCTCAACTTCCGTCGGAAATTATTCTAAAGGGTAATACAAGTGATTCGGTGAAATTGCCTATCTCCAATTTGCTGTATGTCGAGGCTGTGGGTAACTATGTTAAAGTGTGCCAAGTGTGCAACGGGAAAGTTCATACCGACATGTTGCGTGCAACGTTGAAGCAAATTGAGAACGATTTGAGCAATTATCCTATGATAGTACGTTGCCACCGTGCGTTTCTTGTCAACCTTCGACAAGTAGAGCAAATTATTTCAAAGGCTGGAACCATGCAGCTGCTTATTAAGCACAGCCATGAATATCTTCCCGTGTCTCGCAGCAACATGGCAGGCGTTAAGCAGGCCATAGCCAACCATAATGACAGGCAGGGTGCTGGTGACGAAGTAGCATATGCTTGATAATCATCAATCCTTAATTAAATTTGCGGGAAAACCAAGCCAATAAGAAATTGTTGTGAATTGACAAATTTTTAGAATCCGTTGAGGGCGGTAGCAAGTCGTGATTGGAAGTCGGGCAGTGCATCGGCATCACATTCTATTGTTATGCGGCACACGTTGTCAAATTGTTGCTCAATAATCTTCACACCGGTTTTCTTTATGGTTCCCATCACGGCATTCATCGATAGGTAAGGGAATTCGAAAGTGTGACGCGCTTGTTCATGGCATTCGAGTATCTCGCCGGCTTCTATGGCCAGCCGGGTAGCTTCGCGATATGCCACAATTAGTCCGCTGGTACCGAGTTTGATGCCGCCGAAGTATCGTATTACTACTGCAACCACGTTTGTAAGCTCGAATGAGTTGAGCTGGCCCAGGATGGGTTTTCCGGCCGTTCCGCTCGGCTCGCCGTTGTCGCTGGAGAGGTATTCGTTTCGTTCGGTGCCAATCATATAGGCCCAGCAAACGTGCCGAGCATCGTGGTACTCGTTTTGGTATTTTTTGACAACTGCCTTGGCTTCATCGGCTGTGCCGACAGGTTCCACAAAGGCGATGAACTTACTCATCTTCTCCTTGTAGATGCCATTTGACACTCCCTTAACTGTTCGATAAAAGTCACTCATGCTGCAAAATTAGTGATTAACGGACATAAAAGCAAAGTTTGCTTTGATTTTGTTGAAGTGAAGTTTCCAGCGGTAAGGATATTTTGAAAAAATATGATTGGAATTGGTTGGGATTAGGAAATTTCTACTATCTTTGTATTTTCAATTAAACGGAGCTTGTTTTTACGGTCTTAAACAGTACTCATCAAGTGAACAATAATTATAATTACAACAATATGAAAAGAACATTAATGCTTTCGTTGGCGAGTCTTGTTATTAGTATGTTTGCACTCGCCCAAGATTTCAAGACTTTTGAGAACGAAGCATTTTCAATTGGTTATCCATCTGACTGGGCAGTGACCTGGTATGGCGACACGTACGTTAATATTGTCAATGACGATGGCGATGGCGATATCCGCTTCGACGTTACTTTCAACGATGAGGGCCCTATGAAGTCTCAGTTGCAGGCTTGTGTGGACAACTGGGTATATATGAAAGAAAGCGGAGGACACAAGGTTGATCAAAAGATGGTGAAGGAAGATTATGCCCTGGTTCGTTCCATCGAGACCGACGAAGACGACGGTACACAGTCGGTTGAGGTGTGGTTCCTTATGATCTCCTTAGAGCCAGAGTGCTTCACTGGCTCAATGAAGTGCCCTTTCGAGAAAGCAAACGAAGCTCTTGACATCTTGGTCAATATGATTGCTACACTGAGTCCTAGATAAATTCTTCCAGCGGTTTTACACTATTATCCACGAGAAATCTACTTATAATAATAGCCGCTGCACTGTTTCAAGCAATGCAGCGGCAACTATTGTGATATATTACATAAATCGTTGTTGTCATTTGGCTACGCGTGTCACGGTTCGTGTTCCGTCTGCATAGATGATAACGCCCACGTTGGGCATTACAGCGATGGTCACTACATCGCAACAATCTTAGCTTCTCTTGTTTGCTCCATATCAGCATAGATAACAGTGCATCATAATTAAAGCCTTAATAAAGCATAAAACTTGCTTTTGTAATCTTTTGAAAGCCCCATTACTAACATCAAAGTGCGTGACATACTTTTTGTCACGTTCTTTGTTGGCTTATGTGATTATTGTAACTTTGCAACCGAAACGAACGAAAAGTTACTAATAACATTAATCACAATATAAGATGTTACGAGATATTATTGTTGACCCTCATTATCCCGATTGCCCGATACGCAATATATTGACGCGTATAAGCGACAGATGGTCAATGCTCATTCTGCTTACTCTTGACGGCAAAGAAGAGCCAATGCGCTATTCCGACATTCTTGCGGCTATACCCGACATTTCCCAAAAGATGTTGACCGTAGCTCTCAAGAATCTTGAGGCTGACGGACTTGTTCAGCGTCGTGCTTTTGCCGAGATACCGCCCCGTGTAGAATATAACATAACCGAGAGGGCAAAAACACTGATGCCACACATCAATAGTCTTGTTGAGTGGGCATTAGACAATCTCGCCGACATATTGAATGACCGTAAAAAATATTCATCAAACAAAAAACATTAATAACCTATTAATCGAATTTTAATATGAAAAAAATTGAAACCATCGCACAAGGCAAGAATTTTGCCGCAGCCAATTTTGGCAAACTCAGTGAGATTATTGATTACGAACTACCCATGGGACCCGATTTCACGTTGCAAGGTAAGGTGTTTGGTGGACAGGCAGTGGGTGCTGCCGCTGGTGAATTTTCTTTCCAGACGCTTGTTCCTGGTCAGGACAGTGGATTCCTTCACACTCACAAGACCCACGAAGAACTTTATTTCATTTTGCGCGGAGAAGGACAATATCAGGTTGACGGTGAAGTATTCCACGTGGCTGAAGGCAGCGTAATCAGGGTGTCGCCCGAAGGCAAACGTGCTCTGAAAAATACTGGCAGCGAGAACCTGATAATGCTCTGTGTGCAGTACAGCGGAAAACCGTTTACTGGTGAAGACACTCCAATGGTTGATGGCACAATCCTTCAAGAACAGCTCAACTGGTAAGGTTTTCTGTCTTCTGCGATTAGCGCTCAACTCCATAATTTTGCGAAGAAAATAAGCGGGATTATGGAGCTTATTTTTTCCTCAAGCAGGAATGTAATGCACGCTAAGTTGCTATTTGGAGATGACAGGATGGTAAAAAATGGTCATCAGATTGCAATTATTTCAATGAAAATCAATACCTTTGTAGGCAATAACTTTGATTAAGTTGTTGTCATAAGTTTTGACTGTATTACTTTGTGTTTTATCTAGATAAATTGAATAATTATTATGAGACAATTTCATATCGATGAAGAAGCGTCAAGATGTCTGCTTTGTGCCGACGCACCATGTAGTCATGCATGCCGAGTAGGTGACCCTGCGCGTGCAATTCGCGCCGTGCGTTTTGATAATGCAAAATTAGCCTGGAAGTGGGTGAAAGATTGTAGTGATGCCGATCTTGACGCGGCTCAGCAGGCTTGTATCCACTATGACCGCCCCATTAGGATCGGTGAAATTGTGAAGAATTTGCCAGAAGCTGTTGAAGAGCGAGATGAGTTGCCGAGCCTTTCAATAGACTTTTGCGGAATCAAGTGTGAGAATCCGTTTTTCCTTGCATCGTCGTCGGTGTGCACCAACTATGAAATGGTGGCTCGTGCATTCGAAATGGGGTGGGGCGGCGTATTCTACAAGACTATCTGTTTGCAGGACATTAATGAGGTGTCGCCTCGCTTTGACGCGATGAGTAACAGTGCGAATGGTGATTTTTATGGTTTCCGCAATATGGAGCAGCTTTCGGAGAATCCTGCTGAAGTGGATTTCGACATCTTGAAGCGCTTGAAAGAGAATTATCCGTCGAAGGTGGTAGTTGCCTCTATCATGGGGCAAACCGAGGAAGAATGGATTGAACTGGCCAAGATGGCCGAGGCAGCCGGTGTGGATGCCGTAGAACTGAATTTCTCCTGCCCCCAGATGCGATTGACAGGGATGGGCAGCGATGTGGGCCAGGACTCAGAGTTGGTGTTGTTCTATACGGCCTATGTGAAGCGTAACGTGAGCATACCTGTAATACCTAAAATGACTCCAAACATCACGCATATCAGCCAGCCGGCCATGGCATCTTATTTTGCTGGAGCCGATGCCATCTCGGTTATCAATACCATCAAGAGCATAACGATGGATGAGCGCGGTGCAGTGACCGACAAGAAAACTGTGTCGGGCTATTCAGGTCGTGCAGTGAAGCCGATAGCATTGCGTTTCATCCTTGAGATGACGAAGAATCCGATAATGAAGAATGTGCAGTATAGCGGAATAGGTGGTATTGAGACTTGGCGCGATGCGCTGGAATTCATCTAGCTTGGCTGCCGCAACGTACAGGTGTGTACTGCCGTGATGCAATACGGCTACCGCATTATATATGACCTGATTTTGGGATTACAACACTATATGGCCGAGAGAAAAATCGTGTCCCTTGACAATGTCGTAGGTGAGCAAATGTCACGGTTTGTAACTCCATCTGAGCTTGACCGTTCCACTATTGTGTATCCCATGATTGATCGCAGTTTGTGCATAGGGTGCGGTCGCTGCTACACGTCTTGCATGGATGGCGGCCACCAGGCCATCAGTTTTGATGCCGACGGGCGTTCTCCGAGCATAAACGGTCACAAATGTGTGGGCTGCCACTTGTGTCGTCTGGTTTGTCCCACAGGTGCAATAAGGCAAGCGAAACGTATAAATAAGAAATAAATGAAAAAAACTAAGGGAATTTTAGACATTATTAAGTATCTACTGGTGTATGGATTGTTGTTGGTGACACCAGTGACCATCATTGCTGTCATTGAGGTGGTTTCCGACCATCTGAAAGGTGGCACGATGGACAGTGAAGCTGTGTGGCAGACGCCATACATGACCACAGGACTACTTGTTGGAACATTGCTTTGTATTGCCGTATTCCTGTGGCGTCGCTGGGCTGCGCTCAATCTTGGGAAGATTCGCCGGTCTGACTTAGCGATGGTCATTCTGATGTCGTTGTTGTTGTTTTTGGGCTGGTGCTTTCCCGAAGATTTTCTGAACAGGCTCATTGACATTCCCGATAAATTGACCGCTGAGGATTACGACAACTTGACTGGTGGAATAGTGGGGCTTATCGACACCGGCATTATGACTCCAGTAGCTGAAGAGATACTTTGCCGTGGAGCTATATTAGGCGCTTTGCTGCGGTTGATGCCACGGCGCCCATGGATTGCTATAGTTATTCAGGCGCTCATCTTCGGTCTGATTCACATGAATCCTGTGCAAATAGTGTTTGGCACGCTATATGGCGTGATGCTTGGGTGGCTTGCTTGGCGCACGTCTAGCCTCTTACCAGGTATTGTGGTGCATGTAGCTAATAACAGTTCCGTGTTACTGTTGCCCGATGCCTTTGACGAAAGTCTCGCAAAACTGAACACCCCAATGACAATCACTGCACTTGTCGTGAGCTTTGCAATATTGGTTCTTGGCTTCAGGTGGTTCCAGAAAAAATACCGTTTTATAGCTGAATAAATGCCAATAGTCTTTAGGATATTGTTATTAATATCGGTGGCGATGACGGTTCTGCCAGTTCAGGCGCAAGATGTCGTTACTCAAGGCGACACTACGCTTAATGCCACATTGGGTGAAGTCGTCGTCGAGGGGGCCGTTCGTGGCAATTATCTCAGCAGTGCAGGCATTGCCAAGCACGAAATGATCACCAGGGTAGGGCTGAAGAAGATGGCATGCTGCACACTTGCCGAGTCGTTCGAAAATTCGGCGGCGGTGAGCGTGGGCTACAGTGATGCGGTGAGCGGCACTCGTCAAATTCGTCTGCTTGGCCTCGCCGGCATCTATACCCAGTTCCTTGACGAAAGTCGCCCCACGATGCGCGGGTTGAGTGCCCCTTACGCACTGAGCCACATTTCGGGCGACTGGCTGCAGTCTATACAAGTATCAAAGGGTATATCCAGTGTCACTACGGGGCACGAAGCTATCACAGGGCAAATCAATCTTGAGTTTCGCAAGCCCACTGATAATGAAAAATTGCACTTGAATCTCTATTTTGACGACATGCTCCGTCCCGAGGTGAACCTCACGTCGGCGATAGCATTGAATGAAGACAAGAGTCTTTCTACTGTTTTTATGGCTCATGGCTCGATTGACACCGACTGGAGAGAGATGGGTGCGATGGACCGTAATAAGGACGGTTTCCGCGACCAACCACGCACCCGGCAGCTGGATGTGGCAAACCGATGGTTCTGGTTGGCATCCAGCGGTCTTCAGTTACGCTGGGGCGGCCGCTTCACTCTGGAGGAACGGCTCGGCGGTCAGATGCACTTCAGTCACCCATCGGGAAAAGAAGAGTTCGACCAGTCGCGGGCATTGCTCCATGACCCTGAGGCGATTTCAGATGAAACACATTCATCGATGCCCATGCTCTACGGTTCGCACATCGATAATAGAGCCGCAAGCGCCTACCTGAAGTTGGCCGTACCGTTGCCTCACGTTGTGAGCGACGGCGAGGGGGGCGAATGGCAAGACAACATTGCCATGATAGCCGACTATGACCATTTCAGGACTCGTTCCTACTTTGGTTACAACGACTACAACGTGCGTGAGAACGGAGTGTCGCTCAGTGTGCGGTTTGATCACTATTTTGCGCCGCAATCCACTTTGGCGGTCGGGTTGCAGGGGCGCATAAATGCCGTGCGTGGCGAATTGGTCAATTTTTTCAGCCACAATGAAAAAGGCATGTTCTGGCACTGCAACGCGCTTGACGAGGACATGGATGAGCGAGAGGTGGGGCTGTATGGCGAATGGACACACACGTTCGGCGACAAGCTGACGCTTGTGGCCGGCGTTCGGGGTGACTACAACGACTGGTGCGACAAACTTTTGTTCACACCGCGAGCACACATAAAATGGGACATAGCGCCCAAGACGGTTTTGCGAGCGTCGGCAGGTATGGGCTATCGCACGCCTCGCTCAGTTATCGAGAATCTGGGTATACTCGCCACGGGATATGAGATTAAAGCCGAAGATGGTTATCGTGATATGGAAAAAGCCCTGACTGTGGGCGGTAGTCTGACACAAACGTTCAAGTTGGGGCGCGACAATAACGCCTCGTTGAGTCTGGACTTTTTCCACACCCATTTCTTTCGTTCGCTTGTGGCCACACAAGAGCCGTGGGGAAATACCATCCTGCTCTGCAACTCCAAGGAGTGTAACCGTACCAGTACGTGGCAACTGGACTTCAACTGGACTCCTGTCGAAAGGCTGGAACTCCTAGCCACATTTCGTTATACTCACAGCCGCTTGGCTGTTCCTGTCGTTGAATCGCACAATACAGGAGGAAATCCGCTTTATTTGGGCAATGGCCATCGGACCGTATCGCGGCCACTAATGAGTCGCTTCAAAGGTCTTATAAACTTGCAATATGCCACGCGATTCCGCATTTGGGTGTTCGACATTACGGGGCAACTCAATGGCCCGGCGCGTGTGCCAGGCGGCAAAATCAATCTTGAGGGCAGTTATAACTCTCCGACCTACTGTCTGCTTTTCGCGCAGGTGACCCACAAGATTGGCAGGGCCGAGGTGTATGCCGGTTGTGAGAACATCACCGACTATCGCCAACTCAATCCCATCATCGGAGCGGATGAGCCGTTTACACGCCAATTCAATTCAATGAACGTGTGGGGACCGCTCATGGGACGAAAATTCTATGTCGGTTTCCGATGGAATCTTTATTAGTCAAGAATTTAAATTAGAACAATAAAAACTCACAAAAATGAAGAAACTCGTATTATTTGCCCTTATATTGACTCTGGGCCTGGCACTTGGGACAGCCAAAGACAAGAAAGCCGAAAATGTAAAAACGACGGTCTTTGCTGCCGATATACATTGTGAAAACTGCTCCATAAAAATTATGGACAACGTTCCAGCGCTTGGCAAGGGCATTAAAGATGTAGTAGTGAATGTGGAAGAAAAGACAGTCACCGTGACCTATGATTCACAGAAAAACAACGATGACAAAATTATCAAAGGATTGAAATCGCTCAATGTCAACGCAGAACCAATCACGGCTTCTCCAACGTGTTGTCCAGTTTCATCCAAACAAGAGTGCTGTGCTCCCACCGACACTGTCAAAGCCTGCTGCCAACCCAAAACAGAGTGAATCTCAGAGACCTCGGAGAACTTTGAGACCTGAGAGAACTCTGAGATGTTTGTGACTTTGCCCTGTTGAGAGTATTGTAGATTGAACGGAAATGTAGAATATGACACTTAAAGAACAATATAAACGATTCCGTGAATGGCGACGCAATCCATTCCACTATGAAAATTACAACGTTGACACCGTGCAGCATTGTGCGAATTGTGGAACAGAATTTAGTGACAATTACTGCCCTCGTTGCGGGCAAAAGGCCGGCGTGGGAAAAGTGTCGTGGCAGACGGTGCGACAAGGCATTATGTTGTTTTGGGGCATGGACTCGCGCTCGCTTCCTTGCACCCTGATGCAATTGTTTTTACGCCCCGGCCAACTGATCAGTGAATACATCAGCGGACGTCGTCAAGTGTCATTTCCACCTGTTAAGATGCTGTTTATCATGACAGTCATTATGCTGGTGTTGGAAAAAATCTTAAATTTTGAACCTGACTATGAATCTGGCAAAGAGGTTCATGATTTAATAGATGTCGCTGTTGATTGGTTTTCAGCTAATCCCAGTTGGGGTATGATGATTGTTTCCATCGTAATTATGCTGCCAACATGGTTTGTATTCCGTCATTCCCCACGTCACACGAGGCACTCATTGCCCGAAGGCTTTTTCATTCAGGTGTTCTTGTCCACCATCATTATCGCTGTGACTATTATTACCGACATTTTTTACTGGGTTCCGTTGATTTTCTGGATAGCATTAAGCATACCGATCTTTTTTTAGTTGTATATAAGTATTTATTCGGTTACGACTGGTGGGGAACTTTGTGGAGGCTGATTGTCTGTATTGGATTAGTGCTACTTGTTTTATGCATAGTGCTGCTTTGTGTATATCCATCGAAGCTTGATAATACGAAACGTCAGACTGCCTATGCGATAGCAGGAATATTGTTTTTTATTACAATACTTGTCATTCTTGCAGTGACCTATTGGATCAATCGTCGGACTGAGAAAAAAAGAGCCTCGTAGAACCCACCTGAAATGAAACAGAAACTTTTTTTATTGTGCTGTGCACTATTTCCTTTGATTCATTGTATTGCTAATGATGGCGTAAACTGGGACTGGCAGCGTACTGTAATCGCTGCTATCGACTCGTTTCCACTGCGCGGAGGATATTACACAGGCAGCAGGCCCAACGAGGTGTTCTCTAAAACTACGTGGCGCGGTCTGCACGAGGCGTTTTGTATGTCTGGAAATGACAAATATCCGCAGTTTAACCCGCATCAGGCCCAGCCATCGTTTTGCTCCAGTGCCATCTATGCCTTACTTGTAAAGGCATTGTTGATGTGGAATAAAAGTGGAGTGATTTCTACTGAAGCCTGGCGAAATATGAAGCCGTATCTTGGTATTAAGGATGAATTGAATCCCGATGGCATCGGACAGGACGATGGGGTGGGGTTCTGGGGTCGAGCAAATGCCAACGGTCCGGGACTGGCGGTTCTCGTGCATGAACTGGATGCCGGCTACAGCTTCACGGCATTTCGCGGTGCTAAGAACGACAGCGTGAAGGAAACTCTAGATGAGCGTTATCTCACCGACGATGAGTGGCGCGGCCACCCTATATGGTGTAAGGCTGTGCGCGGTGACCTGATGAAGATATTCTGGAATCGTAATGAGAGCCGCGGCCATGACGGCGGTGCGATAATTGGCGACGACGGCATCAAGGGACATCTGCAAGAGGCCGGACACAGCGTGATTTTCCTGGGAATGACCTCCGATGGTCGCGTGGCATACTGGAGCAGCAATGGACCTGGAGACATCCCCGAATATATGGGTTATAGCGTAGCAACGTGCGATCCAACTGCCATCCAGCGCGTGGTATTCACACGCATCACCCATCCCGAACGCTTTGACAATGCCCGCCTCATCGGGCCAACTGATGTGAACCAATACCTTTATAACCTGAACGGCCACAGTCACAGTAGCACTGCCGAGCTGATGAGAGCGATAGGAGCAAAATAGGTTAGTGGCTGATAGTGAGAATACTGCCAATAGTAATAGTTTTTTGAAAATAGCTGCAAATATGTTTGTTATGTGGGGAAATAAGATTTATATTTGCCAGTGAAAATATAAGCTTAACTAATTAAATACATTGACTATGAAAAAAATCTTACTTTTGTTGAGCATTGTAATGTGCTGCAGTTTTGGTGTAAATGCTGCTTTCACGCAAGTGAGCCTTCAAATTATTGATGAAGGCGGTCTGCAAAGTCAGGAACTTCCTGAATCGGGAATGCCGCTGGTGGATTTGTCTGAAGGTGGCACCAACGCCGAGTCTGTTTTCAAGGTTGACGGCTTCCGCGCTTTGACTACCGGTACTGTGCAGGGCGTGAAGATCTGCGCATCGATTTATCCCGTTGATACCGAGCCTGAAGTATGGCATGAGGTTGATGGTCAAAACATTGGCTCTGATGAGTGGGGCGTGAGTGGACTAGATATTAATCTGCTTAAGGACTTGAATCAGGGCACCAGTTATATCCTTGAGGTTTATTTTGAGGGTATTGACGGCTCAGGCAATAAGTTCTACTATAACAATGGCGGCGAGAACTACAAAGTGTGTTTTATGCCTGGCAAGGAACAGTCGGAGGTTAGTTTCTACGATCAAGAGACTGCAGGTCTGACCATGTATGTGGATGCCAGAATGGTGAATTTTGTCCTAAATGGCGATGGGACTAAGACACCAGATGGGCATTTGGGGAACATTAGTTCGTTAATTCTTGATGAATACTGGGTGCGTTGTCTGCGAGAGAGTGGAGTGGAGCTGGAAGATGTATCTCTGCAATGGCGTCTATGCGACCCTGATGGCGAAGTACTAAATGGTTGGAACCGCGTGGATTACCAGTACCAGATGGATGAGGATGGCGACAAGCATAAGAAGTATTTCTATGCGTCGAACCTCGTGATAGATTTGTTGAATACGTGCTCACCAGGTAACGACTATGTGCTTGAGATTATGTATCAGCTCATCAATTCTAAAAATGGCAAGTACTATTTCTTCGGCAAGAACGAGGAGGTTGGACGTTTCTACTTCAGCTTTGGCCACAATCCTGTTGAAATATTGGGTGATTTTGATAACAGTGGCCTCGTCGATGTAGAGGACGTAAATGCAGCAATAAACATTATTCTTAAGGTCAAGACACAATCCGACTATCCAGGAAATGGAGACATGGATGACAACGGCATGATTGACGTTGAGGATGTTAATGCATTGATCAATATCATCTTGAAGATTGATTAGAGGAGTACAAGTAAACGATTAAACAATCAAATAAGCAATTAGATTTATTACAAGTAGATAATTGACACACCTCTGGAAATGAAATCCAGGGGTGTGATTTTTTATGTAACAACAAGTTGCTACTAGGTGTACAGAAAGTGAGATGGGTTATTTTTGTTTTTTTATGAGTGCTAAATATGGCGGTTTGGTCTTTTTGCAGTAACTTCGCAAAAAATACTTTAAGAGAATGATGACAGGAAGAATAACCGAACTGTTCGGTATTGAAATACCAGTGATAGCAGGTGGAATGGTCTGGTGCAGTGGTTGGCGTTTGGCGGCTGCCGTGAGCAATGCCGGCGGATTAGGCCTGCTGGGCGCAGGATCAATGACACCCGAAGTGTTACGTGAACATATTGTCAAATGTCGACAAGCCACAAATAAACCGTTTGGGGTGAACGTCCCGTTGATGAAACCCGATTCAGCCCAGATTATGGAGGTAATAGCCGAGGAACATGTGCCAGTGGTATTCACCAGTGCCAGCAGTCCCAAGAAATGGACTTCGTGGCTACATGAACGTGGCATAAAAGTGGCTCACGTGGTAGCATCGAGTACGTTTGCCCGCAAGTGCGAAGAGGCTGGTGTGGATGCTGTAGTTGCCGAAGGCTTTGAGGCTGGCGGTCACAACGGACGTGAGGAAACCACTACGCTTTGCTTGATACCTGCCGTGCGTAAAGCAACTTCACTACCATTGATAGCAGCCGGCGGTATTGCTACCGGTGATGCCATTTTGGCGATGCAAGTGCTTGGAGCCGAAGGCGTGCAGATTGGTACGCGTTTCGCTCTCACGGAGGAGAGCAGCGCCAGCGATGCTTTTAAGCAGTTGTGTCTGAACCTGAACGAAGGTGACACGAAGTTGTTGCTTCGCAAGCTATCGCCCACACGCCTTGTGCGTGGTGGCTTCTTCAATGCTATTGAGCAAGCCGAGAATGCCGGTGCATCGAGTGACGAGTTGCTGGAAATCATTGGTGTTGGCAAGTCGCGGCTTGGCATCTTCGAAGGGGATCTCGACAATGGAGAACTGGAGATTGGTCAGGTTGCTAGTCTGATGAAGGGCAAGCCTGTGCAGACTGTCGCTGAGGTAATAGCCGAACTGCGCGATGAATATGCCGAAGCGAAGAGAAAAATTATTAGTTAATTATAATATAGGATATTATGAATTGGTTTGAATGTAAAGTCAAGTTCGATAAGATGATGGATGACGGTATCCAGAAAACCGTTACTGAGGCATACCTCGTGGATGCGTTGTCGTTTACTGAGGCTGAGGCACGCATTACCGAGGAGATGCAGCCGTACATTTCAGGCGATTTCTCGGTCAGTGCTGTGAGAAGGGTAAATCTGAGCGACATCTTCTATAAGGAAGGTGGCGACAGGTGGTACAAAGTAAAGACCAATTTCATTACTATCGATGAGAAAACGGCTGTAGAAAAGCGCACTGCATCGTTCCAGATGGTACAGGCCTGCGACTTCAGCCAGGCTCTATCGGTGTTTATGGACGGCATGAAAGGTACGTTGGCCGATTTTGAGATTGCGTCAATCACCGAAACAATGCTGATGGATGTGTTTGCTGCCAACAATTCGAGAACCCTTGCCGATAAGGCAAAGAAATAACCCCTTTGAGATGAGTGTAAAAGACAATATTCTTGCCATAAAGCGACAACTCCCGAAAGGTGTTGAACTGGTGGCAGTTTCAAAGTTTCATCCAGCCGTGGTTGTCATGCAGGCCTACGATGCTGGACAGCGCATCTTCGGCGAGAACCGAGCCCAGGAGCTTGCATCTAAGGCACCTCAGTTGCCGTCGGATATACGTTGGCATTTCATAGGTCATCTTCAGACCAACAAGGTGCGCCAGGTTGTCCCACATGCCGCAATGATTGAAAGCGTTGACAGTGTACGTTTGCTTCAGTTGATTAATAAGGAGGCTTTGCGCATAGGGCGGGTTATCGACGTTTTGCTTCAGCTCCATGTGGCTCAGGAAGAGGCTAAGTCTGGCTTCGCTGTCGAGGAGTTGCTCACAGCCTTAACGTTGGGCGAGATGAATGGTCTTGAGGGTGTGCGCATCCGTGGGCTGATGGCTATGGCTTCACTCACTGATGATCAGGCTCAGATAGACCGTGAATTCTCGATCGTAGAAAATACGTTCAACGCTGTAAAAGAGGAGTTCTATCCCGAAGACAGGTTCTTTGACCAGATTAGTATGGGCATGAGCGACGACTGGCCGATAGCAGTGAAACACGGCTCGACGTTGGTGCGTATAGGCACTGCCATTTTCGGTGAGCGAGAGTACTGATTATGGTAATAAGGTGTGCAATTAATGGTGTTTTTGTGTCATTTGTTGCGCATATTTAGGAAATTGCGTAATTTTGACAGCTATTTTGAGAGAAATTAAAAGATACTATAACAAAATTTGAAATTTGAGTAAATTATGACTAAAGAAAACAAAGGTGGGGCATTAGTCTCGATTATTGCGATGATGTTCCTTTTCGCTATGATTTCGTTTGTAACGAATATGGCCGCTCCATTTGGAACTATCTGGAAAGAGCATTACAATTGGGCTGGAATGATGGGAAACATGATGAATTTCGCAGCCTACTTGTTCATGGGCATACCTGCAGGTATAATGATTACCAAGATTGGTTACAAGAAGACGGCTTTAGTCGCTCTTGCTCTTGGCTTTATTGGAATTGCAGTGCAATATGTATCCAGCTTGCTTAGCGTTGAAGCCATCAGCACCTACGTTGTTTATTTGTTGGGTGCTTTCATTTGTGGTTTCTGTGTGTGTATATTGAACACAGTGGTGAATCCTATGCTCAATTTGCTTGGTGGAGGTGGAAACCGCGGAAATCAGCTGATACAAACAGGTGGTTCTCTCAACTCATTAGCAGCAACGCTTACTCCTATGTTGGCTGGCTTCATGATTGGCGAGATTACCAAAGACACATCTCTGGTTAAAGTGCAACCATTGCTGTTGATTGCACTGGCCATCTTTGCTCTCTCGTTTGTTGTAATTTTCTTCACGAAATTGCAAGAGCCAGAAGTAGAAGCACAGAATGTGATGGGTGGAGTCAAGGGCGCTTTGAAATACAAGCATCTTGTTTTGGGAATCATTGCTATCTTCTTCTATGTGGGTATTGAGGTGGGTATTCCCGGCCAGTTGCTGTTCTATTTGAGTGAGCCAGTTGCGAAAGGCGGTGTACTTGGAAGTGCTGCTGTTGCAGGAGCAATTGCTGCTATTTATTGGTTGCTGATGCTGGTTGGTCGCTTCAGTAGTTCTCTTATTTCGGGTAAGGTGTCGCCACGTGCTCAGCTCACTACTACTACGGCTGTTGCAATCCTGTTCTTGTTGATTGCAATCTTTATGCCCGAAGACATAAAGATGACTCTTAAGGGTGCTGATGTTCCTGTTAAGGTGCTGTTCATTATCCTTTGCGGTATCTGCACATCGGTAATGTGGGGCGTGATTTTCAACTTGGCAACCGAGGGATTGGGTAAGTTTACTGCTGCAGCTTCGGGATTATTCATGACGATGGTTGTTGGTGGCGGTGTGATGCCTCTAATCCAGAATCTGATGGCTCAGAAAGTTGGAGACATCCAAAGCTATTGGATCGTAGTTGCAATGCTTGCTTACATCCTGTTCTATGCTCTTGTGGGAAGCAAACCTGCCGGTGGTGTTGAAGCAGAGACAGAGAAAGAAGCATAGATAGAAAAATAATAACAAGAAAATATCTTGGGAAATGGTTGGGATTTCTGGCCATTTCCCAGTTTTTTATTGCCATAAATCATGATTCTTAAAATAAATGTGGAAAAAAACACCACATCATAAAAAATAATAGTTGAAATTATTGTTTGTTTCAAAATATTGTTCTAAATTTGTAGAGTGAAATAGAAGTGACATATTTTTATGATAAATGAACAGATAATGCAACGTGCAGCCAACAATATTCGCATTTTGGCTGCAACAATGGTTGAAAATGCTAATTCGGGCCATCCGGGCGGTGCCATGGGTGGAGCCGACTTCGTGAATGTCCTCTTTTCGCGGTACTTGGTAACTGATCCCGATGTTCCGCAGTGGATGGGCCGTGATCGCTTCTTCCTTGACCCCGGCCACATGTCGCCAATGCTCTACAGCGTGTTGCACCTAACAGGTAAATACACGACTGACGACTTGAAGGCTTTCCGCCAATGGGGTAGTGTAACGCCAGGTCATCCCGAGTTGGATGTCAAACATGGTGTGGAGAACACCAGTGGTCCGCTTGGCCAAGGCCATGTGATGGCCGTGGGATGTGCAATAGCCGAGCGCTTCCTCGTAGCGCGCTTTGGTGAAACACTCGCTCACAAGACTTACGCGTTTATCAGCGACGGTGGCGTACAGGAGGGTATTTCACAAGAGGCTGCCCGCATTGCCGGGTATCTGGGCCTTAGCAACCTGATAATGTTCTACGACAGCAATACTGTTCAGCTCTCGACCGACTGCAATGCCGTGTCTAACGAAGACACCGTGGCAAAGTACCGTGCCTGGAACTGGAACGTAATAGAGGTTGACGGTACCAATGCGACAGCCATTGCTAAGGCTCTGGATTCTGCTATTGCCGAAAAAGAACGTCCAACGCTCATCGTTGGGCATACAGTCATGGGGCGTGGATGTGTTACAGCCACAGGCGAAAGTTTTGAAGGCAAGTGCAGCACTCACGGCCAGCCTATAGGCAAGAGCGGTGCCGACTATGCCAAAACGGTACTCAACTTGGGTGGTAACCCTGATGATGCCTGGGCAATCTTTCCCGAAACAGAAAAGCTTTATGCAGACCGTACCGAAGAACTTCGCAGGATTGTTGCAGAACGCCGTGAACAGGAAAAGGTTTGGGCCGATGCAAATCCAGAACAAGCGGAATTACTGGCAAAATATATTAATGGAACACCTCCAGAGGTGGATTATTCAGCTATTGAACACAAGCCCGGTATTGCTACACGTGCAGCTAGTGCGAACGTGTTGGCAGAGCTGGGGCGTAAGGCTGGCAATATGATCGTGTCGAGTGCCGATCTTGCCAACAGTGACAAGACCGACGCCTTCCTTAAGGTGGTTGGGGCATTTGCCCGTCATGATTTCAAGGGTGCTTTCCTGCATGCTGGAGTGAGTGAACTGGCAATGACAGCTATCATAAACGGCATTGCGCTGCATGGCGGTGTGATAGCGGCCTGTGGCACGTTCTTCGTGTTCAGCGACTATATGAAACCAGCGGTACGCTTGTCAGCTCTGATGGAACTGCCTGTTAAGTTCATTTGGACGCATGATGCATTCCGCGTGGGCGAAGACGGACCTACACACGAGCCGGTGGAACAGGAAGCGCAGATTCGCCTGATGGAAGAACTTAAAAACCATAGTGGCCGTAACAGTATGCTCGTACTGCGTCCTGCCGATGCCGCTGAGACAAGTGTGTGTTGGAAGATGGCAATGGAAAACGTCCTGACGCCAACAGCGCTCATCCTTTCGCGCCAGAACATCGTCGATTTGCCTGCCGCCTCTGGCAATCGTTATGAAGAGGCTCTCGGTGCTCAGCGAGGCGGATATATTATTAATAAGGTGGAAAATCCCGATATTGTGCTTGTTGGAAACGGCTCTGAAGTATCGACACTGGTGGCTGCTGCCCAGCTCATGGCTGGCGAGGGCGTGCGTTCTCAGGTGGTGTCGGTGCCCAGCATAGGGCTGTTCCTGCAGCAGGACGAAGACTATCGTCGTAGTGTGATACCTAGCGGTGTGCCTTCGTATGGTCTTACGGCAGGATTGCCGTCTACGCTGAGTCGGGTGGTTGATGGTCATATTGACGGTCTTGACCACTTTGGAGCCTCGGCACCGTATAAAATTCTTGACGAGAAATTTGGCTTTACTTCCGAAAAAGTGGCCGAAAATGCCCTTAAATGGCTCAAATCGAAAAAAAATCGATAATTTTTTGATTTTTTTTTGAAAAAGTTATTCTCATGTCAAAAATTTGATATACATTTGCACAATAATTTGCGTGTGAATATAATTTTTTTATTGTTTAACAGATACAAAATTTAACGTAAGTCTATGAAAAAGATTACTTTGCTGGCGCTTGCATGCGCTATGTTCATGGCTCCCGCTGTTGCTAACGCACAGGAGGTGACCTATGTTGAGGATCCAGCTCAAGGCTACACTTTCAACCGTTTCCAGGATAACTGGTTTGCCGGTGTGATGGGTGGTGCTGGTATTATGATGTCTAAGTATGATCGCGGTGTTGACTTTGGCGATCGTATCGGCTGGAAAGGTGCTTTGGTTATTGGTAAGTGGTTCTCTCCAATAGTAGGACTGCGTGTTATGGGTGAGTTCAACCAGATGAAGGGTGCAACTTACTATGGCATGGCAATTCGTACTGACATGAACGACAAACTGAATGGCAAGGCAGGTAAGAACTTCCAGTTCTTCAACAACATCGGTGCCGCTGGCGACGCTATGTTGAACCTGACCAACTGGATCTGTGGCTACACTCCCGGTCGTTTCTACAACGCTATTCCTTATGCTGGTGCAAGCATTCACTGGGCATTCTATCGTGAAGGCACCAATGGCAAGGGTGACTGGAAGTACGCAGGTGGCAACAAGCCCGCTCGTAACCTCAGCCTCCGTGCTGGTTTACTGAACACATTCGCAATCAGCAACGCTGTTGACATCCTCCTCGACCTCCGTTTCGAAATGATGCAGGAGCATGTTGATGGTGCCGGCAACCGCACTTGGGTAGAGTATCCTAGCGCTATGCTCGGTCTTGCTTATAAGTTTAACAAGCGTGACTGGACCGCTCCAGTGGTTCCCGTTTGCCCCACTTACAAGTACACCGATGCTCAGGGTGATGCTCTCGTAGCTCGTCTGCAAGCAGCCGATCGTCGCATTGCTGACCTCGAGAACCAACTCAAGGACTGCAACAAGCCAGTTCCTGGTCCTGGACCAAAGCCTGATAAGGATGCTCCTCTGGCAACCATTTATTTCCCCATCAACGTTTCTAAGATCGTTGGCGTACAGAACGACATCGTAGATGCAGTTGCTAACGTGATGCTTGATGAGAACAAGAACTACATGCTTACTGGTTGGGCCGACAACTACACTGGTAACGACAAGATCAACACTCGCCTCCGCAAGGACCGTGTTGCTACTGTCAAGAACGCTCTCGTTGGTAAGGGAGTTGCTGCTGATCGCCTGAATACTCAGATTAACGACAGCAACCGTCCCGATGTGGACAATGGTCCAAAGACCGCTCCTCTGAGCCGCGCCGTCACCATCGAGCGCCTTAAATAAAAAGAGAGCGATTACTCTGTTAATCCAATAAAAAAAGGCTCTGCCCCAATACGGGGCGGGGCTTTTTTGCATTAGTAATAAACGAATAGGTAGAAGAAAATAGATAGTACTTGTATAAAGAAGTACGAAACGAATAGGTAAAGGTATTTCGTGAGTTTTTCGTAATTTTGTAGTCTAAACAGGAAATGTGATGAGACACACTACCGACGAAATACTTGTCAAGATTCGCGATGGACGATCGATGGCACTTCGCGAACAGGTAAAGCTGACAGCGCTGCTAAGTGTGCCAGCTATGATTGCCCAGCTCTCGTCGATAGTTATGCAGTTTATCGATGCTTCGATGGTTGGGCAGCTCGGTGCTGATGATGCCGCATCGATTGGTCTTGTCTCGTCTTCTCTCTGGCTCTTTGGTGGCATATGCAGTGCTGCAGCAACAGGTTTCTCTGTCCAAGTGGCGCATCGCATTGGAGCGAATGACTTCACTGGTGCGAGAAGTGTACTTCGTCAGTCGCTTGTATGTTGTCTGCTTTTTGGATTAGGAATCATGGTTTTGGGAATCTCATTGAGCGATATACTGCCTGTTTGGTTACGAGGTAATTCAAACATTATTGGAAATGCTTCAAAGTATTTCTTGATATTTATGCTAGGAATACCATTCCTGATTATAGAGTTTCTTGCTGGTGGTATGCTGCGTTGCAGCGGTAATATGCGTACCCCAAGCATCCTGAACGTAGTTATGTGCGTTCTTGATGTGCTTTTCAACTTTCTTTTTATTTTTCCATCGCACCATTTCAGCATCATGGGTTTTGAAGTGACGATTCCCGGCTTGGGAAAGGGCGTAGTGGGAGCTGCCATGGGTACAATTCTTGCCGAAGTAATTGTGTGCATGATGATGCTTTATTATTTGGTGGTTCATAGTCGCGAACTCAATCTCATTCAGGACTCAGGCAGTTATCGTCCGCAACGTTCATGTATACGAAAGGCATTCAATATAGGTTTCCCCATAGCCCTCCAACATACGTTATTGTGCTCGGCAATGGTCTTAATAACAGCTATTGTTGCTCCTTTGGGAAGTATAGCTATTGCAGCCAACTCTTTTGCCATAACTGCTGAAAGTCTGTGCTATATGCCGGGTTACGGTATGGAAGAAGCTGCAACCACGTTGGTGGGGCAGAGTGCCGGAGCAAAGCGCCGTGACCTTATGCGTCGATTTGCCAACATTACAGTAACTATGGGTATGACAATAATGGGAGTTATGGGCATACTGCTTTATTTTGCTGCGCCATTGATAATGAACTTTATGACTCCTGTTCAAGAAGTTGTGGAATTAGGAGCGGCAATATTACGCATTGAGGCGTTTGCCGAACCACTCTTTGCGGCATCGATAGTATGCTACGGAGTTATGGTGGGGGCCGGTGACACACTTGTGCCATGCTGGATGAACATATTCAGTATTTGGGCTGTGCGACTCACTCTCGCTGCCGTGCTCGTGGGGTCGATGGGACTTATCGGCGTATGGACGGCAATGTGTATAGAACTATGTTTCCGTGGAGCCATATTCCTGATTCGTCTTCGCTCAGAACGATGGATAAAGATATAATTCATTATTATATATAATAGCATAGAAGTATTAATCGATTTTTTCACTCTTTTGTGTGATTTTTAGGTATTAAATGCGTCTAATGGTTAGAAGTAATTAAAAATTGAGCAACAAATGAATGATTTAGAATCCAGATTCGCTCAAGCAGTCAAAGAGCATAAAAGCACCATCTACACTGTGTGTTATATGTTCTCTAAAGATGCCGATGAGGTTAACGACCTGTTTCAAGAGGCGGTAATCAACATGTGGCGTGGATTTGAAGGGTTCGAGAAACGCAGCGACATCAAAACGTGGATATACCGCGTAGCATTGAATACCTGCATCTCTATTGATCGAAAGAAACGCCGTAATGCCACCGAACCTTTGTCGATGAACATTAATCTCTTTGATGACCGTGATGACGATACTCGTCAGGTGGACCTGCTCCGCAAGCGAATCAGTCGTCTGCAACCTTTCGACCGGGCAATAGTATTGCTGTGGCTTGAAAACATGAGTTATGAAGAGATTGGTCAGATTGTTGGTATCAGTACTTCCAGCGTAGGTACTCGTCTCTATCGCATTAAAGAACAACTAAAGAGTATGAACGATTAAACCTTAAAACTATGGATAATGAATTAGAAGCAATGCGCCAGCAACTCAATGTCCTTAAGGATAAGCTGGACAAGCAGGAAATAGTAAATGACAGCTTCATTAGAAATTCAATGAAGAAAAACGTGTCGAGTATCAACCGCCGCAATTATGTGATCATGGCCGTAGGACTGTTTATGATACCATACGGATATTGGGCTTTTGTTTCCTTATCGGGTCTCTCCATTGCCTTTTGGATAGCCACATGTGTATTGATGTTGGCATCTGTAGGTGCAACATTTTATAATACCCGTAAGATCCGTGATCCACATTTCATGAAGAATGACTTGATGGAAGTGCGCCGTGAGATGGCACGTGCCAAGAAGTTCGACAGTAATTGGTTGCTAATAGGTCTAATAATGGTTCTTATCTGGTTCGCTTGGTTCGTTTATGAAATTTATCTGAAATTAGGTCGAGAGGGAATGATGCCTTTAGTTATAAGTGGAACTATAGGAGCTATCTTAGGTCTTATTATTGGTCTTAAACTCCACTATAAGACGCAGCACCAGTATCAGGAAATCATTGATCAGATTGAGGATTTGAATGCCAACTAGAAAGCTTTTTCTTAACTCTATAAACGAAATTCAGTCCCCTGTACACAATTGGCAGGGGGCTGAATTGTATAAAGTATCAATCAAATCGTGCGTTACTCTTCGTCGAGCAAGATGTTCATGATTTCGATTGCCGACTTCATGACATTGGTGCCAGGACCAAAGATGGCTGCCACGCCAGCCTTGTAGAGGAAGTCATAGTCTTGTACTGGAATCACACCACCTGCGATTACGATGATGTCTTCACGTCCAAGTTTCTTGAGTTCCTCAATGACGGCGGGAACCAGAGTTTTGTGACCGGCAGCAAGCGATGATACGCCCAGCACATTCACATCGTTCTCCACAGCTTCACGAGCTGCTTCTTCTGGAGTTTGGAACAATGGACCCATATCGACGTCGAAACCGCAGTCGGCATATCCAGTGGCAACCACTTTTGCACCGCGGTCATGACCGTCCTGTCCCATCTTTGCCACCATGATGCGTGGCTGACGACCTTCCTTGGCTGCGAACTTAGCAGTAAGGTCGCGTGCGCGTTGCAGGTCGGGATCTGATTTAGTTTCTGATGAATACACGCCTGAAATAGTTTTAACAACAGCTTTGTAACGTCCAACGATTTTCTCGCAAGCATCACTGATTTCACCCAGCGAAGCACGGTCCTTGGCGGCTTCTACGGCCAGGGCGAGCAGGTTACCTTCGCCAGTCTCCACACAGTGTGTGATGGCATCAAGGTCGGCCTGTACCTTTGCTTCGTCACGGTTTGCACGCAGTTTCTCAAGTCCTTCGACCTGTTCCTTGCGAACCTCGGTGTTGTCAATCTCAAGGATGTCGATTGGAGGCTCTTTCTCAAGGGCATACTTGTTAACACCTACCAGAGTCTGACGACCGCTGTCAATGCGGGCTTGGGTACGTGCAGCAGCCTCTTCGATGCGCATCTTGGGCACGCCGGTTTCGATAGCCTTTGCCATGCCACCGAGTTTCTCGATTTCCTCGATGTGTTCCCAAGCCTTGTGCACGAGTTCGTCGGTCAGTTTCTCTACATAGTAGGAACCGGCCCATGGGTCAATAGCCTTGGTGACGTATGTTTCCTGTTGTATGTAGATCTGAGTATTACGGGCAATACGAGCTGAGAAGTCTGTAGGCAGAGCGATGGCCTCGTCGAGTGCGTTGGTGTGCAATGACTGGGTGTGGCCCTGAGCAGCTGCCATAGCCTCGATGCTTGTGCGGCCCTCATTGTTGAATGGATCTTGAGCCGTGAGTGACCAACCAGAAGTCTGGCTGTGCGTACGCAGTGACATTGATTTTGGATTCTTTGAGCCGAAGCTCTTCACTATCTTTGCCCACAACAGACGACCTGCACGCATCTTGGCAACTTCGGTGAAGAAGTTCATCGAGATACCCCAGAAGAATGACAGACGGGGAGCAAATGCATCAACGTCTAGTCCAGCATTCACACCAGTGCGGATGTAGTCCATACCATCGGCGAGTGTGTAAGCCAACTCGATATCGACGGTAGCACCTGCTTCCTGCATATGGTAGCCGGAGATAGAGATTGAGTTGAACTTAGGCATGTTCTGTGAGGTGTACTCAAAGATGCTAGCGATAATCTGCATCGAGAACTTGGGAGGATATATGTAGGTGTTACGCACCATGAACTCCTTGAGAATATCGTTCTGAATGGTACCTGCCATTTCTTCGAGTTTTGCGCCCTGCTCAAGTCCTGCAACGATGTAGAACGCCATGATGGGCAGCACTGCACCATTCATGGTCATTGACACCGACATCTTGTTCAGAGGGATGCCGTCAAAGAGCACCTTCATATCTTCTACTGAGCAAATCGACACACCTGCTTTACCCACGTCGCCCACAACGCGCTGGTTATCGGCGTTGTAGCCACGGTGTGTAGGAAGGTCAAATGCTACGGATAGACCCTTCTGGCCAGAAGCCAGGTTACGGCGATAGAATGCATTACTCTCGGCAGCTGTCGAGAAACCTGCATACTGACGTACAGTCCACGGGCGGAACGGATACATCAAGCTGTAAGGACCACCAAGGAAGGGAGGAATACCTGCCACATATTCTAGGTGTTCCAGTCCTTCGAGGTCTTGTTTTGTATAGATGGGCTTAATGTCGAGCAGCTCGGCATTCTTCCACGATTCTCCCATCACGAGAGGCTTGTGTTCTACATTAAAAGCCTCGTTTGCTATATCTATATTCTTAAAGTTTGGTCTCATAGTGGTTTACTTTAATAATTTTGCGTTGAAAGCTTTTAATGTTCCTAACACGTTAGTACGCACGTTGATGAAGTTGGTAATTCCCAGTTCCTTGAACTCATCAGTCTCAGGACCGGCGAGTACCAGCTCAGCGCGTCCGTCGAGCAGTTTCACTGCATCGGGGATGAGAGCGGCATATTCATCGTCACTTGAGCAAAGTACCACGATGTCGGCCTTTTGTTCCATAGCGGCATTGATGCCGTCTTCCACGGTCTTAAAACCGTTGTTGTCAACCAGGTCGTAACCAGCGCAAGCGAAGAAGTTGCAAGCAAACTGAGCACGAGCAAGACGCATTGCGAGGTTGCCGATGGTTAGCATGAATGCCTTGGGAGTATGTTCAGCGTTCTCAGTAGCGAGGCGGATTTCCTCAAATTGGCTGGCTAGGCGTTTCTTGTTAAGAGCTACGCCGCCATCTTCTTCGGGAGCACAGCCGCAATGGCAACCGCAATTCTGATTAACCTTGTCGGCAGCCTTTTCGGTAAAGTTGGGGAACTGGTTAGTACCAAGCAACTGTTCTTTGCGCTTAGCCACCTTGTCGAAGCGTGCGTTGGCACTTGTGTTTACATCATTAATAATGTCTTCAAGTGCAGCCTTGAATCCGCCCTTGTCTTCTATGTCGAGGAATAGTTTCCAAGCCTCCTGTGCGAGCGATGCAGTGAGCATCTCCACATAGTAGGAACCACCGGCGGGGTCAACTACCTTGTCGAGGTGAGTCTCTTCGCGAAGCAGAATTTGTTGGTTGCGGGCGATGCGCTCGCTGAAGTCGTCGCTCTCTTTGTATGGAGCATCAAACGGTGTGACCACGATTGAATCTACGCCGGCCAAAGCAGCACTCATGGCTTCGGTCTGTGTGCGGAGCAAGTTCACATATGAGTCAAACACGGTAAGGTTGAACATGCTGGTTTCAGCATTAACCACCATCTTGCATGCGCAGTCGCATTTTGGGTTATATTGCTTCACAATCTGGGCCCACAGTTGGCGACCGGCACGGAATTTAGCAATTTCCATGAAGTAGATAGTGCTGATACCCATGTTGAACTTAATGCGGCGAGCCACCTCGTCAGCAGTAAAGCCGGCATCGGTAAGTGCAGCCATCCATTCGTTACCCCAAGCAAGTGCATAGCCTAATTCTTGATAGATATAGGCTCCGGCATTGTTGAGCATGATTGAGTCAACGCTCAGTACGCGAAGGTTCTTCACTGGAGCTACCACCTTAAGCAACTCGGAAGCCATTGCCACCATATCGCCGGAGAAGATAATGCCATGCTTCATTTGACGCTTAAATGGGTCGAATGATACAGAACCAGTAAAGTTCTCTTCTGCGTTAGCTTCCTTGATTAGTTCAACCAAGGCTGTAGTGAGTGCAAGAGCGCACTTAGGGCAGCACAGCAGGTTGATTTCTACTGTGTTCAGGTCGATGCCTGCCAACAAGTTCTTCAGTTCGCCGGCATGGTCGCTATTGACCTTGAAACCTAACGAAGTGATACCTTTGGTGAGCAGTTCGCGAGCCTTGGCATTTGCCTGAGCCACGTCTTCAACCTTGAGGTTCTGGCGTCGTTGCCAGTTGTTGTCGGTACGTGTACCTCTCACAAATGGGTATTCACCGGGAAGTGAATCGGTGGCTTTCAGGTCCTTAATGTCAACGCTGCGATACAGCGGCTGCACATTGAAGCCTTCGTTTGTCCGCCAAACCATTTTCTTGTCGAAGTCGGCACCTTTCAGGTCAACCTCGGCCTTGGCACGCCACTCCTCAGGGGTGACAGGCGCAAATTGTTCGAACAGCTTTTTTCTGTTTTCTGCCATGATTTTTTAATTATATAGTAACTAAGATAAATATACTAAATATCTAATATTTATATATTTTATTTCAATCTGCAAAGTTACGACTTTTTTTCCAAATATTGATTAGCAATACACATTATTATATAAAGCTAATGCCTCAATGCATGCTTTTGGGCGTCGTCGGCACAGCAAACTGGCAATGAAACAGCGATAGGCTGTGCGATAAGTCGCAGGTTCTCTATGTCAACAGCTTGTCGTAGCTGAATCTTGGTTTTTGTTTCTTGATTCTCGGTTCTCGGTTCTTACTGTGCATAGCCTTGCATGATGATGCGGAGGCGGGTGGAGGGGTTCAGAGTGGTGATGAAGTTGTTCAGGTCGTCGATAGTGAGGTTTTCAATTATTTGCTTGTATGATGTGTGGCTGTCGTAGCCAAGGGCCTTGTTGCGCAGGGTATTGAGCCAGTAGGCATTGGTGTTTAGGGCTGTCTCATATTCCTTGAGCATTTGTCCCTTGATTACTTCCAGCAGTTTGGGAGTAGTGCCGTAGCTCATGATTACGTCAAACACCTGCGCCAGAGCCTCCACCATTTCTTGGGTGCGTGTTGGCTCGGTCTCAAAGTTGGCATTTATGATCCACTTGTTGCTGGAACGCGATAAAGCGCTTGAAGCACTTACTCCATAGGTGCCACGCAGTTCTTCGCGCAGATGGGCCGTTAGTGCCACTTGCATCACTTGTCCGGTGATTTCGGTAAGGATGGCATTACGCAATGAATAGTCCATGTCGCCCATCAGACAAGTATAAATGGTGCCTTTGGGTGCCTGCATTGGTTGTAGCCACACCACGTCACGGTCGCCTGTCGCATAGGTGATGCGATGTGAAGTTTGGCTATGCTCTTTGCCAATCGGTAGCGATGCTATGTACCGCTCAATGAGAGGCTTTATGCCATCTATGTCAAAACTACCCACAATGGTAAATGTAAAGTTGTTTGGGCAAGACACACGTTCGTGGTAGATGTCGAGAGCTTTGTTGAAATCGGCATTCTGAATTACATCGATAGTCAATGGCCGATAAAGTGGGTTATGGTTATAAAGCGTCGAGGCGATGCTGTCGTTGAAAGTTAAGCTAGAGTTGGAAGCCATTTGCTCAATCTGTGACGTAAGGCGGCTCCGTAAGGTCTGCCATGCGGCTGTGTCTGGTCTAACGTTGGTAAAGTAGAGGTAGTTAAGCTGCAGCAGCGTCTCTAGATCAGCAGTGTGGCAAGCACCGTTTATGTCATCGGTGTCATCGCTAATTTGGTACACAAGTAAGACTGGGGTACTGCTTAATCGCTGTTGCAGGTCGGCTTGTGGCCATCGTCCCAATGCACTGTTCTCCACTACATGGTCAATCAGTCGCAGTTCGGTAGCATATTGTTCACCATAGACGCTGTAGCCGCCTTTGCTGGTTGCATTCAGTACAATTTCGTTGCTCTCGAATGTTGTGGGCTTCAACTGCACCTGAATGCCATTTGAGAGTAGAAGGGTGGTGGTACCTGTTTCAGAGTCGGTCGTTTCGCTAACTATGTTGCCTGCTGCGGGCATCCGTTCGAGTAGAGGCTCGGTGGATGTGGCAACGTCGCTCAATGGTGCGGTATTTGAACTGGACACATCGCTAACCATGGCGCGGATTTCGTCTTCTCCAGGAAGCGTGGCATCATCGTTTCCGGTGATAAGTACTCTGATGTGGTTGAAGTCTATTAACTTCTTAGCATATTCGTTGAGCTGTGATACCGTAATCTGAGCTAATTCCTCCTTAATTCTCTTGCATTCCCAGCTGATGCCAGGAATGTAACCACCGTTCATAAAGTGGTCAATGTACTCAGCCACATATTCGCTGCTTGTGTGGTTAGAAAGCCGTGCCAGTGCATTGTCAAGCACAACGTTCATAGACGTGCATGCTCGTTCCACTTCGCTAGGCGTGAATCCATGCTCTACAATGCGTCGCATTTCAGTGAGCAATGTGGAGAGTGAGGGCATTGCCATGCCTGTTTTAGGAGCACCGCCTATGGTTAACGAACTAATGGTCGTATTGACTAAAAAGTCACCTATGTCGCAAGTCGCATATTGTATTGGAGACTCAGGTTTTAACGACAAATTATTAAGGCGTTCATTTATTATATTGTTGACAATGTGAGAATAGGTGTTTTCTCGTAGATATTCAAGTGTATTTCGTTCACTTATTGGTGATTGGGCGAATGGGAAATACACGTTGACCATAGTTGAAGTTGCTTCGGCATCGGCGCATGAGACAAAGGCCTGCTTGTTTATCGGAGCATAAGTGGAAATAGTGTCAATGGCATCATTGATAGATGGAATTTGCGAGAATATTTCGATTACTCGCTTTTCAAGGGCATTGGCATCAAAGTCGCCCACTAGGATTAAGGCCTGCAGGTCGGGTCGGAACCACTTGTTGTAGAATTCAAGCAACTGGTCGCGTGTGACGTTACGCACGACATCGATATTTCCTATTGGAATGCGGTCTGCATAGCGGCAGTTGCCCATTAGAAGCGGTAAGGCTTTCTCATAAAGGCGGACGGTGGAATTGCTCTGGGAGCGCCATTCTTCCTCAATTATTGCTTTTTCCTTCACTATGGCTTCTTCATCGAGGGTGAGGCTGCCTGATAAGTCGCTCATTATCAGTAAAACTGAGTCGAGCAGTGCCATGCGTGTTGTTGGGATGTTGGAGATGTGGTAGATGGTCTGGTCGAACCCCGTCGAGGCATTAATGTCGCCGCCATAGTTCATGCCACTGGCAGTGAGGTAACTCACCAACGACTGTTCGGGAAAGTGGCTGGTGCCGTTGAAGGCCATGTGTTCTAGAAAGTGGGCGATACCTCGCTGATTGTCTTCTTCCATAATCGATCCCACTTTGTGTACAAGGTAGCATTCGGCACGCGCTGTCGGCTCGTTGCAATGGCGTATGTAGTAAGTCATGCCGTTTGGCAAAGTCCCCAAATGTAGGTCGGGGTCAATGGGGAGTGTTTGCGCCGCGCACGCTATGATGGAGATTACGGCAATTATGACAATGTGAAAAAGACGTTGAGTCATGATGGATTATGTGTGTTATTGTGGTGCCACTATGCCGTTCATCATGGCATAGAAACTGAGTCCCGACACGCTCTTGATGCCGAGTTTGGCGGTGATGTTCTTGCGGTGGGTGAGTACGGTGTTAATACTGATGCCCAGACGGTCGGCAATTTCCTTATTGATGCATCCGCTTACCACAAGCCGTAAAACGTCCACTTCACGTTGCGACAGGGTAGAACTGGCAACCGCTTTTTCGTCATCTTGCTTACTGAACAGTTTGTTCAGCTTGACAGTGAGTTCGTCAAGTGTCTTGTAGCTAATTATGGTGATGCTTCCATCGTTGGCTATGGCCTCGTGTGTGAGTATGATGGTGCGTGACTGTCGAGGAAGCATGGATTTCACATTTGCTGCAAATGTGATGGCATCGGTAATCAATGTGTCAACGTCGCCGGCAGCATTTAGCTGTGCTGCATTGGGCACGATGAGTGCCTGAACGTCAAACTGCTCCCGAAGCAAGTGTTTCAGCCCAGATGCTTCTAGTGCACTGTTCATGAATATTACACACTGATTCATAGCTGTGGCTGTTGCGAGAGTGCCTCATGCATGGGTCGCATGATGCGGTTACGGATGCGGTTGTTCTGCGTAATGTCGTTTTTCAGACTAACAATTGCAAACAGCACAGCCACGCCCAGATTAGTGTCATAGTCACCCTGCAGGTGAATGACCATCATGCTGATTAGGTCATCAATTTTGTCTTCTATGCTGTCGGTGTCGTTATCGTTGACTTCTTTGATGGCATTGCAGCTTGTCTTGCGTGACTTTGATAGTAATTCAGGAAACCAGCGGTCACGGTCATCGGCTATGCGGCTCATCAGCTCCTGTTTCACTTCATGAAAAAAGTCAAGCATCAGTCCCAGATTGTTGTTATGAGGAACGCTTTTGCTGATCAGCAATTGGAAATGACGCTCAATATTCGGGAGTTGGTAGTGCTCGTAGTAGGCGTTTGTCTTGCTAAGGTAGCTGACAATTTCATCGGCACTGAAACCATCGATTATTCTCTCTGGGAAGTACTCTTTATTAATAAATGTGTTTAGGATGGTGGCCAAGAAGTCAGGGTTGATGCCGTGTTCGTTGCACACGGTGGCTACCGTCTTGTCGCCAACGCCCAGGGTGATGCCAAAGCGATTTAGTACGGTTACCGTTGATGGCTCTTTGATTACGATGTCGCAGATCTTGGTGTTATGATCGATGAGGGGCATATAATAGTTGTTAGTTATCAGTTTTATAGATTACTCCTGTGGATTGAGTGGCGATTGCGTCGAGCGGCTGGTCATGCGGCTCGCATGGCACTTTTTCAACCAATTGGCAGTTGAGCGACACACCAAGCTTGAAGGCTTGGGAGACTTGCAGCAGGCGGTCATAGTAGCCACGTCCGCGTCCGCACCGCATACATTGCCTGTCGAGTGCCACGGCAGGTACTATTACCAGTTCAGGAATGAAATCCAATGCTGGCCCTATCGGCTCTCCAATATGGAAATCGTTGTCATCATCAAGTGTGCCGTTGTATGCCACAATTTCCAGGTCGTCTCCTTTAACTCGTGGCAAGTAGATTTTTTTCATCATGTGCCAACGGTCAAGCACCTCGTGTGTAGGTAGCTCATCAGGAAGAGAGTAGTAAAGAAGGATGGAGTCTGTTTGGGCAAACTGAGGTATAGCTTCGATGGCAGCAAAAACACTGTCGGCTTCAGCTTGCTTTTGCTCTGGTGGCACCTGAGACTTCAGTTCACGCATGAGCCGCCGTAACGCTTTTTTCTGATCCTTGATGTTCATCATTTTGAAGGTAGGATGGGGAACATCGCCTTGTGTTTGTTCAGGGCTTTGATTGCTGTCTGGATGGTGACGTCGTTGCGGTTGTAAATGGGGTAGAACGCCTCGTTACCAAAAGTGTCGCGTGCAATCAATGCCTTGATGCTCGTCAGTATCACGTCGCGTGATTGATTAATATAGAACCATCGTGCCGGAACGCCTTGAGTGGTGGCATAATCGACAAACTCTCCCAACAGCACGTCATCGCTTGGCAACGTGCGCAGGAATTGCTTGTAATCGGTCATAGAAGCCAATGACTTGCGGTTATGGTCTACGTAGGCAAAGGCAAACTTCTGTGGAAGTCCAGCATTGGCAACATCGATGTAATAGGACGTTATGCCGGTGGTGTCGCGAGGCACAAAGATATCGGGAACAATGCCACCGCCGCCATATACTGTGCGACCGGTAGAGGTGGTGAACACTTGGCTCTTATCAATCTTCATGCTGTCTTTGCTGTATATTTCGCCGCTCAAGTAGCGGTCGAGAAGTTCTTTCTCGTAGTTTACTCCTCCCTTGTAATCTTTCTGGATACAGCGACCACTAGGAGTGTAGTAACGGGCAATTGTCATGCGTATTGCACTGCTGTCGGGCAGAGTGAGTTGCTGCTGCACGAGGCCTTTGCCAAACGAGCGGCATCCCACCACTAAGCCACGGTCATTGTCCTGAAGTGCTCCGGCGAAGATTTCGCTGGCACTGGCAGTGAATTCATCGATTAGCACTACGACTTCATCATTCTGGAAGTTTCCCGACCCATCGCTCCAGAATTGCGAGTCATCGCGTTTGTAACGTCCTTTGGTATAGACGATTAGACGGTTGGCGCTCAGGAACTCATTTGCCATATAGATTGCCATTTCCATATAACCGCCGCCGTTGCCGCGCAGGTCGATGATGAAGCGTTTCGCTCCCTCGTTCTTCAGCGAGCCCATTGCGGTGATGAATTCATCGTAGGTAGTGCGTCCGAACTGGTTCACTTTCACATATCCAGTGGTTTTGTCGAGCATATAGCTGGCATCCACTGAGTTGACGGGGATGTCTCCGCGTTCAACGATGAAACTCAGAATCTTGGAAGTGTTATTGCGGCTTATGCCTAATTTTACCTTTGTGCCTTTGTCGCCACGAAGCCTTTTCATGACCTCGTTGTTGTTCACCTTTTCACCCACGAAGGTGGAGTCGTCAATAGAGACTATGCGGTCACCGGCCAATAAACCGACCTTTTCCGATGGTCCGCCTGGGATGACTTCAACTACGTTAATAGTGTCGTTCAGAATCATGAACGATATGCCTATGCCACTGAAGCTGCCACTAAGTTCCTCATTGGCGGCCTTGATTTCCTGTGCGCTGAAATATACAGTGTGAGGGTCAAGGTTGCTCAGTATCTCTGGGATAGACTGCTCAATCAGGTCATCGATGTTGAGTGTATCTACATAGTCATTAGCTATAAGGTTGAGGATGGTGTTGAGCTTGCGGTCGTTGTCGGCAGCATATTTTCGGCTGGAGAAGCGATTGCCTATAAAGATGCCCACGACGACAGCAGCCGCTAGCAATATCGGCATCCAGAGGAACGGTGGGCGGGGATTTGTTCTTTTTGCCTGGGACATGTTTAGGCTATAGTTACTTCTCGTTGTTAATATTCAATTGAACGCACTCTATTCCTGCTCGCTTGAGCAACTCTACACCGTCGGTGATTCGATAAACCTCTCCGAAGACCACACGCTTAATGCCAGCCTGGATAATCAGTTTTGAACACTCTATACAAGGGGATGTGGTAACATACAACGTTGCTCCCAGACTGCTGTTGTTGCTCTGCGCCACCTTGGTGATGGCATTTGCCTCGGCATGCAGTACATAAGCCTTGGTGTGATCGTCATCATCTTCGCAGATGTTTTCAAACCCCATGGGAGTGCCGTTGTAGCCGTCACTGATAATCATTTTGTCTTTCACGATGAGTGCTCCCACCTGTCGGCGGATGCAATAGGAATACACTGCCCATATCTGTGCAATGCGCAGATATCTGGAGACAAGCAATTTTTGCTTTTCGGGGTTCACGTTCATTCTATCTTGTTGATTATCACAACCCTAAGAGGGCCATCGTGATAAGTGCATGAAAAATCAATGCGAAATTAGTACAAATTGGCCGCAATGGCAAGAAAACATCCACAAAAATTCTCTTATGAAGGTCTAATGAACGATTTGGGAGTATTGTTTATTGTCAGTTTGTTTTGTTGTGAGGCGTTTTTATGCTAATGTTGCGTTAAGCACGCAAAATTAGGCTTCGGCTCGGCAAATCTCAAATAAATTTGGTTATACGCTCGCCTTGCACTAATTTTGCGGTCTCGAAACAGATGAAGTGAAACGTCTGGTAACATACACGATAATGCTGTTGACGGTGCTGGTGGCAGTGTCGCAGCCAATTGCCGGAACGCATATAGTGGGATATGTGCGCGACTCGTTGTCGCGTGACGCGATTCCGTATGCCTCGGTGGCCTTTCTAGGCGATGATGGCGGCGTGACTGGCACCGAGCAGGGCGGTTTCACCATCGATACCGATATTGATGTGCTTGCCATCAGGATTTCGGCGGTGGGTTATCACTCTAAGGATGTTGTGCTAAATCCAAACCAGACAGTGGTAGTAGTCGATTTGGTCCGTTCGGCTGTTGAGCTTGAAGAAGTATTGGTGCAACGCAACAAGGAGAAATATAGTAAGAAGAATAACCCGGCTGTTGAACTGCTCCGTCGCATACGTGCAAACATGCACGACCATGACCCGATGAACAGCGCCTATTACTCCTATGATCGTTATGAACGCTTGATGTACGGTTTCAACGACCTCGACGAGGTGGCGAGCAAGGGTAAGATATTCCGTCGTTTAGGCACTTTGGGCGAATATACCGACACTTCTACGGTGACTGGCAAGCGCGTGTTGCCCATAGCAATCAAGGAACAGGTTTCTCAGGAGTATTACCGACGTTCACCCAAGACCCACAAGCAGGTTGTGACCGGTGTCAAGAACTCCGGTATAGACGAGAGCATGGACCAGGCCAGCATGAAGCGATACCTTGATGACGTGTTCCGTGAAGTGGATATCTTTGCCAACGACGTTACGTTGCTCTCTAACCGCTTTGTCAGCCCGCTGTCGGCTATTGCAGCCGATTTTTACAAGTTCTACCTGACCGACACGCTCGACATTGACGGAGAGCAGTGTGTTGAGTTGAGTTTCACCCCACACACACCCGAGACATTCGGCTTTCTTGGACGGATGTATCTGCCGCTCAACGACTCTACCATGTTTGTGAAAAAAGTGATGATGGGTGTGCCGTCACGCATCAACCTAAACTATGTGGAGCGCGTGAGTATCGAGCAAGACTTTGAGCGAATGCCTGACGGCACGCGCCTCAAGCTGCGCGATGACATGGAGGTGGAGTTCCGACTGATGAAAGGGACACCGGGGTTCTTTGCGCGTCGTGAGACTGCATATACAGGCCATTCGTTGGCTGCTCCCGATGACCTCAATGTGTTCAATCAGCGAGGAGAGCAGAAAGTACAGCGTGATGCCGAATATATGCCCGATGAATTCTGGACTGACAGACGCCCCAAAGTGATGCGCACTGATGCTGGCACGGTGAAGAAAATGCTTTCACGACTGCGTGAATCGCACTGGTTCTATTTGGGCGAGAAGGTGATTGTGGCGCTTATCAAGGGATATGTTCCGACTGGCGATCCAAGCAAGTGGGACTTTGGCCCCATCAATACCACCATTAGCGGCAACGCCCTCGAGGGGGTGCGTCTGCGTCTGGGCGGCATGACAACTGTCAACTTGAACCGCCACTGGTTTGCCCGTACCTATGTTGCCTACGGTTTTCGTGACAAGCGGCTGAAATACATGGGGCAACTTGAATATTCGTTCAACGAGAAGAAGCAGCTCGACCAGGAATTCCCAATCCACAGCATCCGTTTGATGCACAAGTATGACATCGACAAGCTGGGGCAGACATACCTTTATACCAATCCCGACAACGTGTTTTTGCAGCTCAAGCGCCAGAAAGATGACCAAATAGCTTACTTGCGTACTACCGAGCTGGAATGGAAGTATGAGACGCTGAGCCATTTCTCTGTAGCACTGGGATTGGAGCATAAGGTGCATGAAGCCTCAAGGCTGTTGCCGTTTGTCAATGTTGATGGCTCGCTCTGTGACCGTTACACTCAGGCTGGTTTCCATGCCACATTGCGTTATGCACCAGGCGAGAAGTTCTACCAGACTCGTTCACATCGCTTGCCCATCAACATGGATGCACCTATCGTCACCCTCAGCCACACATGGCATCCCAAGGGCTGGATGGGTACCGCCTACGAGATGCACAAGACCGAGCTTGGATTGCAGAAACGCTTCTGGTTCTCGGCTTTCGGCTATACCGACATCATCGTTAAAGGGGCAAAAATCTGGAACCAAGTGCCTTATCCCGACCTGCTTATTCCCAATGCCAACCTCTCATACACAATCCAGCCAGAGTCTTTTGCGCTGATGGATGCAATGGAGTTTGTCAATGACCAGTACTTGTCTTGGGACGTGACCTACTGGGCTAATGGCGCGCTGCTGAACCGGATACCGCTAATCAAATACCTCAAACTTAGGGAAGTGTTCACTTTCCGTGGCCTGTGGGGCAGCCTCAGCGACCGCAACAACCCCGCTGTTGGTGCCGACGTGCTGCAGTTCCCCACCAATGCGATGTGTGCGGCCATGGACAAGAAACCGTATATGGAAATCGGAGTCGGCCTCGACAATATCCTTACTTTCTTGCGGCTTGACTACGTGTGGCGGCTCACTTACCGCGACACTCCCGGTGTGAACCGTGGTGGCGTTCGCATCCAGCTCCATTTCAACTTCTAATAGTAAACACGTTGACAAGTGGACGAGTAAACAAGCGGCTTTTTATAGGACAATAATGCATTTTTTCCTTGGTTTTTTGAGGGAAACGGAAAAAATTCCTTAAATTTGCGGACGATTACTAATACAAAAAAGCATCTCGCCTGCGACGGCTCGCCGTCGCAGGCATTCTCTTATGTGAAACCAAATAATAACGATTCATCTATTAACTAAAAATTTAATCATATGAAAAAGATTATCTTGTTTTTACTCTCTGCTATCATGGTTAGCATGTTTGTCAATGCAGAAGTGACCGTGTGCGGAAATGCACCTGATGTGAACGGCAATTTCAGCAGCCCATACATCCAGAGAGGCACCATCACTTGGGACAATAACAGCAAGACGTTGACTTTGGACAACGCTATCGTTGAATATAGCAGCGTAACACCTTACGATTACGTTGACCCCATTAATGTTACTGAGGATGCAACCATTGTGATTAATGGATACTGCATGGTGACTACAACTGGGTTTAATGCCTTGAATTTTGGCTCTAATAATGTCAAGACTATTGTAATCAGAGGCGATGGCTGGCTCTATACCAGTAGCACTTTTATTGATATTTATATCAAAAATACTAAGCTGACAATTAAGGATATCTCATTAGAAATTGTGAATGGTATTGCTGATAATGGGTATGGTCATAATGTCGCTCTTACATTCGATAACGTGCAGGCCAATATCAAGGGTTGCGTTGAACGTATCCGTGAAGGAATCACTTTCAATAACTGCGCCATCACTTATCCTGAGGATGCATATATAGCTGAATCACAGGAATACGGATATTCTATTAAATGCGGCAACGATAACTGGCCCGATAAGATTATTATCTCACGGCAGCTTAACTACGACCTGTGGATTAACGGAGAGCAAGTAACCAACTTGAATTGCGCTGACCTCAGTAATATTGGCGGCGTTACTGGCACGGTGACCTATGAGCCTTCTACCAATACTCTCACGCTTGAAAATGCCACGCTTAGTTGTAATGTCAGAAATGGCTCCTGTATAGCAAGTAACATTGATGGACTGACAATCAATCTTATCGGCACCAACAGTCTCTCATCGCGAAACGGAACAGGTGCCAATGCGGTGGATGTGAACACAACCACAATTAATGGTACCGGCACGCTCTCGGCTCAAGCGACCCGTACAGGCATTCATATTAATGAAGGCAAAAGCCTTACGATTGATAATGTAACCGATTTGTCGATTGCAAATACCAAATACGGCATCTATGGTTTCGACAATAACAGCATAGTAATCAAAGGAAGCAACACTGTCGTTCATGTGAATTGTTCCATGGGGTCGATATGCAACTTCAAAGACTTTGTCTTGGAGGACGGCCTGGCAATCACCGAGCCGGAGGGTGGCTATTACAATGATGGAACCTTATATGATGCCAATGGCAATGCAGCCACCAGTGCCACCATTAGCAAGCCAGAATATTACTATAACCTATGGATTAACGGTGAGCAGGTGACCAGCGCGAATTGTTCTTACCTTGGCAATGTTGTGGGCGTTACAGGCACGGTGACCTATAAGCCATCTACCAAGACCCTCACGCTCGACAATGCCGCACTTGTTTGTAATGTTATGAATGAATCCTGTATATTAAGTCATATTGATGGATTGACGATCAATTTGATAGGCACAAACAGCCTCTCATCCAAAAACGGAATAGGTTGTGATGCAGTGGGTTTGCATACTACTACAATCAAAGGAACTGGCACGCTCTCGGCTCAGGCGACCAATATAGGCATCTATATGCATGGAGACAAAACACTTACGATTGATAATGTACCACATTTGTCGATTGCAAATACCAAATACGGCATCTATGGCTTCAATAATAACAGCATAGTAATCAAAGGAAGCAACACTGTCGTTCATGTGAATTGTTCTATGGGGTCGATATGCAACTTCAAAGATTTCGTCTTAGAGGATGGCCTGGCAATCACCGAACCGGCAGGAGGATATTACAATAATGGAACCTTATATGATGCCAACGGCAATGCAGCCAAGAAAGCCACCATCAGCAAGCCTGGCGGCCTGCTTGGCGACCTTGACGGCAGTGGCATCGTTGACGTGGAAGACGTGAATGCCGCCATCAACATCATCCTAAAGCTGAAGACCATCAATGACTATCCCGGTAACGGCGACATGGACGGCAACGGTTACATCGACGTCGAAGACGTCAATGCCATGATCAATATCATCCTGAAATTATAGTAAACGAGTAAACTAGTAGACAAGTAAACAGGTAAACAAGCGTATTCCCCCTCTAAGATAGAGGGGGGCAGGGGGAGTATGATTCTTAGTTCCCGGCTCTCGGTTCTCCGAGGAAAGACAAGCCGGAGGCTTTCCGTTGTGCAAAAAATGCGATTAAGTGAGAGGGCGAGTGTCATAATATAAGAAAATGCGTCGAAGACGCAGAAGCATCGGAGATGCTATAATATTTTTAACACCATGCAAGCAACATCGAAGATGTGCGCAGCTTGGTGATAGACAGCGACATAGAAAGGTGCTTCGAAGATGCACTATATCGGTAGTGTGATCTCATAATTCAATCAAAGCATGCTATCACATATCTCGTAACTTGTTACTAAGAACACCGCAATAGACCTATCGACTGGACTGTTGTTATATTACCTTTGTTTAAAAACCATGAAGGGTAGAATTATAAAGGAATGTATCAATATGTTAACCAATGTGAACTTTTGGAACACTTGGAACAGCTGTAACACTTGGAACACCTGTAACTTATGGAATTATTGGAACAATCACTTTACTATTTCAACAAAAATCCGTAACTTTGTAATTTGAAACTATAAAAACGTAATATTATGAAAAAGATTATTCTATCTCTTTTTTTATTTGTGATTTCTTTGTCGGCGTTGGCTGGTATTCGTGGTGATATGAATAATAGTGGCAGCGTTGATGTTTCTGACGTAAACGCAGTAATAAATATTATCTTGAATAAGAATACCATAGAGGACTTTCCTGGCAACGGCGATATGGATGCTAACGGAGTAATTGACGTTACTGACATAAACCACATTATTAATGTTATTCTGAATGTAGAAGATTTAATTTACGATCCCGAAGAGCCTGCAATTGGGGTTATGGCAGGGTTATGGTTGGTAACTCCAAAGTATGTTGATGAGAACGGCATTACCCATGATAATCCATATGGCATAGATAGGGTACATTTATCCACCTATGCTACCGATAATAACGATGCCGATAAAATGTGGATTTATGAGAGAAATTTCTGGGGACTTGAATTGTTGGTGCCGGTAAACTTGAATAACCACACTTTCGAAGTCAATAATGTCCCTTATGACTTGTATGAAACGGGCAATGTTACTCTTCATGGCCAGGTATTGCCTGGGGCCGGCCATAATATCTTTGGGGCTCCTATAGACAGCATTTATTTCGATGCTGTTTTCGATGATGATTCTGATGGTTATACCTGGCGTTATGCTGGTGTGCGATATCAGAAAGAAGTAGTTATTAATCTCAAAGGCGATAATCCGATGACGATTCCACTGGGTTCATCATATGTGGAACCTGGTTTCACGGCTACTATCGGTGGCGTGGATGTGTCCTATCGCGTTGTTGTGAATAGCAATGTGAATGTTAATGCTGTAGGCGTATATAAGGTTATATATTCGGCAACTAACGATATAGGGGTTGAAACCAATGCTGAACGCACAGTTATAGTATATAATCCTGATGCAAATGTCAATATTTCAGGACTTTATGAAACCAATATGGACGAATCTGAGGTTTATAGTCATTTAGGTGGCGTCTATGATTGGTATTCATTTGCCAATATGGCGACCGCCTATGGTAATACTACTCAGTGTATAGGCATTACATTTGAAAAGGTTGCTCCTGGTATTTTCTATTGTAACGACTTGGTTGGAGGTTTTTATTGGCAAATTCGAGGCTATGGTCCTAATTATGCAATGACAGGTTACGTTAAAGTTGACAACTCAGGAAATGTCACTTTGCTCGATAGCCATGTACAAGGATGGGGTGATGGTCTTGATTATATTGAAAATGCTCATTACGATTTTAGCACCAACACGATCAGCTATAATCTTATGTATGCAAGTGCTATAACCATGAACATAGTGATGAATAAAGTCGCTGATTAGTAATAGAGTCATTATGGCAAAGTGTTATTCAGTGATAGTGGCCGGCGGCAGCGGTGTGCGTTTCGGCAGTGTGTTGCCAAAGCAGTTTGTACTGTTTGATGGCAAGCCAGTGCTTATGCACACATTGGAGCGTTTTGCAGCATATTATGCTTCTCATGTCGATGTGGATGGCGAGATAATCCTCGTACTTCGTGAGGCTCACATCGCTACCTGGCGGCAGTTGTGCGATGAGCATTCTTTTGTTGTGGAGCATCGCGTGGTGGCGGGCGGTAACGCACGCTTTTTCAGCGTATTGAATGCCCTGAAAGCTATCGACGGCAACAACCCCGACGCTGTAGTTGCCATACACGACGGCGTGCGCCCACTTGTGTCGCCCGAAATCATTGAAACTGCATTTCAGGTGGCGCGTGACAAAGGCTCTGCAATTCCTGTCACTCCAATGACTGACAGCGTGCGCAAGGTTGAAGCCGACGGTTATTCCCACGCACTGAAGCGCAGTGAATTGTTTGCCGTTCAGACGCCGCAGGCGTTCCGTCTTGAAGAACTTCGTGAGGCCTATGCCGTGCCGTATGATGACATTTTCACCGATGATGCCTCGGTATATGAACACATGGGCCATAAAGTCACTCTCATCAGTGGCAGCCCTCTTAATATTAAGATTACCAATGCAGTTGACATAGCTATTGCCACAGTATTGATGCAGCAAAACAAGTAAACGATGTCAAGTGCACTGGATAACGATATAAAGTATCTGCCGGGGGTGGGGCCCAAGCGAGCGGAATTGCTCAACAAGGAGCTGGGGATATATACCTTTGGCGACTTGTTATATTATTTCCCGTTCCGGCATATCGACCGCAGCACCATCCACCACATTGCCGAGGTGAATGGAGAAATGCCGTATATTCAGTTGCGAGGAAGGTTCATCACGTTCACGACGGTGGGCGAGGGAGCACGACGCCGTCTTCAGGCGCTGTTCACCGACGGCACCGGGACTATCGAAGTGGTGTGGTTCAACCGTGTGAAGAGTTTGCAGGAAACGCTCCGCACTGGTGTGGAATACCTGTTGTTCGGCAAGCCAACTGTGTTTAAGAACCATTACAACATTGTACACCCTGAGATTGATGTTTATAAGCCGGAACAAGCGGCTATGGGCTTGACGGGCGTATATAACCTTACTGAGAAACTTCATTCACGCTATTTTACCTCTCGCACGATACAGAAGTTGGTTGCAACGATGCTTGAAATGCCTTTCGTGGCACACATCCCCGATACCTTGCCACAAACGTTGATTGAGAAACGGCGTCTTTTGCCGCTGTCACAGTCATTGGTGGCAATGCATAAGCCCGAAGATCTGCAGACACTACAACGCGCCCAACTTCGTCTGAAATATGAGGAACTATTCTTCCTTGAACTCAACATTCTGCGATATGTGAAGCGCAGTGGCGAGAAAGCAAAAGGCTTAGTTTTCCAGCGTGTGGGGGCTTATTTCAACGATTTCTATTTCAATGTACTGCAGTTCCCGCTGACCGAAGCTCAGAAACGCGTCATAAAGGAGATGCGCCGTGACATGGGCAGTGGACGGCAGATGAACCGCCTGCTGCAAGGTGACGTGGGCAGCGGAAAGACGGTAGTGGCGTTCATGATTATGCTCATTGCTCTTGACAACGATTATCAGGCAACCATCATGGCTCCTACCGAGATTCTTGCCACGCAGCATTACGAAACGATACGGGGCATGGCTGAGCCATTGGGTGTGAAAGTTGCATTGCTGACAGGCAGTACACGAAAGCGCGAACGTGATCGCATCCATGCTCAGTTGCAGAGCGGCGAATTGCAGATTCTGATAGGTACTCATGCCTTGATTGAAGATACTGTCCAATACCATAACCTCGGACTCGCTGTCATTGACGAGCAGCATCGATTCGGGGTGGCTCAACGAGCACGGCTGTGGCAGAAAAACGTCATAGCACCGCATGTTTTGGTGATGACTGCAACGCCGATACCGCGTACTCTGGCAATGACCGTCTATGGTGACCTCGACGTGAGCATTATTGACGAATTGCCGCCGGGACGCAAGCCTGTAACAACAATCATGCGCTATGAGAAGGACCGCGATAAGATGTACCACTTTGTCGGGCAGCAATTGCGGCAGGGACGTCAGGCATATATTGTATATCCCCTTATTGAAGAAAGCGAGAAACTAGATTTGAAGGCCGTAGAACAGGGTTATGACCTTGTGCGTGAGACGTTTCCTCATTACCATGTGGCATATGTCCACGGCCGTATGAAACCTGCCGAGAAAGACCATCAGATGCAGCTTTTTGCCAGCGGTGAAGCGCAAATATTGGTGGCGACCACCGTCATCGAGGTGGGCGTTAACGTGCCCAATGCCAGCGTGATGGTCATTGAGAATGCCGAGCGCTTCGGATTGTCACAGCTGCATCAGTTGCGTGGCAGGGTAGGACGTGGCGCCGACCAGAGTTTCTGCATTCTGATGACGAAATATGAGCTCGGTCGTGACACGCGCCATCGGCTTGAGGTGATGACTCAGACTACCGACGGTTTTGTGGTAGCCGAAGAAGATATGAAACTGCGTGGACCTGGTGATATGGAGGGCACACAACAGAGCGGAATTGCCTTCAATCTCAAGGTGGCAAACTTGGCAAAAGACGGGCAGATTGTGCAGATGGCTCGCGATGATGCCGAAGAAATATTGACGGCCGATCCAGAACTTTCTTCACCTATGGGAAAAGCTTTGGATGCCCGTATTCATGCGCTCTATGACAAACAGGCCAACTGGTCTCAGATTAGTTGAAATAACGTAAGTACCATACAAAACCGTAGCCCTCTTTGCATGGGTAAACCAAATGTGACAATTTTTAACTGCAATTTTTAGGCCGCTATAAAATAAAGTGGTAATTTTGTACGTTTTTATGCAGAAAAGTTTTTATTAGATTATGAAAAAGGCAAGAAAAATATTGGCAATCATTTTGGCTGAAGCAGCCTTGATTTGTACCTCATCAGTGACGTTGGCGCAAGATCTGCGTAGCAGCACCAACTCTTACATTGGCAAGGTGGAGAACGATGGCACCATTCGTAATGGTAGCAACTCATATGTTGGCAAGATTGAACGCGATGGCACAATTCGCAATCGCAATAACTCATACATAGGTAAGATAGAAAGAGACGGTACCATCCGTAACAGCAATAATTCATACATTGGAAAGGTGTATGACGATGGTACAGTGCGCAACAGCAACAACTCTTACATTGGCAAGATTGAGAGTGACGGCACCGTGCGCAACGGCAATAACTCTTACATTGGTAAGGCTCAGGGCGTAGATCGTCGTTATGCCGCCGTGATATTCTTCTACGACCTGTTCAAATAATTAATTAGATGATGAATTTTAGAAAGATATTTATTTTGGCTGTTGTAGCAATAGTTGCCTGCACAGCCGCACAAGCACAGAATTTACAATCGGCGAAAAACGCCTCGCAGATGCACAAGAACCTCTTGGCTCGTCAGCATCGCATCCAAGATCAGATAAAACTCGAAGAAACACAAAGATATGCCGCCGACCTCTATGAAGAGGTTGAGCCGGAACCCGACATCTACACCGAAGGTTGGGAGAGTGGACTTGTGAACCCATTCAAGGACAGTGATGTTCCTATGACCAAGGTTATCAACCTCAAGGGCTATGTGATGCCAGTACGCAGTACTCGCGTTACATCGCACTATGGTTATCGTCCTGCATTTGGCCGTAACCATAAGGGTGTTGACATTGGTTGCCCGATGGGTGATACCGTACGTGCAGCCTTCAGCGGCCGCGTGCGTCTCACCAAGTTTGAACGTGGCGGTTTCGGTTTCTACGTAATCGTGCGTCATGAGAACGGACTGGAGACAGTTTATGGTCACCTCTCACGCTTCCTCGTTTCGCCCAACCAGACCGTGAAGGCTGGACAGCCCATCGCTCTCAGCGGCTCTACCGGTCGTAGCACAGGTCCTCACCTGCACTTTGAGACTCGCTTCATGGGTTATGCTATCAATCCAGAGGCAATCTTCGATTTCGAGAACCGTGTTACTCACACCGACACTTATACTTTCAACAAGAACAGCTACACCAAGTCACGTAGCTATTCGCCCAGCACACGATATGCTTCAGTTCGTTCGTCAAGCAGGAGCAGTGGTTCGAAGGTTTCGTCACGTAGCAGTCGCCATAGTGGCAAGAGTTCTGCCCGTTCAACCTACAAGGTTCGCAAAGGCGACAGCTTGGGCAAGATAGCTGCTCGTACCGGCGTACCAGTGTCAAAGCTCAGGAAGATGAACGGCATCAAGGGCGATAAGGTGCAGAGCGGAAAGGTAATACGCGTAAAATAGCATAATGTAATAATAGGTAGTATTAGTTTTTCATAATAAAAAGATGGTTCACCGTGGTGTTGTGAAACACTACGGTGAGTTTTTATTAATAGACCATTCATCAGGGATTCAATCGGGAGCCAAGCCGCCAGATTTGTCATGCTCCTTTTCGAAGTTTTTCTGAGGCCTCTAATTCCCGAGTCACTGAAAACTGATTACTGACAACTGAATACTGAAAAGACGGCCCACCTAGGTGAGCCGTCTTTGTGTTGTAAATCGTTTCTAAATCCCGCTAGTAAAACGGGTGAGAATTCAAAGTTGGGCGATATCGTCAACCGTAGGGTTTTTCTTGACGATTTTGCCTTGCGGATCAATCAGGAATGAACTGAAATCCCCCGAATTCTGACGCCATGATTGCATTATCTGCTCCTGTGCGTCAATGTCGATGTGAAATTGTGCTTTGCCATCCAGTTGGTCCACAGTGATGAGTTGCTCAAACAAGCCTCGGCTGCGGTCCATGTTTACTGCGAGGTAGACAATTTCATTGTTAGTCGCGGCTTCGCTCAACTTGGCGTTATTTATGCGCGATGTTGGCTGTGCCGATGACCAGAATGTGACCACCACATACTGTCCGCGCAAGTCTTGCAACTGCACGGTAGTATCTGCATTGCTCAGCGCCAGGCTGGGTGCCTGAAATCCCACACGACCGTCACTTGGAGTAGTGTAACGGGCCGAAGTAAGTAGCATCAGGCCAGCGGCCACAAAAGTGATAAGTGTCTTATTCATTCAATAGCCATTTAAATTCATCAATTAGGGCTGCCTGCGAAATCCATCGTGAGGACAAACCCTTTGCCGATTTTCGGCATGCTGGCATTGTAGCTGCGTGCCAGCTTTTCATTTGGGCTGCAAAATTAGACAAAAAATCTCACTCCACCAAAACTTTAACATCACGAAACCCACGATAATGCTATTAATCAGTCAATTACTAAACACTTGTACTTCATAAATCGCTAAAATCCTCACTCTATTAACTTAAAATGTTAAATTAGTTTTGATTGTGTTTAGAGAATATGTTTAAGCATAGAATGAAAGAAGTATTCGTCTACGGTGATTCTCTTTGTTTATAGCAATACGCCATTTTGCTAAGTAAGATCAATCAGCCTCCTATTGTTCCCCAATTATTTATAATAAATGAAAACGGTCCCAGGGTTGTATTCTGAGACCGTTCAGGTGTATTCAAACCGTGATAAATTAGTAATGATTATTTATTGCGGTTGCAGACTTGTTAGGCTCTACTGGTCCCAATTGCTTGTAGTGAACGACCAGATTGGTGAGATAATCAAGAATTCTTCCAGTTCCCAATCCCACTTATAAACCCTCCAGTAATAGGTTGTTGATGGCTTTAGATTGTTAAAACTCACAGCATACACATGATTGCTTATATTGACAGTCTTTTGAATTTCACTCATGTCAGGTTGCTCACTTAAACAGACTTGATAAACTGCTCCATTTTCATATGGCGCATCGCAACTTACATTAACCCAATTATTATATATTATAGCACCGTCTTCGGGATTAGGTGAGCCACACATAATATCACCGTAAGGACTTATAACTTCAACGTTTATGGAGGCCTGTAAACCTGTTGTAATGTCTTTCACCCTTATTACGGTAGTTCCTTGTGAAAGAGCGTTAATTATCACCCACTGTCGGTCTGAAGAGTAAAAACTGAATGTAGCTGTTGCAACCGAAGGGTTACTATTGCTAATTACCTGGTAGTTGCCGCTGCCTTCATTAATACTTATGGTCCGTCTTTTACCTTCAATTATTTTTACATCATACGTTGATAATGAAAGCCCTTGGTCTGGGTTAACTACAGTCACCGTTATGTTGGCTGTTTTGCTGGAATTATTATCAGTAACAGTGATTGTGGTCTGTCCTGGAGCCACGCCGGTAATGACTACATTATGCATTATTAAATTTCCAGTCTGACCATTACCTTGGGTAGCGATTTGAGCTGTAGCAACTTGAGGATTCTCACTATTTACAGTATAGCTACCACTGCCGTTCAACACGCTAACGGTGGTTGTCTCTCCAGCTCCAACACTAACGGCATCACTTTCAAGTACCAATACTTGTTCTTCAATTACTTTTACTGTCAGTGAGACAGTTTCTTGAGAACGAGAGTCGGTAATGGTCAGTTTTGCTGTACCGGTTTTAAGACCCTTGATTCGCACATAGTGATTATCTCCAGAGTCATAAATACTAGCCGATACAATCTTAGGTTTGGTATTGGTCAAAGAAAAGGCCCCCCAACCTCCGTTTATGAGTATGCCAGTTTCATTGCCCTTTGAGATTTCAACCTCAGAATTATTCAGAGAAAGGTGATTAGGCACTGTTAGTTGGCTTTTAGGAGAACCCTTCACTTCTATAAGATTCAGAAGCTTATACAATGGCCTGATTTCGTAGGTTTGTCCAGGATTAGTATCGTCAGTTATATCATACTGTAGCCACGTCTTTTTCCAATCGCGTTCAGTACCTCCGAAATACCAACTGCCAAAATATCTCTTTCCAAGGCAATTCCCAGATTGATCAAATAATCCAAGACCTACTTTGCCTGGCAACCAAAGGTTGTTGGAAGGAATGGTATAAACAGCAAGCGGATTAATGCCATCTTCCCATGTGACGGGGTTTTCATTGATCATTGCTGGAAATACCGGCTGAGTAAATCTCGGGAATAGATAACTGTCGCGCTTGAAAAGCGTGGTTCCGATTGTCGCAAGTTTGTGCACTTTCTTCCACGTCTGCGCGGTCACATCGAGTCCCAGATACATGCCAGTGCTGAGTTTAGTATCTTCGGCCAGCAAGTTGTATGCATTGTAGCTGTCAGGGTCGTTTAAGTCAAACTCGAAAGAAGCATCGACTTGAGGACCACCCTTGAGTGCTGTGTTGATGCTCAAGAAAGAAGGTTTCCAAATCATCACTGAAGCCTTTACCATTGGTCCGAACTTTGCACCACCTTTTATTTTGAAAACACATTCTGCGTCATCAATTGCATCACCAAAGCTTCCCCAACCGCCATCGGAGCGCTTGTTGTAGCTGATATGGAAAAAATCGTCGGACGACCATTTGTATTCTTCTATATGCTTGATTTTATATGGAATCGTCAACCCAAGTTCCACCGAGCCAGACAGATTGAAGAACAATCCGACATTGACTGATGCTCCCACAAATTTGTTGCCTACATACGCCGCAGGAATCGGCAACAGCATTTCATGATCATTACTCCCAAGACTGGTCTTAAATGCAGTTGACAACGACAGTTCAAGATTGTTGGTAATTGTGACGTTTGCATAGTCTTTACTGCCAAATCCAAAGTTAAAGGCGTAGTCAATAGTCATTGAAGCCGATCCTTTCACGTGAATATAGTCTTCATATCCCACATCGATAGTAATCTTTGGCGAAGTTACCACCCCGTCATCGGCAATACGCCGAGGTGTAGAGCTATCATCATTCCCAGAGGCTTCAATTTTTCCTACAGTTACCAAACGGTCATAGACATCACTTGGCGCTACAGGCTCACATTTATAGGTGACAACATTGCCTTGCTGGCTGACAGTAGTGACGCGCCCAGCAAACCCCATTACAAACAAATCGTTTGTCAGTTCGCTGTAAACGACTTGACCTTTGACAGGGTACATGTTGGCAGGTGTAGAAGCTTTGAATGTGAGTGTGCTGTCTGTGGCTGTTGTTAAATAAGGAATATGTTCTTCGGTAATGACAAACAGGCCTTGTTTCATGATGGGAGTTGGAGCTTGGAAAGTGATTGAGTCTATGGCTGCGATAGGAGTTCGGAACACTGTATCGGTAGTCCATACTTCCTGCACAACGGCATTGTCGTACCAAGTACCATTAGTTCCAATTGAACTAAACTGAATGCGCTTTAAGTCAAGGTTGAGATGTGCATTGAAGTCGTTGTCGTTACGATAAATATAGATTGCGTTTTGGTTAGGATTGTCGGCCATGACATCGCTAGACTTGCCTTGAAGTTTTTTTGCTGATGCTGTCGGCATGTAGAATATCTTAAGAAGTTGGCTTCGATTGAAATAATGAGTATTATTATTTGACTTTACAATCAGTTCATCTCCATCAAAAGTCAGCGATGGATAGTTTGCCAATGGGAACAGAGCATTTGAACCGTTGCGTTGCTCAACTACCAATGAAATTGGTTCAGTATGTTGAATACCTATTTTTAGTATTCGATTAATGATGATATTAACATCAACTACATCGACGATATTGTCGCGGTTACAATCAGCTCTTTCAAACTCACTACCAGTAAGCATTGACAATTTGAGAATGTGGTTAATTGTTGCATTAACGTCTTCGATATCAATGATCTTGTCGCCATTCACATCGCCCGGCAAGTTCGTCTGTGATCCGCCGTTATAGTCGGGTTGGATACCGATGATGGCATATTGGTCATTGTTGTAGTGATTACCCTCATCTTCATCAGCATTCAGTAAGCTTGTCACGAAATAGCCATCGCAGGATCCTCCCCAACCCCAATTTATGTGGAAATAGCCATCTTCACGATATCCATCGAAAATAAAAGCATGCCCCCATTTTGCTGATGAACCCGAATATAGTATGGGGTGTCTATCGTCTAGTTCCTTGCGAAGCATTGAATCCCAATCACCACTGTAGAAATCACGAGAATAGTCTTTCCAGGAGTCACTAAAATAGAAATGATTCTGGAGTGCATTGACTGCATCCCAGCAACTGGCAAAGGAACTATAGGTGCCGTATTGCATTTCTATGGCAATGCCCACATCGCTCATTAACTTAGCCACAGCGTCCTGTTGCGCTCTTGTAGCTTTGTATTGATCTTCTCCTTCATTATTGCAGTACACATCATCACCTTCCCAATAAGGGTAATAATATTCGTCCATCATGAGACCCCACTCATAATTTGAGCTTCCGAAATCGGCAGATAGTGTAATATCATATGATTGGTCTACATTGGTAGTATAACTGTGCCTTCCTGTTCCTTTCAGTGGCCAATTGTAGTATTTCATTATTTGTGCTGTAGCAGTAGCTACACATCCTGTAGGGACATGGCCTCCATACCAATTGTACCAATCTTCATCGTTTGCATATGAGGCCGGAATAGTGGGGCAGTTATTATTATACGGTTTGTTTTGGTCCCATTTAGTGGTTAACAAAGGATCAACGTTTGTGGATAATTTGATAGCCTCACGTTTTTTTGTGTCAGGATGGTTGCTGATCCATTCCAGTTGCCGTTGATATTCTTGAAGCCACCAACGCATGTTCTCTGGTAGTTTCTTTAAATCGAAAGAACCATTTTGGCTATATCCCCATATAGGAATCACTTGGTCATCACCGCCCACAATCACAAATCCATTGTCTTTACCGATATTGAATACATAATAATCGGCCACGCCTTTAGCAGATGTGGCAGAATGGGCCAACTGCAAAATCCCGATTTGGCCAGAGGACAAAAAAGCTCTATTATGGTTAACAAATTGTTGAGCCAATTTAAGCGCTTGTTCGGTGCTGATACTTGTAGCACTGGCATCTATGCACAGTAGCGATAGAATCAGTGAAAATAAAAAAACACGGTATCTCATATACATATTATTTAAATAGATAAAAAAACATTTGCGGTTCTCATTTGTTTTCCAGCCTCAGTTGCTGCTATTATAAGTAATTTATCAACTTTCATTATTCGGAAAAGCACCTAGATTGAATAATGCAAATTTATTAAATAAAAGTGAAATAGACAAATTTTTATTATTTCTGACTTATTCGTTTTCTGAAGGTAGATTGTGAAAATGCTTTATTTTTAAGAAATAAGCAAATTTATTGACAATTTTAGAGTGTCTCGTGTCGGGTTTTATTAATCTTATAGAATGTTTGTTCGCTGAAAACTTAATAAATGTGGCACCTATAGTGTGTAGGTGGTGACGAAAGAACAAAGTCACTATGTGTTTTTTGGCTCATTTAGCTAGCCAGCCGGCGAGTCGGAGTTGAGTCTTCTAACACAAAAGCCTAAAAAGTTCATTAGAACTTATTATTGTAAAAGTGTTTTGGATTATGTTGCCCCATCGTCTATATAGGATTCAGTTCATATTTTCACAAATATTCGTTGTTGATGATTTCTATTTATTATAGAACTTTCAATTATCAACATATAATAATAAAACTATTGTGGCATAGAATTTGTATTGTAAAGAAAATGTTGTAAATTTGCACTAATGTATCATTGCGAACTTTATAAACATTAATCATTTCAATATTTACAATTATGGCAACAATTATTTTGACCGTATTGCTGGCTATAATCATCCTGCTGGCAGTCATTGTGTTTTTCTACTTCGTTTCCACTCAGCGTTCGCTGGTTCAACTCGACGAAAACTGCAAGAATGCCCTCGGACAGATTGAGGTACAACTCAACTCGCGTTGGGACGCATTGCTGGCAATTGCTAAGACAGCATCGCAGTATGCAAGGCATGAGAGTGAGACCCTTATCAATGTGATTGCGCAGCGTCGTCAAGGTGGTGTCAACAGTGCAGCTGACGCCATGCGTCAGGAAGGCGAGATCTCGCAGATATTTAGCCGACTCATGGCCATCAGTGAGTCTTATCCTAACCTCAAGGCTGATGCCCTGTTCCAGAACACGATGAACAGCGTGAAGCAATACGAGGAGAACGTACGCATGAGTCGTATGGTGTATAATGACACCGCTACACGCTATAATCGTGCCGTTCGCCAGTGGCCGTCGTCATTCGTGGCAAGCATGCTTAACTTCAAGGAGCGTGACTACTTCAAGACCGATGCCGAAGAAAAGCATGACATGCCCAATATCTTTGATGACCAAAAATGATTATGCGGCGCTTAAGGATAATATTGCGCACATTGACGGTTGTCGCCAGTATGATGCTGGCGGCTCCGAATGTCCTTGCCCAGTCCAACTATGACTATGAAGATGAGTCGATGTTTGAAGACTTTGGCGAGACTTCCGATGAGGTTGACTCGCTCAGAATCCAGATGGCAGACTCAACTGTCAAGGCAGCTATGGTCATTACGCCCGAAGAACTTGACAGTCCCATGATGAATATAATCGAAGTGGCCGAGGTCACTCCTACGACATGGGATAAAATAGTTGAATGGGTGATGAATCACCTGTTCATCTCAACGTTGCTGGCCAATCTGCTCATAGCAGGACTAGCTTGGCTTTTCTATCGTGTTTACTCAGCCCTAACCTGACCGCCCTATGAATTGCAAAGTATCAAGACTAAAGGCCTTCATGCTGCTGGCGGTGCTGGCAGTATCGGCATTGGCTCATAGCCTTCATGATGTTGACATACAGGTTGTGGTCAACGACCTTGGTCATGCTCGCGTAGTGGAAAGGCGTGCTTATACCATTACCGGCTCTGGCTCGGAAGTGTACATTAAGCAGTACAACCTAGGCGTTATGAGTGTGGGCGAGTTGGAAGTCAGCGACGAGACCGGTCGACAATATGAGAATGTCACTCCTTGGAATGAAGATATCGGTCGTGAAGGCAAGACCGGCAAATGCGGCATATATAAAGGTGAAAGTGGCCCAGAACTTTGCTGGGGCATAGGCAAAAAGGGCTTACGAACGTACGTGGCACGCTATACGCTCACTAGACTGGTGCGCTCGTTTGATGACTATGATGCATTCAACTTTGTATTCTACGAGGCAGCATCACCTTATCCCGAACATGTGCGCGTTACCATCAGCAAGCAGGACGGACAGTTCACTCCCGAAGATACTCGTGTATGGGCATTCGGCCATTACGGCAACATTAACGTCACCGATGGCAAGATTGTGGCCGAGACTACCCAGTCCATGAAGAACGGCGAAAAGATTATCATAATGGTGCGCTTCAACAAGGAAGTGTTCCATCCCGTAACAACCTTCAAGGGTACTTTCCGCGACAAGATGCAGAAGCAGGCGTTCGAAGGCAGCGACTACTCATTGGAGAAAGCCGACGAGTACGAAGCGAATCAACAGGCTTCTGTAGGAGGCAACGGTGTCACTCCAGATAGCAAGAAAAGTTGGTTCCGTTCGCTATATGACGATCTTATAGATCCACTAGCTACCACTGCAGGTTTTTTATTGGCTCTATTATTGCCTTTCAACCTAATTGGTAGCATATCTTCGGTTAGGAGCAAGATACGCCGTGACAGCAACCTGAAGCGTTTGTTTGGCGTGAAGAAAGTTGAGTCGCAAGAGTGGCGACGTGAGTTGCCGTTTAATGGCGATCTCAATTCTTCGCACGGCGTACTTCAAGCGTTGTCGGAAAAAAGCAGCATTTACGACCTGATGGGAGCCTACATATTGCGCATGGCCTATATGGGTCGCATCAGTGTAGGTCGCAAGGTGAATCAGAAGGGCGAATTTGACCGCACTGTGCTGGTCACAAATCCTGGCCCACCACCATTGCAACCTGGTCGCAACAATGAGAACGAGATTATGTACTTGCTGCATCGACTGATGTGGAATGCTGCTGGTGGCGATCATGAACTGGAACCCAAGGAGCTGATGAACTATGTGAAGCTCTATCCTGTAGAGCATCGTGAATTTGTGAAGAGACTTAAACGCGGCTTAGAAACTCACCCGTATTGGACGCTGTCTTCACTTAAGAGCGAAGATGCTGTTAGCGTGATGGGTCTCAAGAAGTTCTTACAGGAGTTCACATTGAGTAATGAACGTCATTTCGAGGAAGTTGCACTTTGGCGTGAATATATGGTGCATGCCACATTGTTCGGCATTGCAGACCAAGTGCGAGACGACCTTAAGAAGGTATGGCCTCTGTCGATGAATGTGTCGGTTGACGACTTCGTTCTTGCCGAGACTATGACCATGAGTACGGTTCTGTCACGCAACACGCGTTCTGCGATAGGCTATGTAGAGTCGTACGAAACGCCTGCTGAGCGTGAAGCACGCTTGGAAGCCGAACGTGAGGCCGCTCGCTCCAGTGGTGGAGGTGGTTCGTCAAGCTACGGAGGTGGCGGAGGCTCCAGCGGTGGCGGTGGCAGCGGCATCCGTTGACACTCCTAAATACATAATTGGCGCAGCTTCTTCAATAGAAACTGCGCCAATTCTATGTTTCTAATCAAAGTTAATTAACGCATGGCATAAGAGATGCCGTTGGTTACCATGTTGCGGTAAGCCATCAGGCCCTGTTCGTTAAGTTCAACTTTGGTGAACGAGCCGTCGGGAGTAATCATGTTAACGGAGTTGTCATCGTTGAATGTCATGAACTTGGTCTCTACGCCGTTGTTTTCAACTGACCATGAGCGGTCGTTAGCGTCAAAGTTGAAGCGAACCATGCTATTGTCATTCAGGTTGGTGATGGTGTAGCCGGTCTTGTCGCGCTCTACGAGGTAGCGTGCATCCTTGCCGTCAATTACCTTTGTCTCGGCTGTGACGGGGTTGTCACCGGTCCAGAACTCAATAGAGTTGAGCACAAGTACGTCGGCGAGCATGGTGATTTCATACACAGGAAGCACCCAGAATGCAAAGAATACCAATTCATTGACAAATTTATTTCCTAAACTCTTGTTCCATGTAAGAACTTTGTTACTTAAGGCGAAGCTGCCGATGCAACTTTCGAGGGGCAGGAGTGCAGCCATTGCCAGCACCACAGCCACGGTGAATTTCGTCTTTCTCATAATGCAATTAAAAATTAGTGTTTAGAATGATGTTTTCTTTTTTTGCCTTTATATGCTTTTTCTTCTTTCTCGTCTTTCTCTTCAAAGTTATTTAGATAATAATTATACCTTTGTTCAACATCAACTACATAGTTGACTGTCTCTTTGCCACGGCAGTACCCAGAACGGCAAACTGGATCGTTGTAATATTGGGGATTTGATTTCCACAATATGGCTTCTTCAACATTCCCTTCCCATACTTGTGGGTCGAGTTCGTATTTCTTTGCCAGTTCGATGGCATCAAGAACGTGTCCCATACCGGCATTATAGCTTGCCAGGACAAACTTGGTGCGTTGTGCTTCGTTTTCTATGCGTGGTTCAAACAACGCATAGAGGTCGAGCAGGCTCTTCACGGCGGCCTGTACGCTTGCTTCAGGGTCAGTAATCTGGTCCATTTCCACACCATATGCCTTTGCGGTTTTAGGCATCAGTTGCATAATTCCTCGTGCTCCTGCCCATGACACTACGCGTGGGTCGAATCGTGATTCCACATAGCTGATTGCTGCCAGCAGTCGCCAGTCAATGTTGGACTGCTTGCCATATTTCTGGAATATTTCATCAAAGGGTGATAGTGCGCCCTCGGGGGTTACGGGCATGGTATCTGCCAGTTGTTTCTGCTCACTCTTACTAAGTTCGAAATAACGCTGTAGTGCCACTTTGGAGTAGGCTTGCGCATTGCGTGATTTTGCCCAGGCATCGATGCTGTCGCCTAGCCATTTATTGTTTAAGTTCACAGCCCAAGCCGAACGTTGGGCAAAACTCACACGCAGGCTGATGTCTATGTCGTCAAAGTAGGTATGATTTAGTTGTGCTATGTCGCTATCGACAATAGTTAGCGGTATTTCCTTCTTTGACACCATTTCAATCAAGTCTTCGGGCATCAAAGTATCAGGGGTTAGGGAATGGATTTTAATGCCTCCGCCAAGTTCGCTGTCAAGGTTACGCAACCGCGATTCATACTTAGTGCCTCGCTCCACATATATGTCGCGTCCTATGAGTTGTGTCACGTCTGTAATCAGAGAATCGCCAGTGGGCTGGATGAGTACTTGAAATGTTTCGTTCACTGCACCGCAGCTATGTACTTGTTGCTTGTATTCGGCCGTGATGGGTATTTCATAGGCAAGAACCTGTACCGAGTCGGCTTGGAGTAGGCGTATGAGATGTGTTATGTTGCGTGCAACCACCCACTTGAGGTTAATTCCCTTGCTTCGTGCAAAATCACAAATGCGGTCATGATCGTAGCCCAACGTGTCATCATGCAATATAAAGAAACTCGTAGGGCTATAGAGCGTGCCCACGATAAGCGTATCGGGCAACGGTTTCCGATCACGTTCCGACGTTCCATTCACACAGCCCATCATCGCCAGCATCATGAGCACTGGCAACAATAATAATAGGTGTGAGTGGGTGCGTATTGGCATGGATTAGTTGTTTACAATAAGGGCAATATAGATGAGTACAGTTGGACTAACAAGCAAAAGACTGTCGATGCGGTCGAGAATGCCTCCATGGCCAGGGATGAGGTGCCCTGAGTCTTTTACGCCTTCGGTACGCTTGAGAAGTGATTCTGTGAGATCGCCGAAGGTTGCCATTACCGATACAATGACGCTCAGTCCAATCCAAGTACCTAATTCCGGCACTTGAAAGAATTCGTTGCACCACTTGTTCGTGGCGAGGGCAACAAGTACACAGGCAATGAGTCCTCCGAAGAAACCTTCCCATGACTTCTTAGGTGAGATGCGCTCAAATAGCCTGTGTTTGCCTAGCGTTATGCCGGATAAGAATGCACCTGTATCATTTACCCAGATAAATACGAACACTGCTAGCAATATCCTTGGTGCGCTTATGTAGGCAATGTTGTTGAGCATTCCCAAAGGTACTGCCACGTAAAGAATCGAAAAGAACGAGCGTTCGAGGCTGTGTACGGCGTTTTGTTTTGGGCGGTACAATTGAACAATGCAACGCAAAACTATATATGCAGCCAATGGTAGGAACCATGTGCTGGGGCGTCCTGCTTGGCTCGCATAGAGATAGAACGACAGGAACGTCCCTACACCACCAAGCATATCGATAAGAATTACCAGCCACGATTCAGTGGCTTCGTTGCGCGACATGTCGTATATTTCTTTCACTCCAATCACCGTAAACAGAGAGAAAATCACCAGGAAGGAGATAGGGGAGTTGTCAAGCAGCAGTATAGATGCCACGATAAGAGCCACATATACGGCTCCCGATAATGCACGTATGATAATATTCTTCACAGCAATGTTGTTTTATTAGTGGCAAAGTTACATAAAAATCTGCGAATTTAATGTCTGGTTAGAGAAAATGTTTTGTTTAAGCCTTTCTTTTTTAAGATAGGGGAAAATGAAGCATAAATACCCATAATTCTTCTTTTTTCATGAAAAGCTTGTAATTGTAGATGAAACTTTCTAACTTTGCTCACAAGTATTATATGTTTTGTTTAGTATCTGAAAAGTGATGAAAAAGGCAGCTTTTACAATAAAGAAATTCACTGCAAGAGTAATGATTGCTGTAGGGGCATTGATGGGGTTGTCATCGTGTTTTCATGCGCCTACAGAAAAAGTATATGGTCCTCCTCCTGAAAGAGACCATGATATAGATGTAATAAAATTGGTTTACGGGCCACCACCTGTTGAACCAAATGTTGTACCTGATACAACAATTTCTGAACCTGTAACAGAGCAAGGTGATACCACCAAAGTTTCATCCTCACAATGATTGGATAAGTGATCAGTTATGAGATATTTTTCCGTGTTATATGATTGAAATGTAAAAATAACTGAAAAAAGTAGTTGATACATAATATTATATAATGAATTGCGTTATATGTATGAATTGACTCTAAAACATGTTTGCCTATGCAGAAAACCTCTACTAAAATTAAGAACGAGGAGACGAGCATGCAACAAGTTGAACCACGCCCCAGAAAGGCTACCGTGGAGTTTATAAAGCAGTTTGCAAGGGTATATACTTTCAATCCCTTGATTACTGTGGGACTAGGCGGATTGATAGTCAACTGACAAAAGCATTATTCTCCCCGAAAAACAAAGAAGCCACTTCGCAATCGAAGTGGCTTCTTTAGCATATGAAAATATTAGTTTCAGTCTACGATGAGGCGGTGGATAACTGTGGCAACGAGGTCGTTAACTGCAGTTTTATAATTGGGATTTGCCTCTGTGGCAACGCGGTTGGCAATAATTGAGCATACTGTCATTGCACGGTGACCAAGCACGAGTGCCAGACCTTGCAGGGCGGCACTTTCCATCTCGTAGTTTGTTATATGTCCACCAGCATACTCAAATTCTTCAATACGATGATTGAGTTCTGGCTCGGCAAGACGGGCGCGCACTTCACGTCCCTGTGGTCCATAGAATCCCACTGCCGATATTGTATACCCTCGCACCATGTCATCACGGCCGATGCGCTCTACCAGCCATGGGTCGGCATCCACGGTGTATGGTTTGGCAAATAATGGGTTCCAATTAACGAACTTGCAGAATTCGCGCTCAAAATCCAGGTCGCTCACTTTGTTGCGGTCGGCATAGTAGTTCAGCACACCGTCAAAACCTATGGCTTTGCTGGCGATGACGCTTGTTCCTACAGGCACATAAGGCTGCAGTCCGCCACTGGTACCTATGCGCACGATGTTGAGTGTGCGGTGCTCATCTTTTGGCATGCGGGTTTCAAAGTCCACGTTGGCGAGTGCGTCAAGTTCGGTCATCACGATGTCGATGTTATCACCTCCGATGCCGTGCGAAAGTGCCATGATGGGCTTGCCATGATAGGTTCCGCCTATAGTGTGGAATTCACGGCTCGATACTTCAAAGTCCTTGGTGTCAAAGTAGGATGCAATCATGTTAACACGCCCTGGGTCACCGCAGATGATGATGTTGTCACACAACTGGTCGGGACGCAGGTGAATGTGAAATACAGAACCATCATCGTTGATGATAAGTTCGGAATCTGGGATTATTTTCTTTGCCATGATTATCTCGTTAGTTTATTATTAAAAAGCAAATTTACTGACTATTCTTCTATATTCAAATAACGGCATAGATTATTTAACTATTTTTTATAACTGATGCTTTATAAAGTACTCTCTAGTTCAAAGGAAAAATAGTAATTTTGCATCGACATACAATAGTTGATAAAATGAGACGGATAGCATTTATTCTTTTGTCACTGTTCGCACTGGCGACAGTGGCACAGACACCACAGGAAATGATAAATCGTGCTGTGAACACACTGAAGCAGAGTGGCAACGTTATGGCTAATTATTCGGTGAAGGGTTCACAGGGACGCTCGGCAGGTACCATCATCATGAGTGGAACCAAGTACCGCATCGTGTCGGGCGACATGAAGTGCTGGTTTGACGGCAAGACCATGTGGACATACTCCAAGATGACTGATGAAGTGAACATAACCACTCCTACGGCAGCTGATTTGCAGATGTCAAATCCCTATGCAGCCGCTCAGGATTTCAAGTCAAACTATAATATGTGGAAAGCTGCAGGGCAATTGCCCGGTACCTATGCGATCATGCTCAGTCCAAAGAAAAAATCACAGATCAGCAAGCTATACCTTTACATTGATTCCAAAAGCTATCTGGTGCGCAATCTGCATGTGAAGATGAGCGATGGCAATGCTTTTACCATTACACTTACAAACTACAAGAAGGGAGTGAGTGCTCCAGCCAGCACGTTTACTTTCGATAAGAGCATGGTTCCATCTGGAACAGAGGTAGTAGATTTGAGATAAGGATATATTTAATCACTTTTAAATAGAGAGATATGGAACATACTAGATGTTTGATTATAGGTTCAGGTCCTGCTGGTTATACGGCCGCTATTTATACTACCCGTGCAGGAATCAACAGCGTGCTCATCTCGGGGATGCAGCCTGGAGGGCAGCTTACTACGACTACTACGATTGAGAATTTTCCTGGTTTCCCTGAAGGCATTGATGGTTTCCAGCTTATGGAGAATATGCGTCAGCAAGCAGTGAATGTAGGGGCTGATGTGCGCGATGGACTGGTGACGGCTATTGAGTTGGGTACAAGGCCATTTGTTGCAACTCTTGATGGCGGTGCGCAGATTGAGGCCGACACGGTTATTGTAGCCACGGGAGCCTCGGCAAAGTATCTCGGGCTGGCCGACGAGAAGAAATATGCTGGACAGGGCGTATCGGCTTGCGCCACTTGCGACGGATTCTTCTATCGCAAGAAAGTGGTCGCCGTAGTGGGCGGTGGCGACACAGCATGTGAAGAGGCCACCTACCTGAGCAACCTTTGCAGCAAGGTGTATATGATTGTCCGCAAAGACTATCTGCGTGCTTCCAAGGCAATGCAGCAGCGCGTTGCCGAGCGTGAGAACATCGAGGTGCTGTATAACACCAACACTGTAGGACTGTTTGGAGAAAATGGTGTAGAAGGCGCCCATCTCGTACGATTCAAGGGCACCGACAAGGAAGAACTATTTGATATTGCCATCGATGGCTTCTTCCTTGCTATCGGCCACAAGCCCAACACCGATTTCTTGGCAGGCCAGATCGAAACCGACGAAGCAGGTTACATCGTTACCGACAAGGTGACTACAGCCACGAATGTCGAGGGCGTCTTTGCCGCCGGTGATGTTGCCGATCCACACTACCGCCAGGCTATTGCTGCTGCTGGCACAGGTTGCCGCGCCGCCCTCGACGCCGAACGCTACATCTCCACCCACTCGCTGTAGAATCCATATATAAAAGACTTTAAGTACATAATAAAACATATAGCTAACGCCCTGAAAGGGCAAAAGCAATTAGGTAGCTTTACGCCGATAGGTGTAAAATATTTTTAACCCCACATTGTCAGCCGTCAGGCTACTATGTGGGGTTAAAGCTGCGACGATGGATTATACGTCGATAGATGTATAACTATTAATTGCTTGTTAACTCGTTAACTACTCATTATTAATTATTCATTGTAATTATCAATTATTTTGGCGTCAGCCCAATTATCAATTGTCCATTGTCAATTATCAATTATCTTGGGCGTCTCGCCGGCTTGCATCTTGAGTCTTGGGTCTCGGGTCTTAATTCAGATGCAGAATAACATTAATCATCGCATTCACGTCCTCGACGTCGATCATGCCGTTGCCGTCCATATCGCCGTTGCCGGGATAGTCGCTCATGCTCTTGTTCTTCAAGATAATGTTGATAGCTGCATTTATGTCTTCAACATCCACAAAGCCGTTGCCGTCAAGATCACCCAAAATGCCCCCGCCTTC
>JAGCCU010000015.1 GCA_017651515.1 Muribaculaceae bacterium | reverse complement strand
CTTCCGGCCTACGGCCTCCAGTCAACCAATACAAGGAATAGAACAGAAACAGTCAACCCCTACCAGGGATAAGTTTAACCGAGTCAACTTTTAAAAGGAATAAGACTGACAAAACAGTCAACCTAAATCAGGCAAGCACAACTCTTTATTTCTCTTCTCTTTTGTTTCACTGTCAATTTGTATCATACTTATACTTCAATTTATATTCTCGCCTGCAAAATTACCACTTTTCCTCCAATCTACCAAATACTTTGCAAACAAAATGTGAAAATATCACATTTCACGCCCCCAATATAAAATATTTACAACCATTTTCTTGTTTAAATGAGATTAATTCGTTACCTTTGCAACCATGTTTAATTATAATAGTATATTATATACTATTTATTATATTATTAATATATATGTTACAGCAATTCACTGCAATTAATTTTCTGTCTTTCAAGGGTCAGGTGGTTTTCAAACTGAAACCCGGCAGGGGTACATTAAAGAGTCATCACAAGGTAGAACCGGTTAAAGGATTTACTGTTCTGAAGACAGCCATTATGTTTGGTGCCAACGCCAGCGGAAAGAGCAATTTTGTCAAGGCCATCGATCTTGGGAAAAGACTCGTGCTCGAAGGAACCCCGATAGGCAGTCCCATGGAATACCACCCCTTCCGCTTACATACTGAAAACAAGAAAAAAGACACCACTTTCATCTACGTGATCTTGTGTAACAACAAAAAATACGAATACGGCTTTAGTTACAATGCAGAGCGAGTTTCAAAAGAATGGCTAAAGCAAATCACAAAAAAAACAGAATACTCCATTTTCGAAAGAAACATAAACGCAGATAATCCTTTCGACATTTCATATCTTCTGAAGCTCAATAAGAAAGAAAGCGAGAAACAGTTCCTGACAGTATTTGCCAAGGCCACTCCCCCGAGATCATTATTTCTCCACGAAGTTTTAAGCCGCAATGTTCATGACAATGTGTCGAACATTGAAGACCTTGAAAACATTCTAGCATGGTTCATCAATACACTAAAAACAATTTTCCCAGCAACACCTTATAAACAGGGAAGTATGCTAAAAGCAGTTGATGACAACAAACTAAAGGAAGGTTTTGGTGCTATACTGCGCTTTTTTGATACAGGCATTACATCAATCGACCTAGAAAAAGTCGATTTCAATAAATTGGGAATCCCGCAAGATTTGAAAAACTTCATCCAAACAGATTTATCCAAATCAAACACAAACGAAGCCTTTGGTTCACTCCGTTTCGAAGATAATCTCTATTTGATAACTATATCAGATGGAGAGATTGTCGCAAAAAAACTAATGATTATTCATAAACGTATAGATGTTGACGATTTTGAATTATTCTCCATCGGTGAAGAAAGCGATGGCACACAACGACTATTCGATTTTATTCCCCTAATATTAGATTTCATACAAGGCGACAAAGTTTTTATAATCGACGAAATGGAACGCAGTTTACATCCTGCATTGATGATAAAGTTAATAGAACTTTATTATAAGTATTCAGAAGAGATATCAACTCAACTGATATTCACTACTCACAACAGTTCACTAATGAGTTACGAATTGTTGCGTAGCGATGAAATATGGACTGTCAACAAATCATCTGGTGGTATAAGTTCTTTGAGTCGATTCGACGAATCATATAATCCACGATTTGACAAGATACTACAACCACAGTATCTTAAAGGTGAATATGATGGCATTCCAAGATTTGATGAAGAGGAGTTGCTAAAGCTCATCAGACTCCTAAGATAAAACACCCATACAAATCTTTTTAGGTACACACAATTTTGGCATATGTCACATTAAAAATAGACAATTATAAACGAATTTAATCATTTAAATTGCAAAAACAAATTCTATGCAAAATAGTTGTGGTGTTATAACCTTTTTGCATAGAATTTTGCTTCATGTCCGCATTTTTAGTGAATTCCGATATAAATATCATGCAAATAACTATATACGACGAGTCGATTGCCGTCCAAAAGAAAAAGATGAAAGCATAAAGTGGATTGAACTCGGCACGGTTTAGTTTATTTGCATTTAATATATCCATAACCTAAACTAAACTTTTTATTCCGGCAAATAATATAATTAACGAACTCTGAGGGACAGAATTGAAGGGTTCCGAGGGACAAAAAGGGACAGATAACAACTCAACAGTGTCCCCCGAGGGACAGATGTTTTAACGGTGATTCATTGCAATAAAAAGGATCGGTTTTACGTTAAAATATAAACATCTGCAAAGAAATGAAAAGAAATGAGCATGAAAAGGCCATTTGGAGGGACAGCGTTTGAAGCACAAATGCACTCGCATCACAGCGGATGCAAGAATGTGCAAAAACTCGTGTTAACGAATGTGAATATGCAAAGAAACGGTTTGCCATATTTTCAGATGTTTGCTTTTTCTTTTTTTGGCGGCAGCTTCATTTGCAGATTCTTGCCAGTTTTCTGTCCCCCTGGCGTCCCTCGACATAGTTTTTGTATTCCTAAAATTGTGTTATATAACTGATAATCAATTACTTATATTTGCAGATGTTTACTTCTGCATCGGGAAATGAGTTTTGTGTGGAAGAAGCTTGTTTCTTATTTTCAAAAATGGGATGATTACGAAATCACATAGAGTTTTGGCGCTGTTTTGGGCGGTTGTTGTGGCTTTTTGTGCAGGTGCGCAGGATGCCCCGGCTCCCATTGCCCCTGTGCCCACAAGCCATCAGGTGGCTTGGCAGCAGTTGGAGACTTACGCCTTCATCCATTTCGGCTTGAACACTTTCACTGATCGCGAGTGGGGATATGGCGATGCGCCTTTGGAAGCGTTCAATCCCTCACGCCTTGATTGCGAACAATGGGCACGCGTTTGCAAGCAGGCTGGCATGAAGGGCATCATCCTAACAGCCAAGCACCACGACGGTTTCTGCCTTTGGCCAACGAAATATACCGACTACAGTATCAGTAATACTCCTTACAAGGATGGAAAGGGTGACGTGGTGGGAGAACTGGCTGCCGCCTGCCGCAAATATGGGCTCAAACTGGGTCTATACCTCTCACCATGGGATCGCCACCAGGCTTGCTATGGCACACCGGAATACATAGAATATTACCATGCGCAGTTGCAGGAGTTGTTGACGCAGTATGGCGAGGTGTTCGAAGTGTGGTTCGACGGCGCCAACGGCGGCGACGGATGGTATGGTGGCGCTAACGAAACCCGAAAGATAGACCGCCGCACTTACTACGATTTTCCGAGATTATGGAAATTGGTGGCAAAGTTGCAGCCCCAAGCGATAATATTCAGTGACGGAGGCCCTGGATGTCGCTGGGTGGGCAACGAGGATGGCTATGCCGATGCCACCAATTGGTCATTCTTGCGTATCAACGAAGTGTATCCCGGATACGAACACTACAAGGAACTGCAGAGCGGTCACGAGAACGGCGATGCTTGGGTGGCTGCAGAGTGCAACACATCAATCCGCCCAGGATGGTTTTACCATGAGAAGGAGGATAGCAGCGTAAAAAGCGTTGACCAATTGGTGGATCTCTACTATCGGTCGGTTGGTCATAATGGAACCTTCCTCTTGAATTTCCCGGTTAACAAGGAAGGCCTCATACATCCTATCGACTCTGCCCGTGCAGTCGACTTCTGCAAACAGATGCAAGAGGAGTTGCGAAAGAACCTGTTGGAAAAAGCCATCATCAAGGCATCGGCCACAAGGCAAGAAACTGCAGCACGAGGTGTTGCATCGTTCTCAGTCGACAATCTCACTGATGGCAGGTTTGATACATATTGGGCGACTCCCGATGGTGTCACTACAGCTACACTCGAAATCACTTTCCACAAGAAACAACGGCTTAACCGCCTGATGATAAGCGAGTATATTCCACTGGGACAACGAGTGAGGAAGTTCAGGGTGGAGTATCTCAATGGGAAACGGTGGTTGCCGATAGATTTCGGCGAATCGACGACGACCATCGGCTACAAGCGTTTGCTGCGCTTTGCGACAATCACTACCAAACGCTTGCGCATCTGCTTCGACGACAGCCGAGGCCCGCTCTGTATTAATGGCTTGGGAGGCTACTTCGCCCCTTACGGCAAGACAGGCACTGAATCAAACAACTAATGGGCTTTAGCCTGTTTTCAATGTCATAAACTCAGTCACTTTCTACTATAAGTCGTGGAATAGTTTTTGGGCAAACATGGTGAGGTAGATGCGCCAGTTACGCCATAGGTGACCGCCGTCATTCTCATAGTACTCATATTGATAACCATGCTCATTGAGATATTGACGCAGCTCGTCATTCATCTTCATCAGGAAGTCTTCCTTGCCGATAGCAATCCAATACAGTTTTGGCTTTGACGCAAAAAGGCGAGCCATTTGTCCGTCGAACGCAGCGTCATCCTTCTTTATGCGCGCAGCAGCCGACAGCAAGCCATAGTAGTCAAACATATCGGGATAAAGTCGCGAAATGCCAAATGTATGTCCGCCACCCATCGACAGCCCTGTCACGGCACGTGCCTGACGCTTGGCGATTGTTTGGTAATGGCTATCCACATAATTAACGATATCTAGGAAGCTTTCCTCCATTGTTGCCTTTGCACCACGCTCGTTGAAGGCATTGCCGTCGGGAGTGTACATTCCCTCGTGCCACCAGCCTGGAGCAGCGTTGCACGTAGGATTGCCGTTGGGCATCACTACAATCATAGGCACAGTCTTGCCCTCAGCGATTAGGTTGTCCATAATCTGCGATGTGCGCCCCAAGTCGCCCCATGCGGTTTCATCACCACCGTGTCCGTGCAGCAGATACATTACAGGGAATCGCTTCTTTCCGTCATAGGCTGCAGGCAGATATACCGTCATGCGTCGCTGCTGGCCAAGCTTAGGACTGTCATACCATACCTGGCTGAGAGTGCCGTGAGGAACATCGTTAACTTGATAGAGATGCCCCTTGTCATCTTTATCCTTCGTGACAATGAAAATGTTGCTCAGTGTAGAGATGTCGCGGTTAACATAACTGTTTGCCGGATCAATGAATCGTTGGCCGTCAACCAAGAGACTATAAGAGTACAACTCAGGATTCAAAGGTTTAGTAGTAACAGTCCAAAGACCATTATCCTGCTTAGTCATAGACAACGTGACAGGGTGAATCTCTTCAAAGTCGCCTGTGACACTCACCTCTTGTGCCGCAGGGCCGAAGAAGTTGAAGGTCACTGTTCCATCTTCATTAACAACAGGTGATTTAACTTTTGGACGCTGGCCCAATGCTTGCTGTCCGAAACCGCTGGCAAATATTGCCAAGCAGCCAATAAACATAAATAGTCGCTTCATATTGAGATTAGTTTAATAATTTAGCCATGAATCATATTCGACATCATGAGAGCAATCAGCCCCATCAAATTGCCAGACATGTGCACGATGATGGCATAGGCATGGTTGTCGTACTTTTCTTGGTAATATCCGGCAATCAGACCAAGAAAGATGGTGAAAACCAGAGTTTTTATTATAAACATAGTTCCTACACCCGAGAATATGAGAACAAGGTGAGCCATTCCGAAGGCCAGGGCTCCGACAATCACCGGAAGACTTATACGTCTGCCGAGCAGAGTGAATCCTGTTGAACGTAATGGTTTCAAATAGTTCTGCAGAAAACCTCTGAATAGGAACTCTTCAGCAACACTGGCAAGTATAAAAACGAAAAAGAAAAACTGAAGTGCAGTCGAATTGTCTAATGCTGGATGCTTTTCCAAACTACCACCCACGGCAAATATCAGCATTGTCATTACCAGGTTGATTATCACGGCTGATAGAAAACCATACAATATTGGTTTCAACAGAAGTCTGGCTTGGGGCATTGCAATACGATAATTCACATGATTCCTCATGAGAATAATTAGCCCAATGGACAACACTAGCATCAATGCGTGTGTCATAAAGGAACTAGCCAGGAATTCTGAGTGAATGATAAATTTACGGCCAAGGATTACTGAAGCGCAGAACACCACTAAAGTCAACAGTAGTCCTATCAACAGGCGAAGCAGTTTAGATTTGTTCTCCATAAAATGTTTATTTATCAGTAGTTGACACGTTAAAAGTTCACTTTACGCTCAGGCTCTGTAAACGAGAAGAAACGTGCAGTTGCATTAGTTATATAGAGTACTGCCATATTGTCGTCATCGGCCTTGTACATCGACTTCAAGTTTTCATTGCGATTCAGAAATTCTTCTTTCACTGCCAAAGTCTCGTCATTGACAAGAGTTCCACTCAGTCGCATCCATTCGCTTCCTGATGGTTTCAAGGCACATATTTCGAATTTACCATTAGCAGCCATCTGCTTGAAAACGTCCTTCACCTTGCCCGTCATTATATAGAAGCGTCCGTTGATGATTTCTGAAACTCCAAAGGGACGCACTCGAGGTTGGTCTCCATCGACGGTGGCAATGAAGAATGCACCGCATTCCTTCAAATAAGCCTGAACTTTTTGCATGTTTTTTTCCATTGTTTCTTTACTTATTGTGTCGTTTGTTACTACTTCGTTGCCCTGTGTAGGTGCGGTTACTTGATTATTGTTGCACGAGGTCAAAATGACCATAAGGACCATAGCGAAAACCGCTGCTAATAATTCTATTTTTTTCATTTTATATTATTATTAATGAGTTCTATGTTTGTGTGAGAATATGCGCTGAGGCAGTTCCATAGCAATAATGATGCCCAAGACAATTGCTATGGCTACTTTACAAGCAGCCCATCCACAGTGCGACGATAAAGCGAACTGTGAATCGGTAAGATAGTATGTAAACCAGAAAATGCCAGCACCAGGCACCAGCGGGAAAATACCACACAGTAGAAACACCTGAGCGGGACTACGAAAAGGAATAGCTGCGATGCGAGATAAGATGCATACTAAAGTTGAAGCTGCAATTGTGGCCTGTGCAGGGGTAGCACTGGCTGTGCGTACAAGGATGAGATACAGTACCCAACCTATTGCTCCGATGACGCCTGCAGGCACATAATGCTCGCGATCTGCTCCAAAAAGCAAGGCAAATGCTGCAGTACCGGCGAATGCTGCAAAGGCTTGACAAATAATACTTGCAGTTTCGGGATTTACCATCATTGTCAGATCCACCATGCCACCATGCAATGAGCCGTCAAATATAAATGCTAGTGATACTCCCACGGCTATGCAGAAAAAACCAAGCATTGCATCGGTCAGTCGGGTGAAACCGGCAAGGTAGTCAGAGTTGGCAAGATCACGCACACCATTGACGAAAGGAACTCCAGGGATGAGAGGCATGATTGCACCGATTACTATATTTGCAAGGCTGCCGCCAAATTCCACTCTCCACGAGATGATACACAGCAAGGTAGCCAGCAAAGCGTTACAGATACCTGAAACTATATTAGATAGGTAACGACTGCTTATACCTAAGACAAAAGCATACAACAATAGTCCAACAATCAACGCTGCGCCACAGTCGGACCATCCACCACCGAATACGGCACAAAACGCTGAAGCTCCGATTCCCGACCCTAAAATTTGTTCCCAAGCAGGTTTTGAAACAGACTTGCGTATGGCGGAAAGTCGGTTTCGCGCCTCGGCAAGACTCGCTTTGCCCGCAGCAATCTCATAACTCAAACGATTTACTGCAACTACCTTGGAAAGCTGAATGCCACGTATGGGAATAAACTCAACATTGGCATAAGTTGAAGCTTGGCCTCCTGACTTGGATACCTTGTTGGCATGGCCTGTAGTGAATATGCCATTAGAGAGTACAAAGAAATTGCCGGAGTCAACACCATAATGAGACGCAATTCGACTCATTATGTCTTCAACACGAGATATCTCGGCTCCATTTTCAAGCAGGATGTGCCCAGCTTGAGAAGCTACATCCAGTACTTCGACGAAGTCAGGCTTTTGAATCAAGCGTTCGGCATTGACTTGCCCATTTTCACTTTCACCTTGCATCTATCATTCTAATTTCTTTGCAGGCCAACCATAATCTTGGTACATTGTAACTGACAGGTTGTGCTTCTTCACATACTCGGCAAGCTTTTCACCTCTCAGCTGCTCGCGCTTGTTGTCATCACTCTGGAAGGCTTGGAATGCTTCATATTTGTCACCGAAAATGCGCTTGGCACTTGGAACGTTGTCTGAACCATCGGTTACTCGGTCAAAACTAGTCACCTCAAATCCATTTTCGGTCTGCCGAACGTGCATCAAACCTGGATGATTTCCGCCCGAGACCATTTTCAGTGTGTCACCTACCTGATTGTAGTTGAATACCCAGAAGTCACCCCATACAAGTATGTCATTGGCATTAGTCTCGTCAACCGCCATAACGCCATAATAAGGAACGCAGTGTTCACCTTCAGCATAATTCTTGCCAATCTCATCCACAAGGTAGCTTTCGATGGCAGAAAAATAGGTGGACACTTCCACAGTTGCGACACTGTCGCTCGTTGCAACATTTGTCGCTTGATCCGTTTTTCCTGTACAGCCTGCCAGACCTGCACCGATAAGAAATAAGGCTACAATGGCAAATTTAAACTCCTTCAACCACAAAGTGTGTACAAGATACTTTTTCATTTTATAATATTTTGAGTTAATTCATTATTATTTAAAAGGCAATTAATTAACTTCTTTACTTTCCATTTGCAAAGTTACGATTAAGCGAGAGAAAAACCAAGCTTGTTTGAGTTTTTCCGAGCGCAAGAAACTATGGCTGCCACAAGAAGAGTCCTTCGGAAATTGCCAATAGTTTTACCAATTCTAACAATTCCTCATTTGCATTATAAAGAGTCATATAATGCTCATCGCCTTCATATCCTATCATGGCATCGGCTGACTTTATCACCACATAAAATGGTTTTCGTTCATAAACTATTTGCTCAACAATATCGGGGATCGGATTGGGCGAATGGTCATCAGTCGGAAAAACTATTTCCATATCTTCATAGCAACTGAGCTTTATCAGTACTTTGGTAAATTTACGACATAAGTCTTCAATTTGCGGATGGCTCAGGAAATATTTCTCGACCTTAAAGTACTGACTGCCATTGGATGCTGGCACTTGCTTAGGAAGAATATCGATTATCCAGTATGGCTTTTTAAGATATTCATCAATAATGCTTGTGTTATCCATATTAATTGCGATTATGTGATTTCTTCCAACTCTCCTGTGACAGAGTCAATTATAAAGCCTCTGACGATGATATCGCGTGGAATGAGTGGATGGGTCTTTATGGTATCAACAGTCTTGCGTACTGAAGTGGGCGTATCTTTGAAACCTTCCAGCCACGTTTCTAGGTCGATACCGCTTTTGCGAATAGTATCAAGCGTGTCTTCCGTAACTCCACGGTCAATCATTTCGTGGTGGAAATGACTGTAGCTCATGTGGCAAGCACCGCAATTAGAATGAGCGACTACCATGATTTCATTCACCCCCAACTCATAGATGGCAACTATCAAGCTGCGCATTGCCGAATCGAATGGAGAAATAACTAGACCACCTGCATTCTTGACAATCTTGGCATCACCGTTTTTCAACCCCAAAGCTGCAGGGAGCAACTCGGTGAGACGAGTGTCCATGCACGTAAGCACTGCAAGTTTCTTGTTGGGATACTTGTCGGTGACGTATTTCTCGTAGGCTTTCTGAGCCACGAAGTTCCTATTAAAATCAATAATTTGGTCAATCATATTTGTGTTGTTTTAATTGCCTTGAACAAAGGGCTTCAAGTCTTTGACGGCATCTTCCACGGTTATGCGTTTACCGCCATTGTCAAGGTCGATGAGAATATAGCGGTCATTACCCATTCCCAACTCCTTCATATATGACAGTTGACGCAGGCCGTGACGACTCTCAATGCGCTGTACCATATCGTGATGCTCGGCAGCAGTCATGGCATAAATGATGTCGATGCATGCTTGATCAAGTGCAAGAATATCGGTTGACGAGAGAATACCCACATCAGGAGTAACTACCGGAGCAGCACCAGTACCTTCACAATCGCATGACACCGACATGTTGCGCATTACGTTCACATAGGTCACATGTTCGCCAAAATAGTCGATTGTTGCCTTGGTCGATTCGGTCATACGCTCCATGAATTCCTCCTCCTTGATGTTCCACTGGTTGGGTTGACCAGGAGTGGTGTGTATCCATGCCTTACCGATACGACCGTCCGCACAGCCTATGCCTATATTCTTGTTTGAGCCGCCGAAACCGCCTTGTGTATGTCCCTTAAAATGGGTCAAAGCCACCATCGAGTCATAATTCGTCAAATGATCTCCCACCGACATTTTCTTGAACCACTTGCCACCATTTACAGGCAAAGTGGTTGTGCCTTGCTCATCGAGGATATCGACAGGACAGAAATTCCAGCCGTTCACTTCAAGCGTCTTGCGGTGCTGTTCGGTAGTATAGCGACCACCTTTGTAATAAGTATTGGTCTCAATTACGTTGGCACCTTTAAGGTCCTTGTCTATCAGTGCCTTAATCCATTCACGGGGGATTATGTTAGGACCGTTAGGCTCACCTGTATGTGCCTTCACGCCTACATGACCATTGATTTTGCCACACACCTGTTCGTAGGCCCTGATAAGTCCTTCGGCATTCAGCTCGCGGGTAAAATAGACTACCGACTCATTACCCGTACGCTCATCATAAGGCACATACTTGCTGCCGTCGGCCTTGGCACACGTTTGTGTCAATATAACACTCACTGAACATACGGCAAAGATTGCCGTTAAAACCAATTTCTTCATATCGTTACAAATATTTATTGGCAAATGTAGTAAAAAGTCTTGAAAGAAAAAACTCTCCAACGCAGATTATGACTGAAAACATTTTTTAGAGTCCCAAATATTCTATGTAACTTTGACCCACAGCCGAAGTTTGACTATGCCTTCTTCCGGCTGCACTTGGCAAAGTTAGAATAAGTTCCACTTTGCTCTCGTTTGCACGGAAGTTCTCCCGCTTGGAAAAACTTAAGCAAGCTTGGTTTTTCGCTCGCTTATTCGTAACTTTGCAGAAAGCCAAACCACTTTACTAGAATAATTATGAAAAAATTCACCCAAATTATATTTGTATTATTGATTTCGGCTACTTCGATGGTAGCGATCGCACAAAATGCGCCCGTGCAACGTGATGCCGTTGACTATGTGAACACATTCATCGGCACAAGTGGCATGGGGCACACGTTCCCTGGCGCATGCGCGCCATTTGGTGCTGTGCAGCTTAGTCCCGACACCGACACCATTCCACATAATGTTGACCGCAAATACCAAGAAAACGTTTATGCCTATTGCGCTGGCTATCGCTATGACGACCCAACTATAGTCGGATTCAGCCACACCCATTTGAGTGGCACAGGGCATAGCGACCTCGGGGATATTCTGGTTATGCCACAAGTTGGGGCATTACAGCTCAACCCCGGCACAAGTGACAACCCCGACAGTGGTTACCGGCAACGCTTCAGCCACACGACCGAACAGGCCAGACCGGGATATTATGAAGTCACTTTGGCCGACAATGGTGTGCGTGCCCGGTTGACTGCCACACAACGCGTAGGTGTGCACCAATACACGTTTCCAAGTTCTGACGAAACGAAGCGTCTTGTGGTGGACTTGACTCACGGTATCTATAATTACAAGGGTAAAACACTTTGGTGCAATATTCGTGTGGAGAACGATACACTAATCACGGGATATCGCATCACACAAGGGTGGTCACGGTGCAATTACACATATTTCGCCATCACCTTTTCGCGACCAGTTGTTTCATATGGTTATCATGACCGATTTCCAGAGCCGTATTCTGGCTTCTGGCGCAAACTTGATCCCTATCATGATTTTCCTGACATAGGCGGACGCAATATAGTGGCCTATTTTGACTTTGGTTCCGACATCCAAGAACCTTTGATGGTGAAAGTGGCACTCTCGGCAGTATCGACCGAAGGCGCTTTATTGAATTTGCGAACCGAAACAGGCGGAAAGTCTTTTGACCAAATGTGTGCCGAGACTCGTAATGCTTGGCAGCATGAACTTTCATCAATCACAATCAAAGGCAGTGATGACCAAAAGACAATGTTCTACACATCGCTATATCACACGATGATAAATCCTTCGGTATATAGTGATGTCGATGGGCGTTACAGGGGCCTTGATGGCAATGTGCATAAAGGCGAGGGATTCCAGAACTACACGGTATTTTCACTGTGGGATACTTATCGCGCCTTGCACCCCCTACTTGGTCTGATACAACCTGAACGCAACGCCGACATGGTGCGGTCCATGCTGGCTCACCAGCAGCAGAGCGTCAATCACATACTGCCTGTATGGAGTCTGATGGGTAACGAGGGTTGGTGCATGACTGGCTACCATGCCGTGAGTGTAGTGGCTGATGCCGTGATCAAGGGAATTACTCTGGATCGGGAGTCTGTACTTACCGCTCTGCGTAATACGGCCACATGGCCTCGTTTCCCTGGCCTTTCCGATTATATCCGTTTAGGCTATTCACCTTTCGAACACGATGCCACCGCAGCATCCAATACGCTGGAATATGCCTACGACGACTTTGCCGTGAGTGCAGCCGCACGAGTATTAGGCGATGCAGCAATGGCACGCGAGTTTGAAGCGCGTTCACTCAATTACCGCAACATTTTCAACCCCGGTACTGGTTTCGCCACACCAAGATACAGCGACGGGCATTTTAAAGCCGATATGGATCCATTACAGACCTACGGCGAGGGATTCATCGAAGGCAATTCATGGAACTTCTCATTCCATGTACCTCACGACGTTGGAGGGCTCATCAAGATGATGGGAGGCGAAAAACGGTTTCTTGACCGCCTCGACAGCCTGTTCACGATGCATCTGCCAGAGCAGTATTATGCAGATAACGAAGACATCACGGCTGATTGCCTCGTGGGTGGCTACGTCCACGGAAACGAGCCCAGCCACCATGTGCCATACCTTTACGCATGGACATCAAAGCCATGGCTCACGCAAGACCGTCTGCGCACTATCATGGATAAGATGTATCGCAACGACATACGAGGGTTGGGAGGCAATGACGACTGCGGGCAGATGTCGGCATGGTACATTTTCACCACACTTGGTTTCTATCCGGTCTGCCCAGGAACCGACCAGTACGTTATTGGAGTGCCATTTGTGACATTTGCCGATGTGATTATGCCTAACGGACATCACATCATTGTGAAAGCGCCAAACGTCAGTCACCGCAACCGATATATAAAACGGGTGTTACTCAACGGCAAGCCCTATTCACGGCTATATCTCACTCACAGCCAACTTACCGCTGGATGCACTATCGAATTTGAAATGACTGACAAGCATAACCCCCAGCGCGGCCTCACCGAAGACGACAAGCCATTCTCGCTCAGCAATTAGTTATCGCCTTATAAGCGGGTGATGCGTGCCAGATAATCGTAATGGTTGCCCTCAGCTACAACTTCCACATTGTAACCGCAGTTTTGGGCTGCCTTTCTAAGTGTCGTAGCATCTACATATAGCCAAGGGAAGGGGTCGCCTTTTATGTCTTTGTACTTCATAGTAAAGGCGTGTTCGCCATAGTAGGTAACATCATCAGGGAGCTGAATCAGACCATTTGTGTCTTCATACAAGTAACTTATGTCTGAAGAATCGCACAACACTTGTCCACCTGGTGACAAAATGTGGTCAAGGCAAGCAAAAAACTCTGGCATACGTTTCAATCGCCCTACGATACCGATGCCGTTCATCAGCATTAACACAGTATCGTACTGCCCCGTAAGCGTGAAGAAATCCTGTTCTATTACTTGCTTTACGCCACGTGCCTTCATCGTCTCTACCGACAATGGAGAAATATCTATCGCCGTGACGTCCATACCGCGCTCCTGTAGAATCAACGAGTGACAACCGGCTCCAGCGCCCACGTCGAGTACTCGACCTTTAGCCATATCTAGTGCTGTGCGCTCCAAAGCAGGCATATCCTCATAGCCACGGAACAACACTTCCAGCGGCATCACGTCATTATCAAACATCGGAGAAAACACCTGCAATCGCGCAGCACGGCCAGTGCAGTTATAATCAGCTATGGCCTGACCCATGGGGTCTTTTCTTTTGTTCATTTTTTCTTGCTGGTTTTAGGCAGAGGAAGACTTTTACACGTCTCACTTACGAGCAAAGAAATATACTCGTGATCATCCACATCGGCTATGAAGAAATAATCTTTCGCTCCATCGTATGGTGGCCGGAGTTCTACATTACGAAGCACTGTTCTGCCCGATTCGGTTGGCTTTACATAAAAACAATCATCGCAAATGAGACCGAAAATCTTACCATCACAATAGATGCCATAATCACCAAACATTTTTTTGACGATAATCTCTCCCGCGCCTGAACATTGGTCGGCTATGTATTGCACAAAACCTTTGTTACTTGCCATATGACCTAATCTTTTATGACTTCAATGTAAAAACTAAAAGGTCGGAAACCATCGTTGCAACTTATCATGGCACTCATTGGGTTCTTCATCCAGCCATCGTAAAAGTTGCCTTCGCCATGCGCCAGTGACTCCACAAAAGAACGCATGCTTTCCCATGCCGATGGGCACATCCCATCAGGACAGTGACCATCAATGGAAATCCATTGTTGGCCAACCTTCACATCACAAGAGTGTTCGATGGGGTTCTCATACTGTGCCATCAAGTCGGGATAGACCGTTTGCCTGATAGCTGTAATCTTTACTTTGTACATTATGAGTAATTCTTTTAAAAGTTGAAGACATTGCGTATAATCCACCAGAAAACGACAGCAAAGAGTATTGTGATGCCTATCCATTTATTGTTTACTATTTCATAGAATCGTGGCCAGGAGTTGCGTTTCCACTCCGAGATGGCGAAGACCACTAGAATTGGAAGGGCAACAACCAGTGCTGCATTGAAACGGAAAGCCTGTAGGAAATCGCCGTGGAGCAGTGAGTGAATAGCCCTCTGACTGCCACACCCCGGACACTTGTAGCCGGTAAAGGTGAGGAAAAAGCATCGAGGGAAAATGTTTCCAGGCTTTGCTGGATCATAGGTGAAATATATGGCTGCTGCCATTACGACAACAGCCACGATTATGAAAAAGTAGATTATTTTGCGCATAAGGTTATCCCATCATCGCCATCTGAATGAGCGAAACGAACGGCGATAGAACAATGCCTCCAATGATTGTACCAATGCACCACCATGCGCTCACTTCGCTGTAATGCTTTGCGCCCTCAATGTCGCCTTGCTGATACTTTTGCGACACTTTCACGCTATATATAATGGCAACGATTCCAAGTGGAATACAGCAAAGGATAGTTGACAATATTGCCCACACGAGATTTGTTGGAGGGCATTGTTCGTTTGGAACTGCTGGGGGAGTCTGCTGTGAATACTGTGGTTGCGGTTCTAGGGGTTGCTCAGGTATTGGAGGAATGGCCACTGAATGGGTTTGTGTTTCTTGTTCTAACGCAGGTGTGGCATCGGAGATACCTTCATGTGACTCGTTTGCTTTAGGCAGTAGATCTGTAAGTTCTGCTATAGTGGTGATAGGTTTCCAGTCATCCATGCCGGCACACCATACATAAGCTTCGCCTGTGACTCCTATCTCTTTGAGTTGTTCGATAGTGTGAGGTCCGGTTTGAATACCGCCTTGATTAATCCAGTATTGAGTATTTTCGTTCATTATGTTTGAAATATTAATATTGGCAAAGTTACATAATAATTTTCAATATAGTGTAGTCAAAAGGAAAAATTCAGTAACTTTGCATGATTATTTATCAAGAAAAACAAAAACACATATAGAATATGGCATTGCAATGTGGTATTGTAGGACTTCCTAATGTGGGTAAGTCAACGTTGTTTAACTGTCTGTCGAATGCTAAAGCTCAGTCGGCCAATTTCCCTTTCTGTACAATTGAACCTAATGTGGGCGTAATCACTGTGCCAGATGAACGTCTGGCCAAGCTTGCCGAATTGGTTCATCCTGAGCGCATTGTCCCCACAACTGTGGAGATTGTCGATATAGCCGGTCTTGTAAAGGGTGCATCACGAGGTGAAGGTCTGGGTAATAAGTTCCTTGCCAATATCCGTGAAACCGATGCCATTATACATGTGCTTCGTTGCTTTGACGATGATAACGTAACCCATGTGGATGGATCGGTTGATCCTGTACGTGACAAGGAGGTCATTGACCTGGAACTTCAACTCCGCGACTTGGAAACCATTGAGAGTCGCATAGGCCGCGTGAAGAAACAGGCCGATGCGGGTGACCGCGATGCCAAGGTGCAGCATGAAGTGTTGTCAAGATACAAGGCGGCACTTGAACAAGGCCAGAATGCTCGAAGCGTAGAGTTACTCAACAAAGACGAAGAACGTGTTGCACATGACCTGTTTCTGCTGACCAACAAGCCCGTGCTATACGTCTGCAACGTTGATGATGCTTCGGCTGTCAATGGTAATGACTATGTAGATGCCGTACGCGAAGCCATAAAGGATGAAAATGCACAGTTGTTAATCGTGGCGGCTCAGACAGAGAGCGAGATTGCCGAACTGGAAACCTTTGAAGAGCGGCAGATGTTCCTTCAGGAGATTGGCCTGCAGGAAAGTGGCGTGAATCGTATTATCAAAGCAGCATACGCGCTGTTGAACTTACAGACATTCCTCACGGCAGGTCCAAAGGAAGTGCGTGCTTGGACCTTCAAGAAAGGCAGCAAGGCACCGCAGTGTGCAGGAGTAATCCATACTGACTTCGAGCGCGGATTTATCCGAGCCGAGATAATAAAATATGAAGACTACATTCATTATGGAAGCGAGGCTGCTGTGAAAGAGGCCGGGAAGATGCACATCGAGGGCAAGGAATATGTGTTCCAGGACGGTGACATAGTTGTGTTCCGTTTCAATGTGTAGTTGGATTGGTGATGCAATTTGATACTGTTTAGTTATGAGACGATTATTTGCATTAGTATTGTTGGTGCTTGCCGTAATGACTGTTCGTGCTCAGTTTACCATCAACAATCTGTCGGTAGTGCTCGATTCGCTCACGGGAAATTTCCTGTGTTCAATTCCGCAGGAAAACTATGATGGCGATTGGACTGCCAAGATCAAGTTGGTAGGTGGAGAATGGGACAAGATAATAATAGATGGACTTGAAATCACCATCAAGGCAGATTATACATTCAGCGAACTGACAGGAGGAAAGATATATAGTTTCAAGGCGGTAACTGGTACCGACACGCTCAGTTACGGTATCAATTTCACTTATTATCCCATCTTGTTGCTTGAGGGTCTGGAAGGTGAGTTTGATGTCAATTACAAGAGCAGTCTCGTGACGATGATTATGCCAGGAGAGCTGCCGATGTATTCGTTGCCTTCAAAGGCAAAGTGGCGCGGCAACACTACAGTGCGTTACGAACGTGAAAAGCGCAATTACCATATCAAGTTCTTCGATGATGATGGCAATGCCATGAACTATCGATTCTTCCCCGAGATGCGTGAGGACGATAGTTGGCTGTTGGATGCTGGACAGGTGGATAACGCCCGCATACGCAACCGTGTAGGCATGAATCTGTGGATGGATCTGGTGCCGCCCATGTATTATCAGGACCGTGAGCCAAATGCAATTAATGGCGTGCGCAGTCGCATTGTGGAAGTGTTCCTCAATGGCAAGTATCATGGATTCTATTCAATGAGTGAGGCCGTGGACCGTAAGCAGCTCAAACTCAAGAAATATGATAAGGATACTAAGGCTATCCACGGTCAGCTATGGAAAGCCAGCAAGCCTAACAGTTACACGAACATGGAATATGTGGAGGCTGATTACCATAAGACGCTTCCTAACTGGCATGGCTACGAGCTCAAATATCCCGATATTGATGATGTGAAACCGACCGATTGGACTCCGTTGTACCGTGCCATTGATTTCGTGGTGAATAGCACTGACGAAGAGTTCAAAGCTCAAGTCGCCGATCGTTTTGACATCCCAGTGCTGCAACGATATTATATCTTGTATGAGATTCTCCTCGCCTGGGACAATGCCAGCAAGAATATCTACTGGATGATTTATGACAAGGAGGAACAGGAGAAAGTCACCTTGGCAGCTTGGGACTTCGATGCGACTGTAGGACAGGATTACATAAACAAAAAAGTGATTGACTGGGAAAAACTGAGTCCAGAGCGCAACCTTGCTTTGAACAATCGTTTGTTCCAGCGTCTGTGGTCGATGAACGTCAATAACTTCCAGACTAACATTAAACGCGACTATTATCGTCTTCGCAAGACATTGCTTAAAGATGAGAACATAATTGCTCGCTACATCGACGAGATTAATGACTTGCAGCATGCTGGTGCTGCACAGCGTGAGACAGAACGATGGAGTGGGGTGATTGACTTGTGTTACCGCGACCTTGACTTTGATGCTCAGAAGGAACTGATTATTGACTGGTGGCACAGGCGTCTTGCTCACTTGGATGCTACGATGTTCAAGGTGACACCTGTTGCAGGTGATGTGAATAGAGACTTTGTGGCTGATATTGAAGATTTGAATGCTTCCGTTAACGTGATTCTTGGTTTGACTCCATACGATTCGGATGCCGACCTTAACGGTGACGGAATGGTGGACGTTGAAGACATTAACCAACTCATAAACATTATACTCAAGTTGCAGTAAAGGCTCAAAATGAAAGGTTTGAATCTTACTTACGATGCTCCAAAAGGGGAATTTCCTAAACGGCTATATATTGAGACATACGGCTGCCAGATGAACGTGGCCGACAGTGAGGTGGTGGCAAGCGTGATGCAGATGGCAGGCTATGGTGTGACCGATACACTTGATGAAGCCGATGCAATATTAATAAACACATGCAGTGTGCGAGACAATGCCGAACAAAAGATTTTCACTCGCTTGGCACAGCTAAATGCACTGCGTCGGAGACGTCAGCGCAGGCTGCTGGTAGGTGTGATAGGTTGTATGGCTGAACGCATGAAAGACGTGCTTATCACCAATCACGACGTGGACCTGGTAGCAGGCCCCGATAGCTACCTTGAACTGCCAAGCCTTATTGGCGCTGCAGAGCAGGGCGAAAAGGCCATTGATACACAGTTATCTACTACCGAAACTTATCGCAATGTGATTCCGCAACGACTGGGAGCGAATCGTGTGAGCGGGTTTATCAGCATCATGCGTGGATGCAACAATTTCTGCACCTATTGCATCGTTCCTTATACTAGAGGCCGGGAGCGAAGCCGTGAGCCTCAGAGCATCCTGAACGAACTGCATGACTTGCAGCAACGTGGTTTCAAGGAAGTCACCCTGCTTGGTCAGAACGTAAATTCCTATCTATATAAGGGCGAAGATAGTGTAAATGTTGACTTGGCAGCACTGCTGGCAATGGTTGCGCAGGCAGCTCCTGAGATGCGCGTTCGCTTTACAACTAGCAATCCCGAGGATCTTTCCGACGAAATTATCGACACCATGGCGCGCTATCCCAACATCTGCAACCACATACACTTGCCAGTACAGAGCGGCAGCAACAAGGTGCTCAAGCTCATGAACCGAAAGTATACCCGCGAGTGGTATCTTGACCGCATTGCACGCATCCGTAAGGCGATGCCCGATTGTGGCATATCTACAGATATGTTCACTGGTTTCCACGATGAGAATGAGGAAGATTTTGAGCAGACCCTTAGTCTGATGCGTGAAGTGGGGTTTGATTCGTCATTCATGTTCAAGTACAGCGAGCGCCCAGGTACGTTTGCCAGCAAGCATCTGCCCGATAATGTGTCTGAAACTGTGAAGATAGAGAGGCTTAATCGCATGATTGCATTGCAGAATGAATTGTCGCTCGCCAGCAACCTGCGAGATGTAGGCAAGACATTCGAGGTGCTTGTCGAAGGCTATAGCAAGCGGTCGCACGATGACATGTTCGGACGTACTCAACAGAATAAGGTGATCGTATTTCCTGCAGGTGATACGCGCATAGGAGAATATGTTACTTGTCGCGTCGAGAGCGCAACGAGTGCAACGCTGAAAGGCATTAAAATATAGTATCAGTAATATGATAAACAAAAGGCGAGACAGAATCACTTCTGTCTCGCCTTTAATATATATGTATTCCCTTATTAGTCTTTCTCTGGAGCTTCAGCAGTCTTGTTGTTGACTACGCGGCAGGCTCCCATGTAGCGCTTGCTGTAGTACGACTCGCTGGAGTGGCTCACGGTGATGCCTGTGTGTACGGCTGCGTGGATGAACTTGAAACCGCCTTTGTTGTTTTCATCAACTTCGGTTACAATACCTACGTGACCGATGCGCTTGTTTACTGAGCGGCCGTTGAAGAACACGAGGTCACCGGGCTGAAGTTCTGAACGCGACACGCGGCGGCCGTCGAATATCTGAGCGCTTGAACGGCGGTCAAGGTTGATGCCGAAGCGCTTGAATACATAACTGGTGAAGCCTGAGCAGTCAAATGCACGTGGCGATGCTGCTCCATGACGATAAGGAACACCTTTGAATTTATATGCGTAGTCAAGAATCTCTTGAACCTGACTTTGTTGTTTCTGATGAATAGCTGATTGCTCAATCTGCTCGCGGATGCTGCCGTGCTTGCGAGCATTAAGTTCCTGGCCGTTGGCCTGAAGAGATGAAGATAAAACTACAATACTAATTGCAACTGTCGATAAAATAGAAATAATGTTCTTACTAAAAATCATAAATAAAAATTTTATGCGATAAGGCGGTGCTGCGGTGGCTTATAACAAGCGACCATTTATGCAGGAATGATAGTGATAAGAGCCTGTTATCGCTGTTTTGCACTGCAAAATTACTGCTTTCTGGCTATGCCACCAAGCTATGAAAACACTTGTAAACATTTAGCAATGTGCTCACATTCAGCAACAAAAATGGCCGTCAACTCCCTATTGGTAGGAGTTGGGCGGCCATTCCGATTCTTAAAATTTGAAATATAATACTTTCAAAAATGACAAATTTTAACAATATTCTTGTTTCTATAACGCAGATTTTATGACTAATATCGATTGAATGTGAAGCTTTATATGTGTAAATAAAAAGTTTACACTATCAATTCGGAACAATTTGAAGCAATCCTTAATTTGCAGGAGCTTGCTCTGAACTATCCTGTGGTACAACTTCTGTATGTTTTCCCTCTTCTAAATAATCGAATATATTAATGGTTCCTGCCTCGTTTTTGACATCAAGAGTAGGAACATATTCTACTATTCTTGTATTGCCACTTTTTTTGTCAACATAAAAGTTTACCAGCGCACCTGTATAGCTGCGGAATACTACTTGATAGGCAGAATCAGTATCTTCTCCCATCTCCACATACATTATGGAAGAATTGGTTTCGGCTATGCTCCAGTCATACGCGCTATGGCAATAATTACTGACTCCTTCATAGGCCATTTCTGCGGTTATTATACTCTTTGAGGCATTGTTGTTACAAGAGATTAAAAACAAGACAGTTAACAGGAATATAAAGGCAATATGTTTCATGAAGTAATTATTGGGTTTATCGTAATCAACATTTTTATCCATCCATTTTACTACATTGGAAAGTTTTTTATTTCTGTTGAAATCTTATATAGGTCTGCCAGCTATTCCGAAAGTCGAAACAGCGATGGGCTAATCAGTGATAATAAATGATTAATGTCGAACAAGTGATTTACTTGCCCGACATTACTGTGTTGATGGCGCGACCAATGTTGTCGGCGATGTCCGATGCCATGACGCCCCATTGTCCGTGCTCGTGTGCCACGATGTCGCCGGCCACTCCGTGCAGATAGACTCCCATCACCACGCTCCAGTCGGGAGCATTGCCTTGGGCGATGAGTGAAGCTATTACACCGGTAAGGACGTCACCGCTGCCGGCGGTCGCCATGCCGGCGTTGCCGCTGCTGTTGATATATACCTTACCGTCGGGGCGCACGGTCATCGTGTAATGACCCTTCAGCACTATGGTAATCTCATTGAGCTTAGATACCACAATGGCTTTCTTAAGGCGCTCTTCCTCGGTAGTGTGCTGCCCGAACAGGCGGTCAAACTCGCTGGCATGCGGTGTGAGCACCGAGCCATGTGGAATGAGACGTATGAGCTGCTGGCGCTTGGCAATACAGTTGAGTGCATCTGCATCGAGTAGGCACGGACGACGGAAGGTCTTGATAAACTGGTCGATAGCATCTACCGTTTCCGGACTGGTGCCCATTCCTGGTCCCAGGGCCACCACGCTGTATTGGTGGTTCATGGGGATGGACTTGGTGATGAGGCGGTCGATGTCAGGCTCTACAATCACTTCGGGCACCGAGGTCTGCAGGATGTCATAGCCGCACATTGGTGAATGGACGGTTACGATGCCGGCGCCTGAACGCATTGCTCCGCGGGCTGCGAGGACGGCTGCACCCATCATTCCGTAGCTGCCTGCTACGAGGAGCACTGCGCCGTTGTCGTATTTGTTGCAGAACTTGTCTGAAACTTTGAGCATTTGTCTCACGTCGTCGCGCTCGATGAGGTAGAAGTCGGTAGGTGTGTTGCCCACGCCTTCAAGGTTCAGATCCATGTCTAGCACCTTTATCTCTCCCAGGTATCGGGCATTCTCGGCAAAGAAGAATGCGAGCCGGTTAAACTGATAGGTGAGAGTTAGGTCGGCGCAGATAATGTTGCGGCTGTCGGTTCCTACATTCCATTCGCCAAACAGGCCCGAGGGCATGTCGATGGAGACGATGAAGGCTTTGCTGTTGTTGATATACTGCACCAGCGAGGTGTATCCTCCTTTGAGAGGATGGGTGAGGCCAGTGCCGAACAGTCCGTCGATGACTACGTCACCAGGACCTATTTCAGGTGGGTCGAACGTGCCGGTAACTTCTTCAAACTCCAACCCGCCCTCGAGTTCGAGCAGTCGGTCGCGGTTGGCAGCGCAGCAATCCGACATCTGTGAGGACTTGATGTTGAACAGATAGACTTCAGGTCTGTATCCTTGCTGTACCAGATGACGAGCCACCGCCAGAGCATCACCGCCATTGTCGCCTGGTCCTGCAAAAATCACAAAGCGTTGTGATATTCGCCATCTGGCCATGAGTTCGTAGGTGATGCTTTCGGCTGCACGTTCCATAAGGTCGAGCATGGTTATGTCATCACGTTCGAGCACTTTAGTGCAGATATGTCTGATGCCTTCGGTTGTATAAATCTTCATAATATTAGCCTAATCTATAAAGCGTTATTGAGATGAAATCCCTTTCTAGAAATTTCAAACTACAAAGTTACGAATAAGTGAGAGCAGAACCAAATGTAAAACGAAGTTTTTTTATTTTTTGCAGGGCGTTAGTAAGTTCTTTCTCCACTTAGTTGCGAAAGCGACTACGTCGATAACGATCGCAGGTCAAAGTTATTACTTCTTCTATAGCCATGCCCAAATTTGATTATTTATTTCAAATCCATCATTTTGCAGTGGCTTTAGAATTACTATATTTTCTAGATATGCTTTGAATTCGGTGGTGTAGCATAACTATATTAATGTTGCATAAAAATCCACTGAATAAGGCTGCGCTCAGCAATAAAAATAAAAAACTTCGATTTTTATTTTGTATTGCGCTCGACTTGCACTAATTTTGCACCCAAATTTTCAAAAAATCGCCTAGAATAGTCATTATCCACAAATAAAATCTCATCCACAATGGAAAATGTAGTTTATCAAGGCATGACGTTTGAGCCTTTTATCAAACGTGAAGAAATTCAGAAAGAAATCCAGCGGCTAGCAGTCGAAATCGAGCGTGATTGCCAAACCGACAACCCCATTTTCCTGTGCGTCCTTAACGGCGCATATGTGTTTGCAGCAGATCTGTATCGAGCGATTAATATTCCAAAGTCGGAGATTACGTTTATCCGCTTCAAGTCGTATGAAGGCACTGCCTCCACAGGTGCCGTGACGCAGATCATGGGCCTCGTGGATGACTTGTCGGACCGCGAGGTAATAATCATCGAGGACATAGTGGATACGGGCGTGACTGCTGTACAGTTGCGCAAGAAACTGGCGGATTATAAGCCCAAATGTGTGAAGATGGTGACGCTGCTCTTCAAGCCCGACTCGTTGAAGCAAGGCACGAAGCCGGAATATGTGGGATTTTCTATTCCCAGCCGCTTTATTCTGGGTTACGGCCTTGACATCGACGGCATGGCCCGCAACCTGCCAGACATCTATGTCCTTAAGGAAAAAGAAACTCAGAACTAACAACTAAAAATTCAGAATATGCTTAACATCGTGATTTTCGGTGCTCCCGGTTCGGGTAAAGGAACCCAGAGCGACAACCTGATTAAGACTTATAATCTGTTTCACATTTCTACGGGCGACGTTCTGCGCGACAACATCAAGCGCGGCACAGAGCTTGGCGCCACTGCGAAGGCGTACATCGACAAGGGTCAGCTGATTCCTGACGACTTGATGATAGGCATCCTCGCCGACGTGCTCGACAGCAATCGTGAGGCTGCGCAGGAGGGCGTGATTTTCGATGGTTTTCCCCGCACGATTGCTCAGGCGGAAGCTCTTGAGACTATGCTTCAGGAGCGCGGCACTTGCGTCAGCACGGTGATAGGGTTGGAAGTGCCCGAGGAGGAACTCATCGAACGCATCCTGCTTCGTGGTAAACTCACAGGTCGTACTGATGACAACATGGAGACGGTGAAGAGTCGCCTTGACGTGTATCGCAACCAGACATCTCCGCTGCAAGAGTTCTACAAGGAGAAGGGCCTGTATCAGGCCATCAAGGGCACAGGCAAGATTGAAGAAATCTTCGAAGACATCTGCCGTGCTGTGGATGCCGTGAAGTAATCAGATATTTCATAAAAATATTGAGGGGGTGAAGTTGAATGGCTTCACCCCCTTGATTTTGTTGTCATCAATGTTTATCGACCCAAGATGGCGTTGATGAGCATGTTGACATCGACGACATCGGCAAATCCGCTGCCGTCCAGATCGGAGCAGACGATATAGTCGTAATTGTTTTCTGCCTTCAAGATGACATTGATGAGAATGTTAACGTCGGTAACATCTATCGAGCCGTCTTGATTGATGTCGAAGCGACTGGGCGCTGTCAGGGTGTATGCCGCCATACCGTTGCCTGGGACGTAGATGTAGAGGTTTTTCTCGTTGTCATTGTCGCCGTCAGTGGCGAGGCAGGTGGCATCCCATGTCTGGCTGTTGACGTTGCCAATACCCTGAGCCGGGAACTGCCACATCATCTCGAAGCCGGCGAAATCGGTATCGTCGGAATTAGAAGCCAAAGCATACTTGAAACCTACGCTTGCCCTGAAGTCGCTACAAGGATAGAATAGATAGTTCTTATCCATGAACTCAAACATCGTACCGCCGTTGGTCTCGGTTCCGTCGGGCTCGATATCGGTGTTATATAGGAAGCTGTCCTCGATGCGCCCGTTGTTGATGTTGTAGAGTGTGTAGTGAGTGCTTCCACCCGACACGTAAGCTAGGTTCTCGCTGATGGGGTAGATGCGTGGTGCAAGGCCGAAGTTGGCTGCCGAAGTTGGGTATCGTCCAGCAACCGTAGTGGTCTTGGTCTGTGTGACTGAGCCGTTCTCGATGGTCCATCGAATGATCTGAGTGCCGCTAGACAGTGCCGCAAAGACATAGAACCTGCTACCGGTGACATCGCCCCATACGTTGCAGTGGTCAATGCGTGTGGTACTGGTGTCGTTTGCCGTGACGCTTGCGCGGAGGATGGCTTCGCCGGTATCGGGATCGACCTGGTAGATTTTTATCGGTTGACTGGAGATATTTAGAATTAGGTTGGAAACCAGGACGTTGCCGGCGTCGTCGAGGAAGATGTCATTGCCTGGATAGTACAGGGCCTGAACCTCGTCGCTGACGCTGACTCTCTTGATGTGCTCACCAGTGGTGACATCGTAGTGGTCTATGTACACGTCGGCTTCGCTGGAACCTTCGGAACGTCCGATAACTAACAGATGATTGTCCTTGACTGTGAACCCACGGTTCATCAGGCCGCTGCCGTCAAACTCGATGTTGTCGTATTCGTCCTTAATTGAGCGGACCCATCGGTTAGTGAGCTTGTATCCGTCGATGGTTTCGTAGGTATCGATGTCGCGCTTGATGACATAGCCTGGCTCGAATGCTCCAGTGGATATGTTGGTTATGATGAACGAGCGCGCTTCAGAGGTGCCTGGGTCACAATCGGCTGCAGTGGTGATTACGCGCCAGTAGAATGTGCCCTTGCCTAGCTTGCTGCCTTGGACGTTGAGGGCAAGGTGGCCGTTGCTAGTCACGGCATCGCTGGATTCCAACTTTATTGTCTCGAAGTTCTGGTCAGTAGCCACCTGTACGGTACTGCCGGTTACCGTGGCGTCAACGGAGTATTCCAATGTGAAGTCGTCTTCAAGTTCGGCACCGTTTTCGGGAGAGAGCAGAGTGGCTGACGGAGCATACGGCCGTTGCGCTGTGATGAAAGTTGAGGGCTGCGACGGTTTATCGAAATGCCCGTTCTGCGATGTTATGACACGCCAGTAATAAGTAGTTGAGGATTGTAGAGCGGAGAGCGTTATTACGACTGACGTTGCCGAAATCTTGGAACGGTTGATGAGAATGTTCGAGAAGTTGGCGTCTGAGGCTATTTGCAGCGTGTAGGTGGCATTGGGTGCAGCTGTCCAGCTGAATGTTGCCTGCCAGTGCGAGAGGGTGGTGCCCAGCGGAGAAATCAGTGTGACCTCGTCGGCATCTCCTGACGGTGCATTGATATAGGCAGGAGTGTTCTCATTGTTCCATCCATCGATGACAGTGACGGCATACCAATATCCGTCGCGGTATTCTGTCGGGACGGTGAAGGTGGTGTCGTATGTTAGTCCAATGAGATAGTCGCTCTTTATTCCGCCGTAAATGTTGCTCTGGATGTCTTCGATGGCGGTGTTGTTGGGAACGGCATAGATGGCATACTTGATTTGTGCGCGCTCGTTGACACCAGTCCACGAGATGTCTGTACCGTTCATGGTGGCGTCGGCGGGAGCGTTGTAGTAGGTGCGTGGTTTCCAAGTCATTGCTGGTGGAATTGCTGGCTTGATGAAAATTTGTTGTGCGAGATAGTCTGCAAGTCCATAGCACGTTGGGCCGTCGATGTATTTAGCTGAATAGAAGTTGACACCGGGAGCGTTGTCGAGGTTGTACTGGCGGCTATAGCGTATCTGCTGAATGATTTCGTCCCAGTCTGCCTGTGTGTTGGTGTCCTTCATAAAGTAGATGTTGTGGCTGGCATAGTGGTGGCGTCCAAAGTGATTTGCCACGTAGCTCCACCACTGCGTGAGCGGTCCGAATGGATTGGTACTGTGGTTACATTTCCAGTAAAGCTGCGGTGAGATGTAGTCGATGGTACCGTCTTCAAGCCATGCCAGGGGGTCGCTGTAGATTTGGTTGTACTGCCAGTCACTGCCAGTTGGGCAAGGATTCACGCCGTGCTGGCTGGCACTGGTTGAAGCTGTACCTGCGACACCGGCTGGCCCTATGCCGAACTTGACGCCTGGCCGCACTTCCTGCACCATTTCGTACATCTGACGCACCATCTCATTGACGTTGGCACGGCGCCAGTTGGCGATGCTCATTCCGTTGCCTGTCTGCTGCCAGAGGGCATAGTCGGGTGCGCTGCTGTTGGTGGGTGTACCATTGCCAGGATAGAAATAGTCGTCGAAGATAATGCCATCGATGTCGTAGTTTTCAATCATCTCTCGGCAGACGTTAAGCAGACGGTCGCGTGAAGCCTGCAATGCTGGATTGAACACTATTTGGTTGTCCACCTGCATGAGTATGCCTGAAGCCTTTAATTCCTGGTCGATTGCAGTGTTGCAGTCGTTACCGCTGCTGTTACTGAAACGATAGGGGTTAACCCATGCGTGGAATTCTAGTCCGCGCTTGTGGCACTCTTCAACGGCGAATGCCATTGGGTCCCATCCAGGATCTTTGCCGCGCGTACCTGTCAGGTAGCTTGACCAAGGTTCGTAGCTTGATGGGTAGAAAGCATCGGCCATAGGACGTACCTGCAGGCAGATGCCGTTCATGTTTGCCTTCACGAAGCCATCGAGCAAGTCGGTGAGCTGTTTCTTCTGAGCTGCTATTACCGAAGGCGTAGAGCCTTTGGTTTGTGGCCAGTCAATGTTAGATACTGTGGCAACCCACACTGTGCGCATCTCGCGCTTTTGGTGTTCTTGTGCTTTTCCCTGCGGTACTGCAAACAGCATCACCAGGGTCAAGATGGATAGAAATAGTCTGTTCATTTGTCTGTTATGTTATTTAATTTGTCTTCAATCACTTGCCATGTCTCCGACGGGGCACACCAGCTAAGCTGTGTGTCACGGGCAAGCCATGTGAGCTGTTTCTTGGCATATACCCGTGTATTCTTCTTAATACGTTCTTGAGCAACTTCGAGGGTCATGCGACCGTCGAAGTGGGCGAAGAGTTCCTTGTAGCCCACTGTGTTGAGCGAGTTGAGGTGCCTCAGAGGATAAACGCGGCGGGCTTCGTCGAGCAATCCTTGCTCCATCATGGCATCAACACGCTTGTTGATGCGGTTGAATAACTCCGGGCGTGGTATGTTTAGTGCGACCTTGACGATGTTAAATGGCCGTTCCCTACGTGTGCCAGTGCGCAGAGTAGAGTAGGGTACACCCGACTGTCGGAAAATCTCTACGGCATGCAGCACGCGTCGCGGATTTTGCCTGTCAACCTGCGCGAAGTAGGTCGGGTCGCATTGCTGAAGTTCTGCCAGCAGAGGTTCCAGCCCTTGTTGCTCATATTGGTCAATAACTGCTTGTCGCACGTTCTCGTCAATGTCTGGTAAAGGATCTATTCCGTTACACACAGCATCGACATACATCATTGAGCCACCGCACATTACCACATGGTCAGTTTTTGTCCACAATTGAGGTAGCAACGACATTACATCGTTCTCAAACTGCCAGGCGTTGTATTGTTCGTCAAGCGCCTTGCAAGCCACCAAATGGTGGGTGACGCGTTGGCGTTGCTCGGCGGTGGGGGCAGCAGTACCGATGGGGATGTCTCGGTACACCTGCCTGGAGTCGGCATTGATGATGTCGCATCCGAGAATCTCGGCCACCTTAATGGCGGCTTCGGTCTTTCCTACTCCCGTAGGACCAGTTATTACCACAACTGTGTTCATATACAAAAATTCAATCTACAAAGATATTTCAATTTTCTTGTGTGTCAAAGTGAAAACTATATTTTTACTGCCATCAGGGTTTTAGTTTAAACAATTTTAATAAGATTGACAAACTCAATCGATTATCTAAGTGTTTCATTGAGTTGAGAATATGTGATTGAAATACTTGTAAAATTGAACACTTTCAACACCTTTCAAAAAATATTTTTTGATTTATTATTTGTCAGTTTAAATGAAATTGCTACCTTTGCACAGGATTAACAGAGTTCATCAATAAGTTTGCCCTTGTAGTTCAATGGATAGAACGTGGGTTTCCTAAACCTAAAATTTGGGTTCGATTCCCAGCGGGGGTACGCTTTAGCGTGGTTTAAGGTGCTGTGGGCAAGTTGCTTTCAGCACTTTTTTATTTTGAACAATTTTGAATCGAATCTTGATTCCGTTTTTCTTGTTTAGTCAGAAAAAACTATATAAATTTGCGCATTGATGTTTGGACTTATTTATAGATGATTAATTAGTAAATCTGGTGGAATAAACTTTTTATATCCTTATAAGTCTAACACGTGATTTTTTTAATTCACAATCAAAATAGTAAAACGATGAAAGAGTTTTTTGTTATAGTAAATGGACAGCAACAAGGGCCGTTTACCATTGAGCAACTCGCAGAGATGGCCATCACGCCCGAAACTGAAGTGTGGACCTCTGGTATGGATGACTGGAAACAGGCAGGCGATGTGGCAGAACTCACATCGCTGTTACAACAGATGCAGTTCCAGAATCACATGGGGCATTCGGGAGTCACACCGCCTCCTTATGTGGCTCCGTTGACTAATGAACCTGTTCAAGAAGCCGCACCGAAGCCGGCTGAAGACTACTCACAGTGGGACAAGACCACGACGGCTCCGCCTGCAGGTCCTAGCTCAACCCAATCGGCCCCAGTGAAACAGAAGAAAAACAGTGGCTGTGGAATCAAGTTTCTGCTTGGACTGCTAATATTGGTGATTCTTGGTGGTGTGCTTGCTGTGACATGTCCGGCACGACAGGACCACAAGGATGCAATTTCTCAGTCATCGCGAGAGTGGATAGGTGACAAGATTCAGTCTGTGGATGAATGGGGAATGCCGTCAATAGTCACTGGAGCCATCGAGTGGATATCGGGTCAGGGTGTTGACTTCGCAATAGATCAATATCTGGATGTGGATAACTATGGTGTTTGCTCGGTCGGACACTTTAAAATCGGTGATGAGTCGAAGTTGGTTTCTATAGGTGTTTTGAATCATGTGTTTACCTTTGATGCTGCCGATGTAGATCGATTCTTGCTGAAAGCCCTAAAGGAAAAGGTAGGAATTGACGATAAGCCTTCTGTGAAGCAAAGTGAGCCTACAATTAGTGAGGATCCCGCTGATGAAGAGGACAGTTATCTGGCTACACCGTCCGATGAAGACAGTGTTTTGGAGGAAAAACGCTCTTCAAATCCTGCCGAGGAACTGCTCGACAGTCTTGCCGTGAAGGCTAAGCGTGAGGCAATCAAGACCGCCAAGGAGTGGGCGAAGAAACAGATTGACCGCATGGGTAACGGCAACTGAGCCAAACGCATTCGTTGATGAATCGCGAGATACTGCACATAGCCCTGCCTGCTATCATTGCCAACGTCACCATCCCGCTGCTGGGATTGCTCGACACGGCCATTGCAGGGCATCTGGGTTCGGCAGCCTTTATCGGTGCCATTGCAGTAGGCTCGATGATCTTCAACCTGGTTTATTGGAATTTCGGATTTCTGCGCATGAGCACCTCTGGGCTCACTGCGCAGACTTTTGGTAAAGGCGAAACTGCCGCCAGCCGCCGCGTGCTCAAACAGGCATGCTTGGTAGCGTTGGCAGTGTCGCTTGCCATTATCGTGCTGCAAGTGCCATTGCTGTCGCTGACAATGTGGATAATTGACCCATCGGCCGAGGTGCGTGAGCTTGCAGTGAACTATTACTATATTGTCGTTTGGGGAGCACCGCCGGTGCTGGTCATGATGGCTATCAAGGGATGGCTTCTGGGAATGCAGGACTCCAAGGGGGCCATGATGGTGTCGATAGTGGTAAACGTGCTGAACATCATTGCGAGTCTCATTGCCGTATATGCCTTGCACATGGGATTTACCGGTATTGCAGTAGGTACGCTCATTGCCGAGTGGCTGGGACTGGCCTATGCTGGCCTGCTTGTTGCCCGACATCTCAATGCTATGCCGCAAGGTGAGGTGGTACAGTCTTCCAGTACGCAGTTCGGTGCTATGCGCTTTTTCAAGGTCAGTGGCGACATTTTCATCCGCAGCTTCTTGCTTATGCTGGTCAATCTCGCCGTAGTGGCGATAGGTGCCCGCAGTGGCGACCTGATTCTTGCTGCCAATGCCCTTATTCAGCAGCTGAACACTCTCTTTGCCTACTTCCTCGACGGCATTGCCTTTGCTGGCGAGGCTCTCGTTGGGAAATACTACGGCGAGGCCAACGGCTCACGTTTACAGTTGTGCGTGCGGAGGCTGTTTGTTTGGGCAATGGCACTGACCGTCGTATTCACGATACTTTATTCCTTCCCCCAACTAATATTCATCATCCTTACCGATGAGCGCACGGTGATTGACACTGCCATGGACTATCGCTGGTGGTGCGCACTGTTGCCAATTGCCGGGATGGCTGCCTTTGTGTGGGATGGCGTGTTTATCGGTCTTACCCGCAGCCGAGGTATGCTGCTTGCCGTGGCAGTGGCAAGTGCCGCTTTCGCACTTATTTATTGGGCATTGCCAGTCACAATGGGCAACCACCGCCTCTGGCTCGCCTTCGTCATCTATCTCGTCCTCCGAGGCATCGTCCAAACCATCATCTGGCTCAAACTCCGTTCAAACCTAATAATACAAACTAGGTTTACATAGATTAACTTGTGGAGTTTGTGGTTTTTTGGGTTTGCTTGCCTTACCTTAATTTAATTCTTACTAATTTTGCACCGGGAAATGGAAGCAAACGCACTGAGAACATATAAAATTGAGACTTTAGGGTGCAAACTCAATTTCTCGGAAACCGCCACCATTGGCAAGCTGCTGGGGGAGCGTGGCTATGTCGCTGTCGGAGCAGACAATGCGCCCGATTTATGCGTGGTGAATACCTGCAGCGTGACAGAACTTGCCGATCGCAAATGCCGCCAGCACATACGTAGTTTGGTTAAGCGTTACCCCGATGCACTTATGATAGTCACCGGTTGCTATGCCCAGCTAAAGAGTCAGGAAGTGGCCGAACTGCCAGGCGTTGACATCGTGTTGGGCAGCGAGCAGAAGCTTGACATTGCCCAATATGTAGAACAATGGTTCGAAGACCATCGGCAGACAGTAGCGGTGACCCGACTGCAGGACATACGCCGTTTTTCTCCATCGTGTGAACGCGGCGACCGTACCCGCTACTGGCTCAAGGTGCAGGATGGTTGCGACTACTACTGCAGCTATTGCACCATACCTATGGCTCGCGGACGTAGTCGCAGTGGCACCATCGACAGCCTGGTGGCGCAGGCTCGGCAGGTGGCACGCGAAGGCGGAAAGGAGATTGTGATAACCGGCGTGAACATCGGCGATTTCGGCAAGAACACCGATGAGCATCTTATTGATCTGCTTCGTGCATTGGATCAGATTACTGAGATAGAGCGCTATCGCATTTCATCGCTCGAGCCAGACCTGCTAACTGACGAGATTATCACATTCTGTGCACAATCCAGAGCATTCATGCCGCATTTTCACATTCCGCTGCAATGTGGCAGCAATGAGGTGCTGAAGCTCATGCGTCGTCATTACGACCGCGAACTTTTTGCCTGCGTTGTAAACCGCTGCCACGAGTTGATGCCCGACTGTTTCATAGGTGTGGACGTGATGGTTGGCAGTCGTGGTGAAACCGACGAGTTGTTTGAGGAGAGCTATGAGTTCGTTAAATCATTAAGCTTGCAACACTTGCACGTGTTCCCCTATAGCGAGCGGCCTGGCACTTCGGCATTGCGGATACCATATGTAGTGGATCAGCGCACCAAGCAACAGCGTGCAGCACGCATGATTGCTTTGAGCGATGCTAAGCAGCGCGAGTTCATTACTAGTTATCTTGGTACTATCAGACCGGTGTTGTTGGAACAACGTCACGGCGACGCCCCTATGCACGGGTTTACCGATAACTATATCCGCGTGAATGTTACCCCCGACGATGCTCTGGTTAATCGTGTGGTGTCGATTAAGCTGTTGAGCTTAAATGAAGACCTTACTGTTAATGCGCAAATTATAAATGCCTGATGTCAAAGAAAGTAGCTATAATAATACTCAATTGGAACGGTGAGAAACTGTTGCGCCGTTACCTGCCTACCGTGTTGGAAAACACGCCGAGCGATTATGCCGATATAATTGTGGCTGACAATGGTAGCACTGATGAAAGCCTTGATATAATACACTCGGAATTTCCGACGGTTAAGACGATTAGACTCGGAGCAAACTTTGGCTTTGCCGATGGGTACAACCGTGCCATTGCACAAATAGACTATCCATATATAGTTCTGCTAAACAACGATGTGCGTACGCCAGCATGTTGGCTGGAGCCGCTATTTGATTATATGGAAAGTCATCCCGACGTAGGTGCCGTACAGCCGAAACTGCTTCATGACGGCGAGGATCATGATGTGTTTGAATATGCAGGAGCTGCCGGTGGCTACTTAGACTGCCACGGCTATCCCTTCTGTCGTGGTCGCATCTTCGAGTGCCTTGAAGAAGACAATGGGCAGTATGACAATATCACTCCCAGCATATTGTGGGGCAGTGGTGCTTGCCTGATGGTACGTAGTGCTTTATTCACCAAGGTGGGCGGACTTGATGGCGCATTCTTTGCCCACATGGAAGAGATAGACCTGTGTTGGCGTATTCACTTGGCAGGCAGCGACGTGCGCATGATACCACAGAGTCGGGTCTATCATTTAGGTGGAGCAAGTCTGCCTCAGGGTAATCCACAAAAGACATACTTGAACTTCCGTAACAACCTTCTGTTGCTCCACAAGAATCTTCCTAGAAAAGAAGGGAAAAAACTATTGTTCATTAGACGTTTATACGATACACTGGCGTTCGGTATGGCTTTGACGAAAAGGCACTGGGGCGATGCTCGAGCAATATTGCGTGCACATCGAGACTTCCGCAAGATGCGTGAAGCGTATTACGGTCAGCCTGAACGCAACTTGCTGAAGGAAATGCCAGAATGTAAATGCAACATAGTTACAGACCATTACCTGCATCATCGTACTAAATTTTAGACAGAATGAAAATAGGCACCATAGATTTAGGTGAGCGTCCGGTGATGCTTGCGCCGATGGAAGACGTTACCGACCAGTCGTTCCGGCAGATTTGCCGTGAACAGGGTGCCGATATGGTATATACCGAGTTTGTCAGTGCCGATGCCCTTGTGCGTAACATCGACAGCACGATGCGTAAGCTCACCATCTTGTCTGGAGAACGTCCTGCAGCCATACAGATTTACGGCCGCACAGTCGAGGCTATGGTCGAGGCTGCACGCATTGCTGAGGCCGCACAGCCCGAGGTAATCGACATCAACTTTGGCTGTCCTGTGAAGAAAGTAGCAGGAAAAGGTGCCGGGGCAGGTATGTTGCGCAACGTGCCGTTAATGCTCGAAATCACACGCGAAGTGGTGAATGCTGTATCGCTTCCCGTGACGGTGAAGACGCGTCTGGGTTGGGACCACGACAACAAGATAATAGTCGAACTTGCCGAGCAGTTGCAGGATTGCGGCATCCAAGCGTTGACCATCCACGGCCGCACGCGCTCGCAGCTTTATAACGGTGTGGCCGACTGGACACTGATTGGTGCCGTGAAGAACAATCCACGCATGCGCATCCCCATCATAGGCAATGGTGATGTGACCACTCCTCAGCGTCTGCGCGAATGTTTTGAGCAGTACGGCGTTGATGGTGTTATGGTGGGTCGTGCGTCGATAGGTGCTCCGTGGATTTTCCGAGAGATGAAGCAATATCTTGCCGATGGCACAATTCACGAGATTGACTACCATGAGAAAATGGCGCTGATACGCCGCCAGATAGCCGAGAGCATCGACCGTATTGACGAGCGTCGTGGCATTACGCACATACGTCGACACTTGGCTGCAACTCCATTATTTAAGGGATTGTACAACTTCCGTCCGACGCGCATAGCCATGCTACGTGCCGAGACTCGCGCCGAATTGGAGGCAATACTAGATAATGTGGAACAAAACTGGCTTGGAAAAGACCCTGAGGAATTACGGGATATGTGCCGTGATGAGGGTGGCGCTGCCGTAAATGCTGATATGTGAGGCACATGCCGGAACTAGGATTGTATCACCACGCTTTAAAGTCATCTTACAGTCATCTTCGCTGGTCAGGGCACTGTCATCAGTGATGACGGCCTCTCCGTCAATGCACATTATTATCACGAACGAGTGAACGTCGTTCACATCCCATTGCATCGTGCCTTGGACAGTAATCTTGTTTACCATAAATTGCGGGCAAGAAACAATGGTTGATGGCTTGGACTTATCGCCGCGGTCATAATCCACGGCACGGCTACTGATATCTTCAAAGTTGATGGCGGCGCGGGCTAGGTCGGTGTGCAAGGGGCGTTTGTTTCCCATGGCATCGCGACGGTCGTAGTCATAAATGCGATATGTGATGTCGCTGCTCTGCTGTATTTCCGCTATCAAGTTGCCCGCTCCAATGCTGTGGATGGTGCCTGGCGGAAGAAAGAAGATATCGCCGCTGTGTGACTCATACGACTTTACGGCATGCATGATTGTACCGTCTTTCACCATGCTCTCATATTGCTCTGGAGAAATCTCGCTGTTGAATCCGGCATGAATAAGCGCTCCTGGTTGTGAGTCAATCACATACCACATCTCGGTCTTTCCCATGCAGCCGTGGCGGAGGGAAGCGATTTCGTCATCTGGGTGAACTTGTACCGACAGGTCCTTGGCTGCATCAATTAATTTGACCAACAGCGGAAACTCATTGCCATAGTGGGAATAAACGTCTTCACCCACAAGCGCATCTCGATATTTAGCAATCAGTTGCGGCAGGGTGTGTCCTGCATCTTTACCGCAAGCTACTATCGACTCATAGCCGTAGATACCCGATATCTCCCAGCTCTCACCGATGAAGTTCTGGTTGGTATCGAGTCGCTTGAAAGAGGCGAGGCGGTTGCCTCCCCAGAGCACGCTTTTCAATATGGGATGAAACTTATACATTGCTGTCGTTTTTGTCTTTTGCATTCTTGCGTGCAGCCTTCTCAGCTGCGGCACGCTCGCGGTTGGCGATACGCTCCTGCTCGAGAAGTTCTTCAAGAGCCTGTTCCACAGGAACGTATTTTTCATTGCTCAGACGGTCGAGTAGATGGTCTAACGATTCACAGTCTTCCACCCTGATGTCACCAACACGAGTGCGGCGAAGTCCATAGAGGTGTGCACCGCTATCCAAAGCCTCTCCGATGTCGCGAGCCAGCGCCCTGATGTAAGTACCTTTGCTACACACCACGCGCACGGTTATGGTGGGCTCTTGTGGCAGATTGCATTCCAACAGTTCTATCTCGTCGATTACAAGTGTTTTTGGTCGAATGGTCACGTCGCGGCCCTTGCGGGCAAGCTTGTAGGCGGGTTTGCCATCCACCTTGCAAGCCGAAAATGCCGGTGGTACCTGTTCAATAGTTCCAGTGAATTTTTCTTGCAAAGTGGCTTCAATCAATTCGCGGGTTATATGTTCCCATGGGTAGCTGGCATCAACCTCTGTTTCCATATCGAACGACGGCGTGGTCTCGCCCAACCGTATCCAGGCTATGTATTCCTTGATTCCGGCTTGCAGGGTGTCAATTTGCTTGGTCTTGCGGCCGGTGCATACGATGAGTACACCGCTTGCCAAAGGATCAAGTGTGCCGGCATGACCTACGTGCATGCGCCGCATGCCAAGTTTGCGGCACAACAGGTTGCGCACCTTCTTCACCGCCAGAAACGAGGTCATTTCCAGTGGCTTGTCGATGTGGAATATTTCACCGGCAATAGGGTTGAGCATTTTGTGTTAATCAGAATTGCAAGATATTAAAATGGTTAATCTACCATTTGCAGAGTATGACCTGTCAGCAGTAATGCCAGAATTACTCCACCGACAATGATGCGATACCAACCGAAGGCTTTGAAACCATATTTCGTCAGGAACGAAATGAAGAATTTAATGGCCAGAATTGCTACGATGAATGCCACGATGCATCCAATGAGCAATACGTCGAGATTCTGTACCAAAACCTCGCGGTATTCAGGCTTGAGCAGCATCTTGAGAAGTTCATATCCAGTAGCAGCAGCCATGGTGGGTACCGCTAGGAAGAACGAGAATTCAGCAGCCGTCTTGCGGGTCAGTCCCTGCTGCATACCGCCGGCGATGGTAGCAAACGAACGCGATGTGCCTGGAATCATTGAAATGCACTGGTACAGACCTATGGTGAATGCCCGACGTTCGGTTAACGGTTTGTCTTCCTTATGGTCAAACCACTTGTCAACAAATAGCAGTAGTACACCTACGCATACCAGCATAGCGGCTACTACCCAGACGTTGCCCATCAGGCTCTCGATAAAGTCGCCCAATGCCAATCCAATGACTGCGGCAGGAATAAAAGCTACCAGCAGTTTCCAGTAAAAGTCATACTTCTGCAACCAAGCCTTCCAGCCCGTTACACCGTCTTCCACTTTGTTTAAGCGGAAAAAGCGTTTCCAATACAAAACAACGACCGACAGGATAGCTCCGAATTGGATGATCACCGTGAAAGCATTCACAAACTTGTCGTTAATGTCAACGCCAAGCATGTTCTCAGTGATAATCATGTGTCCAGTCGAGGAAACAGGAAGGAACTCGGTCAGTCCTTCCACAATCGCAATGACAATTGCTTGTAGCCAGTCCATGTCTTATTTTTCCTCTTCGTTGTTACGTTCTTTGCGGCGCCATAGGATGGCAGGTGCCATAAGCACGAATCCCAATAGAGCAATCATTGGTCCAACGGTTGTGCGACGGCTCTCGAAGATAGTATAGTTGAAGTCGCTGCCCTCGTTGGCGCTGCCGGTCATCATCCAGAAGCCAACCACAATGAGTAACAGGCAGATAGCCATGAGAATCATATTAAACTTCCCTATAGGGAATACGAATGATTCGTTCTTCTTGTTGTCAGAGTTTTTAGATTTTTCCATTTCTATGTGTTGTTTTAAGTTTCATGTTCCACATTGCTCCAATAATAGTAGCATTCAAACTGCAAAGTTACGAAATAATTCATAATAACTAACAATGAAAGGTTGATTTACTTGTCAAGATGTATTATAATCCCCATATGCAAAGCGAGACAACCAAATTGATTAACAATAGGTTGTCTCGCTTTCTTGAGGTGATCCGTCTGGGACTCGAACCCAGGGCCCACGCCTTAAAAGGGCGTTGCTCTACCTGCTGAGCTAACGAATCTCCGTGTTTTGCGGCTGCAAAGTTACTACTTTTTTGTCAACTGACAATAACTTAGGCTCATTTTTTTGAAAAAATCATTTCCAAACCTTTGTGAGAGTGACACGTAATCAAGCAACCGGTTATCAATTCGACTTCTTGAATAGTTTGAAATTGTATGTTTGTATATGATTAATAGTAGTGTCACTTAAGTTGATTTCTTCTAATATCAGCATCAGTGAGTCATTCCTATAGGTGAGCAGCTGTTCAGGATTATGAAGAAGTGTTGTATCACGTCTGATGATGGAATTAATGGGATACTCCATAATTGTCTTGCTGCCATTTTTAATGACAGTGACTATCTCGCCGTCATAGTCGCATTCGTAGTTTTCTTCTGGCAGCATGATATTATATTCGCCAAGTTCCACAGGCTTATTTCTGGAATAGCAATCGCTAGTGAATTCTTGGGTTTCTGGATCCATGTAATAGAAATCATATTCCGAGTGTTCCCATTCACCATATTTTTCCTCAAATTCATCATATCCAATTTCGTGTCTCACATAACTGATAACGCTGCTGACATCCTTGTATTTTTCGCACATCACACTGTCTTGTTTGATGCTCATCATGTCAATATTGTCGTTGAGTTTGCCAGTCTGGGCGTCAGTCAACTTCAATTCGCTGATGAATTTGTTGAGCCTGTGTTTCTGGCAATTCAATCCAATGTTTTTGGCCGAAATGCCTGGAATGTAGGTGAAAAGTATGATGGCAGCACCGAAGATGAGTGCCATGAGTTGGAAACGTCGGGTACGTTCTTTGAATAGCATCAGTACGAAGAGCGTCATCAATACACCTGCCAGCAAAAGATAGAAACGGCTCTCGGTGAAACTGTAAAGCCGTATTCGGTAGATGAAACCAATCCAGAACATGATGAGTGGTGGAATGGCAATTAGTGGAAAATACCGATAGTACCAATCAAAGTATCGCTTGCTCAAGATTGATTGCGCTAAATATCCGATTAGAGCTACCGTTATAAATCCCATTACCAACCATGCCACGCCGCCCTTTGGCAAATCCCACTCAAAGACGATTTTCAGCATGTAGGTATAGAGTATAACGGTGTAGATGATGATTGCAGGTGAGATGATGAAGTTTAGGATGAGCCTGATTACTTTTGCCGGTTCGTTTACTTCGTCCTCATTCTGTCTGATAAGAGTGCAGCATACTTGCGGAGCTATTACGAACCAAATAAACTTAATGATGTATTCGTATAAATGCTTGGGTTCGTCAATGCCGAAAATATATAAAAAGGAGGCGACAATCGCTATTATTGCCAAATTGAGAATTGCACTGACGAGAAAGCCGAAGAACAATTGTGTGACCACATGCAGAACATGGGCCGCGAACGGGCGGTTGTCCATCTGCCTGTTACCAACGACGAGCAGAATGGCTGCCAGAACATACGTGAACCAAAAACCGAAAGTCCAGAGAAACGGCTTCAGGTTCAGTGGCATCAATGGCAGGAAAATGAAGAAGGATGCTATATAGGCCCAGCGGTTCACACGGTGGAGCCAGAAGGTGAGTGACATCAACGGGATGAACAGCCACAGGATATCACTATTGACTGCACTTGCTGTTTGTGAGGTGTCTCTAAACCAAAAAGAACTGTCTGTGTGGCATACTGCAATGATGAAGAACGCCACTCCAAGAGCCGCTTCTACAGGAAACTTTTTCGGGCTTTGCAACAATAGTTGCAACAATGTTTTCAGTTTGTTATTCATATCAAAATCAACTATGTCGCAAAGTTAGGTAAAAACTCAACGAAAAGGCAATTATGATTGCAAACTTTAACTTAATGCTAATGGGTGTATTGAGCAGGGCATTTTTTTGAAAAACTGTTTGATAAAGTGGTTGAAGGGAATTAATGAGGAGAAAAATGCCTAAAAACGACAAAGTTATGATGCTTTTTGTGGCTCTATTGTAGAATTAAGGAAATTTTTATGTAATTTTGCAGACCATTATGATGTGGACAGAAAATGTGACTCAGCAGACCTGTTATTAATTATTTGACTTAATAAAGCACCATGTTGCGTGAAATTCTGAAATTAATGCGTGTACAGCAGTGGGTGAAGAATCTTTTTGTCTTCATGCCCTTGTTTTTCGACCATAAGTTTACCGATGTTGGCAAACTGATGCTGACGCTGCTGTGTGCAATCGCTTTTTCGTTGGCTGCCAGTGCAGTGTATTGCCTTAACGATATATTGGACCGCGAAGCCGATGCGCGACATCCTGAGAAGTGTCATCGTCCAATAGCATCGGGTGCCTTGAGTGTAACTACCGGATGGATTGTGATGGCCGTTTGTGCCTTGCTGGCAATTGGCATCACCATATGTTTGTTGTCGCAAATGTCGCTATGGGTGCTGCTGATATATCTTGTTCTCAACGTGGCTTACAGCCTTTGGCTGAAACATGTGTCGCTTATCGACGTGCTGACTGTTGCATTCTTCTATGTGTTGCGTGTGGTGGCCGGTGCTGTGGCTGGCGATGTGGAGCCTTCGCAGTGGATAGTGGTAATGACCTTCCTGCTGGCACTGTTCCTGGTGCTTGGCAAGCGCCGTGATGACGTGATGTTGCAAGCGGCAAGCGGCCAGGAGGTTCGTCGTGGAGTGGCCAACTATAATATGGAGTACATAAATATGGCCTTAACGATGGTGGCAACTATCACTGTAGTGGCCTATATGATGTATAGCATGAGTAGCGAAGTGATGGAGCGTTTTGGAAGTCGCTACACTTTCATTACTGCTGCATTCGTGCTGGCTGGAATGTTGCGCTACATGCAGCTTGTAATGAGTGGCAAGAGCGGAAGTCCCACCCGTGTGCTGCTGCGTGACACTTTCATTCAATTGTGCGTTTTAGGGTGGATCATAACTTTCATAGTGATTATATATTTATAGGAGAATACCATGCAGCGCATAGTAGCCTTTGATTTCGACGAAACCATAACCACACATGACTCTCTGCCCATGCTGCTGAAGCATAGCTTTGGGCGGTTTCGCTGGTGGTGGGGCGTGCTGTGCTGTCTGCCGTGGATATTACTATACAAACTGCGTCTGTGTGACGGCGGAGTGGCCAAAGAACGGTTGCTTACTCACTTCCTGAAAGGGATGCCTTATGGCGTGTTTGTAGAAAGCTGCAAAGAATTTGCATCCACACACCGAGATAAATTCACTCGTCCTGAAGTGAAACAGGCTCTTGACAATGCCGTGAACAATGGCGACAACGTGTTGGTGGCTACAGCCAGCGCACGTGAATGGGTAGAGCCATGGTTGCAGAACCCCGGTGTAACTATATTGTCGACCGAACTGGCCGTGGATGCCGACGGCATGATGACTGGCCGTTTGGCAAGTAAAAACTGCAACGGTGATGAAAAATGGCGCAAAATTGTCGATGCTGTTCCTCAGGCTAAGGAAGGGATTGACGTTGCTTATGGCGACAGCCGTGGTGACAAGGCAATGTTGAGCCATGCCAAGCGAACTTATTATCGCGATTTTGCTACTGCTGTGCAGGACAAACCCTGGTATGAGCGTCATGGCAGTGTCGTTTTCTGGGCAGTAATGGCGGTTTTGGTATTGTATCAGCTACTGGGCGTATTCTTTGGGATGGATCTGGCTGATGCCGGTTTCTACCTTACTTTCTACGATAACATTTTCGCCCATCCACAAAGCGTGGAGTATAACTTCATGTACTATCTGAGCGGAGTGATGGGCGGCACGTTGCAATCATTGTTCCCCAATATGGGCATGGTGGGCATGCGGTTGGCCGGTGTGGCATTTAGTACCCTTTGCGGCATTATCATGTACATTGCATTGCAAAGGCATATTCCAGCATGGGTTATTGCTCTGGGGTGTGCGTTGGTGGTTACTACCTTCATCGCACCGCCTTATACACTGAGTTATGATCTATGCACAATATTGTTATATGTCATGGTCGTAACTGCAATGTGGCAATATTTGAAGGGCGGGAGTAGGCTCTGGCTGTTGCTGGCAGGCATTATGGCCGGACTGAATGTTTTCGTGCGTATGCCCAATGTGCTTGGGTTGTCACTGGCTTTCATGCCACTCGTCAAGGAGTTTGTGGACGCTCGTAGGCAAAAGGTTTCAGCCAATTGGCTGAAGGCCCTGATGCCGTGCATGCTGTTTTTGCTGGCTGCAATGGCTGCAATGTGGGTTGTGTTGATGGTGATGCCGTCGTCTCATGTAGTGGCTTTTTATCGAGTGATGAACGACTTGAGTGCCATTGCTTCAGATACCAGCGGTACGGCTTCGCACACCACAGGTCAGATGATAATGACCCAATTGCGCTTCTACGCTACTGAGTTGTGGACAGCAGTCAAGCTTGCAGTGCCTGTGCTTGCCTACTGGTGGGCACACAAGTATCTTACTGCCAACCGTTGGGTGGCTATTGCAGTAAAAATAGCCGCTATAGCACTCTTTGTGTGGTTTGTGGCGCGCATGCACCCTCTGCAGCCGCTTTGGGTGATGTGCATGGCGGGATGTGTCGCCGTGATATGGCGTGACCGTGGCGGCAGCCTTACCTGGATAGCCGTACTGGGGTTGCTTGTTATGCTCATTATGCCTCTGGGTAGTGATGGAGCTTACAACAATGGCTCGATAATCGCCTGGGCGGCAGCACCCGTTGCTGCATTGTGGTGGAAGTACCGTAGTCGCATTGCTTTCCCGCTCTTGCTGATAGTGGTATGTGCCGTGCGCATGGTCACTGGTGGAGCATATTTCGATGGTGGTTCACTTCTCGATAAGCGCAGTACGATTGAAACACCTCGTACTGCAGGTATATACACAACCCAGGAACGTGCCGATGCTATCAACGATCTGTTAAAGGGTATATCGCCATATGTTAAGCCAGGCACAACATTGTTGGCTTACGGAAGCATACCCACGCTGAACTACCTCACCTACACCCATCCCTATATGGGGTGTTCGTGGCCCGAGCAGTTAAGTGCCGACATGCTTCAGCACAAGCTGGACGAAGCATCGCAGGGTGGCGAACTGCCGCTCGTTTTGCGCCAGAAGTTCAATACACTTGGGCAGCAGTGGAGTGCGCCCAGCGAGAGTTACCTTACCGACTATGGCACCCAGAATGCCTATCAAGATAACCGCAAGCTACAGGTGCTGAATGACTTTCTACGCAAAAACAATTACGTAGAATTATACAACGATAGCTACTTTATATTATATGGTGTGACATCCGATAAAGATGGAGAAACACAAGATAACTAGATTACAGGAAAAAATATAAGATTTTATTATGAGTTCATTGACCCTTGCAATTATCATTGCCTTTTTAGCTGGCTATGTTTGCATAGCACTCGAAAGCGTTATCAAGGTTAACAAAGCTGCCATTGCACTGTTCATGATGGCGGTGTGCTGGACGTTGTTCATGATTAATCCGGGAGACTACCTTGTCGTTCCCGATGGCACAACGATGCATCTGGCTGTCACCAAGATGCTTGAGCATCATTTGGGCAGCGCAGCGACCACACTTTTCTTCTTGATGGGTGCTATGACCATTGTCGAGGTGGTTGACCAGAATGGAGGCTTCAACTTCGTGCGCAAGGCATTGCGCACTACCAGCAAGCGTGCGTTGTTGTGGCGAGTTGCATTCCTCACGTTCTTCCTGAGTGCCATCCTCGATAACCTCACCACTACCATTGTGATGATAATGCTGTTGCGCAAACTCATTCAGTCGCATGACGAACGTCTGATTTATGCCGGATCGGTTGTTATTGCCGCCAACTCGGGTGGAGCTTTTTCTCCCATTGGCGACGTGACGACCATCATGCTTTGGAACCAAGGCCTTATTACAGCCATGGGCGTAATCAGGGAACTCTTTCTCCCATCGTTACTGTCAATGATCATACCGCTGTTCATCATCCAGCGAATGCTGCATGGCAATCTTGCTGATACCAAGGTGATTGATGAGGACGTGCCAGAGGACGAACTCACCAGCCGCCAGCGTCGCACGGTGTTTGCCCTGGGTGTGGGTGGACTGATTTTCGTTCCTATCTTCCGTTATATGACCGATCTGCCACCGTTTATGGGCATCTTGCTTGTGTTGTCGGTGCTGTGGCTCACCACCGAGATTTTCTACACTCACCTCAAGCGCAAACGTTCGGTAAGGAGCTGGCATAACCGTGTGAGCCAGTTGCTTTCGCACATTGACATGACAACCATCCTGTTCTTCCTTGGAATCCTGATGTCGGTGAGCTGTCTGGAGCAGATAGGTATACTTAACACTACCGGTGTGTGGCTCAACGATGTGAGCGGCGGCAACCACTATGTGGTGACGGGTTCCATTGGTCTGCTCTCGAGTATAGTCGATAACGTGCCTCTCGTGGCAGGCTGTATGGGTATGTATCCCGTGGCAGCCGTTGGTGATATGGCTGTGGATGGCATCTTCTGGCAGCTGTTGGCCTACTGTGCCGGTGTGGGTGGTTCGATCCTTATCATCGGTAGTGCTGCCGGTGTGGTCGTGATGGGCTTTGAGAATATCTCTTTCGGTTGGTACATGCGCCGCTTCTCATGGATTGCAATTGTTGGTTTCTTCACCGGAATGCTTTATTACTGGTTTGAACTCACAATCTTACGATAATCGTTAATCCACAAATTAAAAAGAAAACGACAGCCATTGACACCGTGTGCCAATGGCTGTTTAGATTTGATGTTGTGCCTTGGATTAGTAATTCTCTGGCTTGAGCTGGAAGTGGGCGCGTGGGTGATCGCAGACTGGGCATACTTCTGGCGCAGTGGGGCCAATGTGGATGTGGCCACAGTTGCGACATTGCCAAATCATGTCGCCGTCGCGAGAGAAAACAAGGCCGCCCTCAATATTGGAGAGCAGTTTCAGGTAACGCTTCTCGTGTTCCATTTCGATGGCGGCAACGCCCTCCATTTTGTCGGCAATCTCGTCGAAGCCTTCTTCGCGGGCAACACGAGCCATTTCCTTGTACATTTCTGTCCATTCGTAGTTTTCTCCAGCAGCAGCGTCTTTCAAATTTTCGGGAGTGCTTTTGATGGCACCGCCTTCAAGCAGTTTGAACCACATCTTTGCGTGCTCTTTCTCCTGATTGGCTGTTTCTTCAAAGATGGCTGAGATTTGCACATAGCCGTCTTTCTTGGCCTTCGAAGCATAGTAAGTGTACTTGTTGCGTGCCTGCGATTCGCCGGCAAAAGCAATCTGCAAGTTTTTCTCGGTTTGTGTTCCCTTGATTGATTTCATAGAAGTAAATGATAATTTAGTTATTAATTGATTTTTATGGTTTTATAGAAAAATTATTTACAAAAAAGTCTTATTGACGTTTGACTTTCTCTGGATTCAGCTCGCCGATGACTGGCTTGCCTTGTTCGTCAAGCACGAGTCTGCGCATTTGTTCTTCTACACTGTCAATCACGTTGACGATGTAGTCGCCCAGTTTTTCTGCTTCGCAAATAATATCCATATAGAACACGCCGGTGGAGTAGGGGTATAGTTTGTTGTTGATGTTTTCTATATTCTCGCCACGGCATTTGTTGCGATATTCATTGATCTGGCGTTCTTTGTCATAGCTGCGAGTGAGATCTTCTATGGTGACGTTGTCAAGGTCAACCAGCACGGCAAGCATGTTGCTCATCGCTTCACTCACATATTTAAACATCTCGTCAATGTGTTTATAGTTGTAGTCGGTAAAATGAGCTTGTGCTTCGCCTTTGCGCTGAAGCGTATTAGCAAGGTTGTTGCAACTGTCGCCTATGCTCTCCAGCTCGCTCACGATGTTGAGCATGGTGGTTACACGCATCTTTGCATCGAAACTTAGCCGACCATCCATAACCTGATTGAGGAATTTGGCTATTTCATATTCCATATGGTCGCTGAAGTCTTCATAACGGTCTATGCTTTCACACAACTCGTTGAATTCGTTGGTTCCTATTTTGGTGTGTAGCAGTTTCTTGACCAGACCAAGCATTTCTTCAGTCTTTTGAGCAAAGATTCCCATCTCGCGTTGTCCTGCAAGGATGTTAAGCTCCGATGCGCTGAGCAAACCGCCAGAGATATATTTGAGCTGGAACTTTTCTTCTTCATTGTCAGGCCTTGATTTTACTAAGGCATTGACTGCTTTAGGAAGGAGGTTGAAGAATGGAAGGATTACCACTAGGCTCATGATGTTGTATAACGTGTGGTAAATAGCCAGGCCCCACGACATCGAAGCAACCAGTTTCGGGGTGGATGCGCCGCCCGAACGCATGGTTTCATAAAGAAGATTAGGCTCGTTCCATCCAAAGGGCATGGCATTCGTAATCCATGCTGACGCCTTGACAAACCAGAAGAATACTATAAACATCCACGCCGCACTTATAAGGTTGTAAAGCAAGTGGCTGATGGCGGCTTTCTTGGCTGCAATGTTGCCTCTCAACGAGGCCAGAAGCGGAGTGATGGTCGTGCCCACGTTGCTGCCGAGCACCATTGCACATGCCATGTCATAGGGTATCCAGCCCTTGGTGGCAATAACAAGAACAATCGCGAAAGTAGCGGCACTTGATTGAACGACAAGCGTAACCACTACACCCACGGCAAAGAACAGCAGCATCGACCATAAGCCCAATGAGGTATAATGCTTGAGCGCTTCAAACAGTGCGGGAGATTTCTCCAGGTCTGGTACATTGGCACTAATGGCGGCAAGGCCCATAAACAGGAACACGAAACCAATCAGAAACTCAGCCACCGATTTGTAGCTGCTTTTCTTCATGAATAGCATGGGGACGGCAAATGCCAGGACGGGCAGTGTGAACAGGCTGGTCTTAACCGAAAAACCAAAGAATGCAACAATCCACGTCGTGAACGTAGAACCCATGTTGGCACCAAGAATCACAGCTATTGACTCCGACAAGGTCACAAGTCCGGCATTAACGAAGCTCACAACCATAACTGTACATGCACTTGAACTCTGGATCAGCGCTGTTATCACCATGCCGGCAATAAGCCCCATCCAGCGGTTGCGAGTCACAGTCGAGAGAATGTTTCTCAAGCGGTTGCCGGCGGCTTTCTGAAGACCTTCACTCATGACCTTCATGCCATAGAGGAAAAGTCCCACAGCGCCAATCAGCGACAGAAAATCTATAAAGCTATAGTGCATCGTTTAAAGTAAGGAAAAGTCTGATTGATTTTTGCTTTTATTTTTCGGCCACGATTTTGCAGATTTCCACAATTGTCATCATGGCTTTTTCCATCGATGGGATGGGTACATACTCATAGCGGCCGTGCATGTTCATGCCACCGGCAAAGATATTGGGGCATGGCAGGCCCTTGAATGAGAGCTGTGCGCCGTCTGTACCACCGCGAATTGGTTGCACCTTGGGTTTCACGCCGGCATTTTCCATTGCCTGCTTTGCGATTTCGATGATGTGCATTACGGGTTCAATCTTTTCACGCATGTTGTAGTACTGATCCTTGATTTCGGCACTTGCGCATCCAGGGAATTCGCTGTTAACCTTGCGGCACAGGTGTTCGATCTCGCGTTTCCGGCTCTCGAAGCGTGCACGATCGTGGTCGCGCAGGATATAGGTAAGAGTTGATTTCTCCACATTTCCTTCCATTCCAACTAAGTGGTAGAATCCTTCATAGCCTTCGGTATGTTCGGGAGTTTCCCAACGAGGCAGCATGCTCACAAATTCGTTTGCCACGCGCATCGAGTTGAGCATTTTGTGCTTGGCAGCTCCTGGATGCACATTCAAGCCCTTGAATGAGACTTTTGCGCTGGCGGCATTGAAGTTTTCATATTCCAATTCCCCTACGGCACCGCCATCCATTGTATAAGCCCAGTCGGCACCAAATTTCTCCACGTCGAAGTGGTGAGCTCCCAGACCGATTTCTTCGTCAGGATTGAATCCAACACGTATTTTGCCGTGTTTCACCTCGGGATGCTCCTGCAGCCATTCCACTGCGCTCAGTATTTCGGCGATTCCAGCCTTGTCGTCAGCACCCAGCAGCGTCGTGCCATCGGTGACAATCAGTTGCTGACCTACATAGTCAAGAATCTCTGGGAACTGCTCTGGTGAGAGAACTATGTTCTGTTCTTCGTTCAGAACGACATCTCCACCGTTATATTCAATGATGCGTGGCTTGACGTCATGGCCACTCATGTCGGGAGCAGTGTCCATATGAGCGATGAAGCCCAGGGTGGGCACGGGTTTGTCGGTGTTGGCCGGAAGCGTTGCAAACAGGTAACCGTTTTCGTCAAGCGAGATGTCGCTGAGTCCCATTTCATGCAATTCTTGTTCCAAGGCTTTGGCAAACACCATCTGCCCTGGAGTAGATGGGGTGAGATTGGTTAGTTCGTCACTCTGGGTATCAAACTTCACATAGCTGATAAATCTTTCTACAAGTTTCATTTTATTGTCGGTTTAAATTAATGTATCAATAATTGCATGTGCAAATTTACATAGAATTTTTCGGAATATGAACTTATGAAATAAAAAATGTAACTGAATCACGATTTTGTCAGATAAAATTACTATCTTTGTCATGCGTCATTGGGCAGACAATGCATGCTAACGCCGTAATGTGCTATTATACAGCGATTAAGCATAATTATTGCCTTAGATATTGTAAATTTTAAACATGTAATCATTAATTAAAATAGTTTTAGCATGAAAAAATTTCTACTTATTTTAGCCCTGGTAATGGGCATTGTAGCTGCTCAGGCTCAAGTAACCCTGGATGGCAGCAAGTTTACTGACAATTGGTCGTTCACTCTCAAGGGCGGTGCTGTGTCGCCATTGCAGCATTATGCTTTCTGGCCAAGCTGCCGAGGCGTATTTGGTGCAGAACTTCGTAAGCAGGTCACTCCAATTCTCGGACTTGGTATCGAGGGTGAATGGAGCATCAACACCAGCAGCTGGGCGAAGGCTCCGGCATACATCGGTCTGCCTCACAGCAACACGATTATTGACCATCAGCTTGTGGGTGGTTTTGCAACGCTGAACATTATCAACATGCTCACTCGTTATCGTGGAGTGAAAACTCTGGAATTGGAAGGCGTATTAGGCCTCGGATGGTGGCATGCGTACAAGACCAGTGGTCTGAATACGGCCTATGTTCCTCTGGAGGTAATGGGTGAAGTCGTGGAATACACAAAGTATCCCGACCAGAACTCGTGGTACACTAAGGCTGGTATGAACATCAACATCAACCTTGGCGAGTCTAAGGCGTGGACGCTGTCGCTCAAGCCTGCTGTGGTTTGGTATATGGGCAAGGGTGCAAATCAGACCACTTCGAGCTTCAATGCTAACTATGCAGCAGTGGAGATGCAGGCCGGTATTACCTATCACTTTGGCAACAGCAATGGCACTCACCACTTTACTGTTCATGAGTGTGCAGATCTTCCAATGCCAGAACCCAAGGTGGTTGAGAGAGTGGTTGAGAAGGTCGTGGAAAAGGTTGTTGAGAAACCCGTTGAAGTTGAGAAATTCGTCAAGGGCAACGATACAGAATCATTGCTCACCAATGTGTTCTTCAAGCAGGGTAAGAGCGTTGTAGCTGCCGACCAGCTGCCAAATGTGGAGCGCGTTGCTACCTACATGAAGAATCATCCCAATTCTACTGTTGACATCAAGGGTTATGCTTCGCCCGAGGGCAGCAAGGAAATCAACGAGCGTCTTGCTCGTGAGCGTGCCGAGGCAGTGAAGAACCTGCTTATCAACAAGTACAAGATTTCGGCTAGCCGTATCAGCGCCGAAGGTCAGGGTGTGGGCAACATGTTCAGCGAGCCCGACTGGAACCGTGTATCGGTTTGCGACATCATCGTTAAGTAAAATTTTGATTTCATAGTAAAAAGTGGAGGTAAACCATTGTGTTTACCTCCACTTTTATATGTTTAGTGTAGTTGGCTTGATTACATGTTCATGCCGCCGTCCACTTGGATTACCTGACCGGTGATATAGCTCGACATGTCGCTGGCAAGGAAGGTAGCCACGTTGGCAATGTCTTCGACGGTGCCCCCACGACGTAGTGGAATCTTCTTCACCCACTCGGCACGCACGTCATCGGGTAGCGCCTTGGTCATGTCGGTATCAATGAAGCCTGGAGCAATGGCATTGGCACGGATGCCACGGCTGCCCATTTCCTGACCCACGCTCTTGGCAAGAGCAATCAGACCAGCCTTGGATGCGGCATAGTTGGCTTGTCCAGCATTTCCGTGTACACCGACTACGCTAGCCATATTGATGATAGAACCACAACGTTGGCGCATCATGATGGGTACCAAGGCGTGGATGAAATTGAACGCCGATTTCAGGTTGACAGCGATGACAGCATCCCATTGAGCTTCGCTCATGCGGAGCATGATGCCGTCTTTGGTGATGCCTGCATTGTTAACAAGTATATCGATATGTCCGAATTCTTCTTTAATTTGGCTTACTACGGCTTCGGTCTCGTCGAAGCTGGCAGCATTGCTGGCATAACCTTTAGCCTTAACACCTAAAGCTGCGATTTCGGCTTCGGTCTGCTTGCCATTCTCATCAATCACGAGGTCGGTGAAAGCGATGTCGGCACCCTCGGCAGCAAACTTGAGTGCAATTGCCTTGCCGATACCACGTGCGGCTCCAGTGATGAGAGCCACTTTTCCTTCAAGTAATTTCATAGTCGTTATGTTATTAATAATTTGATTTCAAGCCGCGAAATTACAAAATTCTGTTGACACGGACAAATTGAGTAAACATAAAGCGCATCGGCTTAGACCAATGCGCTTTGAAAAAGTTTTATTGTTTGTTGGGATTACCAAGCAAACATTGGGTAATCCTTCATGATGTCGTTCACCTTTGCGCGGACGCTTGCGATTACGCTCTCATCTTCAGGAGCGTGAAGCACGGTGTCGATGAGTTCGGCAATTTCACCCATGAGAGGCTCCTTGGCACCACGTGTGGTGATGGCAGGTGTGCCGAGGCGAAGACCGGAGGTCTGGAACGCCGAGCGGTCGTCGAATGGCACCATGTTCTTGTTGGCAGTGATGTCGGCAGCTACGAGAGCGGCTTCGGCCAACTTACCGGTCAGTTCGGGGAACTTGGTACGCAGGTCAACCAGCATGCTGTGGTTGTCAGTACCGCCGGTACAGATTTTGTACCCCTTGTCAACAAGTGCTTGGGCAAGTGCCTGGGCGTTTTTCTTGACTTGAATCTGATAATCTTTGAAGCCTGGAGTGAGAGCCTCGCCAAATGCTACGGCCTTGGCAGCAATCACGTGCTCGAGTGGGCCACCCTGTACTCCGGGGAATACGGCCGAGTCAAGCAGCGACGACATCTTGCGAATTACGCCCCTCTTGGTGGTCTTGCCCCAAGGATTGTCGAAGTCCTTGCCCAGCAGGATGATACCGCCGCGAGGACCGCGCAGGGTTTTGTGGGTGGTCGATGTCACGATGTGGGCATATTTCAATGGGTTGTTCAGCAGTCCGGCAGCGATGAGACCTGCAGGGTGAGCCATGTCGATCATCAGCAGGGCACCCACCTTGTCGGCGATGGCACGCATGCGCTCGTAGTCCCATTCGCGGCTGTAGGCACTTGCACCACCCACGATCAGCTTTGGATGTTCGCGCAGAGCAACTTCTTCCATCATGTCGTAGTCCACCTCGTTGGTGTCGGGGCGTACGTTGTATTCGCACTGCTGGAACACAAGGCCGGAGAAGTTTACTGGGCTACCGTGTGACAGGTGACCGCCGTGAGCCAGGTTCAGACCCATGAACTTGTCGCCTGGCTTGAGGCATGCCATGAATACAGCCATGTTGGCCTGAGCGCCTGAATGTGGCTGCACGTTGGCATATTCAGCACCGAAGAGCTGCTTGATGCGGTCGATGGCAAGATTCTCGGCCTCGTCAACGCACTGGCATCCGCCATAGTAGCGGTGGCCGGGATAACCTTCGGCATACTTGTTGGTGAGGCAGCTTCCCATAGCTTGCATTACCTGCTCGCTGACGAAGTTTTCACTAGCGATAAGCTCGATGCCGTGGAGCTGACGCTGATGTTCTTTCTCAATAATGTTGAACAATACTTGGTCTCTTTCCATATAAACAAGAGATTTTAGTGGTTATTAAAAGGTTTATAGTTATTTAGTCGATAATGCTGAAACCAGTGTACTTGTGCAGGCACTCTGGCACGCGTATGCCCTCGGGAGTCTGGTTGTTCTCGAGCAAGGCAGCCATAATGCGCGGCAGGGCAAGTGCTGAGCCGTTGAGCGTGTGGCACAGGTGGGTCTTCTTGTCATCGCCACGATAGCGGCATTTGAGGCGGTTGGACTGATAAGTTTCGAAGTTGGATACCGAACTTACCTCCAGCCAGCGCTTCTGAGCACCGCTCCACACTTCGAAGTCGAATGTTATGGCACTGGTGAAGCTCATGTCGCCACCGCACAGGCGCAGGATATGCCAGGGCAGCCCGAGCTTGTCAAGCAACGACTGCACATGGTCTTTCATTTCTTCGAGGGCAGCGTATGAGTCTTCGGGACGCTCAATGCGCACGATTTCCACTTTGTCGAACTGGTGCAGGCGGTTCAGACCGCGTACGTCCTTACCGTAGCTGCCGGCTTCGCGACGGAAGCATGCCGAATAGGCACAGCACTTCTTGGGCAGCTGGTCCTGTGGAATGATGACATCGCGGAAGATGTTGGTCACTGGCACCTCGGCAGTGGGAATCAGGTAGAAGTTGTCCACCTGGCAATGATACATCTGTCCTTCCTTGTCAGGCAGCTGACCAGTGCCACGGCCTGAGTCTTCATTAACGACATAAGGAGGCTGTATCTCGGTGTAGCCAGCTTTGCCGGCCTCGTCAAGGAAGAACTGTATGAGTGCGCGTTGCAAGCGTGCTCCCTTGCCAATATAGACAGGGAACCCGGCACCGGTAATCTTCACGCCCAGGTCAAAATCAATCAGGTTGTATTTCTTTGCGAGGTCCCAGTGGGGCAGGGCGTCTTCGCCCAGTTCGGGCATCGGACCGCCAGTCTTTTCCACTATGTTGTCCTCGGCAGTCTTGCCTTCTGGCACGCCGCTGTATGGTACGTTTGGTATCGACAACAGGATTTCCTCAATGGCATCCTCAGTGGCTTTCACCTTGTCTTCGATTTCCTTGTTGGCGGTCTTGAGCTCGGCTACTTGAGATTTTACTAGCTCGGCCTGCTCGCGCTGACCTTGCTTCATAAGTGCGCCAATCTGTGCTGCCAGCTTGTTTAGCTGTGCGGAGTTGTCATCACGCAGCTTCTGCGATGCGCGGCGTTCCTTGTCAAGTTCCACCACGCGCATGATGGGTTCACGTCCGTCGAAGTGCTTCACGGCAAGTCGTGCTATCACCTCTTCGGGATTCTCGTTAATCAGTTGTAATGTTAACATTTATGATGTGAAATTTAGTTCTAATTGTGTGTTGAGTGGATTATGCTAGCAGTTCGCGTACCTTTGTGGAGATGGCCTTGCCGTCGGCACGGCCGGCGAGCTGCTTCGTGGCGATTCCCATCACTTTTCCCATGTCCTTCATGCCGGCGGCACCAGTCTGAGCAATGATGTCCTTAAGGGCTGCTACGAGTTCTTCTTCGGTGAGAGGCTTGGGGAGGAATTCTTCAACTACGGCAGCCTGTGCCAGTTCTTCCTGTGCCAAGTCGGCGCGGTTCTGATCGGCATAGATCTGTGCGCTTTCCTTGCGTTGCTTAGCCATGCGCACCAGTGTTTTTAGTGCATTTTCATCGCTTACTTCGCCATTGTTACCTGGCTGGGTCTTTATGAGCAGGAGTTCGGCCTTAATGCCTTGCAGGGCGGTCAGGCGCACCTTGTCGCGGGCGAGCATTGCAGCTTTGATACCTGCATTTACTTGTTCAAATATTGCCATTTTATCTTGATTAATAATGGATGTTGTAAATTCACTGCAAAGTTACTCCAAGGCAAAGACAAAAGCAAAATTTATTTTGATTTTGTTCAGCCGAAGTTTAAAATCACAGCTGAAAGGGCATAACAATAGTGTTCGGCGAGCGAAAAATGTAAACTCTTGCATTTTAGCTCGCCGAAAATGTATCTGAATTGATTTACACCGTAGTCAGAATTGGATGGTGAGTCGTTTGGATTTGTCTTTTTGTTCCTGTTGTAGTGTTTTTGACTGTTTATCAGTCACATCTTCATTTGTATTTGCCCGTGTTTTTGTGGGAGTCTGCTCAAGCTTGTTGATGATATCGTCGTCATCAAATTGTCCTGGTTCCAAGATCAGGATGTGCGGCTTGTCAGGTTCATCATCAAACGAATAGTTGAATCCTGCAGCCATGATGATTATTTTAACTTTATTTCCTAATGAATCATCGTAGTACCACCCCGTTATCTGCTCGATATCGTTGTGAAATTTATTCTTGAACTCTTCTATTTGTTTGATTTCGGATGATAATAGAGCATTTTCTTTTTTAGTGCTGGAATACACGCCAAGAAGCAGCCTATTAGCTGAAGATACGTCATTGTTTTTCAGTAAAGGAGAGTTGAGTGCCTGAGTGATGGCATTTTTGACCCTGTTTTCACCTTCGCCAGTTCCTGTAGCGATGATTGCAACAACACCATTGCGCAGCGTTGTGTCAACGTCATTCATGTCAATGTTCCAGAACCCTGTGGCATTGATTAAATCGCTGATGCTTATCACTGAATTGACCAAAGTTTCGTCAGCAAGTGCGAAGTTCTCAGCCATAGTGTTATTTGGAAAGCAATCGATTAGTTTTTGATTGTTGATGACAATCAGTGCATCGACATGCTTGCTCATCTCGATGGCTCCAATCAATGCTTTCTTGATTTTTGATTTTCCTTCGAACGAAAAAGGAATGGTTATAATACCTATTGTCAATATTCCCATTTCTTTCACGATGCGTGCGATGACAGGGGTTGCACCGGTACCCGTGCCCCCACCCATGGTAGTGGTTACGAATGCAATACGAATATCAGATGGAATGAGGTTTACAATGTCATCGGTGGCTTTTTCTGCAGCCTTTCGTGCCTTGTCGGGCTTATCGCCAGCACCATGTCCGTCACCTATTACGAGTTTTATCGGCACAGGCGATTTTAGCAATGATTCCTTATCGGTATTAATGATGGCAAACTTTACCCCATTGACGTTGCGCATAAACATTCTTGAGGCTGCATTCACTCCGCCGCCACCAACCCCGATAACCATTATTTCCTCATGTTGTGGTGTCGGTTCTTGAAAACCAGGGTCTTGGGTTATTATTGCGTTGATGTCGTCCTTCTTGTTTTTCATGATAATTGAGAGAGATTATTAACTAGCCTCGGAAAACCCAAGGCTAGTTAAGGTTGTGAAATATGCATTACAGTATATCAGTCGTCGCTGGCTCCGAAGTCAATGGTAGCGGCAGTGCCGGGCTTGGCGGGAGCTGCGGGCTTAGCTTCGACTTGTACTGGTGTCTGCTGTCTTTGCACGCGTTTTTCCTCGATGGCTTTTTTCTTGTCGGGGTGGCGTTTGAATGCCGGTGTGCGTTCAAGCAGGTCAATAAGCTCGTCGTTGTCGATATCTTCGGGCTTGAGGATGAAGAACTGTGCCTCGGTCTGCTTGCGCTCATAGTCGCGCATTGCCTCGTTGCCATATTCGCTCGTCAATCGCTCAGCGGCTTCTCTGGTCGTAACCGAAGGTTCTTCGGTAGCGGTGTTCTTCCTCGAACGGATAGTGGTTGCCTCGTCGGGAGCATCGCCATCTAGCGACACCTTGAAGCCGGCTGCCAGCACTGTCACCTTGATTTTGTCATCAAGGGAGCGATCGTAGGCTGCTCCAGTGATTACATCCACTTCCTGGCTGAAATTCACCATGAAGTCTTCGATCTCGCTGAGTTCTGATGCTTTGAACGGGTTCTCGCTGTCGGGGTTGAAATATACGTTGATGAGCACTTTTTGCGAGCCGAATACATCGCGGTTCTTGAGCAGCGGTGAGTCAAGCGCGTCTTCGATAGCCTTGGTCACTCGGCGTTCACCTTCGCCATAACCCGAGCTGATGATAGCAACCCGTCCATCGCGTAAAGTAGTGTTCACGTCATTGAAGTCAAGGTTAATCATGCCCTCGACGGTGATGATTTCACTAATACTGCGTGCTGCCGTTGTCAGAGTGTCGTCGGCTTTTCCGAATGCATTGTTGAAGTCGAGGTCGGGATAGATGTCGATTAGTCGCTGGTTGTTGATGATTAGAAGCGCATCCACGTATTTCCCCATTTCATCGGCACCGGCAAGTGCCTTGAGAATTTTCTTGCGTCCCTCAAAGAGGAAGGGGATTGTTACGATGCCTATGGTAAGCTTTTCCTTGTCATGAGCTATCTTTGCCACAACGGGAGCAGCACCTGTACCTGTACCGCCGCCCATTCCGGCAGTGATGAACACCATCTTAGTTTCTTCATCAAAGAGTTCGGCGATCTTCTCCTTGCTTTCGTCGGCGGCATCCTTGGCACGTTCGGGAATGTTACCTGCACCGAGTCCCTTGGTGGTGTTTGGACCTATCAGGAGCCTGTTGGGTACTGGTGACATATTGAGAGCCTGTTGGTCGGTATTGATGACCACAAACGACACGCCGTCGATGTTCTGCTCGTACATGTGGTTTACGGCATTGTTGCCACCGCCGCCCACGCCAACTACCTTGATGATGGTGGGTTGTTTCTTCTCAAGGTCAAACCCCGGATTGTTATCTATCGTGTTATAGATATCCCTGTTGGTCTGAGTTGATTTATTGTCATTTCCATTCATGATGTTGTAGGGTTTTAGTGGATTAATGGTAGTTTTCGTCGTAATCGTCCTCTTTTATTAAATTGGAGAATTTTTCGCCAATTGTCTTTACCCAGCCAAATTTATTTCGACCTTTATCATTCTTTCCTTTCTTATCTTTCTTGTCATCTTCGAGAGTGTCGACAGGTTTATGCTCGATGATGGGCGCGTCATAGTTGTTGCGCTCGAGACAGCTTTCGCCGTATTTAATATCATCGGTAGCCTTAGATACCAGTGAGAGGACATTGATGTATTCAGGCTTGTTGTATTTATGGTCAAGGATATTGAGGTTCTTTGGAGGCAGTCCAATAGTGACCTTGATTCCAGTTTTCTCTTCCATGCGTTGAGCCAGTCCTTGCAGTTGTGAGCCTCCACCTGTGAGTATAATTGACTTCACATCGTCTTTCGTGAGCTGTGCATAATCAAGTTGCTTGTCGATGTTGGCAATGATTTCATCGGTGCGGGCACTGATGTAGCTTGCAGCCTCGCTGCTTGTAACGCCTTCTATGACGAATGAATCGACATGCTTGAGGTCAAGAGGATTCTTGATGTTCTGTTTCACCCGTTCGGCTGTTTCTTCAAGTACGCTGCATCCGTTCATGATGTCACGTGTTATATTACGCCCGCCGAGAGGCAGTGTAGCAAGATAGACGAGAGCTCCGCCCTTATACATCGATACCGTTGAGGTCTCAGCCCCTATATCTACGAGCATACATCCCAGAGAGCGTTCGCTGTCGCTCAATATATATTCACTGACAGCCAATGGTGTAATGAAGTATTGTTTCACTGTTGCCCCGAAGCTCATACTTATCACACGGTTGAGGTTCATCTTCAATATCGGTTTTGCCACGATGAGGCTCACCTTGCACTTTATGGAACTACCTATCTGTCCTACAGGCGTCTGTGTCTCGTTCTTGTCAACATAGATTGCCCTCGGCACAACGTCGATTGTCTCGTAGTTCTTGATGGTGTTGCGACGTGCATCGCGCATGATGTTCTCGATGATTTCGTCGGTGATTGGCTTAGACGCATCGAGACTTCTGTTCACCTCGCTCACTTCGCTGTGCAGGGAGCGTCCGGCGATGCCCACATATAGTTGGGTCACGCGTCCGTCCATACTGTCTTCAATGTCCTTAAGAATGCGCAGAATGCCACTTTTAACGTTTTCCACGTTGAGTACTGTGCCGTAGCGCACACAGTTGGTCATTTTTTCTTCCACCAGATGGGTGAGTGTGATTACTCCCGATGAAGACTTCTCGGCTAATGCTCCCACTATTTTAGAGCTGCCGATTTCGAGAGCTACGATATATTGGTTTTGTTCCATGTGATGATATTATTGCTGTTATACTATTCGTTAAATGGTTTGTCTGTCACTGTATTATTGAGTCTTTTTTGTATTGTTTTTATTCTTGGACTTTGGGTCGATGGCAAGTGTTGCATTGTTTTCGTCGACACCCATAGTCTCAAGGTCGGGAATCACTTCATCATCTTCCGGGTCATAAACCATAGTTTCTTGAACTGCTTTCTTTCGCCTTGTAGCCACTACCTGGTGGTTCCATTTTACCGAGATGGTGTCGTAAGTCTCCCATCCCTTAGATGGCAGCACTTCGCGGTAGAAAAGCTTGAGTTTCTCGAACTTGTTTTCAATGTCCTTCATTCCTCCCATGTTCACTACATGACCGTAGATGCTAGGCACGATGAAGATGTTGTTGCTGTCTCGCACGGAGTACATAGTTACGAGAGTTCGCAAGAGGGAGTCCTTTTCAACATATTTCACCAGAGGCAAGAGCCTTGTTGGAGGGTACTGCTTGGTGAAATGTCCTTGAACCACCGGCACGTCGCTATGATAGATTGCGGTGGCATTCATTCGTTTGCCAGCGGCATTGACATAATATGACGTACCATCGTTTTCAAACACTCGCATTACAGGTACTAGTTGGCTTGCACGTATAATCAATTCGCCATCAGTAGCTTTTACGCATTCCACGTTTTCTAGGTACTCGCTCTTACCGAGCACTTCCTCGATGCGTGCTGCATTTATCTGCCACAGGGGTTTACCAATCACCTTGATGCCGCTTTGTGCCAATTCTGCCTTCACGCCTTCTTCGGTGACAAAAACCGTGCTGTCCTGATTCATGATCTGGACAGAGATGTTACGGCAGAGTACGTTTGTCTCTCGAGCCCGAGCCCACATCACTCCAGCGATTATCAGCGTGGCAAGAATTAAAAGTATAATATTTTGAATGATACGTTTCAATGTCGTTGGTTCTTCACCTCACAAGATATTTGTGGGAGCAGGTTGGAAATATCTCCAGCCCCCACAGTCAATAAGACCTCAAAGTTAAGCATTTGTAGCGAACTAATCAAATTTTCCTTTGAATATATGGTTTTTTCACCACATTTAACTTTTTCAAGAATGATTTCGCTTGTAACCCCGGGTATTGGCAACTCTCGTGCCGGGTAAATGGGTAACAGAATCACCTCGTCGGCAAGCGACAATGCATCGGCAAACTGGTCAGCAAAATCGCGCGTGCGTGTGTAGAGGTGTGGCTGGAAAATGACAGTGAGCTTACGGCCTGGGTATAGGTCACGCACACTGCCAATGCTTGCGCGCAATTCGTCAGGATGATGCGCATAGTCGTCAATCATCACTTTGTCATTTTCCTTTATCCAGAATTCAAAGCGTCGTTTTGCTCCCATGAATGATGCTATTGCCTCACGCATGGAATGGGCTGGTACATCAATAAGTCTGCAAGCAGCCATTGCGGCGATGGCATTTTCGATGTTTATGTCGACAGGCACACCCAGCTTGATATCTGTAATCGTCTCCCAAGGCGTGACGAAATCAAAGATTATATCACCGTTGCCCTTGCGTACGTTATCGGCATGGAAATCGCCATCGTTGCGTCCATAGGTGTAAGTGCGTACACCTGCTGCCGGTCGTGGCACGAGTTTCAGCCCGGTGTGAACAATCAGTGCGCCTTGCGGATCTATGAGTTCGGTGAAATGAGCAAAACTTTCCAGATATGCCTCTTCGGTACCATAGATGTCCAAGTGATCTGGATCTGTGCTGGTGATGACAGCGATATATGGCTTCAACTGATGGAACGAGCGGTCAAACTCATCGGCTTCAATCACCGAATAAGGACTTTTCTCGCTCAGCAAGAAGTTGCTGTCGTAGTTGCGCAGAACTCCGCCTAGGAATGCATTGCTGCCTATTCCGCTCACCTGCAGAATATGTGCAGCCATGCTCGATGTGGTGGTCTTGCCGTGGGTGCCGGCAAAACACAGACTCTTGCTTTTCTCTGTGACGATACCCAGCACCTTGGCTCGTTTCACCACTTCGAAACCGTTGTCACGGAACCAGCATAGGCCTGCATGGTCATCGGGAATGGCCGGAGTATATACTACCAACGTACGACTGGCATCTCGGCAGTAATCGGGTATAAGTTCCGGGTCTTCATCGAATGTTATTTCTACGCCCTCGCGCTGCAGAGCAGCGGTGAGGTCACTGGGTGTGCGGTCATATCCTGCCACGCGATATCCTTTCGAAAGGAAATAGCGTTCTAGTGCTGCCATACCGATTCCACCGGCCCCGACAAAGTATAGAGAATTGAAATCAATCATTTTATATCTGAATTATGAATTGGGTGAAACAAGTTTCATTATTTCGTCAACGATGTGCTTTGCTGAGTCGCGCAGTGCCATCTGTGCCACGTTCGCTGCCAAAGTGTCGAGTACACCTTGGTCACGTACGGTGCGTATCATTGTGTCGATGAGGCGTTCGCCAGCTTCAGCATCGCGCACCATGATAGCCGCCTGTCGGTCGGCAAGTGCAAGGGCATTCTTTGTCTGGTGGTCTTCAGCCACGTTAGGTGACGGAACGAGTATGCAGGCCTTGCCCAGTAGCTGAAGTTCGCTGATGCTGCTGGCTCCAGCACGCGATACCACGAGGTCGGCAGCACGGTATGCCATCTCCATATTGCTGATGAACGGCATTTGCACCACATTATTCACTTGTGAAACCGATAATGCTTCGCGACATTTCTCATCGTAGAACTTGCCACTCTGCCATATCACTTGCAGGTCATCGCACTCACCTAGGCGTTTCAGCCCATCGGCAATGGCGTTGTTTATGGTTCGTGCACCTAAGCTTCCTCCAATTACGAGGATGGTCTTTCGTTCAGGGTCGATACCCATTGCCTTGCGCGCCTCCTGAGGCGTAGCGGTACACTCGAGCAAGTTCTGTCGCACTGGATTTCCGGTGAGTACGATTTTGTCCATAGGGAAGAAGCGTTCCATTCCTTCGTATGCCACGCAGATACACTTGGCATTGGCTGCCAGCATCTTGTTGGTTACGCCTGCGTAGGAGTTCTGCTCCTGCAGCACAGTAGGGATACTGGCTTTTTGTGCCGCCTTGAGCATAGGGCCACTGGCATAGCCGCCCACGCCGATTGCTACGTCAGGCTTGAACTCTTCAAGGATATCCTTGGCCATGCGCATGCTCTTCAGCAATCGCGCCACTACTTTCACGTTGCGGAATATATTCTTGCGGTCGAAGCCGCTCACTGGCAGGCCCTTGATGGAGTAGCCTGCTGCAGGCACACGTTCCATCTCCATACGCCCTTCTGCACCCACAAAGAGGATGTCGGCATCGGGCATGCGACGGCGTATCTCGTTCGCAATCGACAGGGCAGGGAAGATGTGGCCTCCCGTGCCACCGCCGCTAATCAGAAATCTGTATCCACTCATAATATCATCATTTTTTATTTTAACTTTTCTTTTATCGATTATCAAGCATCCATTTCCAGCCAGGTATTACTCTTATAGTTTTTGAAGCAATGTTGATTACCCCTTCTTCATCATGAGTCACGATGGTCAAATTATCGCATCCAGTGCTATCGGAAGCCTCAAGCAATCCGTTTATCTCACGATGACGAGTAGAAATATCATTCATCTCCCAAGTTACCTGAACTAATTGAGTAACCTGTGACTTGCGCTCGACAAGAAAATCACATTCGTGTTTCCCACGATAATAATAAATATTGTCACCTAATTCGACATTTCTACGCAGGTGCAAGAAAACTGCATTTTCAAGCATCTTTCCGCTGTCATTACTGTGAGTTCGCACTATTTGAGATCTTAGTCCTGAGTCAATACAGTAAAACTTTTTGTCGGCAGTACTCTCCTTAATGAGTGAAGGCGCATAGCGTGTAAGGACAAAAAACAAATAAATTGCCTGAGTATGTGAGGAAAGGTCATAAATCAATTCTTTCGATGCCTTGTAGCCTTGTGACTTCAATTCGTTAAGGATTTTATTCACCGAAGTAGGACTTGAGACATTCTCCATTACCCTTGAAATGAAATATTTAGTCGCCGATATATTGGTGATTTTGAATCGGTCAACTAAATCACGATAGAGCATGACATAATAATACTCTGCCAATATCCTGTTTCTTAATTCCTTGTCGGCTTTCACCACTTCAGGGAATGCTCCCCAAATCAAGAATTCGTCAAAGGCATTGCGAAGTTTTGCAGCCGATCGTTCTGAGTATGTATTATTACTTAAACTTTTGAAATCACACAATTCGGCAAATGAAAGGGGAAACTCTTCGTATGCCAAGGAACGTCCACGTAGTGAAGATGCGAGTTCCGAAGAAAGCAGTTTTGAGTTGCTGCCGGTAATGAAGACATTCTTGCTTATCTGTTCATATAGCCGTCTGACAAACGGCTCCCAATCGTCTGCCATTTGTATCTCATCGAAAAAGAAATAAACCCCATTCAAATCTTCTTTCGGATACAACTCCCTGTAGGCTTGAATAATCAGGTCGAGGTTGTCGGCATTGAATTTTACACGTTCGTCATCAAAATTTATGAAAGCTATTCGATGAGCTGGCAATCCCTTTTTCAAAAGCAGATTTATTGTAATTTGCATCAGAGTGGATTTCCCGCAACGACGCACACCAGGTATGGTGATGATTTTACCAGTATTTATGGGTATCTTCAACTCCCTGTTGTGCAGACCTTCAAAGGGAATCCGCTCCTGAAAGCCTACCAATAAAGTCTTTATTAACTCTTTATCGGTCATTGTTTATCAATTTACTTTTGATTGCAATCAGTTTTATGTGCAAAGTTATAAACTTTCCGTTAATTTAGGAAACTTTTTGCAGTATTTTTCCTAAAATTTAGGAAACTTTTTGAAAAATTTTTCCCTTTACAAAGGAAACTATTTCTTTTTATTTATCAAAATAATTATGTGTCTATATTGTCAAGACATGTTATTTTTACGCTACGTCCCGACAGCAGATCCGGCTGGTGGCTGGAATCTGCTGCCGGTATCGGGGTCGCACAACGCTCCCCAAGCATCGTAGTCGCAGCACTGCTCTACGGTTCCTGCCGAATCAGCAACCGTTAAAGATATAATATGGAATATATCTTTATTCATCTCTTATATAAAAGACAAAAACTACTAATGGCCAAAAAATGTAGTATGTCTACAAGTAATATGTTTTCATATTAACAGGTTATTTCCAGACGTTCTTGGGCTTTTCTCCTTGCGGAAAAATCGATTGAGTTTGAATGCTAACCACAGACAAATAAATACCGAATAAGGCAAGAAACAAAAAATCATATAAACATCAACTTGACCTCCTAAACGCCACCACCAGTCGACAATTATTGGCCGGCATTCGAAATCAACATTCTCCATCACGGTATTCTCAAAATCATGAATTACTCGTGCTTGCTTTATTATTGAATTGTTTTCTCGTTGTTGTAAATAATATTCTTTATTCTTTGAACCTAAAATAATTATACCATCAAATATAATTCCCTCAGTACTATTATAGCATATATAAATTTCATTGTTATTGATATTGACAGGAAATATCCCATTCGTCCTATATATTTTAGGCTCAAAAACATTGTCATTCAAAACATGCTCTATTATTATCTTGCCATCATGATTTAGAGTATTTTTATTCTGACACACTCCCAAATTCATTATATTTTTGAAAAACTGCTTTTTACTTGTTTCGTTTTTCAATACATATATCCTATCTCCACAACAATATCTGTTCTTTTCCTGCGGGACAAGCCAGAAGAAGAACCACAGAATAGTCCAAATCAATGACAAGTAAATTATGAAGTCAATAATTTTTCTATTTCTAATATAATACCTTATTAACATAATAATTTAATTGATTTGCTGTGCCATGTAAAAAAACTTTCCACCATGCTAATTGTTCAAATGCTTTATAAGTAATCCATCCCCAACATGAAATATCCATATTATGATTCATGTCATAAGATAATTTTAAATCAGCTAAAGCTGTATTTGTATTAAATAAGGCTCCCGAAAATCCTTCTGCTCCAACCATATCATAATATTTATCATGTTGGAAAGCAAAATAGTCATGCAGGTCTCCTGGCGGGACAGCGTATGAATCACCTCCTTTTATAAGTTGTGGATTATGTGGACCTAAATAAGAACCATGATAATTGTTTGCTATAGTATTACTGTTTGTGAAATTAGTACTTCCTATATGAAGGAGTCCATCACGATTATATTCCCCATTCTGGATTTTGCCATTCTGGCTAAAATCACCATTTGAAAACAGTTCAAATTCACTTGAAATCTCACCAGTTTCTTTATCTCTGATTTGAACCACGACATCATCATCCAGAATTGTAATATCAGAATGATT
>JAGCCU010000014.1 GCA_017651515.1 Muribaculaceae bacterium | reverse complement strand
TCATTAAAGAGGAAGTAGATAGCGACGACATTGCCGAGGTAGTGAGTCGTTGGACTGGCATTCCTGTCACAAAGATGCTCCAGAGCGAGATGGAAAAACTACTTCACCTTGAGGACGAACTACATAAGCGTGTAGTGGGGCAAGACGATGCGATCAAGGCAATCAGCGATGCCGTGCGACGCAGTCGGGCAGGGCTCAACGATCCTCGCCGACCAATTGGCTCGTTTATCTTCCTAGGTACTACTGGTGTTGGTAAGACAGAGTTGGCTAAGGCATTGGCCGACTATATGTTCAACGACGAGAATATGATGACTCGTATCGATATGAGCGAATATCAGGAGAAGTTTTCAGCTACTCGACTCATTGGCGCTCCTCCGGGATATGTGGGTTATGATGAAGGAGGCCAACTTACCGAGGCGGTGCGTCGCAAGCCGTATAGCGTAGTGCTGTTCGATGAGATTGAAAAGGCTCATCCCGACGTGTTTAACGTATTGCTGCAAGTGCTTGATGACGGACGACTGACCGATAACAAAGGTCGCACGGTGAACTTCAAGAACACAATCATCATCATGACCAGTAACATGGGCTCAAGTTTGATTCGTGAGCGATTCGAGCACTTGACGACTGAGAACCGTGCTACTGTTGTGGCAGAAACGCGCGACGAAGTGATGGATATGCTGAAGCAGACAATCCGTCCTGAATTCCTCAACCGAATTGATGAGATTATTATGTTCTCACCGCTTGACGAGGAGGAAATCCGTCAAATCGTGACTCTGCAGTTGAACAGCGTGAAAAAGATGCTTGGTCACAACGGCATTGAACTGGAGTTCACGTCAGCAGCTATCGAATTGTTGGCAAGGGCTGGATATGATCCTGAGTTCGGTGCGCGACCGGTTAAACGAGCAATCCAGAATTTGGTTCTGAACCGTTTGAGCAAGGACATCATTGCTCAGCATGTTAACCGCGACAAGCCAATCACTATCGATGCAGTAGCTGGTGAACTCACATTCAGCAACTGATGAAGAACACATTATAGATGTATTCAGGCTCTACGGTGCAATACCGTGGAGCCTGAATCTTTATGGTTTTTTATTTAACGAGCTCAGAATTCCCTAAGACTTTTCCAATAATTGCGTGCACCATCATCCGGACATGTTTCAATCATGTCTATTATGTAATTCTGTATATTGTAATTGGCATCTGCATCGGCAGCTATGGCTTTACGCAGTGCACCGATGAGTTGGCTCTTTTTTGGGTTTTGGAAAGTCCATGTCATGAATTCGTGAGTGCGACTCACGAATAACGGTAAAATGTAGGGAAAGATTGTTTCGTATGCCTTGTCGTTTTTTATGTTGGCCGCAACAAGATCGTTCCACTTCTCAATGGCATTTTTGTCGCTTAATGGCAGCATAGATAGGTTCATAGCTTGTTCAGCAGTCTTGTTTACTGCCGGTTTGTCTTTTTCGGTATGGCTTTTCAAAACAAAAAGCCCTTCTGGAGTTATTTGATAGGAGAGAGTGTCATTCCATTGATCGTTGCTGCCTTTATCAGGATTCTTATAGAAATGATATCTGCTAAGCGTCATAGACATATCCTTATCTATCTTAATGCTGCTGCCGCCCATGTTTTCGTATAGTTCGTAGTGGCCATGGGGTTCAGCTTTGAGCACGTTGTTTAGATCCTCCCTTGTTCCGAATGCGATGGCGTCAAGCAGTTCGCCATCCTTGCTGTAGGTTGCGAAAAAATGTTTTGCAAAATCATTGTTTGAGAAAATGCGGTATGCTACTAGTGCACCTCCGTTTGGCAGAGGATTGACTCCATATTTAAGTATTTCTCTCGGTTGAAGAATACCTGTTACTGAGGTTATAACATCTTCTTCCTGCTTGCACAAATTCAGTTTTGGCTCATAGTGCCATTCTTCGCCCAATGAATAAAATGTTCGGTTATAAGCCGCCCCGTCATTGGTGCAAATGCCGGCGCCTGGTTTGCGATCAGGTCCAGTATGTGTCGGCTTTGTGAAGATGGGGCAGTCATTGTTGGGGTCAATGCCGTAGTTGGAAAGCCAGCTACGTCCTGACTTCTGTCCGCAAGCCGTACCTGCAATGGTCATCAGCATTAGGCAAATCAATATGATCTTTGTTTTCATATTTGTAAACTGTTAATGTGAAGAGATAATATCAGTAGCCTAAGTTTTCGCCTACAAGCACCACGACGTGACGGTCGGCATTGCGCGAGTTGCGCAGGAAGTGGATGTAGCTGCAGATGCTCTCGGGACTGTTGCAGTTGTGGCATGCACCGTCAATGTTGCATGGTGTGTTGGTGCCCAGTCGTACGGCATTAGTTGGCGATGCAGTACCTCGTGCTCTTGCAAGAGCATCTTCTACAGTTGGAGCTACCTTGTTCATGCCTATGACAAAGATTACTTTTTTGGGCCCCCATGTGATGGCCGCCACACGGTTGCCGTTGCCGTCAATGTTCACAATCACACCGTCTTCGCTCAGAGCGTTGGCGCTGGTGAGATAGACATCAGCACTGAAAGCGCGAAGATAGGCTTGCTGCACCTCGGCCGGAGATTGTGCTTTGTC
>JAGCCU010000003.1 GCA_017651515.1 Muribaculaceae bacterium | reverse complement strand
AGGTTGGGTGTCACTCCAAAAAAACCAGTTTAGATTAAAGTCCGCTTGCTCATTAGCGGTGCAAGCACACAATGCGGTCATTGATGCTACCGCCATAGTCTTCAATAATTCAGTTTTTTTCATTGATTGTTATAATTCTGTTATTCTGGATGCAAAAATAGTACTTTAAGGACAAGCAGGGGTGTCCGAAAAGTAAACAAATCCGCTTTATAATACCCTATTTGAACAATGGGGGTAGCGAAAGTGTCAAGATAGAGGTCTCGCCCTATAAAGGTATATATTCTACAAACGCCTCCATTGCCTCATAGCAAGCCAATCCAAGCTTGTCATAGATGGATGCGGTGTTGCGGTTGCGGTCTTCACTGCGTTGCCAGAACAGACGTTCGTCGTTGCCCATGAACGGAGCTGATTCCATTTGACTCTGATGACGAAGTATGGAATTGCGCTTGGCCCTCAGCTCTTCTGGGCTGATGGGCACGGCCATCTCAATATCTTCAATCTCCCATTCTGCCCATGCCCCACGATACATCCAGATGCGGCAGTCTTTCAGCCACACAGCATTGGCTTCTTTTTCCAAATCGATGGCTGCCAACACCGCATTGCTACATACACGATGTGTGCCATGCGGATCGGCCAAGTCGCCAGCTACAAATATCTGATGAGGCTGTACTTCCTGCAGGAGCTCCTGCACCATCCTTACATCTTCTTCTCCTAACGGCTTCTTCTGAATCTTGCCTGTTTCGTAGAAAGGCAAATCCAGGAAATATACCCTGTCAAGAGGGATGTTGTTATAGGTACAAGCTGTACGGGCTTCGCCACGACGTATCAATCCCTTGATGGTTAGGATATCTTTTGTATCTGAATCGCCATCTTTCTTCTCATTCAGGAAGGTCTTGATCTCTTGGTATTTCTTTTTGATTACCTCGTCTTTGTCGGCATTAAAGAGCTGATTGAAGCCATTGATGAAGTGCAGGAAACGGGTCACTTCCTCATCGCCTACGGCAATGTTGCCACTGGTTTGATAGGCAATATATACCTCATGTCCTTGTTCCACCAATCTGCGGATGGTTCCACCCATTGAAATCACATCATCATCGGGATGAGGCGAGAATACTAATACCCTTTTTGGATAAGGCAAAGCGCGCTCAGGCCGGTAAGTATCATCTGCATTAGGTTTGCCGCCTGGCCAACCAGTGATTGTGTGCTGCAGGTCGTTGAAAATCTTGATATTCACATTGTAGGCTGAACCATAGATAGCCAGCAATTCACTCAGACCGTTCTCGTTGTAATCCTTATTGGTGAGTTTTAGTATGGGCTTGCCCGTTTGCTGGCAAAGCCACACGATGGCACTACGAATCAGTTTATCATCCCATTCGCATGAAGTAACCAGCCAAGGGTGATGTATGCGAGTCAGGAAGGTTGCTGAAGACAGATCTACTACCACCTGTACGTTGTTATGCATTTGCAAGAACGACGCTGGTATGTTATCCGTGATGGCGCCTTCCACACAGGCTTTGATCATCTTTGCCTTGTCCTCACCCCATGCCATCAAGTATATCTTGCGAGACGACAAGATGGTGTGGATGCCCATAGTGATGGAACTCAACGGGGGATTGTTGCCAAACGAACGAGCTGCTTCGGCACGTGAGTCGGCATCCAACAGGATGAGTCGGGTAATAGAGTTGATGCGGGAACCAGGTTCGTTGAAAGCGATGTTACCCAAGCGACCAATGCCCAAGAGGCAGATGTCGATGCCTCCCGCCTCTTGAATCTTCCGCTCATATTCCTCGCAGAAGTTGAAGATGTCGTTCTGACTAAGTGTACCTGATGGAGAGAATATGCGAGCAGGGTCGATATCCACATGGTCGAGCAACATGTCTTTCAGCGCTTTCAGGTTACTGAATGAGGTGTCTTCTGTTAATGGGTAAAACTCGTAAAGGTTAAATACAATGACATTGCGGAAGCTCAGCCCCTCCTCACGATGCAGGCGTACCAGTTCGGCATAGAGCTGGTGAGGGGTAGCACCGCCCGTAAGCACCATCACACAAGGTTTATAAGCTGCTTCCTTTTGTTTAATTGTGTCGGCTATTTCCCGTGCTATCTGCTTAGATGCTTCCTCGGCGTTTTCGTAGATAGCAGTAGGCACCTTTTCCAACCTGGTCAGCTGTGCCAGTTCGAAAGCGTTTGCTGGCTTGTAATAGCGAGAGTTCACATGGTTTAATGTGATCTGTGATGTAAGGTTCGTCTTCATGGTATTATATTAAGGGAGGCGGAATGCCGCCCCCCGATAGCTTATTTAAACAAAAGTGGAGCAAAATCATGCAGGTTGTGGCGCCATACGTGCCAGGTATGACCACCAGGCATGGAAGAGTACTCATGCTTTACGCCAGCCTTGGTGAATGCTTCGCGAGTAGCGATGCAATTCTGGTAGGCGATGTCTTCCTCTCCACCCATATAGAACTTGTAAATCTTAAAACTCTTGTTCATGGCAGCTGCATGTTCCTTCAAGTATGGTTCCCATTTGGCATAGAGGTCGGTACTGTTAGTAAACCAACCAGTACTCAATGGGAATACATAGGCAAAACTGTCATAATGTAACAATGAAACATTCAGTGTTTCCAAGCCACCCATTGACAAACCTGCCAAAGCACGGTGGTCTTTGTCGGTATAAACATTGTAATGAGATTCTACATAAGGAATCAGATCGTTCATCATGTCATCAGTAAACAAATCGGTGTTCACACTACCGTTAGGCATCACAACTACCATCGGCACAATCTTACCTTCCGCCAAAAGGTTGTCCAGGATGTTGCCTGCACTACCCACATTAGGCCAAGCATAATCGTTGTCGCCACCACCATGAATCAGGTAGAGCACTGGCAACTTTTGGTTACCCTTCTCATAGCCTGCAGGTGTCCAAACATGACACCGGCGGGTGTTGTTGAATGTAGAAGATTTGTAGTACACTGTTGCGACAGCGCCATGAGGCACATTCTCTTTCATCGACCAGAAGCCATTGCCTTCTGGGTCAATGTTCACTACTGCGGTCAAATCAGCAGTAGCAGCTGCCTTAGGGTCATTTACACGCACGCCATCTACCACGAAGTTGTAACGGAAAGTGCCGGCGTTGGGGCTCACAGTATTAGCTTTGGCTTCCCACACACCATTGGATTGTTTCACGAACTTAGGAGCAGGAATTACATCACCATAGCCAGCGAGGTCACCACCTAAGGTAACGGTTTTAGCTTCTGGAGCATAAATGCGGAAAGTAACGCTCTTGTCGGCATTCACGGTAACAGACTTCAGCGTATCATTAGGGGTAGGGGTACGCTGTGGAAATTGTGCATTGGCATTCATAGCCATCAGTGCCAACGCCAGTAGATAAGATGCTTTTCTCATGGTAATTAATTATTGTTTTAACGCTACAAATATAAGTTTTTTCTATGAGAATGTCAAGAGATAATATTCCTTTTAACTTACGAAGTCTTTTGCTGAATGTGGTGTGGCTTTATTGAGTCTCATATCTATATTATATGAGCCCTACAAACCGAAGCCACAAGTATCCACCGTTGTCCACAGCAAATACTTTCTTTGTCACTACCTTTGCAATGTCACATTTGATGCTCATGCCTTCTATCACTTGACGGGTGATTTGCTATCACCCGACACAGTATTTGGCATGAGTGTGTGTTCATGCTATACTGCCTTTTTATATTTCCCCAATTATTCATTGTTTTTTTATAAGGAATAATTTATATTTGCAGCGGTGTTAAATATTTTTACGATGAAAAAGTCAATATTAAATCTTGCTTTTCTGTTAATTACTTTTGGTTGCCAACGTCACTACCAATACCCCCTTGTACTTCAAGAAGCAGATAGTTTGTGCGTTGTCCAGCCAGATAGTGCTATATCATTGTTGAAGTCAATTAGCACCGAAATGCTGCAAGCACCAGCGTATGTGCAAAAACGCTATCAGCTGCTCACCATCAAGGCTAACGACAAGGCATATATCACCCACACCTCTGACAGCCTTATTCTCTCACTTGTCAATTATTACGAAAATGATGGCGACCCAGCCTATTTAGGCGAGTCGTACTATTATGCCGGCAGCACCTATCGTGACCTGGGTGATGCGCCTCGTGCTTTAGATTATTATCAGAAAGCCCTTGATGCTATGCCGGGCAATGAGAACTTGAAGGTGAAGAGCAAGGTCTATGCACAAATGGGTAATT
>JAGCCU010000013.1 GCA_017651515.1 Muribaculaceae bacterium | reverse complement strand
TCACGTGGTGAACAAGGAAGTTACCGGTATGCCTGGTTCAGCAGCTGAGTCGGCGTTCACATATGTGCCTACCACCGAAGGTCCTAACAACATCAAGCTGCACAACTCGCAGTATGTAACTCCTGACCGTTTCGTATTCTCGGCTATCGGTCACGACAAGAGCGGCAACCACTATGGCCTGATCTATGAGACCTGGCGCGGTGGCTACAACTACTCTTACATGACCGTAAACGACATGAACGGTGACGGATACAACTATGATGCAATCTACGTACCTACTGATGAGGAAGTAAGCAGCGGTAAGTTCCGCTTCGTTTCCAACGGCGACATGAGCCGCTTCATGGACTACGTGCACAACAGCAACTATCTGAAGAACCGTCAGGGCAAATATGCCGAAGGTTACAGCGTCTATAGCCCATGGGTACACCGCGTTGACCTGAGCTACAAGCACGACTTCTCATTCAACGTTGCCGGTGCAAAGCACACTCTGCAGCTGAGCTTCGACATCAAGAACCTGCTCAACCTGTTCAACTCGAGCTGGGGCGTAAGCAAATATCTCAACCCCGAAATCGGTTCAGATGCTCGCATCCTGAAGTATGAAGGTGTCGATGCCGATGGCGTGGCACTGTTCTCTACTCCTGCCGCTATTCACGGCGACACCAAGACCTTCGTTCCTAACAAAGCCATTGGCCAGTGCTGGAACGCCTCAATTGGTATCAAGTACATCTTCAACTAATAACTGTCAATACATTTTGTGATATGAAACTGAAATATATCATTCCGTCTTTCATTGCAATCCTCGCCACACTGGTGGGTTGCTCCGATATCGAAGACTCTTATTTGGACGAGATTCGCGTCTCCACGTCATACGTCTCTATCGACCTCGCCGGTGGTTCACAAACCATCGACATCCAGACGCTGAGCGACTGGTCGCTCGACGTGAGTGAGATTCCTGAGTGGCTTACTGTTACTCCAGCAAGCGGCTCTGCTGGCAAGGGAACTATAACCTTCTCTGCCGAAGAAGCTCCCGACGGCCGTACTGCAGAACTGCACATAACCAGTGCAGGCCGCACACAGAACATCAATGTGATTCAAGGTGTTTCAACAGTGTCAGAAGCAACCTGTGCCGAAGTTATTGCCGGACCAGAAAGCAAGACCTACCGCGTGACTGGTACTATCACTTCTTGGGGCAGTAATTACGAGAAATATGGTAACATGAATATCGCCGACGAAACTGGCACCATATATATCTATGGTATGGCCGACAAGAATGGCAATCTAGCCAATAATCCTGTTGCCAGCTGGGGACTTGAAATTGGTGATGTTATCACCGTTGAAGGTCCTAAGACCGTATACAACGGAACCGTTGAGTTGGTTGACGTAACTGTTGTCAACATCCAGAAGTCGCTCATTAAGGTAGAAAGCACTGATCCTGCCGACGCCACAGTATCTAAGGAAGGTGGCGAAGTTACTGTCAACCTTTCATGCAAGGGTAACGGTGTTAGTGTTGTGATTCCAGATGATGCCAAAGAGTGGCTCTCAATATCTTCAATTATCAGTGGCGATGCTCCTGTTGTGGTATTCCGCGCTGCAGCCAACAATGGCGGTGCACGTTCAAGCAAGGTGACCTTCAAAACCACCGACGCAAGTGGTAAGGAATATACTGCCGAGACAACAATCAGCCAAGCCGGTTCAATCGTCGAAGCAACAGTAGCTGAATTCCTAGCTGCCGAAGTGGGCGAAACTCAGTATCGTATGACCGGTATTATCACCGAACTATACAGTAGCGACAGCCAGGGCAAGAGCTTCTACATCCGCGACTACAGCGGCACTACACTAGTTTATCGTGCTGAGGGCTTTATTGAATCTGGCGCAAAGGTTGGTGACGTTGTGACCGTTGTCGGTAAGCGCGGAGCCTATAAAGAGAACCCACAAATGGTATCTGGTCAGTTAGAAGAAGTGAAGTATTCTGTGCAGACAATTAGCATTGCCGATTTCCGCAATCTGCCCGACGATAAGGAGGCTTATTACATGATCTCTGGTGAAATTGTCACTGCTACTGAAGAAAACACCAAGAACGATGTTGAACAATATGGTAATTTCAACCTCAAGGATAATACCGGCGAAGTCTACATTTATGGCGTATTGACCGGTTGGGGTGGCCAGAAAGGACAATTCGGTGAACTGAACCTCACCTGGGGCGACAAGTTGACTATCATTGCTTACAAGACTTCTTACAAAGGACTTGTTGAAGGCGTAGGCGTTTACATCTCCTCTCAAAAGCAATAATATTGCAAATAGCATTACCTGATACTACGAATGGCGCAGATTTCTCTTGCGCCATTCGTATTTTTTTATTTACTTTGTACCGCTAAAACACAAAAGAACTATAAAATGAGAAAAGTTTTTATCACACTGTTATCCCTCGCAACCGCCTTTACGGTTTTGGCAGCAGGAAGCGACAACTACACTGTGATTATATCGCTTGACGGATTCCGATGGGACTATACCGAAGCCTACGACACTCCCTTCTTTGACCAACTTGCTCAGCAAGGCGTTAAAGCTGTAATGACTCCGTCATTCCCCAGCAAGACATTTCCCAACCATTATACCCTTGCCACAGGTCTTGTGCCTGACCATCATGGCATAATTGCCAATAAATTCAGAATCCGTGCTACTGGTAAGCAGTTCTCACTGAGCAACAATGAAACTCGTTCCGACCCACAGTATTACGGTGGCGACCCTATCTGGCTCACAGCAAAGCGTCAGGGAGTGATCAGTGCAACAGTTTACTGGGTAGGCAGTGACGTGGCCGTCAAAGGAGATCATGCAAACTATTGGAAAGATTATTTGCAAGACCGGCTCACACACGAACAGCGTGTAGAAGAAATTATCCGTCTCCTCTCACTGCCTGAAGAACAGAGGCCACATCTGGTTATGGCCTACTTTGAAGAGCCTGACCATACCGGGCACGAATGCGGTCCAATTTCCATGCCAACCAGACGAGCCACCGAGCGTATGGACTCACTAATGCACGTACTTTGGATTAATCTCCAATCATTGCCCATCGCCAGTAACATAAATTTTATAATCACTGGAGACCATGGTATGACGTGGCTGACAAAAGAACGCATAGTTCGTCCAAAAGATTACCTGAAAGCCGAGTGGATCACGTCTATCGACAACAGTTTCCCATCGCTAATCTATGCATCTAAGTCGGAATATGTTGATTCAATCTACTATGCACTGTCGGGTGTCGATCACATCCGTGTATGGAAACGTGGAGAACTGCCGGCATATCTCAACTATGGCACCAACGTCAATATGGGGGATTTGGTGGTGATGTCGGATATTGGATGGCAGTTTGACAACAAACCCTCTAAAGAAATGGGATCTCACGGATTTGACCACACCGCAAGCGATATGTGGGTGGCATTTCGTGCCGTTGGTCCAGACTTCAAGAGCGGTTATTCTCGCCAGAACACCTTCCGGAACGTATGCATTTACCCGCTTCTATGTCATTTGCTTGGCATTGACCCTTCACCGTGTGACGGCACGTTTGATGAGGTTCGCGACCTAATGCGATAGCACAAAACAGGGGCGATTCTTTTGAATCGCCCCTGTTTTGTTGTCGAGAAGACACTAGGATCAACGAGTGAGTTCGAAGCCTACACGTGCGCCGTTAGCGCTCTTAGCCAACTTGCTTACAGCCTGTACGGCAGCAGCGTTGCTGACCTTGCCTTCTTTTTGTAGGATATTGACCATTTGATTGGCGTCAAACATCAGACCCATACCTTTTTCTGTCTTTGTAACATTGCCCTTGATGGTTTCAGTAGCAGTTTTCAAGGCAATCTCGCCATTCTGTGGGTTATAGGCATAAGTACCACCAAATGAGATGCCATTAACCTTTGCCGAGAACTTGTTGTCCTCGAGGAACGAGAACGAGGTGTTGTTACGGTTGATACCGATATTGCTGTAGTTGCTTGCAAGTGACGAAGCAATATTGGCAATTGTGGCTGCACCACCAGCATTGGTGAAGGCTTGTTCAGTCGTGAATGCAGCACTAGGCGCACTGTATGACCAGTTACCAAGCAGGCTGGACTGGTCGAAAGTCATTCCTCCAAGCAAAATATTGCCCAACACACTGCCCAACACATTGCCCAACACACCAGAGGTAGAGTTAGAATTTGATGTTCCGAGTCCGGTTGAAAAGCAGCTCGACAGCACGAGTGTCATTGCTGCAAGAATTGTCATAATAGTCTTTTTCATTGTCTATAAAATTAAATAGTGAATAAGTATCGGGGCAAAGTTATACATTTTACTTTAAAAACGGAACAATTGCAAGAAAAAATCTACAATTCAAGCAAAGAAACGACATTTTTCTTATGCAAATCCTCTAAATACAAAAACTCAAAACTCTTACTTGGTAAGTTCCAGCACACGCGTCACGAATTCATCACGCGGTAGGTCCCAATCCAACCAATGAATGGGCGTGCCGCGCTTTTCCATTCCGCGGAACCAAGTCATCTGGCGCTTGGCAAACTGGTGGATGGCAATCTCAAGCTGGTCATGCATCTCCTGCCACGAAATTTCGCCAATCACATGGCGTGTGATGAACTTGTATTCCAAGCCATAATAAATCAAGTCGTCGGGAGCAACGCCTTCGTCTATCAGACGGCGCACCTCATCGACCATTCCAGCCTTCAGACGTGCGTCAAGACGGTCGCTGATGCGGCGGCGGCGCGTTTCACGGTCAATCATCACACCCACCACAACTGCATCAGTCATCGGGTGCGGCTCGGTAAGATCTTTGAGGTGTGGGCGCTCATGATAGTAAGTTGCAATCTCTATTGCGCGGATTGCACGGGCCGGCGTATCGATATCGCTGTTGTTGCGCAGAGTTTTCATAGTGGCAAGCATAGCAGCAAGTTCGTCAATCGGCTTGCCACGAAGTTTTTCCCGCAGTTCGGCATTTTCCGGTACTGGTGGTAACTGGATGCCCTTTAGTACGCTCTCCACGTATAGGCCGGTTCCGCCGCACAATATAGCTTGTCTGCCACGTGAGCGGATGTCGTCATAGACGGTCTGAAAGTCGCGCAGATATTCAAATAAGTTATATTTGTATCCTGCCTGGCAAATATCGATTAAATGATAAGGTACATTGCCGTATTCGTCAAGATCCTTTCCAGTGCCTAAATCCATGCCTCGGTATAGTTGACGTGAGTCGGCACTGATAATCTCACCGCCTGTGGCATGCGCAATATCCACTGCTCGGGCAGTCTTGCCCGAAGCCGTAGGACCAGTTATCACTATCAACTTCGACATCTTTTATTTTTTCAGACTACTAGTAAAAAAGTCGAGCACGCGCTGGTAAAGTGGTTCACGCACCCCGCATCCGTTGATTGAATGGTTCATGTTGGGATACACCATCATCTCGAACTGTGACTTCTGGCCATGCAGCTTAGCAATGTACTGCATGGAGTTGATGATGTGTACATTATCGTCGGCACTGCCGAACATGATGAGCAGGTCGCCCTTCAGGTCTTCGACTCGGTTAAGCGGTGCACTGTTTTTGTAACCCTCCGGGTTTTCTTGCGGAGTACGCATGAAGCGCTCGGCATAAATCGTGTCGTAGAAGCGCCAGTCAGTAACAGGTGCAATCGACACGCCGGCAGCAAACGGATGATCAGGTGCTGACATTGCCATCAAAGTCATGTAGCCGCCATAGCTCCAGCCCCATATGCCAATGTGGTCGGCATCTACCCAAGGCTGGCTAGCCATATATCGTGCGGCAGCAATTTGGTCGATGGTTTCGTAATAACCTAAGTTCTGATATGTAACACTTTCAAATTCCTTGCCGCGTCCACCTGTGCCACGTCCATCGAAGCATGCCACGATAAATCCCTGCATGGCGAAATAGGTTTCCCAGTCAATCTTCCAACTATTGAGCACTTGCTGCGAACCCGGTCCGCTATACTGCGACATGATAACTGGATAACGCTTTGTGGGGTCAAAGTCAGCCGGGCTGATGATGTAACCGTTCAATTCATAACCGTCACTTTCACATGTAACAAATTCACGTTGTGGCACCTCGGAGACGATGTAACGTGAGGCATATTCTTCATTCATCTCCAGTGTGCGCTGGACTTTGCCGTCCTTTGTGCGTACAATGCGATATTGAGTTGGCACTGTAGCACTGCTGAAAGTATGGATATAGTAACTGAAGTCGCTGGAGAAAGCAGCCCGGTTGGTGCCTTTGCGCACAGCGATGTCATTCGTGTTCCGATTGCTATCAACACAGCGCACCACACGATTCAGCGGGCCATCTGTGCATTGATAGTAATACTTGTCATGTTTGCTGTCGTAACCATAATATGCGGTGACTGGCTCTGTACCGAAAGTTAACTGGTATGATAATTCATTGGAATCTAGACTGTACTGATAAAGCTGCGCATATCCGCTGCGTTCACTGGGAATAACTAGGAACTTGTCGGTATAGGTCACCGAACGAGCCAGTTCACTGTCAATCCACGTCGAGGATGAATCGTAATACACATTTTTCAAGGTACCATCGACTGGATTCATTTTATATATGTTCAGTTCGTTCTGAGTGCGGTTGAGTGTCATTACCATCAGTGCGTCGTTACGGGCGAAAGCCAGATGAGGTATGTAGTCAAACTGTTCTTCCAACATGCGTGTAGCACCTGTGGCAATGTCGCAAGTAACAACGTTTATAACCGAATTCTTCTCTCCAGCCACGGGGTATTTATAGTCGTACGATCCAGGATAAAGCGCATATTCACTGTTGGGCTTGCAGTCTCCCTCGTACATCGTCATCGAATACATCGGAACTTCACTTTCGTCCCACCGAAGGAATGCCAACGTGCGGCCGTCGGGCGACCATGCGAAAGAATTGAGCATTCCAAATTCCTCTTGATACACCCAGTCGGGTACAGCATTGATTACTTCGTTTTTCTTGCCATCGCGTGTAACCTGGATAATGCTACCGTCAGTCAGGTTCTTGACATAGACATTATTGTCCATAACGTATGCCACGCGAGTACCGTCGGGCGACATCGTAGCAATTTCCTCGCCACCAGTCTCGGTTAGTTTCGAGAGTTGATTTGTTGCTCGGTCCAACACGTAATAATGTGCCTTGAATGAATAACGATAGACTGGCTCGCTGGCTGTCCACAGCAGAATTCGGCTTTCGTCCTTACACATCTCATAGCCATCCCAACTATCCACATGACAGTCGGCCAGATTTCCTGTGCGCAGAACTTCCTTACTGGAAGCTGATTTATAATTCACCAAGTCAATGTCAAGACCATTGTCACTAATCTGATAATAATGCTCGCCATCGGCGGCCGGTTGCACAGCACCTATGCCAGCAGGACGAGCTTGCGACAACACAAAGTCACCTATCTCCCATGCACCCACATTCAATGCAAACGCAGCTATTGCAACAACAGCCGCTCCCCTTGTCAATATTCTCATCTTGGTATTTCCAGTTAAATTCATAATCAGTATTCTTGCAATTATTCTATTTTATGCAAAAGTACTCAATTTCTCCGAGTAACCGAAATAAACTGCTCATTATTACGGAATAGATTTTGTGAATTGACTGCTATGTCGTAAATTTGTAAGTTTTTATGAAAAAAGTAATGATCTACTCTATATGGAAAAGATTGAAGTTAAGATAGTGAACACGGGACCTCATGCCCTGCCACAATACAGCACAGAATTGAGCGCCGGTATGGACCTGCGCGCATGGCTTCCCGAACCAGTAACCTTACAGCCACTGGAACGCGCCATGCTTCACACAGGCATCTACATCGCACTGCCAGAAGGTTTCGAGTGTCAGATTCGCCCTCGCAGCGGGCTGGCCCTCAAACGCGGGTTGACGGTGCTCAACACTCCGGGCACCATCGATGCGGACTACCGCGGTGAAGTGTGCGTGATTATCGCCAACCTCAGCAACGAGCCCCAGACCATTGATGACGGCGAACGCATTTGTCAGATGGTGGTGGCTCGTCACGAAACGGTTCAATGGCAAGTCACAGAAACCCTAGACGAAACTGAACGGGGATCTGGCGGCTTCGGTCATACAGGCACCAAATAATCCCACTCTAATATTTTTTCTAATGAAGAACAATGGTTTCAGAAACATAATATGGGTACTGGCGGCATTGATACTTGTACCGACAGTTGTGGTGGGACGCGACAACAAGACAATTACCGATGCTGACCATCGCAAGTCGAGTTACATATTCCTGGAAGCTCAAAAAGAGAAGTCTCGCGAAAAAAGCGATGCTTACTTCGACCTCTTGCGACGTGCCTACGAATTAGACAGCACCAACACCATAGCGGCTTTCTATCTGGGACATTGCATGTTCAATATGCGAGGAAGCGACATGCCGCACTATGAGCGTGCACTTGCATTGATAAAAAAGCACTTTGATGCACATCCTGAGGATTTGTACGAGACCACCTATTACAGTGATGCCTGTATGATGCTCGGAAAGAACGAACAAGCATTGGAGGCCCTCGAAGGACTGTGCCGCACCAATCCTAACAAACTGGAGCTTCAGGCCCGCTTGGCCCAAGCCTATACCCGTAGCGGCCGCTATCAAGAATCGAATGCCACGCTCGACACCATCAAGCTGCACCACGGTAATTCATTCCAACTGACAAGCAGCAAAATAAACAATTTCATTGCACTGAATGACACCGTAGGAGCCATAGCCGAAATGAACGAACTTCTCGCCACTGCACCACGCAATGCCAGTTACAATATGGGTATGGCAGGTGTAATGCAGCAGTTTGGCATGAGTGACAGCGCCCTATTCTACCTGAACGTGGCACAAGAGGCAGAGCCTCAGAACGGCTACACCTATCTGGCAAAAGCCGAATACTATCAGGAAACAGGCGACACAACAGCCTATGAACAACAGATTTACAATGCACTTATCAGCGAAAACTTAGATGTAGAATCCAAATTGGGAGTGCTAGTCACCTATTTGCGTAAGCAGATGGGTAACGGTGACACCACAAGACGCCCGCAGGAACTCTTCGAGGTGTTGCTAAGCCAACATCCACATGAGGCTGATATCCACACACTATACAGTGACTATCTGATTGCACGCGATGACTACAAGGGTGCCGCCGAGCAGCAAGGATATGCGCTCGACATCAATCCAACTGATGCAGCTGGATGGCGCAAACTGATGATTATCGACATCATGGCCGAGAACTATCCTGCAGCCATCAGCGCTGCTGAGAGAGCTTTGGAATACAATCCCGACAGCCTTGACCTATATCAGTACATAGCCCCAGCCTATTTCCAAATGAAACAATATGACAAGGCCCTCGCTACCTACCAGAAAGCCATAACGCTAGTTGACAGCACCGACATGGAAACACGCAGCGATCTGATAGGAGGAATGGGTGATGTTTATTTTGAGATGGGCGACACCGTTAAATCATTCCAACACTATGAACAAGCCTTGGAACTGTTTCCTCTCAACTTAGGCATCATGAACAACTATGCCTACTTCCTGTCGCTTGCCGAGCAAAACCTCGACAAAGCCGAAAAGATGTCAGCGATGACAGTCAAGGCCTACCCAGACAATGCCACATATCTCGACACCTATGCCTGGGTATTATACAAGAAAGGTGAAATGGAGAAAGCTCTCGAATATATCAAGCGGGCCATTGACAACGATGATTCACCCAGCAGCGACCTACTCGAACACTATGGTGACATTCTCGAAAGCAGCGGTGAACATGAACAAGCGGTTGAACAATGGAAAAAAGCACTTTTATTAGCTCCCGACAATGAATCGTTAAAGAAAAAAACAAAAGAGTGACTTAAATGAGAATCGCCCGCAAGTATTAATACCTGCGGGCGATTACTTTGTTATGAGTTACGTCAGGGAGCAATGACTATCAAGTCGGACTTAGGTGTTCCACCATAATAAGTATCATCGTCGTAAGTTGCCCAGAATCGGTAAACGCCATTAGCTACGCGCGTTCCGTCAAGACCTGTAAGGTTCCACTCATATGGGAATGAAGAAGTTGTATTCTGCCATACGATATTTCCCACGACATCGGTAACCTTTATAGTAAGTTCTGGCAATTCAGCAAGAGCATTCTTGGCAACATAGAAAGTGGCTTTTTGAGTTGCAGCAACCTCACTTACCGCCAACTCAATATTGGTAGGTTGCTCCACCACAAAGTCTATGGTTTTCGTCACAAAATTACCCGCAACATCACACACAAGATAGTAGAGCGAATGGCGACCAGGAGTCAGGTCATTGATAGGCATTGAAATATCAATACGCTTTCCTCCGTCACTAATCCTAGCATAATCCTTGACAAGATAATAAGTCTGACTACCATTGTCAAGAACCAGTTTCATATCACCGGTAATTGAACTTGTCATGCTCAAAGCTGTCTCATCAGTCACCGAGATGTTAAGTATACCTCCTGGTGTTGTGGTTGCAGTCTCGGCAAACTTATTAGGCTCATCGAAATACATAGCAGTAATAACTGGAGCCTGGTTATCTGTTACTGCCGTTGACTCATCAAAATCGGCCACCGCTAGATTGTCAAAACGTCCGTTAACCATTTCCTCGCTGCCAGTTTTGTGAGCATAAAGGCTAATGCGAAGCTTACCGTTGGCTTGCAAGTCACGTGGTACTAGTATGCGCGTCTTTAGTTGACCGTTCTTCACTTCGGCATCAATTTGTGATAGTTGCGCACGTGGATAATAAATGTCACGGTATGGTACTTCATTATACTTTCCACCAGTATTTTTAAAGAACCGCTGAGAGTCATAAAGGGTAATATAGGCCTTGCCATTGAAAGAGGCATCCACATTACTTCCATCGGAGTTCATGACACTTGCATCAATATCAACGTAATGCATAGGCGAGACACTCACTTCAGTCAAATCGTCAACAATCGTGGTACCATTCACCTTATTAAACTTGAAACGATTGAGAGGATAGTTAATCTTCATGGCAGGATCGCCCAGGAAAACAAACATCATCTTGTTCTTGTTGTCATTTGTAAATGATTGTTTTGACTTCATGACAGCATGTCCCATAGTGGGCATCGTACCATTATCATCAAGTGTAAAGAATGCATTCACAAAAGCCTGATTTAGCCTGTCATTCTGACGAGCCTCTACCTCTCGTGTGGCAGTAAGCATGGCAATGGCTCCTCCATCCAACTTATGAACCATTCGTTCTGCTATACCTCGCTTCACATCATCGAATCTAGCCACATCGCAACATGCAGTAGTCATGATAGGAATGTGAGGATAGTTGACCGTGTTCACATCATTGAGAGTCCATAGTTTACTATGTCCCGTGAAGACAGTTGGACTTGCATGACCCACATAAGTAGAGAAATACTGTCCACTGCTTAAAGCCGATGCCACATAACGTTTTGCTTCGGGTGACGAACGAGACTCTTCCACAAGCATATCTTCACCGACAGCCTTGGCAAAGAATGGGATAAATGCCTTGTTCTGCTCAAGTTTTACATCGTGTTCATCTTCAATAATGTCGCAAATTCTCTGCGTCTGGAAAATGTGAAGGTCAGAGTCTCCTTGGTCAGCCATCATAAGTGCATTGTTGCGCCAAGGTCCATAATCAGGTTCTGATATATATTTGGCTATTTTTTTCACATCATTCAAAGCCTCTGTAATATTCTCCGGTGTAAGTCGCCCAACTCCCAATCGAATATACTCAGATGAAAACTTTCTGCCTGACCCATCATCGAGAATACCGAAGACATCGTCGCTGGCATAACAAGTGCTTTCACTGTTGCTGTCGTCCGTCTCATAGGTAATCACCGTTCCTGGCTTATTAGAAACCAACTTTCGGTTATCAAACGTCCCTTGCCCCATCATAAGCAGGTATTTCAGCTTTTGGGGGTTACGGTCATAAAACATCTTGCACATCAGACGAACAGCCATGGCATCAGGTGTTCCTGACGAGAACTCGTTAAACACCTCATCTTGTGAAACCACAAGGACATCCATTCCCTCATGATTATGATGTAATGTTGCCAAAGCTTCGGCCGCCTCTATGTAATCACTGTTCGTCACAATGATAAAGTCGGGAGTTTGCATAGCATGAATGTTTTGGTTCGCCACCTCTTCGTAACCCGAAATTGAGCGTAATTCCATGGTGGGATCAAAAGCAACAAAACTTGCAGCATTTTGAGAAAGAGGTGATGAAAACAATACCGTACCGCCATCAGCATTCTTACTTGCCAACCCAATAGGATAAGGTCCATCAAGATTCCAAAGCACAACAGACGACGAAGCCTTTTCAACAGCAATAGTATCTCCTATAAGAATTTGAGGAATATACAGCTTCTGTTGGTTATATTCAGCACCCATCAATGAATTCTTTTGCTCATAAGACAACAGCAGATAGTCAAGATTGCAGGTTTTTACAGTAACCACCGATGATCCGGCAGGTTGTGTAACAACCTTGTCAACCTTCACCTGTCCCGTCTCCTCCAAAGAGGGCAATGTAACACTTGCCCTGGCATTAGCCACTGTATAGTGCGCTCCAGTAGTAGGCTTGATTATTGTAGAAGAATAGTTCACTGGCACTATTGAACCATTCGACAAGATCGAGACACTCATCAATGAGTAGTAATCAGAGCCCGTACTAGTTGATGATGACTCAACCGCCAAATTAGTCTGCAGCATCACTTTGTTTGATGATATATTGGGCATCTCATAGTTAATGTAGCACGACTCATCCATCAAACTCTCACCTAACAAATCCTTACCCATATTTGTCAGGGAAGTCAACTCTCGTTCATGGAGGAACCAGTTATAACTGGTCCTATAATTATGGGTTGAAGTACCAGTACTCCATTCAAAATTTCTAATACGCCTTGGACCATCACCTTCAGTGACAAAATAATAGCCATGAGTAGAATAGGCATTCACTCTACGCAAGAAATAGGGATTATTATCTGAAACATCAAATGTCATTTCCAAAGGACCATTGGCATAGAAACATAATTTATCCCTGAAAATAAGTGTTGGTATCTGTTCAATGTCGTTGTGCTCCGTTCCTGTGAAAGGTTCGTTTAACATGTGTCCGCCATAACCATATATCTTTACACGATTTATGTCGGGAAAACCCATGGCAGACAGTTCTGCAATTGTGAGTTGATATATGCCATCGGCAGGTATAGCAATCTTCACCCAATGACCAGTGGCCAATTGTGATGTTGTAGCATAGTTGCTCGTAGGATATGCACCGGCAGCGAAAGCCAACAGCGTAAATACTGCAAGCACAGCCAGTTGTCTATTAATAATCTTCACCATAGTGTCTTTATGTTATTTTCAATTTTATCGATTAAATATCATCTCAAGGGATCAATAATGATAATGTTCCGAATATCAGTACCGCCATATGCGTTTGCCGAACGATAAGTACCAAAGTACTTGTAGAGACCGGCTGGCACACGTTCACCATTGGAATTCTTGAGATCCCAAACCACTGGGAACTGGGTTGTGGTAGTCATCCAGACAAGATTGCCCTGGGCATCTGTAACTTTCAGGTCGACTTGTGGAATAACCGAGAGTGAATTGTCGGTAAGGTTAAATGTCACCTGTTCAACAGCCGGAGTTTCAGCGTGATCTATAACAATCTCACTCAACTGACCCACAACGAAATCAATAGTCCTCATTGCACTATTGCCAGCAATGTCGAATACTGTGAATGACAGTGTATGATGGCCACATGTCAACTTATTAAGAGGGAATGCCACTTCCAATTTGCGTCCAGATTCGGAACTAGACACATAATCCTTGACCGTATTGAAGTTAGTATTGCCGTCTAGCACCAAACGCATGCTTTGACCTGGAGAATCCTTCATCATGTTGATCGCCACATCATCAGTTGCGGTTACATATAACACTGCATCAGAACCCACCGTGCTGTTGGCAGCAAATGAACTCTCGTCATTCAAGAACATTGCTTCGATTACAGGCGACTGATTATCGACAACAGCTGTCTCTTCATCATATTCTTCAAGTACAATGTTGTCGTAAATACCGTTCACCATATCGGCAGTACCATCCTTATGGGCGTATACCGAAATCTGTAACGTCCCCTCGTCAAGTTCAAAGCGGGGAAGCATTGTCGTGGCAGTGAAATGACCGTTTTCCACTGTGCCGTTCACTTGCGCCAGCAATGGACGCTCCAACATTATGTCACGAGTCTCGTTCCATCCACTATCCAGAGGCTTGGTATATGATGTAAAGTACTTCGATGAGCCATATATGGTGAGTGTGGCATTGCCGGTAAACGAAGCATCAACTCCACTGCCATTTGCATTAAGCACCTCGGCCTCTACCGTAACGGGCTGCATTGGTCGCAACGAAATAGCATCGGTACTGGCAGGTTCTCCATTTACAGTAAGTACCCTGAAAAGCGGACGAGGATAGTTTATCTTTATTGCCGGATCACCCATCAAGAAGAAAGACATTTTCTTGTAATTCGGCAATGTGCCAAATGACAATTTAGACTTTTTGTAGGCCTCTCCCAAGGTAAGCATGTTTCCATTATCATCAGTGGAAAACATAGCTGTGACGAATGCACGGTTCAATAAATCGTTTTGATTGGCATAAGCATCACGAGCTGGAGTTACTAATGCAATAACGCCTCCATTGGGTTTGTGGAACATCACCTCGGCAATGCCTTGACTGTTGGAGTCATAACGCGCAACATTACAACATGCAGTTGTCATGATCGGCAAGTGCTCATAATTGTTTTCCAACACATCGCGACTACGCCACAGCTTGCTGCCGCCAGCCATCACTGAGCCTCCTGCGTGGCCCACGTAGGTCATGAAATATTGGCCTGCATTGAGCGACTCTATAATATGATTTCGTCCATCGGTACAAGAACGTTTTTTCTCTGATATACTCGTCTCTGAAGGATCTCGTGGAAAGGTTTCAACGTAAACCTTGTTGGCATGCATTCCTTGAGTGAAATCCTCTATTAGGGTATTGACACCCTCGGCATGCCACACATGGAGACCGATATCGGCAGCGGCTCCACTTGTAGTTGTACCCTCATCAGCCATTAACAGATAATTGTTTCGCCAGACGCCATAGTCTGGATTAGTAACATAGTTAACCAGTTTATCGACATCAGTTTTTGCCTCTATAGGAGTAGACGAAGGAATGCGCCCGACACCAAGACGAAGCTGAGCAGATTCTATAACAGCTCCTGAATTATCATCAAGCATACCATAGAAGTCATCGCATGGATAACTCGAAACCTTATCTTGACTGTCATCACTCTCGTATGTAAGCACGGTGTGCTCCTTAACCTGTACTATGTTTCTATTGTCAAAGTTTCCGGAACCGAAGATGAGCAGATTCTTAAACTTGTTAGAATTGCGGTCATAAAGCATCTTACAAAGCAGTCGGATTGCCATGGCATCAGGAGTACCAGATGAAAATTCATTAAACACCTGCTGCTGGTCAACGACCTCTACCCGCATTCCATCATATTCTTGATGCAACGTTGCCACTCGTTTTGCCTGTTCCATAAGGGTGCTACAAGAAACAATGAGCATATCGGGAACATCCATGCCATGCAGATTCTGGTTTTCAATACTTTCATAACCAGATATCTTCATTTGTTCACGAGAAGGTGAGAATGCCACCAGGTGTGTTGTGCTAGATAGATTTTTATTTAAAGTGAGTTTACACACATTATCGATAAACTGGGGCTGGTAGTTCACTGTGTTGCGACCAGTTGTGACATCCCACACCATAATATCTGGAGTCACATCTGTCAATTGAATGACGTTCGACGAACTGAGAGACTTGTACCACATGTCAAACTGCCCTTGAGTCGGGCTTGAAAAACCATTCAATCGTTTATAAGTAATTATGGCATAGTCAAGTTTAGCAACAGAAGCTGAATTGGTACTTACCGATAGAATCAACTCTCCATCTCTATCCAAGGTATCGATAGTCAAAGCCTTGTGAGGCATAATTATATCATAGAACCACTCTGTTCCAGTTGTAGATGTAAATCGGCTGTCACCTAGCAAGAATCCCACGTCTTGTGTGTGGTTATTATATTCAATTGATCCCACAAGATAGCATGTCGAAGGAGTACCACAGGCGGCACGTGAACCCACAATAATAGTTCTGTCATAAAGATTATCTAAATGATATGGTACCCTTAAAGCACTAAGCTGCATGTCCTCACCCAGCAGATCTTTGCCCGAATTGCTCACAGAACATAGCTCATTCTCGTGAAACCAGAATGCGAGCGATGATTCCAATGGTGACGATGTAGATGACACGGTGTTGGTGGTGGTATTCACGCGTTGAGGATTCTCTTCTTGCGTGAGAAAATAATAACCATGCTGTGAATAAGGATTACGGGTTCGCTGAAAAGCTGTTCCTGCGGCAATTCCATTGTTCAAATCCATTTCCACGGTACCCTTGGCATAGAAATATAGCTTGCCGTCCTGCCAAAATGAGCTCACGGGTTTAATATCGTCAGTAAAACCGTTGTTCAACACCTCACTGATCATATAGCCACCTTGACCATAAACCGCCACATTTTCTGGTTGTGTGAAACCCATGTCAAGGAGTTCATCGGCCGTAATCTCATATATACCGCTGTTATCAACTGTTATTTTTACCCACTGACCTGATGCTAGACGAGATTCGGTAGTAAACAGATTCGTGTTTAAAGCCACAGCACTCAACGACATTGCCAGGCAAAGCGCCACCATCGTGACAACCCTTGTTAATCGATTGGTAAACATAAACTTATATAAGTTATTTCAGTTTTATTTTATCTTAATAGAAATCAGCATTTCATCATTAATATGTCCACATAGCACATCACCGATTTCAATGGGATGTGCCCCACCCAACTTTACTGCAATCATATCGCCCATCTTTATAGTCATAAAGCGACTTGCAGTAACTATCGCCTCGTCTATAAGACTGGCGATAGTGGCGCTGTGAGGAGGCAATAGCCATTTTTCAGTGTCTGACGACAAAGTGACGTTCAGCTCACAACGACTATCTGCCGCAACTTCCATCCAATCACCCATCGCGATGGCGCCGTCAAAACACCGAGCCATATCTCCCGACTCTTTTTCGCTACTTGTGACCAGCATCACCGTAGCAGCATTCCAATAACGGTAAGCAAATCGAGGAGCTATGTGTTTGCCTAAACGACAAATTCGCGCCCCAAGCGCCACCTGTGTGACAAACGGCCGTCCCCAATCGAGAACAAAGAGCGGTTTGCGATTTATGATCACTGCCGAATCGGGATAAAGCTGCGCGTCTCCAAGTTGACGAGAACCATTCTCATCGGCAATATTTGTGTCATAAACAAGTATCTTCATCAGTCAATCACGCTTCGCGCCACATTCATGCGATTATAAATAATGGCAAGATGAGCGTAAATTGAGGTATTCGCTATAGCGATCTCCTGCGGGGTTTTAATTCGAACAGGTGTGAAATTCCACATCGCATTGATTCCGCTCGATACCACACGGTCGGCTACTTGCTGGGCATATTCTACCGGAACCGCCAGAATTGCAATGTCGGCATGATTCTCATGCTGCCATTTCTCCAACGTATCGACATGATAGATATTCACACCATCAATGACTTTTCCCACAAGATTGTCATCGGTATCAAAACCTGCAACTATATTCAATCCATATTGTGAAAGTCCCACATCGCTTATCAAAGCTTGGCCCAGGCTGCCGGCACCTATCACCACCGCGCTGTGTTGCTGCGTAAAGCCGAGGAAATCGGCAAGAGTTGTTGCCAGGCTGTGAACCTCATATCCTATTCGAGTCTTGCCTTTTATGTCAAGAAAAGACAGGTCTTTGGCAATCTGCGAGGCATCAACACTCAATTCCTTGGCTATACGTGTCGAAGACACATACTCCACATCCTGCTTGTCAAGCATCCTTACATATGCCAGATACCACGGAAGTCTCCTGAGGGTAGGTTCTGGAAGTGGAGTATTATTTGTCGTCTTCATTGAATTTTTATAGTTCCAACACGTTTTAGCTGGCAAATTTACAATTAATTTTTCATAACTGCAACATCATTCTGCACAGACCGCCAATTTCTTAGCCTTTGAAGCCTCATGTTCACCATCGGTAGATACCGTTGCGCGATAAACATATATGCCTCGAGGCACACGGCCACCTCCGTTGCTGGTCAAATCCCACGTGATTGGGAATGTAATGAACTCGTTGCTGCGACCACTCTCTTTTGTACTCCACACAAGGCGCCCCATCAGGTCATAAACCTCTATTCCGACTGTCATCTGGGCATTGGCACGATTATGCTCGACATAGAAAGTGGTTGAAGTAGAAGCGGGATTATCGGTAGCATAAACATCTACCAATTCAGGCTTCAGGCCCTGTGAGACATTGAACGTAATGGTTTTCTCGCTCACGTTGTTGTGAACATCCCAGACTCGCAACCGTAATGTGTGTGCGCCGTTCTCAATGTCCTTCAATGGGAACGAAATGGTTCCCAGCGTCCCTTCGTCGCATGGTTCAGGGGTATAATAGTTTGTCAAGTCGCTGTATGTCGTCTTGCCGTCGAGCAGCAATGTCATGTTATGCCCCACCCCGGCGGTGGAAAAGTTCACTCCGCTTTTATCATATATGGTGGCAAGCACTATCGGGTTGTCGTTCACCGTGCTGCCGTCGGTGAAGCCGCCTGAATTCAGTCCGAAGAACTGTATGTCCGGGCCAATGGTATCGGCCGTTGCGGTATCGTCATAACCATAGATATAGAAGTCAGTATTGCTTCCGCTGGCTTCACGCTGCGTAGTGCGGTCAAATGCGTACAGGCTGATCAGCGACGGGCTGTAATTATCATACGTAGCCATGATCTCCGAAGGAATGGTAATGCTTATGGAGAAATTGCCACCTTGAACAGTATCTGCTCTCAGCGCAAGCTTGTTGGGGCGCTCCAGATAGGTGAACGGGACTCCGTCGCCATAACCATGTGTCGTGACCGATTGCTCGCTGTCGAACAAAGTGGAATAGACCATTCCATTAAAGTCGCTGATCTTGCCTCCAGATTGCCCTTCGATATGCCCCGACAGGGTCATCGTCTGCCGCCCTTGGAACACGGGACGATTCTCAGGATCTACGGGCACGCCGTTGATGTTTGTTATCACGGCACGATACTCAGGCAAAGCCAGCCGTAATGCCGGGTCCCCAAGCAGGATGTAGCGCAGTTTGTTCGACTCATTGACACGCAGGTTCTTGCCCAGGCGAAGAATATCTCCAACCCTTCGGGCCTTCCCTTTCTCATCGAGCGAGAACATGAACTGTGCCACGTAGTTGTTGAGTGCTCCGTTAGACGTCATGAGCACCTCGCGGGCTGGCGACATCGTCACGATGGCTCCTCCCCTTGGATTGAGCACCATGTTCTCCGAGCCGCTCTCGGTCAACGCATCGTATTTTGCGAAGCTGCACGTGGCGGCATAGAGCACCGGCAGATGATCGTAGTAGAGATTGTCGGTAATGTCGTTCCTGCGCAGCATGCCTTCGGCACCCCAGTTGTTTGGACTGGCGTGGCCGGTATAGTTCCACCACAATGTCCCTTCCTGCAGTCGGCTCATCATGAGCGCCTTGGCCTCTGGGAAAGTACGGGCGGCACCGATCGATGTCTCGGGAAACGCATCTATGAAGACATGGTTGAATATCATGCTTTCCCCGCCGTTGGCACGCGCCGTGCCGATCACTTCTTCGGCCTGCTGCATGTGTATGCCGCCGTCTTGGTCGTCCGCGACATTGAGCGAGTTGTTTTTCCACGTTCCATAATCAGGCGTCTGCATATATCTGATCACCTTGTCCACCATCGTCTGCGCCTCGGCGAGGCTGTTCACCGGGAAACGCCCCACGGCAATGTCCATGGGCGACTTCATGATCGTGCTTTCACCTTCGGTGAAGACGCCATATATGTCGTCGGTGGTATAGGAGCCGTTTTCGGTGTTGCTGTCATCGCTCTGCCAGGTGAGCAGGTTTTTCAGGTTCAACGGCTTCACGTCGTTGGTTATCATACGGTTGTCATAAGAGCCGTCGCCCATGAGCAACAGATACTGCATGTGATGCCCGGCAGTGTCCACGCCGCGGTCCCACATCATCTTGCACAGCATGCGATATGCCATGGCATCGGGGGCTCCCTGGGAGAACTCGTTATAGACCTCGGTGTCGGTGGCCACCAGCACGCTCATCCCGTCTTGATTCTCGTGGAATTCGGCAAGACGGTTGGCGGCTTTCAGATAGTCTTTGTGGGTGATGATTATCATGTCGGGGGTGGCTGCACCGTGCAGATCCTGCTTCTCGGGCATCGTTCCGTGTGCAGGAGGATAGAATTCGGCGCCCGTATCGAATGCCACATATTCCCGGTAGCCGTCGGCCACAGGGCTGAACAGCAGCTTGCCGTCCTCGGTCTTGGTGGTGTTCATGGCCGTCGGGGCCCAAGGGGTCGTCACGTCCCATACGACGGTCGAGTCGCTGGCACCCGAAATCACGTAGTGGAAGTCGGCAGTGGCCGTCGCCGGCTGGGCAAACGTCAGCATGCCGTCGCTCATGGCCAGCTCACGCTCATAGTTCACCGTCACATAGTCAAGGTAGGCATAGTTCACCGAACCACTGCTGCTCACGGTGATGTCATAGTTCAGCTCGTTGGTCCCGTCGAGTTTGAACGTCTTCACGGTCTCGATGACCGAATAATAGTTGTTGCTCGTGGTGGTCGATGCCCCGTCGCGGCCGTCCGACGGAAGGTTCTCTCCGTTTGCCTTGAACAGCAGCTGGCACGAGCCCATCGCGATTTTCACGCCGAACCGGGTCTTCACCTTCACGTCGCTGCCCGGAACGAGGCCCGCCAGCTTGAACGGCAGCGAGAGCGACGGCTGGTTCGTCATGTTCTCGCCGAGCATGTTGCGCCCTGTCTCACCGGGGTTGGCAAGCTCCTTCTCGTGGAACACCCGCTCGGTGAACGTGGTCACCGCGCTGCCCGTCACTGCGTTTTCTGCCTTCGGCACCGCCAGCGCTGGGTCGTCACCGCCCACCGTGATGAAGTAATAAGCCTTCACGGCATAGGGGTGCTGACGCTGGCAGAAAGCGAAGTCGGCTGTCGAGCTCCATGTGGTAGGGCCCTGGGCATAGAACAGCACCTTGTCTTTCAGATACACCGCAGGCACCTGCGGCAGGTCGTCGAGAATCTCGGCTGTGATCGTCTCGCTCATGGGAGCACCGCCGCCACCGTAGATCCTCACTGCCGACAGGTCGCCGACGCCCAGAGGCTTCACGTCGGCAAGCGTCAGCTCATACATTCCGCTCTCCTCGATGGGAACCTTGATCCATGTGCCCGACGACAGCACCGAGTGACGGGCATAATGGGTGACGGGCAAGGCTACGGCGCCCAACGCAGTGGCAAGAAGCAATGCCACTATCATTAACGGTCTTGTCGCGTTGCGTGATGATAATGTCATGATTTTATTCTATATTTTTCATTACATAACGCAGAACTCACACCTTTATTGTATCGACAGCAAAATAACGACCACTGCATACCACAACACGCAACGACTTACTTCAACAATAATGCAAGAACAAAAAAAGAAATGCCCACGATTACGCAGACATTCCATTACGGTGTTTATTCTTTTTTGTTTAGAACTTCAGGCGCAAACCTGCGGCTAAAGCCGTATGTCCAATGTTTTTCATAAACGCATGGCGTGCCTCTACCATCAAAGACAAGTCGTAGTCAATGAGCCATTCCATGCCTCCGCCAAGATTCACACCCACATGACTCTCGCGGGGATAATGGCGTTCCAACTCTGACGCCGCATCCATATTGGCGGCCGTAAATCCCACTAATGGGTAGACATATAATCGTTCTTGATGAACATCAAATAAATAATGCACATTCAAGTTTAGGTCATAGTTAACTGCAAAGTAATAATTCATATTTAGGTCGGCACGAATCTTCTCAACTGGAACGTACTGAACACCAGCACCTATCGAGAAAGCTCGACGAGTTCCTGTCTGTAGAATCAGGCCACATGACCAGGTACCCTTTGTTATCGGACGGGGCTGGGCAGCAGCACTGCCCACAAAAAGCAACACAATGGTTAAAATTAATAGTACTTTCTTCATATTCATTAGTTTATGTTATTATCCTGATTTCTCTCGACTATAATCTCTGATAGCTCAAAGTATTCCAAGTCAAATATCTTGTAACTAAACACTTGGTTCTCAGAACTTATAACTTCAATATGGTATTAATGATGGCATTCACATCTTCCACATCGATAATGCCGTTGCCGTCCATATCGCCGTCACCCGAATAGTCGGCCATGCTGTTCAGTTTCAGGATAATGTTGATTGCAGCGTTCAAGTCCTCAACGTCGATGATACCACTACCATCCAGGTCACCAGTAATTTCATCATTTATATCATCAACAATATTGATAAAATCCTTCCATTGGTCGCACTGGCGATACTCTGGTATAGTACCTTTAGGCACATGAAGTGTACAATTATCCTTGTAATTAAGATTAAGAGCACCGCTCCCCAATGTTACGGTTTGGGGATTCTGTATTTTAGAGTAAATATTGTTCAAACTGTTGCACATAACCAATGCCATTTCACCAATAGATGTTACAGAATTACCGATTGTAAGGTCTTTAAGACCTGTACAACAATAAAAAGTTAGATTTCCTATGGAATTAACCGAATTTGGGATTGTAAAACTAGTCAAGCTATTGCAGCTCCGAAAAGCTTCACCGTCAATAGTTATTACGGAGTTTGGGATTATTGCAGTTGTTAAACTCCAACAACCACCAAAAGCACCCCACCCAATAGTTTTAACCGAATGAGGAATTGTAATTTCGGTCAAGCTTGAGCAACTACAAAACGCATATGATGGAATTACTTCAATAGAATTGCTTAAATAAACTTGTTGTAAACTTGTAAGTTCTTCAAAAGAGCGCGCACCTATTTCTCTTAAAGAATTAGGAAATCTTAGTTCACCTATACCACGGCATTGTTTAAATGCAGAATTGCCAATTGTCTTCAATGATTCTCCAAAAATAACATGTTTTATATTATCACATCTAAAAAAAGCAAATTCTCCAATTATTTTCAAAGAATTAGGAAAGGATATCGTGTCACTTAAAGGAACCTTTTGATCCCAACCATAAAAAGCGTATGCCTCAATAACTTCTAGTGCATTGTTAAAACTTACTTTACTCAAGTTTCGACATTCATAAAAACAACCATATGGTATAGTCTTTATTTTATCAGGAATATTGATTGATGTAATTCCAGAACGAAAAAAAGCGTAAGGACAAATAGAGTCCAAAGATTGAGGCAATAAAACAGAACTAAGTTTATCACATTCCTTAAAAGCATAAGAACCTATTATACTTAACGAATTTCCCAAAGTAACACTTGAAAGATTATAACAGTTCGCAAAAGCACTACCTCCTAATTCTTCACATGAATTAGGCAAATCTATAGTATTTACATTTGTTTTAGAAAATGCTCCTGCTCCAATGCTAACAAGTGATTCACCAAAATGGACAGTTTCAATTCCTGTAGAATAAAAAGCATAACTACCAATAGTCTCTAATGAGTTTGGCAAAGAAATAGACATTAGTTTTGAATCGTTTTCAAAAGCATTAGGTCCTATATATTCCAAATTACTACCGAAAGTGACATTTTCAAGGTTTGCCATACTTCTGAAAGAACGTTCACCAATTATTTTTAGAGAATTGGGTAAATTTATACTAGTAATGTTATTTCTCCCATAACACAGTAATCGAGGAGTACTAACAACATCTGTTCCAAATAAAAAACTGGTTATATTGGGACAGCCAGCAAATGGAGCATTGCCATCACCAGGGTCTATCCATCCGCTTTCGGGTTGTTCGTTTAAGGCGCAATCCCTTGCCCGCCAAATTACTTCTTGTAGATTCTCATTATTTGAAAAAGCATTTGCACCTATTGAATTCAGATTTTCAGGAACAATAACAGTATTCATTGCTGTATTCTGAAATGCCGCATAACCTAAATGCTCCAACCTAGCAGGAAGTATGATATTTGTCAAGTTTACGCAATTTGCGAAAGCTTCATCTCCAATCCAAGTAACAGATGGGCTAATAACAATACTTCTAAGACTTTCACAAGCATAAAAAGATTCTCTTCCGATTGTAGTGACAGATGAAGGAATATTAATCGAAGTTAGATTCCCACATCCACAAAAAGCAAATTGCATTTCAACTAATGTCTCTGGTAAATGTACAGTCTCAAGATTTGAGCAACCAGAAAAAGACGTTTGAATTCTAGTAATGTTATCTGAAATTGTAACTGATCTGATTGCTTTATTATTCATGAATGCACCAACAATTGAAGTAATTGCATAGGTGTATGTCTTCCCATTTTTGGTATAATGCGCAAAAGATGGAACTGTTACGTCAGAATCATTCCCACCATAACTATATAGAAAAACTTCTAATGCCGTCTCGGGATCGTTATTTTCCGGATAGAAGCCATAGACAAAATCACCATCGCTAAAATCACCTGTATAGTACCCAGCATTGGCTTTAGTTGTGGCAATTATTAATAAAATCAGTAATAACAATTTTTGTTTCATAGTTGTATATTTGTCAGTTAATTAGTTAAGTTTCAGTAATTGTTTGGCCTTTGGTCTAGTCCAATTTTAGTATAGTGTTGATTATTGCGTTGACGTCTTCCACATCCACGATTCCATCGCCGTTGACGTCGGCACTGCCATTGTAATCATCTATCGTATTTAGTTTCAGGGTAATATTAATGGCTGCATTCACGTCTTCAACATCAACGATGTTATCGCCATTAATGTCACCTGATACAACATCATCCATCTCCACAATATGAATGAAATGATTAAACATGTCGCACGCTCTATATTTATCAACAGTTCCTTTGGGCACGTGAAGAACGCAATTTTGAAAAACCACTTCGGGATTATCGTATGCCACCCAAATACCATTACATGTAAAAACGCTTACTTCTGTATCATCATATCCCCAGACCTCAGGATCATATTCACGTTCATCAAAATATAGATCTTCAGGGTCTTCAATAGAACAATATATGTCCTTTAATCCTGTGCAAAAAGCAAATGCGCCATTTCCCATTGAAGTGATTGATTTGGGAATGTATAAGGTTTCTAGGCCGTTACAATACATAAAAGCTTTTGGCTTAATTGTAGTCACTGATTCAGGAATCTTTAATTCTCCTTTCAATCCAGACCCACAAAAAGTCATATAGCCAATCTCTTTAACAGTATTAGGAATGTTTAAAGAAATAATTTCATCACATCTTCTGAAAGCGAAATCTGAAATTTGAGTAATACCATATGGTATATTCAAATGCTCAATAAGTTGTCCATTAAGATATAATGTGCCAATTGTTGCTGGATTTGAATATATTCCATCAAAAGTGCAGTTACACCAAGCAGTGAGATCAGAAATATATACATTGCCAGGATAGCAACTATAAGAATCAGTTCCAAATGCTCTCCATCCACAATAACTAATTGTACTCGGTATAGTTATTGAATTAAAATGGAAAACTATACCATCCCAATTAAAAGCGTGTGAGCCAATATTTTTTACTACATATGTCTCAGAATAAGTGATACCATTTATAGTATAAGTTTTAGTAATTGAAGATGGAATAACAACATTTGTAATTGTAGAAATAGGGATTAAATATGCCAGCGTCGCTGTCCTGGTTTCATCATCTAAATAGTATGTCATATCACCAATTTCATATTCCTCGTATGCAGAAAGATTAAAATTAGTCAATATTGATATCAATATCAGTGTAAACCTGAAAAATGAAGATTTTGATTTCATAGTCGTATAGTAGTCAGTTAATTAGTTGAGTTATAAAGGTTAGATAGAAATGATTTTTACAGTTTGCAAAGTTACTAAAAATTAGGAGTAATTCAAAGTATATCCATGGTTTTGTTTTTGTTGTTAATGAAAAAGTTAGGAAACAAGGTTGCTTTTCACTCGAAAATGCCAGTAAAAGTCCGAAGCTAAATCAAAACCCCAAAGTCAAAGCTTTCCTTTGTTGACCTGCGTCAATCCTCTGATCGTTGAAACGGTTGTTTTACGAGCATTGGTTGCCGCTTGTCATTCAAAAAAAGATTTTTTGAAGGGTTTTTCATTGGTTTTCGGACTTTTTTTTGGTATTTCGCTCGCTTATTCGTAATTTTGTCAGTTTAAAATAAGATTGTAAAAACAATAAATTAAGTGGAAACAAGATACATCTTCGTCACGGGCGGCGTGGTCTCTTCACTGGGTAAGGGTATCATCTCGTCGTCAGTAGCTCGGTTGCTGCTTTCACGTGGTTTCAACGTTACCATCCAGAAGTTTGACCCGTACATCAACATTGATCCAGGTACGCTCAATCCTTACGAGCATGGTGAATGCTACGTGACTTATGATGGCCATGAAGCTGACTTAGATTTGGGTCACTACGAGCGATTTACCAACATCAAGACCACTCGTGCCAACAATATCACCACGGGCCGTGTTTATCAGAGTGTTATCGACAAAGAACGCCGCGGCGACTACTTAGGAAAGACCGTGCAAATCATCCCGCACATCACCGACGAGATCAAACGCGACGTGAAGCTGCTCGGCTCGACAGGGAAATATGACTTCGTCATCACCGAGATCGGGGGCACCGTGGGCGACATTGAGTCATTACCCTTCCTCGAAGCCATGCGCCAGATCAGATGGGAGCTAGGCAACAAGTGCTGCTGCGTACACCTCACATACGTGCCTTATATCAAAGCTGCGAAGGAACTGAAGACAAAGCCTACACAGCACTCGGTGAGACAACTCCAGCAACTGGGTATCCAGCCCGATGTGCTTGTACTGCGTACCGAGCAAGACATTCCGGCACCCATGCGCCGCAAGGTGGCCCAGTTCTGCAACGTGAGCCCCGACGCGGTGATACAGAGCATCGACGCCCCGTCGATCTATGAGGTGCCGCTGCTGATGCATGAGCAAAGGCTCGACAACATCATCCTCGTAAAGACCGACACGCCGTTCAGCGGCGAGCCCGACCTGAGCAAGTGGAACCACTTCCTCGAAAAGATGCAACATGCCACCGACGTGGTGAACATAGGCCTTGTGGGCAAATACGTGGAACTGCAGGATGCCTACAAGTCGATCGACGAGTCGCTGTTCCAGGCTGCCACACACAACGACCACAAGGTGAAAATCACCTATATCAACAGTGAACGCTTGAATGACGGCAATGTTGAGAAGATGCTCAGCCCTCATGACGGTATTATCGTGGCTCCAGGCTTTGGCCAGCGGGGCACCGAGGGCAAGTTCATAGCACTGAAATGGTGCCGCGAACATGACGTTCCCACCTTCGGCATCTGCCTGGGAATGCAGTCGATGGTCATCGAGTTCGCCCGGAACGTGCTCGGTCTTGCCGATGCCAACAGCGTGGAGCTCAATCCCACCACCGAACATAACGTCATCGACCTTATGGAGGAACAGAAAAGCGTCACCAACATGGGCGGCACAATGCGCCTGGGCGCCTTTGCCTGCCACCTGAAAGATGGCACAAAAGTTGCAAGAGCCTATGGAGTGCTTGACATCGAAGAACGGCACCGCCACCGCTTTGAGTTCAACGACGACTACCGGGCACAGTTTGAGGCGGCTGGCATGATGTGCGTCGGCGAAAACCCGCAGACCCATCTTGTCGAAGTCATCGAGATGCCCGAAAAACGATGGTACATCGGCACGCAGTATCATCCTGAATACAGCAGCACGGTGCTTAATCCGCACCCGCTGTTCATGGACTTCATACGTGCTTCCATCGCCTATCAGAAAGAAAAAGAAACAGTATAACCAATTAATGTAGAAACGAAAGGCGTTTCTCAACGAAAGAATCTATGGATAAAAACACCATCACCGGAATGTTGCTCATGTGTGCCATTATTTTCGGCTTCATGTGGCTCAACAGTCCCAGCGAGGCAGAGCGCGCCGAATATCAGCGGCAGCAAGACTCCATAGCCCGCGTACAGAAAGAGGCAAAAGAAAACAAAAAAACGGCTACCGACATGCTCAGTGCCGACGAAGTGGCACAGCTTAAAAGCGTACTGGCACAGATGTCGGCCGACAGCACCCAACAAGCCGGCATCGACAAGCAAGGCGTGAAAGTCTCGCTCACCGACGGCGAGCTTACCGGATCAATAGCCGTAGCCGACACCATAATTCCATTCGATGAAGTATTGTCAAGCGCGAGCAGCAACCCGGAACTTCACAACAAAGCCGTGGAGGCTGTCAAGAAAGCCTTGGAAAGCTATGTGAAAAACGGAGCCTTCGCAGGTTTCCTGAGCGGTACTGAACAGACTATCAAGTTACAGAACGATTCTCTCCTGGTCGAGGTTTCGACTAAAGGCGGCATAATCTCGAGTGCCAAGCTTAAAGCCTATAAGGCATTCAATGCTCCCATGGTTGAAGTTTTCACTCCAGAAGAAAACATATACAGCTTCACGCTCAGCAACAACACCCAGCGGTTCGAGACCAAGGATTTCTATTTCACCCCAGAAGAAGTGACCGACACCAGCGTCGTTATGTCGCTCAATCTGGAAGGCGGAGCAAAGTGGGCCCTGCGCTATACGCTTGAACCAAAGTCCTACATGGTGCGCATGGAAATGGAGCAGAGCGGCATGCAGAACGTCATTCCACTGAACATCAACAGCATTGACATCAACTGGCACCAGAAAATGTCGCGCCACGAAGAAGGCAAGATGTTTGAGGAACGAAACTCAGCCATTTACTATAAATACTATGGCGATAACGGTGACGTGGAATACACCAAGGAAAGCGGCAATGACGACAAGGAAATCAAGGACAAGCTGAAATGGATTTCTACCAAGAATCAGTTCTTCAGCGCCGTGCTCATTGCCGACAGTCTGTTTACCAATGCCCAGCTTACCAGCCGGGAGATAAAGAAAGACGATAAAGACTATGAAAAATATCTAAAAGATATGACCATACGCACCGCCATTCCATATGCCAGCGATGCAGCAAACCCAGCAAGCTTTTACTTCTATCTTGGCCCAAACCGATATCCTACGCTCTCGGCAATGGACAAGTATTCTCCCAACGAGGACCTTAAGCTCACCAAGCTCATCCCACTGGGTTGGAAACTCTTCCGCTGGATAAATACCGGTGTGATAATCCCAATATTCAACTGGCTTGGCAGGTTCATCAGCAGTTATGGCATCATCATCCTGATTCTCACAATAATCATCAAGCTGGTTCTGTCGCCGCTCACGTTCAAGAGCTACATGTCACAGGCAAAGATGAAAATACTTGCACCCGATGTGGCTGCCATCAACGAGAAATATCCGAATCAGGAAGATGCCATGAAGCGCCAGCAGAAGACAATGGAGCTTTACAGCCTGGCTGGTGCCAGCCCCTTCGGCGGCTGTCTGCCCATGCTGCTTCAGATGCCTATCCTGATTGCGATGTTCACATTCTTCCCATCGTGTATCGAACTGCGTGGGCAATCGTTCCTGTGGGCCAATGACTTGTCGGCGCCAGACAAGATTGTTCAATGGACTGGGCAGATTCCTTTCATTACCAATTATTTCGGTAATCACATCAGCCTGTTCTGCCTGCTCATGACCGTGACAAACATCGGCTACACCTACCTGACCATGCAGTCGCAGAATCAACAAAGCGCGATGCCTGGCATGAAGTGGATGATGTACCTGATGCCGCTCATGTTCCTCGTGTTCTTCAACAACTACGCTTCAGGATTGAGCTATTATTACTTCATCTCGCTGCTCATTACCATTGGACAGACTTATCTTTGCCGATTGTTTGTGAGCGAAGACAAGGTGAGGGCACAGATGGCCATCAACCGCGCTAAGCCCAAAAAGAAAGGCGGATTCATGGCTCGCCTCGAAGAAGCTCAACGCCAGCAACAGGCTGCACTGCGTGAACAGGAAAAACGTAAAGGAAAAGCAAAAAGAAAATAATATAGCTACTAACCTAAATACATCAAAACTATGGTACAACATCAATGCCCAAATTGCCGTAGCCTTTTCGCTACCGAGAACCTGGACAACGTAGTTCATTGCCCATATTGCGGCAATGCGTTCCAACCCCTGATGGCTCAAGGACAAGTTCCCGTTCAGCAGCCATCTGTAATGTATGAGCCCGTCCAGCAACCCGAACAGATGCAATATGCACAACCCGAGCCTGCACCTGTTCCTGAGCCAGAACCAGCTCCCGTAGTTGCTCCTGAACCAGCCCCTATTGCTGAACCAGAACCGGTGTTTGTTCCCCAGCCAGAGCCAGAACCAATCCCTGCACCTGAGCCTGTACAACAGGAACAGCCTATGCAGCAACCTGACCCAGCCCCCATTCAAGAGCCAGTTCAACAACCTATTCAAGAACCAATTCAACAACCAACCATGTACGATCAACAACCACAGTACGGGCAGCCACAGCAGCCCCAGTACCAACAACCGCAGCAACCACAGTATGAACAACCGCAGCAGCCACAGTATGGCCAACCGCAATATGGACAGCAACCCGTTCAACAAACAGAGCAGACTGTGATTGCAGCCCAGCCACAGCAGCAACAGCCGCAATACGAGCAACCGGCTCAACCACAATACGAGCAGCCGCAGTATCAACAACCACAGTATGGTCAGCAACCACAATACGGACAGCAGCCGCAGTACGGCCAACAGCAACAGCAGTATGCTCAACCGCAATACGGCCAACAACAGCAATATGGGCAGCAGCCTCAGTATGGCCAACAGCCTCAATATGGCCAGCCACAGCAGCCGCAATATGGCCAACAACCACAATACGCGCAACAGCCCCAGTACGGCCAGCAACCTCAGTATGGCCAGCCAATGAACTACGGAATGCCAGTGGGTGAAGTAGGCGTATTTGAATCAGGACCATCTGGAAAAAGCCGTGGCATCGCCGGATTACTTGCCATCCTGCTTGGCACCTTAGGTATTCACTATTTCTATCTAGGTAAAACTTCTGGAGGTCTATTGTGTATTCTATTGTCAATCGTCACCTGTGGATTATGGGGAGTCCTTACTCTCATTCAAGGCATCATAATGATGACTATGAAGCAGGATGACTTTGAGCGCAAGTATGTGAACAACGACAAGACACTGCCTCTGTTCTAAAACCAACTACTGATGTCGCAAGCCAAAAAGCGCAACACATCAAGACCCGACTATATCCAGTGGATATTAATAGTGGGAGCGGTGATTTCAATCACCGTTCTCGCTGGTTTATTGGCACGTAGGTATATTTTCCATCCTAACGTGAACGTAGACCACTATCCTGTTAAAGGAATTGATGTGTCAGGCCATAACACTGTTACCGACTGGAACAAGGTGGCAAGCAGCGGCATCACATTTGTATTCATTAAAGCCAGCGAGGGTGCGTCGTACAAAAACCCGCTATTCAGCAAACAATTTGACGGCGCACGCTCGGCCGGGCTTAAAGTAGGATGCTATCACTTCTTCAGAAAGAATCGCGATGGTGTGTCGCAGGCATCTCACTTCCTCGCCACTCTTGGCAACCGACACACCGACCTTCCGTTAGTCGTTGATGTCGAAGATTGGGACAATGACAAGAACATTGACAACACAACGACTTGCCAACGACTGAAAGACATGGTTTCCACTCTTGAGCGACACGGACATAAAGTGATGATTTACACTAATGGGAATGGCTACAAGACCTACTACAAGCCTTTGTTTGAAGGCTATGATCTCTGGCTCAGTTCGTTTAACAGCCCCGAGACCATGATCTCGCACAACCACATCATTCAGCAATATAGCCATTGGGGCTCTATTGATGGTATTAAGGGTGATGTGGATATGAACATCTTCATCGGTTCAAAACGTGAATGGGATGATTGGCTTGACAAATTGAATGATTGACACAACTAAAACAACAGCAAGCATGTTACGAAAATTATTAATCTCAATAATATCTCTGCTAGCCAGTGTGTCGGCAAATGCATCAATATACACCTGGAGCCAATATAATCTGACGTTTGAAGTGCCTGACAATGGATTTGTATCTTTCAGTTCAAACACCCATTTCGAGATCCAGTGGGAAGATATGGTTATGACCATACAACTTTATAACAAAGACAAAAGTGATGACAAATTCCTGAAAGAAAACCTTCAGCGAAAAGCCATGGGATACAACATGTATGACCTTAAACATGGCAAATCAAAAGTTAAAGGTTTCAAGGGACTAAACATCAGTGGAACCATGCCCGATGGCTCACGTGCAATCATAGCCGATTTAATCTCAAAGAAACAAGACCTTATTGTTGAAATCACCATCAACTACCTATATGGCAACATCGAAGTGGTTGAAGACATCATAAAGAGTTTTGCCGAAAACAAGACTCAGAAACCAAATCAAGAAAAGAAACGCCAACGCGTTCAGACCAAGGAAGAGGCTGAAAAACAGAAACGCGAGGACTCCCTCAAGAAAAAACAGCCTGAGCAGCCGAAGCGTGACGAAGGGCCGCTCTTCAATGCATAATATACTTGTTTTCTGACTATGAAACACTTTATTACACTCATTACTGCCACGATAGCGATAACAACATTGGCACAAAACAGTAGTGCCGAAACCAACTTGCTGTCGTTGCCTTTAGTTTATACACACCAACAAGCCACTGGTGACACTCTGATTACTCCAAGCACAACGGCACAATGTGCCGCCGACCCATTTGCACTGGATGCAAATGACACATGGCTGAAAGAAGCTAAGAGTAGCAGCGAACGTACCAACTCAGCCCGTTACCGCGCAATGGTAACACAGCCACAACTCGTTGCATATAATGAGAGTTCCTTGCCAGAACCACCAAAAGAATATGAGATCTCTGGGGATCCCAAACGAGGGATTCTCACAATAGCGCCTCCACAAGTGGTGGAACCAGTTGAAACCACCATAGCCGAACCTCCTGTAAACCTGCGAAACTGGTTGCATACTTTCCAAAGTTCACTGCATTTCACTCAGGCTTACATCAGTGAGAACTGGTATCAAGGCGGTGAGAAAAACCTAAACATACTAGCTGACATCAAATGGGATTGTAACCTTAACCAAGAAGTTCATCCAAACTGGTTGTTCAACAATTCACTGTCATACAAACTGGGTATAGCCACTGCTCCCGGTGACTCGATAAGGGATTACATGATCAACGAAGACAATTTCCTATTCACCTCACAACTTGGTTACAAGGCTGTCAAGCACTGGTACTACAGTGCAATGCTTCAGTTCAAGACACAGTTCTTTAACAATTACAAGAGCAACACGCGACAGATGACAGCTGCATTTCTCTCGCCTGGCGAGTTGAACCTTGGTCTCGGTATGACCTATGACCATAAGACGCCTGACGGAAACCGAGCTATCACCGTTGCCATAGCACCGCTCTCATATAACTTGAAGATTTGCCGCAATATAGACGATATAGATCCCACGACATTCGGCATCGATGCCGGAAAACATTACAAGCATAGCTTTGGTAGCAACATTGAGGCAAAACTCACCTGGAAACTCCATCCCAATATACAGTGGATTTCACGATTCTATGTCTTTACTGACTACAGCTATGTGCAGGGCGACTGGGAGAACACCTTTGACTTCTCGATCACCAAGTATCTCAACACTAAAATCTACACTCACCTGCGTTACGACAAGTCTACGCCACGTCATCCTGAATGGCATTATTGGCAATTCAAAGAGATTCTGTCATTTGGTATCGTATATCGTTTTGCCACCAACTAATGTTTAAACGGTTCGTCATATCGTTTATTTTGCTTGCAGGTGTCATTGAGTCACTTGCCGCAGTGCCTGAACGCAGCGAGTTTTTCCCAGGATTGGATGAGGACTCTATGCGTGTCAGGCTGTCAAATGCCGATTTGCAGCCAATGGAAGGCATCTGGTACTATCCCAACGAAGAGATGACATTGGGTATTGAGCGTATTGAAACCAACAGCCACGACGAACGCTATCGTATAATTTTGCTTGGCAGCATCGATGCCCACCTACTTCCAGGCACAGTTATCGGGTACCTTCAGGCAAGTGCTGTGAGCAATAAATGGCAGCTATGGCTATACACCGAGCGCGACCGTCTTACGCTGTATAAGCCTATGAGCACCGTTGCAACACTCAATGCGGCTTCCACTGAAATCACATTTGACAGGCCCCACTGGAAAGTAAAGGTGCGCGTAAACTTTGCCCGTTTTTTACCTTCTATATTCCGTGGTGTCTCAATAATCCCCGATAAAGTTGAGGAAGACCTACCCATAGGGTTCAAAAAGATATTTCCCGAAGGTGGCGACGGCAATCCATTCACCCGCATCCGTTACCTGTAACTATCATATGTTTTTCAACTAATGTTGATTACTACAAATTTTAGTTATATCATCACTTGGATAAAAAAAAAGTCTTACCTTTGCAACGCATTATAAGCACCACACACCTTTAACCATCTTATTATATGTTGATTAGGTTATTAAACTTATTAATGCACATATATAAACTTAGATTAATTTTAATATGGAAATGAAAGATTTTATTGAAAAATTCGCCGAAGCTATTGAAGTTGAAGACGTAGCTGCTCTGACTGCAGAAACCAAGTTCCACGACTTGGATGAATGGAGCTCTCTATCGGTAATGCTTACCATAGCCTTCTTTGATGAAGAGTATGACAAGCAGATTGGTGAGAAGGACATTCGCGAATCAGAAACCATTCAAGACCTTTATAACATAGCAACTGCATAAACATGGCAATGCTCACATTTCAGGGAGTAGGTATAACCGCTATGGCGGGAGCTGTTCCCAAGCGAGTCATCAACAACTACGAGTACACAGAGTTTTTCCCTGCTGACCAAGTAAAGGAAGTAGTGGACAAGGTCGGTGTGTTTGAGCGTCGATTTGCCGATGAGAATACATGTTCTTCTGACTTGTGCTATGCTGCTGCCAATCGTCTGATAAAAGACAACAATATTGATCGCAACGAGATAGATCTTCTCATCTTCTTATCACAGACTCCCGACTACCGCATGCCCGCCACCTCCATAATACTGCAAGAACGGCTAGGGCTACCTAAAACCTGTATGGCATTCGACATACAGATGGGATGTGCTGGATTCTGCTATGCATTATCAGTAGCATATAGTATGATGCAGAACGGAAATTTCAACAAAGCACTTATTCTTGATGGAGAAACTAGATCCAAAGTATATTCGCCACGCGATCGACGCAGCGCATTCATCTTTGGAGATGCCGGTGTAGCCGCCCTAATAGAGAAAAACGATGTTTTCAAAAAAAGCTGGTTCTCTATAAACTCCGACGGCTCGCTGTACGACCTGATAATGATAAAGGGCGGAGGATATCGCAATCCCAGTTCACCAGAAACACTCACCGAGAAAGTAGTCGATGAATATGGCAACATGCGTAGTGACGAACATGGATACATGCGTGGCGGCGATGTGTTCAACTTCGTGATTCGTGAGATCCCTCGCAACATAAAGCACACTTTAGAAGTTTCTGGAGTGGATAAAGACAGTATCGACTATATTGTCTTCCATCAAGCCAACAATTTCATCAACAGCTATATAGCCAAAAAGATGAAACTTGACAATTCCAAGATACCTCACACAATTGAAAAGTTTGGTAACACATCTTCAGTATCAGTGCCCATAACCATTATAAGTGAATTAAAAGACAAATTGGATGGAGACAAATTGTTGCTGCTTAGTGCGTTTGGTGTGGGTATGTCTTGGGCTACAGGCATCGTTCCATTCCACAACTGCAGAATCAGCGATATCGTCGAAGTGGAAAACGGAAACCCAATAGAAGATTAACATCTTATTGCCGCATTTATGTTCAATCCATTCTCGCTAAACGAAAAAACAATATTAATAACTGGCGCATCGTCGGGCATCGGACGGCAATGCGCCATTGCTTGCAGCAACATGGGCGCGCGAATAATTGCTGTGGCACGAAATACAGAACGCCTGCAAGAAACACTTTCACAACTCAAAGGAGAAGGACATTCGTGCTACTCTATTGAGTTGTCTAACTGTGATGACATCAAGTCACTGGTGGCTAAGATTGTAAACGAAAACGGCAAACTTGACGGTATCATATGCGCTGCAGGTATTGAGCGTACCATGCCCGCTAAACTTCTTACTCCAGCCGATTATGAAGAAGTGTTCAGGATAAACACAGTTAGCGCATTTGAGCTGGTTAGTCAGGCTACGACTGTTAAGTATTTCAACGCTGGCGGATCAGTAGTACTCATTTCATCAATTACTTCACTTATTGCCCGCCAAGGCACTGCTGCATATAGTGCGTCCAAAGGCGCAATGGTGAGCGGTGCCCGTGTACTAGCAGCTGAACTTTCAAAACGCAAGATTCGAGTGAATTGCATTTCTCCTGGCACAATCTTGACTCCGCTCATGCAAAACTTCCTCGACACTCTTAACGAAGACGACTATAAGAAACGCACCAGCGGATTCCCATTGGGCCTTGGTAAACCTGAAGACGTTGCTAATGCATCTATCTATCTGCTTAGTGATGCTTCTCGCTGGGTGACAGGACAAAACTTTGTAATCGACGGCGGTTTCACCATTCAGTAACATTCAGAATGAAACTCTGGCTCTATATAATAGTTTGCTTAGCGATATTGGCTCAGGGAGCATCAGCGCGCACCCGGACTACACAGGCTAATCTGCAGACAGCGGCTATTGTACTCGACATTATTGACGCATCAAAGACATCTGTAAGCAGCGACAGCATAGCATTGTCCGACTCCATCGACCAGTCGATTATCACTTTGCGCGGCTTCAACAAAAAAGCCAGTGACAGCAAAGAGTCGTTTCTAGTTCAGAACAACTCCACCCACCGCATCTCGGCAATTCGCATCACACTTCGCTACACGACCCTTGATGGTGCGATGATACACGAACGTAATGTGGTGATACCAATCATTCTCAACCCTGGAGACACACAAGTGGCCACAATCAAGTCGTTTGACAGCCAGCGCCTGTTCTATTACTACGCTGGACCAAAGCCTCGAAAGAACGCCACCCCATTCAAGGTGGCCTACCGTCTGACAGGCTACGACATTCCCATAGGTCACTGATCAAATCCACTAAACACAGTACCATGAAAGAATTACACATCATCACACCAGTAAAAGACAGCATTGACACTACATTGAAAACAATCGATGCCGTGCTTGAGTCTCATCTAGATTGGAAATATACTTATACCATCTACAACGATTACTCCACGCCTGAAAACACCGCCCTACTCACACAGTTATCACGGGAGAAAGGTTTCACTTTAATCAACTTGAGTGATCTCACCTCTCATCCATCGCCAAACTATAGGCTGGTGCTTATTGATGCCCAACGAAAGGCCCTGGCAGCCGATGCTGGACTGATTATAGTGGAGAGTGACGTTATTGTTGCCCCCGACACTTTGCAACGTCTGGCCAACGGCAGTGTCAACCTACCTCAGTGCGGCATAGCAACAACCGTTACCGTTGACGACGATGGTGTAGCTAATTATCCTTACCTTTATGCAAAAGGAATGGAAAAGCGGATTACCGCCACAAACAAGCTTTGCAGTTTCTGCTGTTCGTTGCTCACCCCATCATTACTGAAGGCTTATGATTTTGATACACTAGATGCCTCCAAAAGCTGGTATGATGTGAAGATTACCCACACATCGCGTAAGTTGGGATTTAAGAACTACCTTTTCGCCAACTTACTGGTAGTCCATCATCCTCATTCAAGTCGTCCGTGGAAAAAACTGAAACATACCAACCCATTAAAGTATTATTTTCTAAAGTATGTGCATGGGTTGGACAAAATTTAAGGTGGGGGTAACCTCACCTTTTATTGTCTATTTCAATTTCGGGAGCTCGTGTGTCATTTAGTGTAATAGCATTTGACCTCTCCCACGGGTAGTTTGCCGACCAGAAGCAGGGGTATTCGAGTCTCGTCGGTTGCCAACCACGCATCCAAGTCGTCGCTCGACTTTTTTCCACCTTCTTGTGTGAACTTGAATGTAAGCCTGTGAGCTTTGTGCTTAATTCCATCGCGCAACTTCACGTTCTCCACGCCACGATAACGTATTGTGAGATATTCCTTCTCTTTGCCTGAGAATATCACAGTTGTGATAGCCTTGTTCTTCGCCATTTGGTCGAAGTCCAAGTTACGCAGCATATAGAATACGCTCAACATATCATAAGCCTGGCACTTTGCGCTAAGATTGACAGTCGTGTTACCCGACTTGCGGTAACGTGTGGCAGTGGCGCTTGTGTGGCTATAGTTGTACTTGAAGTTAAGCACATCACGGGCATAATAACTCTTCTCGTGAGTAAGCTTTTCATATTTCAATGGTGCCATGTCACTCTTCATGGTACACTTTAGCGTATCGCGCACAGGATAGATTTTGTCGGCCCATGAGCGCGTCTTCCCTGTCAGCATCGCATTGTATCCATCACCGCTACGCTTTATGCTCAGCGTGGCATCCCCGGCATGCTTCCACACCATGCCCCATTGATAAACGATCTGATAGTTCAAAGTCTCGCTTGTATATGTGCGGGCATAACCATCCATCACACCAGTACATATCAATGCTGTCAACACCAAAGCTTTTACAGTTCCTAATAATAGCTTCATTTCAAACAAAGTTTTTGATAAACATGGCTGCACCTCAGCAACAAAAAATGAATAATCCTTTTTATTACATCGGTTTGCACAAATTTTCACTTTAGACACCAGAATTGCTCTTAGGTTTAACAATTGGATTTTTTTGACTGAGTCTCACGGCTATATGGCAAAAAAACACTACATTTGCAAATAGTTAACAATTCAACAATCCATGAATAAGAGGATTATACTTTTCATCGCGCTTGTTTTGACGCTTGTCATCAGTGGTCAGGGCAGGAAACTATGGTTGGGCGGTGACATTTCAATGCTGCCGGCACTACAACGGCAAGGCGCCCAATACCGCGACATAATGGGCCACGAAGTTGACCCATACAAGCTTTTCAAGCAGCAAGGGTGGAACATGATGCGAGTACGACTATTTGTCGAACCCGCCAATGCTCCTGGACGGCACCACGACGAAGGCGTGTGTCAAGATTTGCCTTACGTCATAAATCTGTGCAAGAGCATCAAGAAGGCAGGCTTCAAAATCATGCTCGACTTTCACTATAGCGACACGTGGGCCGATCCTGCCAAGCAGTTCACTCCCAAGCGTTGGGAGGGCCTAAGTTCCGATGTGCTTTGTGACAGCATCTATTCGTATACCCGCAACTGTCTCGTTGCCATGAAGCGTGCTGGTGTTGCTCCCGAGATGATACAAGTGGGCAACGAAATCACCTTCGGCATGGATTGGCCCGTGGGACGCATTGACCCACTGAGCGATGACAACTGGGAGGTTTTCGGGGCAATGCTTAGGGCAGGTTGCAAGGCTTGCCGTTAAGTATGTCCGAAGTCGAAAATCATCATCCACACCGAAAAAGCAGGAAAGTGGGAAATGACCGAAGGGTTCTATCGTCGTCTTGAAGCCAACAACGTGGACTACGATATCATCGGCCTGAGTTACTATCCTATGTGGCACAACACCATCGAATATCTTGGCACCACCCTTGACAAACTTGCCACACTGTACCCCAGCAAACCAGTGATGATTGTTGAGGCGGCATACTACTATGAACACGACGGTGTGAACCGTGGCGAGGAAGACTTCACGTTGTGCAAGCCTGGCACAGTGGAGGGCCAGCGACAGTTCACAGCCGAGTTGGTGGCCGAGCTTAAGCGTCACAGCAACGTGACAGGACTGTTCTGGTGGTTTCCTGAGGAGAACTCCTTTGGCACACCATTCCAAGGCCGTGGGGGACTTAATCGCGGCCTGTTCAACAGCCGCAACGGCAATGCCCTGCCAGCCCTTTACGAGATGTCACGGTTTGTAAAATAACGACCCACCACACAATTGCCGGCGGGCCGCTGGTCTCGAAGTTGGCTCCCACGCAGGGATTAGACTATAAGTTACAGAAGTAACATATTAGGCTGATGCCCGGCGGGCCGCCGGTCCCGAAGCGGCTGACGCACGTAACAATCCCACAAAAGCACAAAGGCTGCAGAAGCACAAAATAATTGACAATTGATAATGACATACTCCTCAGTCACTTCGTGACAGCTCCTCTAACTTAGAGGAGCTGCTAACGCGAAGAGGCACATGCGGGCGGAAATTGAACAACTGGATAGCTGGGCTGGCGGATTTTGAATCCGTCAGCCTTTTTTGTGCATAGGCAGTCAATATAGATGTATTTGACAGTTCGATCGAGGGAGTGGCAAGCGGCCAGGCCCGTCCTGACCATGCCGAAAGGGCTAAAAGGGCTCCCTATAGTCCGTGGAATTGAACAGTTAAACTCGCTACTGGATGCCAACAAGACCACGAAAATGACGCTTGAAACCTACATCTATTTCCAACAATGTTAAAAGAACGCTTAACCCAAATCTGAGTTGTGACAATCGGTTCCCTTAACTGCAAGGACATGGAGTATGAAAAACTGGTGCGTGTGACTTCGTGATAAATAAAATAATGTGTTAGTCTACTACGCCGATATTATGCGCTTGCAAGTGTAAAACTTTTTGTCACCGCAAAGGTAATAACAAGGGATAATCTTGCCTATGTCAAATGCAGAACAGCGGTTTAAGTGGTAAGTGTGAAGGGTTAAGTGTTAAGTGGGCTCCCACGCAGGGATTAGACTATAAGTTACAAAAGTGACATATTAGGCTGACGCCCCGGCGAGGCCCAAGGGTTAAGGGTTAAGGGTCAAGTGTTAAGGGGGCTGACGCCGGGGCGGGCCTAAGGGAATAAGGGTTAAGTTTAAAGGGGGCTGACGCCCCGGCGAGGCGCAAGGGATAAGTGTTAAAGTGTGAAGTGTTAAGTGGGCTGACGCGAAGGGGGGCGCCCTAGCGGGCGGAAATCTAACAAATCTGAACAAAATCAAACAAATAATTAAGTGGGCTGACGCCAGCGGGCCGCCGGTCCCGGAGGAACCGCAATGCGACATAACGAAAGGGCGCCCTAATGGGTGGAAATTATTCAAAATTTGAGAGCAATTCACGACGCATAACCTGCGGATTTCCTTTATTGTGTTTTCCATAGTTTAGAATTATTTAAGTGCGTGATGTTTCGATGGCGAAATTACAATAGCAGAGCTCTAAAAATCGGCACACATATCATAAATTTTGGAAAACATAAAAAAGCCCCGAAACCGAAGTTCCGGGGCGCATATTGTCGAGTTAACAAACTTATGAATTGCTAATCATAGACTTCAAAGTGACTATAGAAATACTCACGGCTAATTGTTTTTCCAATTTTAAGCCAGTCAAGAACTATGCGCACATATTTATGCTCTTTGTCATACCAGTACCATCTGTACATTTGCCCTATATTGAATGTTCCTGGGTAACCCTCCTTATTTCTACACCTGCAATACATGATTTCTTTTTTTAATAGTAATATGCAAAAAGCGTACCAAAGTTTAACTACTTTGGACTTCAAGTAACATGCTGAATGTATCGGCAAAATTACAAAATTTGAAAGCAATTCACAACTATCATGCACAGAAATTATACCTTGAGTGGGCTGGCGCCGGCGAGGCGCAAGGGATAAGTGTTAAGTGTGAAGTGTTAAGGGGGCTGACGCGAAGTGGGGCGCCTGACGGCGAAAAGAGACAAAAGCACAAAAGCGGCAGAAGCACAAAACGACATTAATTGATAAATGACATACTCCTCAGTCACTTCGTGACAGCTCCTCTAACTTAGAGGAGCAGCTGCTGGCGCATAAGGGCTCGGAGAACTCAGAGTTCTCGGAGAACGCGGGGGCTGACGCCAATGATAAGGGTTAAGGGTGAAGGGGTAAGTGATTAGGGTTAAGTGACTAAGTTGTGGAGTTTCTTGAATAATTAGGAAATTGGAGTTAACTTTGTAGCCGAAACAATTAACCACACAACTATAATGAAGAAACTGTTTTTAGCAACAATAGCATGTGCTGTGGCATTTGGTACACAGGCTCGTGAGGAGGTGATGCTTGCCAATGACTGGCAGTTTTCGCGCGACGGCGCACAGTGGGAAACGGTGAGCGTGCCTCACGACTGGGCGATCAGCGGTCCGTTTGACAAGAAGTGGGACCTTCAGGTCACCGCCATCAAAGAGAATGGTGAAGACATCGCTACCGAGCACTCGGGCCGCTCGGGAGCGCTGCCGTGGATAGGCACCGGCACGTATCGTCGCAACATAGACATCGCTGCCGGCACTGAACGTGCCCTGCTGGTGTTTGACGGTGCCATGGCATCGCCAAAGGTGTATGTCAACGGACAGTTGGCTGGCGGATGGGAATATGGCTACAATGCATTCCAAGTTGATATAACACCGTTTGTACATGCCGGGAAGAATGAGTTGGAAGTGCGACTCAGCAACCTTGAGGAGAGTAACCGCTGGTACCCCGGCGGAGGCATATACCGCCCGGTGACGCTGGTCACTACCGGCAGTGTGGCTTTTGACCAATGGGGGCTGTGCGTTCGCTCGTTCGAGTACAACGACAAGATGCTTGTCGAGGTTCAAAACCGCCTTGCCCGCGTGTGCGACAAAGAAGAAGCTCAGACAAGTCTGATTATGACCTATGACGTCCACGATGCTCAAGGCACAGTGGTAGCAAGCGGGAAGAGTGCCATGACCGGCACTGGCGAGTTCAAGGATGTGGTTGCCATAGACAATCCAAATCTGTGGTCGCCGGAAACACCATATTTATATTGTATCACCACTCGTCTGCTGAAGAACGACACTGAGATTGACCGCCAGAGCACTCGCTTCGGCATACGCACGATCCGCTTCTCGCGTGAACACGGCTTCCAGCTTAACGGCGTCGGCCGGAAGTTCAAGGGCGTTTGCCTGCACCATGACCTGGGTCCGCTGGGTGCTGCCATCAACAAGGCCGCCCTTATCCGCCAGATAAAGATGATGAAGGCAATGGGTGCCGATGCCATCCGCACATCGCACAACATGCCCTCGAAGTGGCAGATGGAAATATGTGACTCACTGGGAATGATGGTAATGGCCGAAAGCTTCGACTCGTGGAGTGATCCTAAAGTGCGTAACGGCTATAACCGCCTATGGGACGAATGGTGGAAGCGTGACGTCACTAACCTGATTCTCAACCACCGCAACCATCCCAGCATTGTGATGTGGAGCATGGGCAACGAGATTCCTGAACAATGGAAGCCTGAAGGTGCTCAACGGCTTAAACGGCTGGTGGAACTTTGCCACCGCCTCGACCCCACGCGTCCTGTGACAGTGGGCATGAACGACCCTGATGGCGCGCTTAACAGCGGCTTTGCTCAGTCACTTGACATCCCAGGCTACAACTATCGCCTAGGACGATATGAGGAGAATTTTCCACGTTTGCCACAAGGTTTCCTCTTAGGCAGCGAAACGGCATCTACAGTGAGTTCACGAGGCTTCTATGCCTTTCCCGACTCAAGCTATGCCAACAAAGAGTGGCCTAACGGTCAGTGCTCTGGCTACGATACCGAGTACTGCTGGTGGAGCAACCTGCCCGACGATGACTGGCACTTCCAAGATGACTTTGACTGGACAATAGGTGAGTTTGTGTGGACTGGCTATGACTATTTGGGTGAACCAACTCCTTATGATATATATTGGCCATCGCGCAGCAGCTATTTCGGTATCGTCGATCTGGCGGGACTGCCCAAAGACCGCTACTGGCTATATCGCAGTCATTGGAATAAGGAAGAACACACCATCCACCTGCTACCGCACTGGACTTGGCCAGGACGTGAAGGGCAGGTAACACCAGTGTATTGCTACACCGACTACCCAAGTGCTGAGCTTTTCGTCAACGGCAAAAGCCAAGGACGCATTTCAAAAGATGCCACTACACGCCTCGACCGTTACCGTTTGCGCTGGCGAAACGTGCGCTACCAGCCCGGCGAACTGAAAGTCTTAGTCTATGATGACAACGGCATTAAAGTTGGACAACAAATCATACGCACGGCTGGCAAGCCTGCACGATTGCTGCTGGAGCCTGAGAGAAATTCAATTACCGCTGATGGCAATGACCTAGCATTCGTCACCGTGAGCCTCGTGGATAAAAACGGAACTCTTTGCCCCGATGCTGACAACCAACTGACTTTCAGTGTCAGTGGCAACGGTGCGTTCAAGGCTGCCTGCAACGGTGATGCCACATCACTTGAGCCATTCACCCAGCCCACAATGCGACTGTTCCACGGCCAGTTAGTTGTAGTGCTTCAAGCATCTAAGCAGCCTGGAACCATCACCCTTACTGTAAAGGACTTGAAAACTGGACTTTCCTCTTCAACCAACATTGCATCAATTAATAATTAACAATACACAATTAGCAACAGCGCTATGCTATGCAGCTATTAATAATTAGCAATAAAGAGTCGTGCGCGGAATAGATTAGGAAATTGTAAAAAAAACTTAATTATTGAGATGGCATTGTTGATAATTGAGTTATTTGTCCTACTTTTGCATCCGCTTAAAGCGAGGGTGCTTAGCTCAGCTGGTTTAGAGCGCATCCTTGACAGGGATGAGGTCACCTGTTCGAATCAGGTAGCACCCACGAACACATCGACAGTCACCAGTGATTGTCGACGTGTTTTTTTATATCAATATTTATAAGTACTTTTGTCGAGAACATACCATCCAATCAGTAAAATGACATCGATAAGAAAAAGAATCACAAGAATCATATTAGGGGTGGTTATCATACTGGCAATTTTAGTATGTGTGATAGCTCACCTAATGATTAAATATGCCCTGACTCCATACAGAATGGGCGATGGTGAAGCAATAGAACACGTAACGAGTGAATGCCAATGGACTGCCTCTTGGGTTGACAGCCTCACAACAACCAATGTCCTGCGTGACACTTTTATCACCCAAGACGATGGAGCTAAACTGCATGCCCATTGGGTGGAAGCCGACACTCCCACAAATCGTGTGGCGATACTCGTTCATGGATACAAATGCCAGGGACTGTCAATGCTAAAGGTGGGATATATGTTCCACCATCAACTGGGCTACAACATTCTAATGCCCGACTTGTCGGCTCACGGCGGCAGTGACGGCGAGGCGATAGGGATGGGTTGGAAAGACCGGTTGGACGTATTGCGCTGGATGGAAGTGGCCAATGAGCTATTTCGCGGTGATTCGACAATGACAAGCATGGTGGTGATGGGCATCTCGATGGGAGCCGCTACGACGATGTGCGTGTCGGGCGAGCAACAACAGCCATACGTCAAAGCCTTTATCGAAGACTGCGGCTACACCAGCGCATGGGACGAGTTTGTGGGCGAAGCACGCAAGCAGTTTGGCCTGCCTCCGTTCCCCTTACTCTACACCGCCAGCGCTATGTGCAAGCTGCGCTATGGCTGGAGTTTTGGGGAGGCATCGCCCCTCAACCAAGTGAAGAAATGCATGCTGCCCATGCTCTTCATTCACGGCGATGCTGATGACTATGTACCCACATGGATGGTCAAGCCTCTCTATGAAGCCAAGCCACAACCAAAACAATTGTGGATAACACCCAAAGCCGAGCATGACCGCAGCTACAACCTCTATCCCGATGAATACGCCACTCATGTGAGAGCCTTCTTGAATTCTTGTGGAATATAAGCTAATTTAACGCTGCAGAATTTGACAATTATCATCTATACATTAATTTCGCAGCGTGAAGGCAATCAAGAAATATTGTTTTTTACTACTGCTGTCGGCTTTGCCAATCTTGGCATTAGCACAAGAATCTACACCCATAAACCTCCACTTTGACCAGCCCATCCTCCCAGAATCCCTGCTCAAACCTATCTTGCCTCGCCCTATAGCTCCAGGCACACTGCCAACAACGACACTTAACATCCCCACTGGTGAAATAACCAGTTGGCGCAGTCACACTGCCCAGCAGGCATACATGTCGTTATCTCCCGACCACAATCAATTCTACCCTGACACCAGACAGCCTTTCCAATTCAGGATGAATCCCTACGGTCACGATTGGTCATCAAGCGGCATTATTACCAACGTAGGCAATGGCTATCTGTCGGGCAGCGGGTCATTCACAAGTTTCCCCGCGTTGGGCAACGTGGCCAGTGCATCGGTGGGACTCACACAGTTTCTAGGCGACAACATCACACTGACGGCCGGATTGAGCGGAAATAAATATCATATGGGACGTGATGCCTGGAACAGCTATGGAGTGTGGGGACAGGCCAGTTGGAAACTGAGCGATGTAATCACGCTTAACGCATTCGGGCAATATTATAGAAATCAACAATTCCACAGCGTTGCCGCCATGCCTTTCCTTCAAGACACTCGCTATGGAGGAACCATGAACATCAAGATGAGTGAAAAATTCTCGCTCGACGTGGGTGCTCAACGATATTATGACGTTTATACAAGGCAATGGCGCACTGTACCCATAGTAGCACCTACCCTGACGTTAATGGGGCAGTCCATCAGCATCGATGCCGGCGGACTTATATATCAAATACTTGAATACGTTTTCGGTTCATCCCGCAAAAACGATTCTTATAATTTCACTCCAAACAGCAATTTTCCACCTCCTGCACCCGCCGGTTTCAACCCTAACAGTCCTGTGCGCATTCCCGATGCCCTCAGACGCTGACCAAACATTCATTCAGCTAAAAAACAGAATTAAGATTATCAGTTTTTTTAACTGTATAGAATAGGGAATTAACAATAGATTTGCTAACTTTGCAGTTTGAATACATGCGCTAAAAACAATGCACTTCACAGTGTGATTAATGCGCTGATTAACATTAAACCTACAGATAATGCAAGACACCAAATCTCACCTCGAGGCGCTGCGCGACATGATGCGTACGCTTAACATTGATGCCACCATAATTCCCGGCACCGACCCGCATCACAGTGAATACATTAACGACTATTGGAAACTGCGTGACTGGCTGACCGGCTTCACTGGCAGTAACGGCACCTTAGTCGTCACCTTAAAAGATGCTAGGTTATGGACCGACTCGCGTTACTTTTTACAGGCTGAACAGCAACTTGCTGATAGCGGAGTGACGATGATGCGAGAGAACGGTGAAAACCCCGATCCTACAATCGAGGATTGGCTTGCCGAGAATCTTGAAGAAGATGGCTTGGTCGCCATCGACGGCCGCCTATTCACTGTGATGGAAGCTAACCGCCTGGAACGCTTCTGTGGTGAAAATGGCTTTATGCTTGCAACTGAATTCTATGCTGCCGACAAGGTATGGAATGACCGTCCAGAGATGCCTGCCGAACCCACCTATGTGCATAGCGATGATTATGCTGGCGAGAGTGCAGAAAGCAAACTTGAGCGTGTTGTGGAAAGCGTCGAGAATATGGGTGCCGATGCAGTATTTATCAGCGCCCTCGACGAGATTGCATGGCTGTTCAACCTGCGCGGTAGTGATGTGGAATTCACTCCCGTTGTCATCGCTTATGCTTACATAGCTCGCGACGACTACAGCATATTTATCGACCGCCGCAAAGTGACCAGTGAGGTGGAAAGCCATTTGAAGCATTGCGGAGTGCGCATTCGCGACTACGATGATGTTATTCGTTTCCTTGAGCGTCGCAGCGAGCACGAGACAGTGCTCATCGACCCTAACACCGTGAGTGACACGATGGCCAACGCCCTACCCTGCCTGAAAATATATGCCACTTCACCGATAGTGGCACTTAAAGCAATAAAGAATGAAGTGCAGATTGCCGGCATAAGGCAAGCAATGGAACATGATGGAGCAGCAATGGTGCGACTGCTCAAATGGGTTGAAGAAACTGCACCCGATGGCAACATAAATGAGATTGACGTTTGGGAAAAAGGCAAGGAGTTCCGTAGTCGTTGCCCTGAATACCGCTATGACAGCTTCGCCATGATAGCCGGCTATAAAGAACACGGTGCCATCGTCCACTATGAAGCCGATGAGGAAAGTGCAAGCACTCTGCATGCTCAAGGTCTCCTGCTTATAGACTCCGGCGGACAGTATCTCAACGGCACAACCGATATCACCCGCACCATCACTTTGGGCAACCCAACACCACAAGAAATGCATGACTACACGTTGGTACTCAAGGGACACCTTGCACTGGCACGTGCACAGTTCCCCGAAGGAGTGTGCGGAGTCAATCTTGACATTCTGGCACGCCTCCCACTGTGGCAGGAAGGAATGACTTACTGGCACGGCACCGGACACGGCGTGGGACATTTCCTTGGTTGTCACGAAGGGCCTCACAGCATCCGCACTGAACAGAATGCCACACAACTTCGCCCTGGCATGATTACCAGCAACGAGCCTGGACTTTACAAGGCCGGACAATATGGTATTCGCACCGAGAACCTTTTGCTGGTGGTTCCTGCTACCGAAAGCGACGATTTCGGACGTTTCTACAAGTTTGAGACACTTACCCTCTGCCCATATGACCTGCGCCTAATTGACCGCTCGATGCTAACAGCCGAAGAGGTAGAGCAAATCAATGCATATCACAGCATGGTGTATAAGCGACTCGTGAGCCTGCTTAACGCCGACGAACAAGAATGGCTTGCAAGCTGCACTGCCGCTATTTAAACATCTCGAATAATAAAACGACAATATATGGCAATAATAAAAAAAGTAAGGGGGTTTGAACCCAAGATTGGCGAAGGGTGTTTCTTAGCCGACAATGCCGTTGTAGTCGGTGACGTCACAATGGGCGACGGCTGCAGTGTATGGTTTGGAGCCGTTTTACGCGGTGACGTGAATACCATCACCATTGGCAACCGTGTCAATATTCAAGACAACGCAGTGATACACACACTGTATGAAAAATCAGTGTCGGAAATAGGCGATGACGTGTCTATCGGCCACAACGTAGTTATACATGGCGCTAAGATAGGTAACATGGCTCTCATAGGCATGGGCAGCATTATATTGGACCATGCCGAGGTGGGCGAAGGCGCTATCTTGGCCGCTGGCAGCGTAGTCCTGGGCGGAACGAAAATCGGACCTCATGAGTTGTGGGCAGGCAGTCCCGCCAAGTTCAAAAAGATGGTTGACCCAGCACAAGCTAGCGAGATCAATGTGAAGATTGCAAAGAATTATCTCATGTACTCTACATGGTATGAAGAATAGTAATTTTTTAGAACACGTAGACTAGAATAACATCAAATACCTAACTTATGAAAGATTTCATCACAGTAATCGGAGGTGCCAATATCGACATCAGTGCCACAATGAGTGGCGTAGCCATCGCGAGCGATTCAAATCCAGGCCATGTTACCCTAGGTCATGGCGGCGTAGCACGCAACGTTGCACATAACCTGTGTTCATTAGGACATGAAGTGCGTTTTGTTACTGTTTTTGGCAATGACAATTTCGGGAAGCTTTCTCACGATCATTGCCAACAAGTAGGTTTGGAACTAAGTATGTGCGTTCAGGTACCTGATTCGCGCAACGGTCTGTATCTTTGTGTCAACAACCGTTATGGCGAACTTGTGGTAGCTGTTGCTGAAACTGATATCATTAACAACATCACTCCTGAGTTCCTGTTGTCACGCATGCCCATCATCGGCAACAGTAAGATTGTGGTTGCCGACACCAACCTTCCAACGAAGTCGCTGAAATTCCTTATTGACAACTGCACAATGCCTCTTGTAATTGACGCCGTGAGCACAGCGAAGGCTGCCCGTATCATTACTGCTCTTGAGCAGAGTGAAAAACATCGCCTGCACACGCTGAAGCTCAACCGTCAGGAGGCCCTAGCAGTGTCGGATTGCGAAACCATTCCCGATGCCGCACAGGCTTTGGTAGAAAAAGGTGTTGAAAACGTATATATAACCTTGGGGGCAGAAGGCGTATATTGCTCTAACGGCACCATCAAAGAACAATTCCCAACTGTAGCCACCGAAGTGGTGAATGCCACTGGTGCCGGCGATGCTTTCGTTGCTGGCGTTGTACACGGCATGATTCTTGGTGAAGCGTTCCCGCTGCCAGCACACCGCGGTCAACGCGTTGCAGCTGCCACTCTCTTGTCACAATATACCGTTCATCCCGACTTGGCTAATTTTAAAATCTGACCAAAGGACATGAACAAATACCTATCAATTTCACCCGAAGTGCAACAGGCACTTGACGGACATAAGCCTATTGTGGCATTAGAGTCCACAATAATATCACATGGCATGCCATATCCTCAAAACGTTGAAACGGCAATGCGTGTCGAACAGACAATACGCGACTGTGGAGCAGTGCCTGCAACGATTGCCATAATCGGCGGTAAGCTTAAAGCTGGATGCACGGCAGAGGAAATTGAATATCTGGGTCGTAAGGGACAAGCCATAACCAAGGCTTCGCGTCGTGACTTGCCCGTGCTGATTGCTCGTGGTACCGATGGCGCTACTACCGTCACCACCACAATGATTATCGCTGCAATGGCTGGCATCCACGTGTTTGCTACTGGCGGAATTGGTGGAGTGCATCGCGGTGCAGAAACCACTATGGACATCTCAGCCGACCTTGAAGAACTGGCTCAGACTCCAGTGATGGTTATCTGCGCAGGAGCAAAGTCGATTCTTGACCTGGGACTCACTCTGGAATATCTCGAAACAAAAGGCGTTCCGGTGATTGGCTATGGAACCGAGGAATTACCCGCATTTTACACGCGAAAGAGCGGATTCAAGGTGGATTACCGCATCGATACTCCCCAGGAACTCGCAGCAGCCTTCCGCGCTAAGCTCGATATGGGGCTCAATGGCGGCATGCTTGTCACTAATCCAATACCAGAAGAGTATTCAATGCCTACCGATGTCATCAACCAGGCTATTGACCAAGCCATTGACGAAGCCAACAAGCTAGGTATCCACGGTAAAGAAACCACTCCGTTCCTCCTCGCAAAAGTAAAGGACCTCACTGGCGGCAACAGCCTGTCAGCCAACATACAGCTAGTGCTGAATAACGCACGCCTTGCAGCTATGACAGCAAAAGCGTTGAATGGGAATAATTAGAAATTTATAAACGTAATAGTCAAAAACAAAGAACCGAGCTTTTGAAGTGACCCCAAAAAGTTGGACGGGTTAAATATTATTGTCTAAGAGAAAGAGTTCGGTATTGCACCGGGCTCTTTCCTTTTAACCTGGATTTAATTCTTTTATTGTTATAGTAGTCTATATATTCATCTAAAGCCTTCATGAAGGCTTCGGC
>JAGCCU010000012.1 GCA_017651515.1 Muribaculaceae bacterium | reverse complement strand
GAAACAGGGACTCGAACCCTGGTTTCCGCCGTGAGAGGGCGGCGTCCTAGACCACTAGACGATATCACCATTAAACCACAAGGGACTGCAAAATTACTGCAAAGTTTTGAGATACACAAATTTTCGGAGCTATTTTTTATTTTTCCCATCTTAAAGCCATGTGTTTGATATTTTTTTTGTAATTTAGCCAATCAATTGAATTTCTTACTAAAGAACTAAGTTATGGCAAACAAGAGACAACTGAAGAAAGCCATCTGCCACGCATGTGGTCAGATAGCCGGTGAATGCCTGATGACTCAGGCCGCATTAGATTACAAAGACGCTGAAAAGTGGGACGAAATCGTCATCGATGCTGCACTTCTGCAAGTGGCAGCCTTGAAGAAGGTTCAACCTAAGTTTGAACCTAAACCCAAGTCGTTCGCCAACGGTAAGGAATACAAACGCGCTCGCCGTGAATTCTACAAGAACAACGAGAAGGAACTTGCCTCTTTCATGAAAGAAGAGATAGGCAAGATCGTAGGCAAGATGAATGCATTGCTGCCAAAGAAATAAACTGTATTCATGAACATTTCGGCTTGGTTACTGAAGAAGATGGGATGGAGGTTTCAAATCAATATCCCACCCACTCCTAAATGCGTGGTGTGCGTAGCTCCGCACACCAGCAACTGGGACTTCATAATAGGCGAGCTAGGCATCCGTTCTGTAGGAATGAGAGCCGGTTTTCTGATGAAGGACACATGGTTCTTCTTCCCCATGGGCAGCATCATGCGTTCAATAGGCGGCATACCGGTCAAACAGCATGCCCACACCAATGTTGCTGAACACGTTGTGGAAGCCTTCAATGCCAAAGACCAGCTGTGGATTGCCGTCACGCCCGAAGGTACTCGCAGCCCCAATCCTCACTGGCACAAAGGTTTCCTTCACATTGCCCGTGAAGCGAACGTCCCGATTGCCCTGGCATATTTCGACTATGAGAAGCGCGTGGCGTGCATTGATCGTATTTTCGAATCTTCTGGTGACGTAGAAGCAGACCTGGCGACCATCAAGCAGTATTACTCACAATTCAAAGGCAAATATCCCGAGAAATTCGCACTTTAACATATGGCATTTTCCAGAAACTTAAATATCGTCCTCATAGAGAGCAACATTGCCTGGGGTGACAAAGAAGCAAACATTGCCCAACTGAAGCAACAGATGTGTAACCTGCCTCTAGGCACCGACCTTGTGGTGATGCCAGAGCTGTTCACCACGGGTTTCATCACCGGTGACCGAGAACAGGCGTCAGAACTGGCTGAACGCAACACCGGCGACACCATCAGAACGCTCCAGGTTCTTGCCCGCGAACACCAGGTGGCGATAGCCGGCAGTTTTCTTGCGTCCACTGCCGCCCAGCTATACAACCGCGCTTTCTTCATTGAACCAAATGGTGAGGAGACGTTCTACGACAAGCGTCACCTATTCACCTACGGTGGAGAGGACATGGTTTTCAATGCCGGCCACACGTCAGCCCCCATCATCCGCTATCGCGGGTTCAACATCAAGCTTATCGTGTGCTACGACCTTCGTTTTCCAGTGTTCTGCCGCAACGTGCGTAACAACTATGACCTGCTGATTGTAGTAGCCAACTGGCCATTAGCTCGTCAGTCGGCATGGAAACAACTTCTCATTGCCCGTGCACTTGAGAACGAGTGCTATGTGTGTGGAGTCAACAGGTGTGGCACCGACCCCTCAGGCCTTGACTACAGCGAAGCATCGTCGATGGTGATAGACTTCAAAGGCAAGGTCGTTGCTCAACGCGGTACAAGTCCGATGATTTATGCAGAGTTGTCGCCTGCCGACCTGGAACGCTTCAGAGAAAAATTCCCTGCATGGCGTGATGCCGATGAGTTTACATTAAACTAAGATGACCCTTCTCGAAGCCATCAAGCAGCGTCACAGCGTGCGCTCCTACACTCCGCAACCCATCGACAACGATAAGGTGGCGGCCCTCAACGCGCTTATCGAAAAGCTCAACGAAGAGAGCGGTCTGCACATGCAACTCGTTACTGATGAGCCGCGTGCTTTCGGCAGTTTTTTCACTCACTACGGAGCATTCTCTGGTGTAGCCAACTACTTTGCCCTTGTTGGAAAACGCAACGATGACAAGTTGAGTGAACGCGTTGGGTATTATGGTGAGAAACTGGTACTGGAAGCTCAACGCATGGGTTTGAACACATGCTGGGTGGCACTCACCTACAGCAAAAGCCGCAGTCGTGTGGTGGTAAACGAAGACGAGAAACTGGTGTGCGTAATTTCACTGGGTTACGGCACAACGCAAGGACACGGACACCGCATAAAGACAATCAATCAGGTCGCCAAGGCTGCAGGTGAGATGCCTAAATGGTTCGTCAAAGGTGTCGAAGCAGCCCTTCTCGCTCCCACAGCCATCAATCAGCAACAGTTCCGTTTCACTCTCATTGACGATAGTCACGTCAAGGCAGAAGCCAAGATAGGTTTCTACAGCAAGGTGGACCTGGGCATTGTCAAGCTGCATTTTGAGCTGGGCGCTGCTCCTCACGAGTTCAGCTGGAGCTAATTAAGAAAAGATTGGGGGATAATATATCTGTTGTCCCTTCTGATGAAGTTCCTCCCCGAGGCACTTTGATTGCTTCGGCCTAGGACCAAGCTGCGAGGGTCTACGACCCTCTGGCATGGTCTTTGACATGGAATCGAGTCTCCGACTCGCTTGACCTTTTCAAGGTCTGACTTGGGGACAACAAGTATATAATTGCCAAAACTTATTTCAAAGCTTCAGGATGATGTTTATGATGACGTTCACATCTTCCACATCAACTATTCCATCTCCTGTCACGTCAGCATTTCCTGAATAGTCGGCAATGGTCTTGAGTTTCAGTATGATGTTGATTGCTGCATTAACATCCTCAACGTCAACCATGCCATCGCCGTTAACATCGCCAGTGATAGAGGTGTATTGTGCAGTGATGTCATTGACTGTGTATTTATTTGTAGTTGAAGCTATCTCGTAATACACATCATTGTTGATGCCTTTAATGTCCACTGTCTGATGTCCGCCATCGCCTTGGCTGAAGATGATGTTGAACGAGTAGTCTTCAGCAGTGATGTCAAATTCCTTGAAGTAAAATTTGTCGCCTTTGACGATGCATGTGTCGGATTCACCCATTTGCAATCCCGGCCAACCGCCCAGCAGATTGCCGGAATTGTCCCAGGCATAGAAGTATAGCTTAGTCCAGTTGTTCGGTTCGACAAATGGATCTTTGAGATAGACAGTAGCCTTAGTTGGCACGAATCCATGGAAAATGTACTCGCGTGAAATGATGTTTCTCACCCTTCCATCCACCAGCACGCCGGCGGATACTACGGTATTGTCGGTAATGGTGAGTGTTACCATGCCTGTGGCGAGTTTACTCGATGGCGTAGGTCTTGTTCCATCGGTGGTATAGACGATTGTCGCAGTAGATTCAGAAGCAGTTATCGTCACAGTAATCGGGTCAGTGTAGAATCCGCTCTCCTGATCGATAGTTAGGGTGGGAGCTTCGCTGGTGTAATGGGTCACTTCATGATCCCATGTGCCATCGATATAGTAGCCATGGTTGCGGTATGTCAGATTACTGGTCTGCGTGCCATCGACCACAAAAATTATGCTTGTTGGCTGAGTGGTTAGTTCGCCATCATAAACCCACTTGAATATTTTGCGTGTGCTGTCGGCCGTGCACCCCATCAGTTCCATTGCCACTCCAGGCCAACTGCCACCAGTAAAGTTGCTGCTGGAGTTCCATACCCATGTTGTGATACGATTGACGGTAAGCGGTGCTTCGTAGAACACGCTCAGGTCTTCCTGATCCACTTCTGGCACATAAATATCGAGGTCAACGGGCTCGGGAGTGTATCCGCCAGTAATATATTGCGTGTCTGGTTCACCGTCCTCTTCGTGCCCGTCATAGTCAAGCAGGGTGGGCATGACGCTCGTCGAGGTGTAAAGAAAAGGACCGTCGTCACCTATTTTACCAGGTCCGTCGAGTACGTAAATGCGCATGTTTCCTTTCCCAGAGAATGAAGGAGTGGTGAGTGTGCCATTAGTCACAACCTGTTCATCACCAGTAATGCAGTCTCGGTAAGTGCCATTGAGCACATTTGTGAAAGTAGCTCCACTGTTGAGCGTAATCAGCGCATAGGAGTCGATGTCACCATTAGTATAGCGTCGCTTGAAGGCGTAGCCATTGGTGGCATTGCATCCACTTTTGGAGTATTGTCCCTTGCGCAGGGCGGGTATCTCGGCGCGTATCTTGTTCAGGCGTTGCAAGTGCTGCGCCAACGGACGGCTCAGAGTGGCTGCAACATTGCCTGTTGCGCTAGTCACCTCGCCAAAGTCGGCAGCTTCGACCGTTCCAGTAAGATAGCCACCGTAATATGCACGGCCAGTGTCTTTGAGGGCCAAATCGGTGCCTTTGTCAAGAATCACACCTTTGCGGAACTCAATTTCCCCACCTTGGAACAGACATGGAATACCTCGCATGGTGAACATCAGTGACAGATTCTCTGCCCACTGGTTGGTGCCACCGTTAAAGCGACTGAAGCTGTCGGGACCATAGTCGTGACTTTCTACATACATCACGTTGTAGGTGGCATCGTTATAGAAATAGTCCTTATCTAGCACACCCCAAAGCCGTCCAACAGTTTGGAAATTCCAATGTGCAGTGAAGTCGATTACGCCCATTCCGCTGGCTTGTGAGTAATCGGGTGTATGGTAGCCGTTGCCTTCTAGCATGGCATTATTGCTATGTGGTTGAGCGCTCTCGCTTAGGTTGGCTTCGTGCTCTTCAAGGCACAGGCTCTGGTTGTCGAGCGTGGCAGGGTCGGTACTTTCGAAGATAGCAACATCTTGCCAGTAGGAAGCATCATCGTTCCACTGACTGAGCAGTGCAGGGTCACTTTGCCAAGTATAGAAGTATGGCGACAATGACGGCTGTCCTCGATAGGTTACATCGTTGAAACGTGCGCATACTTCGGCAAACATATAGAACGGACATTGATTGAGTCGCTTGGCTTTGTATTGTTCTCCCAGGGCGGTAAAAGCAGGTATGAAGACCTTATTGAAAGTAAGTCGGGAGATGTGACCGCCAGTATCGATTCGAAACCCATCGACTCCCATCTCTATGAACTTGCCGTAACAGTCGATGAGATACTGGTAGGTCTCGGGGTTCTCGGTGTTCAGATCAACACAGTCACCTGCTATCTGCGCCCACCAGCGGTTGGGCTCGTCCCAGTTGAAATTGCCGTAGTGGTGCCAAAGGTTGTGTGTGTCGTGGTTGACGCCGTCGGTGTTCTTCATTTTTGTCAAACGGTCGGCATATTGCTGTGCGCCGGGCAGATTCAAGTAATTATCCTGCAATAACCCGCCGTTGCTTATGGTGAATGGCACCATGCACTGGCTCAGATCGCTCTGTGGCTTAGTGTAGTCACGGTCAAAGAGTTTGCACAGATGCTCTTCGCCAAAGTTGCCAGTATGATTGATGACGATATCGAGAACGATTTTCATGCCGCGGGCATGAGCAGCATCGATAAGGTCCTGGAACTTGCAGTCGTCACTCTCAAAACGGCGGTCCACGTTACTCATATCCATTGCGTGGTAGCCATGATAGTCGAATCCCGATGCGTTCTGAACCACGGGAGTAATCCACACGGCTGTGAATCCTAATGCCTTGATGTAGTCGAGGCGCTGTATGAGACCTTTGAAATCGCCACGCCACTCAGGGTCTTGTTTTGCAGCATCTTTGGAGCCGTCCCAGCAATAGGCGTTGTTCGTTGCATCACCATCGTAGAAGCGCGTGGTCATTACAAAGTAGATGGTCTCATCACGAAAGTCATTTCTCCCGCCAGTAAATGTGGTAATGGCTTGTGCAATGACACACATCGAGAGCATCATTGCCATTAATATTATTCTTTTCATATCGTGTTTATTCTTTAGCCAAAGCCTCACGAAGAGCTTTTGCGAGCTGGTCAGGACATGATGTGTTTTTGTAACCGCAGCGAATTCCTTCAAGGCGCTTTATCACTTCTTCGGCTTTCATGCCGCGTATCAGACTCGATATTCCCTGGGTGTTGCCGTGGCATCCGTTGTAAAAAGTCACGTTGTCGATTATGTCGCCATCAAGGCTGATGTCGATTTGTGACGAACAGGTGCCTTGAGGAAAGAAGGTATATTTTTTCATCTTGAGTGAGGTTATAAAAAGAGTGGGCACCTTGCATCATTTGCTCAGTAGCCCACTCGTTGATGTTTATTTGCTATGCGAAATGAATTCGCGCAGGTTGATTATTTCTAATTTGTTGCTGGAGAAATTAATAAGTCCGCTATCCATTAGCTCGTTCAATGCTTTCTGCATTGAATTGCGCTGTGTTCCGAGCAACGTACAAAAGTCTTTCTGGCGGAACGTGAGTTCAACGTCTGTGCTTGTGCGTGTGGTGAAGGTCTTCACCAGCAGTTTCAAACGTTCGCCTATAGACCCCTGCTGGGTGTCGAGCATCGTTGTTGCTGAATTTTGTCCACGTAGTGACAAGTAATTCAAGATGTTGAACAGCAGAACCTTGTCGCTCTGAAGCATGGTCACGTAATCGCTCTTGGTGATCTGGAGGATGCCACATTCCCCCTTAGCCGTCACTGAGTAGGGATGGATGGTGGTCATGCCGAAGAGCCAGTCAGGTCCGAGCACATGCGGCGAGCTGAGGGTTTGCGAAAGAGTTACTTGCAGATTGTTGAACGGCATGTTCAGGCGCACGTTGCCCGATACTACAAATCTCGCATGAGTTACCGTGTCGCCAGCATTCACTATCGAGTCTCCGTCATGATACTTCAGGAAGTGGAAAGGGTATTTCTCCACAAGTGCCGACAGAGCTTCGGTGCTCAGTCCCTGGAATAGCGGTAATTGTAATAATAGCTCGAACATATTTACTTGTTTATTCGTTGGAATTGTTACTTGAGCCTTTCTATAACCTGGTCAATAGTGAGCGTTGCCTGTTCTCCGGAAGCCATGTCCTTCAGTGCAATAGTGCCGTCATGCATTTCTTGTTCGCCCACAATGGCAACATAAGGAGTGTTGCGGTCGTTGGCATAAGTCATCTGCTTTTTCATCTTGGCTACATCGGGATAAAGCTCAGCGCTGATACCCGCCTTACGCAGCTGCATGATGTGGTGAAGCGATGCAGCGGCTTCCTGCTCACCGAAGTTGATGAACAGTACCCGCGCGCTTGCGAGCGTGTCGGCAGGATACAGGTCAAGGGCGTTGAGTACGTCAAAGATGCGGTCGGCACCGAAGCTGATGCCTACACCTGACAGTCCTGGCATTCCGAACACACCAGTCAGGTTGTCGTAGCGGCCTCCGCCAGTGATGCTTCCAATCTGTACGTCAAGTGCCTTTACCTCGACTATAGTGCCGGTATAGTAGTTCAATCCACGAGCCAACGATACATCAAGTTCTACTTGAGACTTTAATGCTAAACCTTTCACACAGTCAAGCACATAACGCATCTCGGCAATGCCAGCCTTGCCAGTCTCACTGTCAGAAAGCATCTGTTCCAGTGTAACAAGTTTCTCATCATTGCTGCCACTGAGTGCGAGCAGCGGCTGCAGGGCATCGACGGCTTCTTTTGCAAGGCCTTTTTCAAGCAGCTCGGCATTTACGTTGTCGATCCCTATCTTGTCCATCTTGTCGATGGCGACGGTTATGTCAATAATCTTGTCGGGAGCACCGATCATTTCAGCGATTCCCGTGAGAATCTTGCGGTTGTTGAGCTTGATGACCACGTTCACGCCGAAGCGGCTGAACACTTCATTGATCATTGCCACCAATTCCACCTCATTCAACAGCGAGTCGCTGCCAACAATGTCAGCATCGCACTGGTAGAACTCGCGGTAGCGTCCCTTCTGGGGGCGGTCGGCTCGCCACACTGGCTGTATCTGATAGCGCTTGAATGGCATCTGTATCTCGTTGCGGTGCTGTACCACATAGCGTGCGAAGGGCACGGTGAGGTCATATCGCAGTCCCTTCTCGCTGATTTTTGATGTTAGGTGTACAGAGTCGCGTTCTGCCAGCATCTGTTCTGGTGCGTCTTTCATGTAGTCGCCGCTGTTGAGTATCTTGAAAAGTAGCTTGTCGCCCTCTTCGCCATACTTGCCCATGAGCGTTGACAGATTCTCCATTGCCGGAGTTTCAATCTGTTGGAACCCATAGAGCATGAACACATCTTTGATGGTATTGAAAATATAGTTGCGTTTCGCCATCTCAAGCGGCGAAAAGTCGCGGGTACCTTTTGGAATTGATGGTTTTTGTGCCATTATGCTTTTTAATGAGTATTTAGTCAGTAGTTTAATTGCGTCGTCCTAAGAACATCAGCACGTAGTAGGCGAGTGTGGCGAGTGAGCCGAGTGCAGCCACTACATAGGTATAGGCAGCCGATTTGAGGGCGTCGCGTGCATAAGTTGTGGTCTCGCCGCTGGTTATTCCGGCCATTTCCAGCCATTTGATGGCACGTCGGCTTGCATCTATCTCCACGGGCAATGTGACAAAGCTGAAGAGCCTGGTAAGCGCAAACAAGGCAATGCCAATAAACAGAGGAATAGGAGTTAATTGTATCAGCAGAATACCAGCCAATAGAATCCATGACATCCATTTAGAAGAGAAGGAAACGACCGGCACGAGCTTTGTGCGCAAGGTGAGCATTGAGTAGCCAAACTTGTGCTGGAGAACATGACCACACTCATGTGCTGCAACGGCAGCAGCAGCGACACTGTTGGTGCCGAAGACCGGCTGACTGAGGTTCACCGTCTGGTTGGCAGGGTTATAATGGTCGGTGAGCGAACCTGCAGTGCTCATCACCGCCACGTCGTTTATTCCATTTTGTGCAAGCATCAGTTGTGCCACATCTCGCCCAGCAAGAGGCGCATTCAACGGAACACGTGAATATTTCTCAAACTTAGATTTCAATGACCTCTGAACAAGCCAACTCGCAATGGTAATGGCAATAAAAATAATGTAAACAATCATAATTCTTTATTTTTGCGGTTATAGTGCAAAATTACAACTTTTATTTTTAATAATTAATATCGAAGTGTTAAAATTGACATTTGAAGCGCCGAGAACCGAGAGCCAAGAACCGAGCTTCGTAGCTTGTAACTCGTAACAATCTGAATTTTTTGAGAGAAAAGGTTACATTTTATTTGCTTGTTTTGGTATGATATTAAATTTGTTGTAAATTTGCCTGTGGATTGCTCGCAATCCAAAACATTGTTGAAAAAGAAGCGTTTTGCTTATCTCTTATTGGGAAAACGTAGGAAATTTTCTTAAGGATAAGAGGGATAACAAATCGGTTCTCGCTATATAGCGTGAACTGATATCCTGCATCCTTATCCTTGGTTTTCCTACGACCATCTCAATAGGTGTGGCGAATCAGTCCACGCTTTTATAATATTATTGCCTGATAGGACTGCTAAGGCTACAAAAACTAATTATTTATGAAAAACCTGTTTACAAAGATCTTGTTTTTCACAGTATTGCTGTTCACACAAACTGCCACCGCCTACCCATGCTAATACCAAGAAGTAACACGCTAAGCACGCTGCATAGGAAGAACAGCATTCCCATACGAAGTAACAACGAAGAGATTTTACAACAATAAACAGATATTTATTAACAACTAAAAATTTTACAGCTATGAAGAAGATAGTATTGTTATTGGTTGCGTTGCTGAGTTTTGGCATCATGCGAGCTGATGATTATCTGCCAATGGTACGCGAAGGTCTGAAGTGGGTGTACAGGTTATCGTACATCAATACTGGTGACGATGAGTTAAAGGTCATGTTTATAAGCTATGAGTTCAAGGATGATGTGGAAATAAACGGCATTACATATAAGAAATGCTGGCGGACAATAGAAGACAAGTCCGGTACGTTCGACACCATCCCGACTGTGATAGCCTATGCACGTGAAAAGGACAAGAAGGTCTATGCCATCTATGATGACGCATTTGTAGCCCAGACTCGTGACTACAACGCTGGATACAGGGAATTTGAGGTGAATCCATATTTTAAGATTCAAAATTTATACCCCGGGGACATTGATTTGATTACGATAAATGAATATACATATAAGGATAATAATGATGAGTATCTTATATACGACTTCAACGATTTTTCTTATTTCTATTCAAAGTATCCTTCGAAAAGTTATAATTGCGGTTTTGTCCCAGGTTCGTATTACGATGAGAACAATGAACTTCAGGAAATACAGGAGAATCAGGATTTCATCGTTACCGTCGGCAAGAGAGCAGATCCTGTAGGGACTGTCAATGTACAAGGCCGTAATCTGATGCAATATGAAGTCAAGACGACATTGAAAGCTCAGATTGAAGACAGAACGACATCAAGTCGCGCTGCTGCATCAGAATCTAACACACCGAGCACGGTAGTGGAACTAAATGACGAATCGCTTCTCGCAATTGAAGGGTATGGCATCTATAATTTAGGACGTGGTCTTACCAGAATCCCCAAGCGCAATATCGCGGCGTTCTATTGCAGGTCTTTCATGAGTCCCGAAGCTATGATGCGTCATATTGATGAATCAATATTCGACAATATTGCCGATGCTGTATATTTCTGTTTTTGTCATATTGAAGAAAACGGAGAGAAAGTCATTCAGAGGGAACTTTGCGACTACTATCATGACCTGTTTAACAATATTGGCAACCAAGATGTGAGTATAGATGACCTTACAGGAGAATATATTAAATGCGACGGAGCGTACTACGACATGCAGGGCCGCCGCGTGGCAGAGCCAGCGCAGCCCGGCATCTATGTGCGCGACGGGAAGAAGATTGTGGTGAAATAAGTATAAAACAACTAGCCCTGAAAAAGGGCGGCAGAACACAGGCAGGGGCCAGCGAAAGCGTAGCCCCTGCTTTGTTTTTGTGTCTGCCGACCCGCTGGTGCGTCAGCCCCATATTGGGTGCAGTGGCCCGCTGCCGACTTGCTGGTTAGAATTGGTTTTCGATGATGTCGGTGAGGACGTCTTTCATTTCGAGGCCTGCGGCGCGTACCTGCTGTGGAATGAAACTTGTGGCGGTCATGCCAGGCGTGGTGTTCACTTCGAGCATGTTGATGCGGTCGGTGCCGTCTTCGTTCTTCGTGACGATGTAGTCCACGCGTATGATGCCGTTGCAGTGGAGGATGTCGTAGATGCGCGACGTCTCGGCCTGCAGCGCGGCCGTGAGTTCGGGCGAAATACGTGCCGGCGTGATTTCCTCCACCTCACCGTTGTACTTCGCATCGTAGTCGAAAAACTCGTTGTGTGTAACCACCTCGGTAACGGGGAAGACGACGCTCTTGCGGCGTGTCTTGTAGCATCCCACGGTAACCTCGGTGCCGTCAAGGAAACGTTCTATCATCACGTCGTCGCCCTGTTTGAAGGCGTTCTCGAGTGCGCTGGCAAGGTGGTCGAAGCTCTTGACTTTCGAGATGCCGAAGCTTGAGCCGTCGGCAACGGGTTTCACGAAGCAGGGCAGCCCCACGCGGGTCTTTATTTCCGCTTCGGTGAATGTGTTCTCCATGTCGCGGCGCATGAGGATGTTGTCGGCAACATTGACGCCGTAAGCCTTCGCATAGTTGTTCATTGCAAACTTGTTGAATGTCAATGATTCGATGAGGACGTTGCAGGTAGAGTAGGGTATCCTCAACAACTCGAAGTAGCCTTGAAGGATTCCGTTCTCGCCTGGTGTGCCGTGGATGGTGATATAGGCGTAGTCAAAAACGATCTTTTGGCCGTTAAAAGTAAACGAGAAGTCGTTTTTGTCAATGGGAGTCTGGCTGTCGTCAGGCAGGTTCACGTGCCAGTCGCTTCCGCGGATAAAAGCGATGTAAACATCGTAACGGTCGCGGTCAAACCAGCTATATAGTCCTTGTGCCGAGCGTAATGACACTTCGTGTTCGGAGGAGTCGCCACCGCAAACGATGGCTATGGTTCTTTTGGAATTGCTCATTTTATATAAGGGTTTTAGAATACGTTAAGTGCAAAGTTACTGCTTAGTGTGCTAATGACCAAATTTTACAATGCTTTTTAAGGTGTCGTTTTGCCGATTGCCTGTGCCAAACACCTTGTGAAAGCAATTTTTGACGAAAAGAGGAAGAATTTATGATTTGGCATCAATATGACTTTGGCAATAAAAATACTAATTTTATTTTGTTTTGCTATCAATTTGCGTAAATAATTATTAACTTTGCAGATAATAAAGGTACAATATATTTGTTGTCATCATGAGCATAGTTGCGACATAGCTCCCCCTCTAAGAATAGAGGGGGATGGGGGAGTATGAAGCCTCAATTGAATACCTAATGCTTTGTCATACTCCTCAGTCACTCTGTGACAGCTCCTCTATCTTAGAGGAGCAGAAAAAAATGCTGGCAATTATAAATTTGGGATAACAACTATATAGCAGATAAATAAAAGCATATTATGGACATTAAGGAATTATACTCATTTTATAAGTGTCATCCAGAGATAACCACCGACAGCCGTAATTGCCCTGAGGGCAGCATATTCATTGCGCTGAAAGGTGAGACTTTCGATGGAAACAAGTTTGCCGCCAAGGCTCTTGAGCAAGGTTGTTCGCTGGCTGTAGTAGACGATAAAGAGATTTATGATCAGTTTATAGCCTCAGAATCCAATGCTGGTCAAATGGTTCTGGTTGACAACACTCTGCAGACATTCAAGGATCTTGCGCGTGAGCACCGCCGGCAGTTCGACATTCCTGTGGTAGGCATTACCGGCACGAACGGAAAGACCACTACCAAGGAACTGGTGCTTGCTGTCTTGAGCCAAAAGTATAATGTCATGGCCACCGAGGGAAACTTCAACAATGACGTTGGCGTGCCCAAAACGCTGTTCCGTCTGGCCACAGAGCATGAAATTGCCGTGGTGGAGATGGGTGCCAGTCACCCTGGTGACATCAAGACCCTGGTAGAGACAGCCGAGCCGACTTGTGGCCTTATTACAAACGTAGGGAAGGCTCATCTGCAGGGTTTTGGATCGCTTGAGGGCGTGATACGCACCAAGGGTGAGCTGTATGATTATCTGTCGATGCATCCAGGCAGCCAGATTTTCGTCAATGCCGACAACAATTATCTCACAGGCATACTGCCTGCGGGTGTGGGCACATTGAAATATACCAGCAACGCCACTGAAGGCGCACGAGTAGTTGGGGAGATAGTGGCATGTGACCCATTCCTTCGTTTCCGTTGGTGTGACAAATCGGTCACTGATGAACAATGGCACGAAGTGACAACACATCTTATTGGAAGCTATAATATTGACAATGCCTTGGCTGCCATAACCGTTGGCTTGAACTTTGACGTCGATCCTGAACAGATTTGTGCAGCCATAGAAGGATACACGCCGTCGAACAACCGTTCACAACTTACCGATACAGAGCATAACCACCTTATCGTGGATGCCTACAATGCCAATCCAACCTCGATGAAGGCTGCGCTTGACAACTTCACGATGATGCAAGTGTCACCAAAGATGGCGATACTGGGCGAAATGCGTGAGCTGGGGACGAGCAGCAGTGAGGAGCATCGTCAGGTGGTCAGTCGCCTGGGTGAGTGCGGTTTTGATGAGGTTTGGCTCGTAGGCAATGAATTTGCTGCCATTGATTGCCCTTATCGCAAGTTTGCTGATGTAGAAGAGGTGAAAGCCGCCATCGAGGCTGAGCGGCCTGAAGGCTATTACATCCTTATCAAAGGCTCTAATGGCACCCGATTGTTCCAACTCCCGCCCATACTATAAATATATAAGTAATAATCAAGCTAATACATTTTGCTATGAGACGTATATTATTGACGTTATTATTGACCTTGTTGCTGCTCCCAAGTGTAGTGGCACAGGAAAACGGTAAAACACCTATTTTCACCAAGCCAAAATTCGGTGGCTTTGCCATGGCATCCTATCAGGCTACGTTCAAGGATGGCGGCAACAGCAATACCTTTGACTTAAGACTTGTGAGGGCATCGGTCGAGGGGCGCATCCTCAATGACTTCTATTACAAGATTCAGGGCCAGATAAATGGTAATTTTTCCAATTTGAGCAGCAGTCCTAGGCTTGTGGATTACTTCATGGAGTGGCAGAAGCTAGAGTTTTTCAAGATTAAACTTGGTCAGTTCAAGAGACCTTTCACATTCGAAAACCCGATGAATCCTATCGACCAGGGCTTCATGTCGTATTCTCAGCCTGTTTCCAAGCTGTCGGGTTTCAGCGACCGCTCGGGTGAGCATTCCAGCAACGGCCGCGACATTGGACTTCAATTTCAGGGCGATTTCCTGAAAAACGGAAGCGGCCGTAATCTGCTGCACTATCAAGTGGGCGTGTTCAACGGTCAGGGCATCAACGTGAAAGATGTGAACACGAAAAAGGACATCATAGGAGGAATCTGGGTTATGCCAATCGAAGGTATGAGAATAGGCGCATTCGGTTGGGAAGGCTCCTATGCTCGCAAGAATGGAAGTGAGATGGTAAGTTTAAACAAGCACCGCTATGCCTTGAGTGCCGAGTACAAAAAAGACCTGCTGCAGTTGCGCGCAGAGTATATCCATTCGACCGGCAAGGGCTTTGCCACTACATTGCAGAAGTCGGACAACAACAGCGACCTAACCATCAAGACCTACACTGACAATGCAGGCAACGAGGTTGCCAATGACAAGGCCGACGGTTTCTACGCTCTCGCTATCGTACCTGTCTATGCCGATAAGTTGATGGCAAAGGCCCGTTACGATGTCTATCGCCCTACAGCATCGTCGGTTGACATGAAGACCAACTATGAAATTGGTCTTAACTACCGATTCTGCAAATACCTGGAGTTGCAGACCGAATATGTGCTGACAAATGACCGCTCACTGGAAAAGCATAATTACAGCAGCATTTTTGTCCAGTTGAGCATTCGATATTGATTCACTAATTAATACCATTAAGATATGTCACTATTAATGATTTTACAGCTCTGCATCGTGCTTGCAGCGCTGTGGCTGGGCTCGAGATATGGTAGTCTGGCACTTGGAGCAATTTCCGGCATCGGTCTGGCAATACTCGTGTTCGGCTTCGGCTTGAAACCAGGTACACCGCCTACTGACGTCATTTATATCATTATTGCCGCAGTGACCTGTGCCGGCATCATGCAGGCTTCGGGTGGTATGGACTGGCTGATTCAGCTAGCCGAGAAGCTGTTGCGCAAACATCCGGGGCGCATTACGTTTATGGCTCCGATCTGTACTTTCTTCCTGACTGTACTTGTTGGAACCGGTCACGTTGTCTATACTCTCATGCCCATTATCTGCGACATCGCCATCAAGAAGGGCATAAGGCCTGAGCGCCCTTGCGGCATTGCCAGCATTGCTTCGCAGATCGGTATCACATGCTCACCCATTGCAGCGGCAGTGGTGGCATTCATAACCATTTCTGGCGGTAATGGATATAACATCTCAATTCCACAGGTGCTAATGGTGACGTTCCCTGCCTGTATTCTAGGTATCGTCATGGCTTCGGTGGCTTCGTATAAGCGTGGCAAAGACCTTGACAAAGATCCTGAGTTCCAGAAGAAAATCGCCGACCCTGAACAACGTGATTACGTTTACGGCAGTACCGCCACCACCCTTGACAAGAAGATTGCTCCCGAGAGCAAGCGCGCAGTATTTATCTTCTTCGGTGCGTTGTTGGTAATCGTTTTCTTCGCTATTTTCCAGGATTTGCTGCCAGCCTACAATGCTGTTAAAGCCGTCAAAGAAGCTCCCGACGTAGCACTAGTTGGGCATGACACACCAATTACAGCAGACCAGTTAGCCAAATTGGGATTCGCATTCGATGGTATTACAGAAGTAGTTTCTTCACCATTGAAGATGAACATCGTCATTCAGATTGTAATGATAACTGCAGCAGCCTTGATGATTATCTTCTGCAAGGCATCGCCGAAGAAGGCCGTTTCGGGTCCTGTGTGGCAGAGCGGTATGGTGGCAGTGGTAGCCATCTACGGCATTGCCTGGCTTGCCGACACCTATTTCGCAAATTATCTGCCCGAGATTCAGGGCATGCTTGCCGGCATGGTCGAGCAGTATCCGTGGTCTATTGCATTTGCATTCTTCCTCGTGTCGGTACTTGTGAATTCCCAGGGGGCTGTGGTCGTTGCCATGCTGCCTTTGGCTTACAAATTGGGTATTGACGGATGGATTCTGTTGGGAGTGTTCCCATCCGTTTACGGATACTTCTTTATTCCCAACTATCCATCAGACATTGCAACCGTCAACTTCGACCGCACAGGTACGACCAAGATAGGAAAGTATCTGCTGAATCATTCATTCATGATGCCCGGTATGATACATACAGTCGTAGCCTGCATCGCAGGTTATCTCATTGCCTATCTATATCATTCGCTTGGCTGGATTTAAATCCATTTGGTTCAATAAAAATCGGTTGAACATTCCATAAAGGAAGTTCAAACTATTTCTTTTTTGAATGTATGCTGTTTGTTATCCGCAGCGTGAAGTGCCGCAGTTGGTGCAAATCAAGCAGCCTTCCTGGTAAACCAGGGTCTCCTGACCGCAGTTGGGGCACTTTTGTCCGTTGGCCTTTGTGCCATTGGGAAGATACTTTTTCAGTGCACGTTCAACACCCATTTTCCAAGTGTTGATTGACTTGTTGTCAAGTTCAAGGCTGGTGACAAGTTTAAGTACCTGCTCAATGGGCATGCCGTAGCGCAGCACACCGGAGATAAGCTTCGCATAGTTCCAGAACTCGGGGTTGAACTTCTCTGACAGTCCCTCGATGGTGGTCTTGAATCCACGCTTGTTGATGAACTGGAAGTCGTAACGCTTCACGCCATTTTCATCGACTGCCTTGATAATCTTTCCATGATTGACCGACTTGGGACAGAAGATGCCCTCGTCATCGTCTGCAATACCGGTGAAGATTTCGTAGGGCCTGTTGTCTATAAGTCCGATGAAGGCAATCCACTTCTCCTTGTTGTTTTGGAAACGTACAACGTCAGCCTCCAGTTCGATGGGGCGTTTGAGAATATGTTCCTCTTCGGCTATATATAAGCCTTTTTTCTTCTCGAGTTTCTTCTTGTCGTCCTTTGACAGGGAGACGAGCACTCCTGAGCGCGAACCGTCGCGATATACCGTACAGCCCTTGCATCCACACTTCCAAGCCTCAACATACAGCTTGTTGACCATTTCTTCGCTGATATCGTTGGGCAAGTTGATTGTGACACTGATACTGTGGTCCACCCATTTCTGAACAGCACCCTGCATCTTCACTTTGTTCACCCAGTCGATATCATTGGCAGTGGCTTTATAATAAGGTGAACGAGCCACCAGGTCATCGATTTGCTCTTGGCTGTAGTCGTTGCGTACCTCAATGCCCTTGGTGTTCATCCAAGTGACGAACTTGTGATGATAGACGATGAATTCCTCGAATGAATCGCCGTTCTCGTCAACGTAATCTACACGCACATCCTTATCGTTAGGATTCACTTTGCGGCGACGTTTATAAACCGGCATGAATACAGGCTCGATACCAGAGGAAGTCTGAGTCATAAGGCTGGTAGTACCGGTAGGTGCGATGGTGAGGCAGGCGATATTGCGGCGACCATATTTCTGCATGAGTTTATACAGGTCGGGGTCTGCTTCGCGGATGCGATTGATGTAAGGATTGTTCTCCTCACGCTTTGCATCGTAGATTTCGAATGCTCCACGTTCCTTTGCCATGTTCACTGATGAACGGTAGGCAGCCAGTGCCAAGGCTTTGTGTACAGCAACTGAGAACTCGGTTGCCTCATCGGTTCCGTAGCGCAGTCCCATTGCAGCCACCATGTCACCTTCGGCAGTTGTTCCCACGCCGGTACGGCGGCCCTTGAGGGTCTTAGTGCGGATTTTGTTCCACAGGTTCAGCTCGGTGGTTTTAACTTCGGAAGTCTCTGGGTCGGAGTTTATTTTCTCGAGAATCTTGTCAATTTTCTCCATCTCCAGGTCGATGATGTCGTCCATGATGCGTTGAGCGCAGCCAATGTGCTCACGGAAAAGGTCATAGTCGAAGTATGCCTCAGGAGTAAATGGATTCACCACGTAGCTGTAAAGATTGATAGCAATCAGACGGCAGCTGTCGTAAGGGCACAGAGGAATCTCACCGCAGGGGTTGGTTGAGATAGTGCGGAAGCCCAGGTCGGCATAGCAATCGGGTACCGACTCACGGGTGATGGTATCCCAGAACAGCACGCCGGGTTCAGCGCTCTTCCAAGCGTTGTGCACGATTTTGTTCCACAGTTTGGTTGCGTCAATCTTTTTCTCATACTGAGGATTATCGCTCACGGTGGGGTACTGCTGAGTGTATTCGGTACCATTAACGACAGCTTTCATGAAATCGTCATCAATTCGAACACTCACGTTGGCACCGGTAATCTTGCCTTCTTCCATCTTGGCATCGATGAACGACTCAGCATCTGGGTGCTTGATGCTCACAGTGAGCATGAGGGCGCCACGACGTCCGTCCTGAGCCACTTCGCGAGTGGAGTTGCTGTAGCGCTCCATGAACGGCACAAGGCCAGTGGAAGTGAGGGCCGAGTTCTTTACTGGCGATCCCTTGGGGCGGATGTGCGAAAGGTCGTGTCCCACGCCACCGCGACGTTTCATGAGCTGGACCTGCTCTTCATCAATCTTGATGATGCCGCCGTAGGAATCGGGTTCTCCGTCAATGCCAATGACAAAGCAGTTCGACAACGAGCCAATCTGGTAGTTGTTGCCAATGCCTGCCATAGGACTGCCCTGTGGCACGATGTATCGGAAATGCTTGATGAGGTCAAAGACCTTTTTTTCCGACATCGGGTTGGGGTACTTTTTCTCAATGCGTGCAATCTCTTTTGCAATGCGGTGGTGCATGTCGTCGGGTGTCTGCTCAAAGATGTTCCCGAAGGAATCTTTGAGGGCATATTTGCTCACCCATACGCGCGCAGCCAGTTCATCACCTTCGAAGTATTTGAGTGTAGCCTCGTATGCTTCTTGGTAGGTGTAAGTCTTTTTGTTCTCCATTTAGTTAAGCTAAAAATGAATTTATGATTATAGGTTAATGTGCATTTTTGGTATGCGACTGCAAAGTTAACTATTATTTTTTTGACAACAGCGACAATTCAAAATAAAAATCAAAGTATTCTAAAACTTTTTCTAATTGCCTGTTATTTAATGGATTAAAATTTTTAAAATGAAGAAAAGTTTCCCAAAATATATTTTTGTAATGGTTTATTGTCGCTATAATATTGAGATTTATGATACTTTTGAAATTTATACTCGGTCTAAATATCACAATTCTTGACTTTTTTAATCCTGACACAGATTGCATAGATTACACAAATTTTAGACTATAAGGAACATAAGGATCATATAGGCTGACGCATTAGGAGTTTTCAGTTGTCAGTGGGGCTGACGCACGTAGCGAAAGGGCACGCTTCGCGCAGCAAATTGTACTAAATTTTAATTAATTTCCGCCACGCAGTGGCGCCATCAAAATGTGTCGCCGCCTACGGGGCTAATTGTGAGAGAGGGAACAACGAAGCAGGGGCAGCGCTGTCGCTGGCCCCTGCCTGTGTTCTGCCGCCCTTTTCAGGGCTTGTTGTTTTATGCGTTACTTCACCACAATCTTCTTTCCGTCGCGCACATAGATGCCGGGCTGTGCTGGCTCTGCCACGCGATGGCCCTGCATGTCGTAGTACACCTCGTCACCTGGAACGGTCGCTGCATCAACGTCGGCGATGGCACTTGGGCCCGCACTGCGCATTACGCACGTCTGGGTCGGTTCGGCAAAAATCTGGCTGTCAACGGTCGCGCCTGATATCGGCTGCCATGCGGGGCCGAAGAAGTAGGTCTCGTGGAACTTGATGTATGACTCTTCCTCCAG
>JAGCCU010000011.1 GCA_017651515.1 Muribaculaceae bacterium | reverse complement strand
TGTAGAGCAATTTGGCTGCGACTTCATAAACTGATTACTCTGTTAAAGGAGATGGGGATTGAGAAGGGGAGAATATAAATTGGTTCATCTTCAGTAAAAAGAAAAATGTGATTTTTAGGAAACACAAGTCGATTCATTCTGCAAAGTTTAGGTTTACGTTTACCCATGTATATATACATGAACCTCTAAACTTAAAGATTAAACCTACAATCATCTGCTTCAAGTTTACTATACCTTATTATATATAAGCATATCTAAACTTAAACTTAAACCAGCAAAGATGGAATCAACTGTTTCTCTTTTTATTGAAAGTATGAAATAGATATGCAGCTTTAGTTTTTTTGTTAAAATCAAACTCATTCTGCACGAAAAATGCAGCTCAAATGTTGACCAGTCCAAACGTAAATAATTGATTATCAGCATGATAGCCCAAATATTAGCCGCCGCGCAGGCAGCTGTAGAGAACGCATAAAAGCATATACATACTGCTTAAATTAACTATCAAGCTGCAAGGTTTCCATCACCTTGCAGCTTTTCATTATGTAGCATGCATAATTTTTCATACTAAAAATGCTGCCGCGCGGTTTCCGTGCGGCAGCATGCTTTTTTATAACTATTTATCAATTGTCACTTCATAATTACCTTTGTGGTAGTGATGGAACCGTCAACATAACGATTAACAACGATATTCATGCCATGCATTGGCAGTGCTTCAGGAACATATGGCTACATCTACAACCAGGCAATGGCAATTGGACTTGAGCCGGGAACATCCGATGCCGGCATTATAGCCTTGACATCTACACGCCTCACCATAGACGACATGATTACCACACGGTCATCTTACTCAGGAAGTTTCCAAGTAACTGTGTCGAACCGCTTCTGCAACTACACCTCACAAATTGCAAGTTTTGACTTCGGATGGGGTTTCTATGATTCCAGTAACTCACTAGTTAGCAAACTCTACACGAACTACACCAACAACCTAAAACCAAGTAAGTACATCTCCACCAACTCCCGCACGCTTAGTTTTGGCAGCGGGATCACCAGCGGAACCTACCGCATCGTGCCCATTTACAGCATCCGCAATTCTAACAACTGGCATCCATGCATCGGAGCCGATGAAAGCTACATTGAAGTTTCCATTGATGCCAACAGATGCACCATCACCGGCCATGGTACCGCCGCCACTAAACATTATACAGTGAATGAAATCACATTTGAGGGTCATCGCCACACCAACCGCGACATGCGTGCCATAGTTAACCTGACAAACAGCGGGGAGTCGCGTTACGACCTCGTCTACCTCTACATTGACGGAGAATTCGCCTCAACAGCATTTGCAGACATTGAGCCTGGTGAGACCGGCGATATAGGTTATCGTTTTGTTCCCACAACGGCAGGTACAATTACCCTTAAATGGTCGCTCAACGACGACGGCTCAAGCCCATTTGCCACCCGCACGCTGACCATCACTGACATGGGTGCAGCACAAATCAGCGCCACCGCACAAGTGCTGAACGTTATCGACACTGAGAACCGCATCATCGGCAGCCGTCAGTTCGGCTTGCAGGTTCATGTGACCAACGATGGTGAAACGACCTACGATGAAGACATCACCGCGCGCTTGTTCCGCGTCACTCACGACAACTACGGTTCATCGATTCACACTGTGACGGTGCCTGTATGCCTTGAGGCACATGCCGACACCACCCTGCGCTTTGACTTCGACGACCTCGTGGACGGACTGAAACATTTCGCCAAAGTTTATTACTATAGCGAAGGAGAAATGACTTCGGCCTATACCACAGGCATCTATACCATCCAGTTCCCTACAGAGCCAGAATACGCTTTGGGCGACGTGAACGGTGACGGTGAAGTCGATGTGGGCGACGTGAACCTGCTCATCAACATAGTTTTACAAAAGAAATCCGCCAATGAATGCGCCTCCAATCCCGATATAAACGGTGACCAAATCATAGACGTGGGCGACATCAATTGCGTTATAAACATCATTTTAAAAAAGCCGGTCTTTTAAACATGTATCAAATAGCAATATTTTGTTTTCAATAAAAAATCAACTAAATTGCCAATTAATCACTAATGTTGGTTACGCCCAAATTAGGCGGTGTTTCGGAAATAAAATGAATAATTCCTTATTAATTCTTTCACAACTCAGCAAAGAAAAAAATTTTTTTTGCTTTCGCAGCTCAAAATTTTGTATTTCATTCAGTTTGAACTAATTTTGCAGTTACACTAATTTTTCATCATTAAAGGCTTGTTTCAGCATTATGGCAGCAACGTCAAAGGCAATTTATGGGTTAATAGGCTATCCACTTGGCCACTCCTTTTCACGCGAATTTTTCAACCAAAAGTTCACTTCTGAAGGCATTGATGCCGAATACCTAAACTTTGAGATCGATGACATCAACCGCTTGATGGAAATCATAAGCGAACACCCAAGTCTGAATGGACTAAACGTCACAGCTCCATATAAAGAGGCTGTTATCCCATTTCTTACTGAACTTGATGAAGAAGCGCAAGCCATAGGCGCTGTCAACGTCATTAAGATAATTCGTGACAAAAAAAACAATGAAGTAATCGGGCTCAAAGGCTATAACAGTGATACTCCTGGATTTGAACAGACAATGCTTCCCCTTTTGCCAACTAAGCCTGTTAACGTCTGCGCACTGGTGCTGGGAACTGGCGGCGCTGCAAAAGCAGTTGCTCGCGCACTTGAGAAACACAATATTAAGGTGAAGTTTGTATCACGCAGGAAATCAGCAATCACATTAACATACGAGGAAATAACTCGAGCCATGGTATCACAACACAAAATTGTGATAAATGCTACTCCACTTGGAAAGTACCCCGATATTGACCAGTGTCCAGACTTCCCCTACCGATTCCTTACAAAGCAACACCTTTGTTACGACCTTATTTACAACCCCGACGAGACACTTTTCATGAGAAATGCTCGTGAAATGGGAGCCACCGTAAAGAATGGACTCGAAATGCTGCTTCTGCAGGCCTTCATCTCCTATTCTATCTGGACTGACATGTCGCCAAACACTAAATAGCATGACAAAGAACATAAAACTGATTTATTGACAATTAAAACTGTCATGTCCCAGTCCATTCTTGCACGCTATCCAGCCTTTCGCCTACTTATTCCTTTTGTATTGGGAATCCTTATTGGCTGTAGACATGGCTCGCTTATCACCGCTCTGCTCGTTCTTTTCATTGGTATTGCATCATATCTTGCAATCAGTTTCTTTTCAAATACCAAACAATGCCAGTACGAAATGAGGCCGCTATGGATAGTGCCGATTTCCGCTGTTGCCATCGCTGCGGGGATGACAAACGCCATCGCGCATCGTCCACAGACTTTGGATCTGAATGCAATCAACGGCCAACCCATCGAAGCTCGCATTATCGACATCAACCACAAGGATTTCTCGACTACTATCACGGCAACTATTCAAACTAAGGGTTTTCCGAAAGTATTGCTGACCACCAGAGGATGTGACTACACTGTCCGCTCAGGCGACAATTTGCGATTCTTCTGCAACCTGCGACCTATAACAAATCAAGGAAACCCCGATGAATTCGACTATGCAGGATCGCTATGGAGAAAGGGAATAAAATACACCCAACATCTTGAGGAGAAACCATTCCATTATCACAAAGAAATTTTTTTCTCAGATTGGATATACCAACTTCGACAAAAACTAGAAACTTCAGTCATGGCTACCATCGATGACCACATCACACAACAGTTGATTATAGCCATGCTTCTTGGTGATAGCCGTATTATCGACCAAGAAATGCGTGAAGATTTCAGCCGAGCTGGCATTGCTCACACCTTGGCATTGAGCGGACTGCATGTAGGTATCATCACCTGGATTATTTGGCTGCTGCTAATGCCACTTGATTATTTGCGGATGAAAAAACTCAGGTTGGCATTGACTCTAGTTGTGCTTACTTTGTTCTGCGTCTTGACAGGGTTGTCACCGTCGACAATTAGGGCTGCACTCTTGATTGCCATAAGCTTCATGACATTCATACTATTTCGCCGCTACTCCCCAATCAATTCACTAGCTGTAGCCGCATTGCTCATACTGGTTTTTCATCCATTTCAAGTCTTCAGCATTGGTTTCCAACTCAGTTTCATCACGGTGGCTGCATTGCTCCTCACTTTTAACTACTGGAATCACCGCCCCAAAAATCGCATTTTCGGCTATCTGATAACTACTCTTGTCGTTTCTCTCGTCGCCATGCTCGCCACTATGATGATTACGGCTTATTATTTCAATACCATATCATTTATATCACCTCTCACCAACCTTATCACGCTGCCGCTTATTCCTATTGTGATTGTACTCGGCGTAGTAATTATTATAATGGCACTTCTCGGTGTTAACGTGCCGCTTTTACATAAAGCGGCCGATGCCTCATGTCACGCATTGCAATTGACAGGACAAATAATGGGTGATGGTAACGATGGCCTTCATCTGAGCAATGTGCATATCAGTGGAATTACACTTGTGTTTTATTTCGTCACGCTTTCACTGCTTGCATGGTGGATTTTCAATCGCCACAAATACATACTTATAGGTGCAGTAACCTCTTTGTTTGCAATGGTTTTATCACAAGTTTACACTACGTTCTCCACCCCTCCTTCGGGACTAATCGTCTTTAACGACTTCAAATGCACCCCAATACTTGCATTCGACCACGGTAACGCACTTCTTTGGATACCAGACTACGATGATGACCCTCAAATGCTTAAAGCCGATTTTATGCAACATCACCGAGCTTTCATTTCCCATTACCGAATAAACACAATTGCCGCAGTTACCACCGCCGACACAATCATCAGCACCATGTCGGTGCGACCTCCATTTGCCATGATGGACGGCCTGCGCATTGCTGTAACTGATGACAAACTGAGTACAAGCATCATTGCGAATACAAATATGAAGAACGATATCATCGTCATAGGACGGCATTTTAAAGGAGACTTACTGCAATGCTCTGGTACCATCATCTTTACCGGTGCAGCGAATACTCATCTAACAGATGTGGAAATACCATCGGAAGCATCACATTACCATCTAGCCACACAAGGAGCTTACACTCATTTTGATTGAATAAGTAAACTCATTCTATAAACCTCATTCAAATTTTTGAGGCAACGGTGAATAGTTGCGAAGTTCGTACCCACTTAATAATTGCAAACAAGTGTAAAGTTTGGCTCGATTTTTGCAGTTGTATGACCGCGATATCAATGTAAATGCTTAACTTTGTTGATTTGAAAATAGAAACTACAATCATATAATTAATCAAAAGCGATGAAAGAGAGCAATTACGGCTTGATGAGGGTAGCAGCGTGTGTTCCGCTACCAAAGGTTGGCGACGTAAAAAGCAACGTTGCAGAGATGATAAGGCAGACAAAGGAGGCCGCTGCTGCGAGCGTTCAGTTGCTTGCATTTCCCGAGCTATGTGTCACCGGCTATACTTGCGGCGATCTTCTGTGCAACGATGCTTTGCTTGAAGTAGCCGAGAGTGCGACCGTTGAGATGCTCGATGCGCTTAAGGATTGCGAGACTATGGTGGTGGTGGGTGCTCCACTACGGTGCGAGGGCATGCTGTTCAACTGCGCTGTAGTGATGCACAAGGGGAAGATGTGGGTAATTCCCAAGTCTTACCTGCCGAATCATAGGGAGTTTCAAGAGAAACGCTGGTTTGCCGCCGGCATAAACGCCGCTGCGCGCAGCCAATCGACAATCACGCTCTGCGGAAGAGATTTCCCTTTCGGAACCGACCTGATAATCCACTTGGGTGATGCCGCCATAGCTTTTGAAATATGCGAAGACCTTTGGACGCCTATTGCTCCAACGACGTTAGCTGCTATTAACGGTGCCAACGTGCTGGTGAACTTATCGGCAAGCAATGAGCTTGTTTGCAAGCACGACTATGTTATGGAACTTGTCAAGGGACAAAGTGCTCGAAATATAGCTGCATGCATCTACTGCTCAGCAGGCTACGGCGAATCCACCACTGACCTAGTCTTTGCCGGAAATGCACTGATTGCCGAGAACGGACACCTGCTGCAGAAAAGCAAGCGCTTTGGCACTGAGCCACAGCTCATAATAGCTGACATTGATATCGAGGCACTTGCCAATGAAAGACGCATCAATACCAGCTTCACCGATTCGATGGGTCAATGGCACCGCAGCTATCGCCACGAGAAATCTGAAACAATTGGACTCGACTATGAGAAGGTGGAGCTCAGACGCAACGTAGACCGGCTGCCCTTCGTGCCATCTGAGCCCCACATGCTTACCACAAGATGCGAGGACATAGTCAACATCCAAACCATGGGACTCATGCGCCGTCTTGAGCACACGGGAATAAAAAGCGTGACAGTGGGCATATCAGGCGGACTCGACTCCACTCTTGCCCTGATGGTTGCCTGCCGCGCATTCGATAGGCTCGGCATTGACCGCAAAGGCATCTATGGCATCACCATGCCAGGGTTTGGAACCACAAACCGCACACTCACCAATGCCCTACAGCTAATGAATGCTCTTGGCATCACCGTGAAGGAAATAGGTATAGCTGATGCAGTAGCACAGCACCTTGCCGACCTAGGACATAGCCTGGACAGTCACGACACAACTTACGAGAATGCTCAAGCACGCGAACGGACGCAAATCCTGATGGACTATGCCAACAAGACGGGTTCGCTCGTGCTAGGCACCGGCGATCTCTCAGAACTTGCTCTGGGATGGTGTACATACAATGGTGATCACATGTCGATGTACAACGTTAACGGCAGTATTCCAAAGACACTTGCCAAACATCTGGTAATGTGGTTCGCCGATGATGTTAGTGCATCGAATCCCACAGGTCTCACAGTGCGAGAGACACTTCTTGACGTGCTGCACACCCCCATAAGCCCCGAGCTCACCCCTGCTGATGATGCGGGCAACATCAAACAAAAGACAGAAGATATCATTGGCCCATATGAGTTACACGACTTCTTCCTTTACAACATGATTCGTCACGGTTTCTCTCCCCGCAAGATATTCTTCCTAGCCCGTAAAGCATTCAAAGGCGATTATGATAACGATACGATTAAGAAGTGGCTCACCTTGTTCGTAAAACGTTTCTTCAGCCAACAGTTTAAGCGTTCTTGTCTTCCCGATGGTCCAAAGGTGGGTAGCGTTTCTCTCTCTCCAAGAGGAGACTGGCGTATGCCCAGCGATGCAACGGCTAGCCTCTGGTTGGAGCAATGCAACAACCTCTGACAGCCTAGTCTAGCCTGCAGACATACTAGTGAGAATGAATAAAGCCTTCAAAAATATATACCGAGGTCTACGAACGGTGATAGTGACACTGCTCATTCTGGCAGTTGTCCTATTTGTAACCGCATACGTTGCGCTATCGCTGCCCTCGGTACAGAAACGAGTCAAGACCGCTTGCGAAAAGGCCGTGAGTGAGTACCTTGACACAAAAGTGTCGATAGGCAAACTTACAATAAAACCATTTAACCAAGTAATTCTTCACGACGTCAACATACCTGGGCAAAATGGTGATTCTCTCCTCAACGTTGAAAAGTTAGGAGCAGGCATAGATATCTACAAGCTGATTAAAGATAAGCGTATCGTTGTAACCTATGGAGAAATCTTTGGTCTGCAGGGACACATCACACGACCCGACAAAGACAGCACGACAAACATACAATTTATTATCGATGCCTTTAAGCCAAAGGACAATGAGCCACCAAAGCCATTTGACGTGCAAGTCTTCAACGTCGTTATCCGTCGGAGCGCACTCACCTACGACGTCATAAATGAGCCACAAAGTCCTCCAGGTACATTTGACCCAAACCATCTGGCGATTTCCGACCTCAAGGCAGATTTAGTCTTGCCAAGACTGAAGAACAATGACTTTGATATACAAATCAAACGGCTATCTTTCAACGAAAAAAGTGGTTTCAGCTTGAAAAAACTCGCTACTCGTGCTATTATCAACGACACCACGATGCATATAAGCGACACTCATGTGACACTGCCCAACTCTCGGCTTGACATTGGTGAAATGTCACTTTCCTACAGCTCTCTTAAAAACCTTGGCAAAGAAATCGAGACAATGCCACTATCGGTAAATCTCAACAGCACATTGTCGCCCAGCGACCTAAGTGCCTTCGTTCCGTCATTCAGGCAATGGAACAATACGATGGATATTTCGGCAGCCGTGAATGGCAACTTTGATGAAGTGCATATTTCACAACTTAATATCAAAGACCTCGATGGCACACTAAACCTAAATACGAAAGGTTTTATAGGCAACTTACGCGACCGCAACAATTTGACATTCAGCTTGCCAGAAATAAAACTTAAAGCATCAGGAGAAGACATATCAAGAATCACTTCAGGCTTAGGTTCAATCTCGCCACAGGCACGGAACATTATTACAAAAATTGGCAACGTTGGCATAGACGCTGCTATAAAAGGCCATCCTAATGCCGTACAGATGAACGGAAGCATCGACACCTCACTAGGAGACATGGATATTGATGGCACGCTAGTTACCAATGGGAAAAACGGAGCCAAACACTTCAATGGCCATCTTGCCACGACAAACTTCAATGTAGCTCAACTACTTAATAAAAATGACTTGATTGGTTCGGTAGCATTCGACAGCGACGTTGACGCAATTATTCAGTCGGGAACAGTCAACGGAAATCTTGACGGCCATTTCGACTATGTGGATTTTAAAGGTCGCCGCATTCACGATATTGATGCTCATGTGCTTGCCAAGGGCAATGACTATGAAGGCCACATATACATTAACGATACACAAGGCCAACTTACAGTTGATGGTTCGGCCCACCTTGACGGACGTAACACTAAAATCGATGCCACCACTAACGTGCAAAATCTTAATGCCTCATTGCTCGGTTTGAAGAACAAATATGCCAACTATAAGTTATCGTTCGACGGAGATGCCGAATTTGTGGGAAACACCCTTGACAATGCTACTGGCAATATAACTATAAACAACCTCAGTTTCAACGACAGCAATGACAAAGGTCTTCATATCAACAATATCGTCATTGACGCTGATAATGCTTCATCACCTCAGTTTATAGACATTACAAGTGATTATTTGAACGGCCACATCTCCGGTAATTACAATTTTAAGACAGTAATTCCCGCAATCAAGTCAATGTTAAGCCAGTCGTTCCCCCAGTATTTTAATGCCTATACTACTCGCACAAATACTGGGAATGACATCCAGTTTGACTTTACCTTTGAGCCAGACGAAGAATTGCAGGATTTCATAAAACTTCCCGTCACAATTGTCCACCGCTCAACAATAGATGGTTTCATAGATGAGAAATCGGGCAACATGGCAGTTAATGTCAACGCACCCTATCTGCTTAAAGGCAACAAGATAATCGAAGGTACTACGCTGACTGCACGCATTGACAGCGCCACACATGATGCAACTCTACGCGCCACAACTCTTTACCCATTAAAGAATGGTAAGGTGTCTGTAACATTAGACGCAAATGGCATAAATGACCATCTAGATGCTAACCTTGCTTGGCGTGCCATGCGTGATCGTGACTATCATGGTGACATCAATTTATCCGCACTTATAAACCGTGACGACCAGCGCCGATTCAGTGCCTCAATCGACATCAATCCGACTAAGGTGGTATTTAACGACACCGCTTGGCAAATTGAGTCTGGACGGGTGGAAATCAAAGATAAAAAAATCACAGTAGACAACTTCGAAGGCCATAACGACAACCAATGGATACACATCAATGGGGTGGCTTCGCATGACCCAGATGACCAGCTTTGCCTTGAATTGAACGATATGAGTCTTGATTATGTGTTTGAGACACTTAATATTAACAATGTAGATTTCGGCGGACGAGCCACTGGACGTTTCTATGCCAGCGACCTGTTCTCTGGAGCGCCTCGTCTGTCCACCCCTGGTTTGCATGTCAACAATCTGTCTTACAACAAGGCAGTAATGGGTGATGCCGACATCAAGAGCAGTTGGAAAAACGAAGAAAAAGCCGTCTCAATCTATGCCGACCTTGATCAGTCAAATGGGAAGCATTCAATAATAGACGGTTTGATATTCGTTGCCGATGATTCGCTCTACCTTGACTTTGATGCCGACCATGCCAACATTGCCTTCATGAAACCATTCATGGCAGCATTCACCAGCGATGTTCAAGGACAAGTTAGTGGACATGCAACGTTGCTTGGCAATTTCCATACAATCAATCTAATGGGCGATATTGTGGCCGACAGTCTGGCTTTCAAACTCGACTATACTAATGTAACCTACAGTTGCGCTGGCGACTCAGTTCATATCGTACCCGATTATATTGCCTTCAACAATGTTAGAATTCACGATCGCGAAGGCAACGAGGCACGCTTTGACGGATGGCTACGCCACAAGAGTTTCCACGAACCATCGTTTGCATTCAGCATCACTGATGCCGACCAGTTGTTATGCTACGACACAAACGAACGCATCAATCCTGTATGGTACGGCACAATATATGGCAATGGCGCTGCATTTGTCACGGGTGAACCGGGGCAGGTTGACATCAAGGTCAATATGGTAACTGCACCCAAAAGCACATTTACATTTGTAATGACCGATGCAGCAGAAGCAAGCGACTACAATTTCATTACTTTCCGTGATCGCGACCGCAAGAATGAGCCTGAAATTATCATTGAAGCTGACACCGTGCCAGAAATCGTGCGACGACTTACCCAACAAGCTCAAAAAGATGAGCAGTCAATGCCCACACACTATAACATTGACTTACAAGGTGACATAACTCCAGACGCTCAACTGATACTTGTCATGGACCCAATAGGCGGAGACCGTGTAAAAGCTACGGGACAAGGCAGCATGCGAATGACTTATAACGATGCCGATGAAATGACCGTATATGGCACCTACACTCTGGAAAGAGGAAATTACAACTTCACTTTGCAAGACATCATCATCAAGGATTTCACCATACGCGATGGCAGCTCTATAACCTTCCAAGGCGACCCATATGCTGCAATCCTAGATCTCGAAGCAGTCTATTCCCTCAACGCAAACATTCGCGACTTAGATGAGAGTTTCTCACAGGACAAGGAAATTACCCGCACTAATGTTCCTGTTCATGCCTTGCTTAGAGCCAAGGGTGCCATACGACAGCCAGAGATTTCATTTGACCTTGAATTCCCCACCCTTACCACAGATGCCTACCGCAAGGTAAAGAGCATTATCAGTACCGATGACATGATGAACCGACAAATCATCTATCTGCTGGCTCTCAACCGCTTCTACACACCTGAATACAACAACAATGCCACCAATCGCGGTAATGAGTTGACATCGGTGGCATCGTCAACCATATCGTCTCAATTGAGCAATATGCTTGGCAAGATGAGCGACAAGTGGACCATTTCACCGAATTTCCGCAGCGAAAAGGGTGACTTCAGCGATATGGAAGTAGACTTGGCATTGTCCAGTCAGTTGTTAAATAACAGGTTGTTATTGAACGGCAACTTCGGATACCGTGACAACACATATAACACCCGAAACAGCAACTTTGTCGGTGACTTCGACATTGAATATCTTCTCAATCCTCGCGGGACCCTGCGTCTGAAAGCCTACAACCACTTTAACGATCAAAATTACTATGTTCGCAATGCTCTTACTACTCAAGGTGTAGGAATTGTTTGGAAACACGATTTTGACCGCCCATTTGACTTCATAAATCCCAAATTAAAACCTACCACAACACCATCACAGCGCGATATTACGCAACCAAGTGATACCGTACCAGTACAATTGCAGAACTTCATTCAAAATGACAGTCTACAATGATTGACGAAATACAAATAAGAGTAACTCCACGAGTGAGCAGCGACTTAGATAGGATTGTTCATTTCATTTCCAGCGAACGACACCTGCCCAAAGAACGTATTTGCGGTGCGCGCATCCTCAAACGTTCAATAGATGCCCGCCAGCGCAATGTGATGGTCAATCTAAAGGTACGAGTATATATAGACGAACCTATGACTGATGACTATCTAATTCCTCCTATCGCCTATAAACCAGTGGATAGTGATAAGGTCGCAATAGTCGTGGGTGCAGGTCCTGGAGGCCTATTTGCAGCATTACGTCTAATTGAACTTGGAGTGAAACCAATTGTACTTGAGCGTGGAAAGGATGTCGTAGAACGTCGCAAAGACGTGGCGCGCATCTCCCGTGATGGTACAGTTGACCCCGACAGCAACTACTGTTTCGGTGAAGGCGGTGCCGGTGCCTACAGCGACGGCAAACTCTATACCCGCAGCAAGAAACGCGGGTCTGTTGAACGGATTCTTGGCATTTTTGTCCAACATGGAGCCAGTGAAAACATCCTCATAGATACACATCCGCACATAGGCAGTGACCGCCTACCCAAAATCATAGAGCAGATGCGCAATACCATCATCAAGTGCGGCGGTGAAGTTCACTTCAAAACTCGAGTTAGATCGTTAATCATTGACAATGATACAGTCACTGGCGTAGACTGTGAATCAGGCGAGAAATTCTCCGGTCCAGTAATACTTGCTACCGGCCACTCGGCACGCGACGTATATAGAATGCTCTATGACAAGAAAATCGGACTCGAAGCAAAGGGCATAGCCGTAGGGGTGAGATTAGAGCATCCACAGCACATTATTGACCAAATACAGTATCACAGTCCAGAAGGTCGTGGGCAATATTTGCCTGCTGCTGAATACAACTTTGTCACACAAGTGGAAGGACGTGGAGTTTACTCATTCTGCATGTGCCCAGGTGGAGTTATCGTTCCTGCCGCCAGTGGTCCCAACCAGCTGGTTGTGAACGGAATGTCTCCAAGTCACCGCAACACATACTGGGCCAACTCTGGTATGGTGGTGGAAGTGCGTCCTGAAGATTTACCAGAAAAATACGACAATGATGGTGTACTGTCAATGATGCATTTTCAAGAAGACTTAGAAAGAACATGTTTCGAGCAAGCAGGAAATAGCCAAGTAGCTGGAGCTCAACGAATGAAAGACTTCGTCGAAGGAAAGCCGTCAAAACTTATTCCTCCATCATCATACTCGGCAGGACTGCAACCATCGCGGCTTGATCAGTGGCTACCATCTTTTATCGCAGACCGTCTGCGAAAGGGTTTCCAAACTTTCGGGCATGCAGCTAAAGGTTTCCTTTCGAATGACGCAATAGTGATAGGCGTAGAAACACGCACATCTTCGCCAGTGAGAATACCGCGCGACAGCGAGACGCTGCATCATATCAAAGTAAAAGGACTTTATCCTTGCGGTGAAGGAGCTGGCTATGCTGGTGGCATAGTCTCTGCTGCCATAGATGGCGAACGCTGTGCTGAAGCTCTTGTTAATGATATTAAGAACTCATGATGAACTACCAACAAACTATAGATTTTCTATACAATCAACGGCCAGCCTTCGAAAGACAGGGAGCTTCGGGTTACAAGCCCGGGCTTCAAAATGCCATTGCCCTTGACAACTGGCTAGGAAACCCTCACATGCTCTACCCCACCATTCATGTAGCCGGCACTAACGGGAAAGGCTCTGTAGCAAATATGCTGGCTGCCATATTGCAGAACAACGGCTACCGCGTGGGACTGTTCACGTCGCCGCATTTCGTTGATTTCCGCGAGAGAATCCGCGTTAATGGCGAAATGATTTCAAAAGACTTTGTCGTAAAGTTCGTTGATCGTTTCAATAATTGGAACTATTCCGGTCAGCCGTCATTCTTTGAGCTCACATCGGCCATGGCACTTGACTATTTTGCCGTACAAAAGGTCGATTATGCTATCATAGAAGTAGGATTAGGAGGCAGGCTAGACAGCACAAACATTATCACTCCCATATTGAGTATTATAACCAACATATCTATTGATCACACTGAATTTCTTGGGAATACCATTGAAGAGATTGCCAGTGAAAAGGCAGGGATCATCAAGGCAGGCACGCCAGCCATCGTGGGTGAAGCCGAAGGCAGTGTGCGCGATGTTTTTACTGATAAGGCCAACAGTGAAAAGGCTCAAATAACCTTTGTTACAGACAATAATCCTGTTATTAAAGTAACTCATAATAGTGAACAGATGCTCGTGGAAACTACCGACTATGGCACATTCCCATGCGAATTGCAGGGTGATTATCAGAAAGCGAACATCGCAACCGTACTTACCGCCGTAAACCAATTGAAGAGTATTGACATTGCTCTTGATGATTCCAAGACTATTGAAGCTTTCAACAAGGTGAGTACTCTCACCGGACTTCGTGGCAGGTGGACTAAACTAGGCAGCAAGCCTGATATCATAGCCGACTCAGCTCACAACGTAGCTGGAATTACCGCCGCCATGCATCAGTTGGCACAATATGAATGTGATAAGTTGCATATGGTAATAGGATTTATGGCCGACAAGGACTTGGCGCATATTTTGCCATTGCTTCCACGAGAAGCTACTTATTATATAACTCAGGCCCATACGTCACGCGCCTTAACTGCAGACAAGCTGAAAGCCCTTACCGACAATATCGGGCTTAATTCAAAGTGTTACCCCGATGTAGGCACGGCGTTGGCTGCAGCCCGCAAAAAAGCCAGTAGCAATGACTTGATATACGTTGGTGGAAGTATGTATGTACTATCCGAGCTTTTTAGTCTGCTCGATAATGAAAACTCAATGCTATGAGACTGTATTTTCAACTATTCATCACGTTTTTCAAAATCGGGCTGTTCACCTTCGGTGGTGGATGGGCGATGATAGCCATTATACAACGTGAGATAGTGGAAAATCACAAATGGATTGAAAAAGACGATTTCCTCGACCTTCTTGCTGTTGCCCAGTCAATGCCTGGCATCCTTGCGGTGAACATCAGCACTGTAGTTGGTAATCACCTGAGAGGTCTGCGGGGGAGCATTGCAGCCGCTTTGGGCACCATTCTCCCATCATTTCTCATTATTCTTGCCATAGCAATTTATCTCACCCCTGACGTTATAAAGAACAACGAAATTGTGTCACGTATCTTCAAGGGCATTCGTCCAGCGGTAGTGGCACTTATCGTAGTGCCGGTAATCACAACTGCACGCACTGCAGGCATTACATGGAAAACGGTTATCATCCCCATTGCCGTAGCACTGCTCATCTATTCCAAACTGCCAGTCATCTCCAACCCAATCATTTTCATTGTGCTTGGGGCTATTGTTGGAATCATAATAAGGAACCACCGAATCAGTAAAACAAATCCGTCAAATGACTAATCCATGGAAACCTATCTGAAAATCATATGGGCATATCTGAAGATTGGGCTGTTCGGCTTTGGCGGTGGCTACGCTATGCTGTCACTAATCCAGCGTGAAGTAGTAGACTCGGGATGGATTACCAGCCAAATGTTTACCGATATCGTCGCCATCTCGCAGATGACTCCAGGTCCCATAGGCATCAACAGCGCCACCTACATAGGCTACGTGGTTACAGGTAGCGTGATCGGCTCTATTGTAGCCACACTCACCGTGGTCATTCCGCCTTTCATCCTTACATTGATTGCCTACCACTACATTGAACGACACAAACAGTCACCAATAATTCAAGGAGCATTGTTCGGACTGCGCCCTGTCGTTGTCGGACTCATCGCATCGGCTGCATTACTGCTGATGAACAGCGAAAATTTCGGTTACTTGACCTCAGAACGGATTGCCACTATTGCCATCTGCATTGCTGCTTTCTGCTGCGTCTATTTCACGCGCATTCATCCCATCTTCGTCATCATCCTGGCAGGCATCGCCGGCCTGATCATCTTCTAATATAGACACACTAACAGAGATTAGACTACAAGACACATAAGAAGCAAAAAAACAGACATATAATCAATTGATAATTGACAATTGATAATGCTAAACCTCACACTGATTGCACAGATTTATTATTGAGCTAATGCACACTTACTACTTACTTCTCATTACGCGTAATTTTATTTTTGTTACTTATAGTCTATTTTCCGGCGTCAGTCACTTGCATATCATTTTTGCTTAATTTCCCGCCGTTAAGCGGCTAATTCTTGCTTTGTATGGGGATTATGCTTAATTTTGCAACGTGAAGAATTTTCTTTACATATTGTTGCTGATGGTACTGGCTGGCACAGTGAGTTGCCACCGCACTTCCGAGGCCGAGGCGCGGCTGATTGCCATCGACTCGCTGATTCCTGTGAATCCCGACAGCGCACTCACGCTGCTTGAGGCCATCGAGCCGCGTGCCGCGGCACCCAAAGGGGCTGACGCCGGCGGGTCGCCTGACAAACGAAAATCTCATGCAGATATAGCAGATCACATAGATCGGCTACCGCCCACGGGCCTCATGACACGGAGCGAGCGTGCTTACTATGCGCTGCTCACTGTACAGGCTCTCTATAAGGCCTACATCCCTGCCACCAGCGACTCGCTCATCAACATTGCCTGGGACTACTACAAGGACCACGGTC
>JAGCCU010000010.1 GCA_017651515.1 Muribaculaceae bacterium | reverse complement strand
TCGACCTTGGCAAGGTCGCGCTCTACCAACTGAGCTACTTTCGCAACATTCATCGCCTGAGCGATGAGCCTAAACATCTAATTCTATGAACTTGAGCGAAAGACGGGACTCGGACCCGCGACCTCGACCTTGGCAAGGTCGCGCTCTACCAACTGAGCTACTTTCGCAGTCGCGTGCAATAGCTATCAAAACGGATGTTCTGATGAATTGCGACTGCAAAATTACGTCAAATTCTTGAACTGACAAAATTTTTGGAAAAGAAAATTCAAAAAATGTTTTTTAAAAAGCTATCAGTGTTTTTTCCTTTTTATATGATGATGTGAGAAAGGATAGTTGGTTTGAGTCCAACAGCCCATATTTATGAATATAGATCTTAAATGGTAGTATGTCATTTTTTCTTGTTAAGTTCTTTCTCAAAAGTTTGTCTATTGGTGCTTGTATGCATGGAGATAAAATGAAGTGATTATTAATTTGTATATAAAATGGGAACGATATTTTGAAAATATCTAAAAGGCTGAATTTCAATGAGTTCCCCAATTATTGATTACTTCGGCAATATGGGTTGCGTGCTGAATGGTTATTGGATGTGCGATTGGTAGGCTTACCACTTCATCCGCCAGTTGCTCGGCGGTGGGCAGAGGCTCGGTCTGTATGTGTGGATAACACGGTTGTAGGTGTGGCGGTGTAGCATAGTGAATGTCGCAGCCGATGCCATTGTTTTTAAGGTATCTCATGAAATCGTCTCGTCGTGGAACGCGAATTACATATTGATGCCATACCTGAGTCATTTCCTTAAATATTTTTGGCGTGATGACTTCTGGGTGTGTGATGCAATTGTTGTAGGTTTCGGCAATAATCTGTCGCCGACTATTCTCCTGTTCTAGAAATCTAAGTTTGACCCGAAGCATTGCTGCCTGTATTTCATCGATACGGCAGTTGAATCCTTTCATTATGTTGTGGTATCGGCGGTCGCTGCCGTAGTTTGCCAATGCCCGTACTGTAGCGGCAAGCTCTTCGTCATTGGTCGTTACGGCACCGGCATCACCTAGTGCTCCCAGGTTCTTGGTCGGATAAAAACTGATTCCTGCGGCATGTCCTAGTCCGCCGGTTGTAGAGGTTCCGTTAATTCCAGCAGTTTGTGCCTTTGCACCTATAGCCTGTGCGTTGTCCTCAATAATCAGCAGGTCTTGTTCCTTTGCGAGTGAAACGAGTTTGTCGTCCCAGCATGGGGTTCCGTAAAGGTGTACCGGCATGATGGCTTTGGCATTGTGTTTTTCTGTCAGCAATGCTGCTTTCCTGGTGTCGAGATTCATAGTGTCGAAACAAGGTTCACACAATATAGGTTCCAACCCGCTGTCGCTGATAGCGAGGACAGAGGCAATGAACGTATTGGCAGGCACAATTACAACGTCGTGACATTGAAGTCTTCCCAACTCAATATATGCTCTCAGTATAAGTCTCAGAGCATCCAATCCATTGCTAACTGCCACGCAGTACTTTGTTTGACATGTTGAAGCGATTTCCCGTTCTAAGAGTTCTGTCTGTTCTCCATGCAAATAACGTCCCGATGCAATCACGTTTGTTGCGGCTTCAATGAGTTCTTTTTCTATAGGCTCGTTGGCCAGTTTTAAGTCTAGAAATGGGATATTATTCATTGGGATGGGTGGTTAGATTGTTGCGGAAATCCATGAAATCGCTGTGCTCGCGAATGTAGTCGCTCTCATCATAGTGTTGCGAAGCGATACACAGGCATACTGAGCCAGAGGAGAAATTGTCCAGTACTCGCCAGATGCCAGGGACGATTGTCAGTCCTTGATACGGCCTGTTGAGAGTCACTTTGCGTTGTTTCTTGCCATCATCAAGCAACACATCGAAACTTCCGCTTATTGCAATTATTAGCTGTTGAAGTGAGCGATGTGCGTGTCCACCTCTTGACTCTCCTCCGGGAATGTCGTAAATATAATAAGCTCGATTGATTTCGAAAGGAATTGGGGTGTCATCCTGTACCACGGTGAGATTGCCGTTGGCATGGTGATGTCTGTCAAGTTCGATGATCTTGCAGTCGTCAACCGTCGAAGTTAAGTTTGTGGTCACAGAGTATCTGTCGGGATGGGGCCTGTTAGAACTCTCAGTTGGTAGCTGATGGCTTTTTAGAAGTTGCAGATACTCATCAAAGTTTTCGATGTAGTCATTGGGGTCATATAATTCACTTGATAGTACCAGCACAACTGAATTGGTTGAGAAATTATCAATTTTCCGCCAAGTCATGGGTGGAACGTAAAGGGCATAGTATGACCGTGCCATATGGTGGCGTACTTCGTTGGTTCCGTCATTTAGAACAACATCAAAGCTGCCGCTGAGTGCAATGATTACCTCTTGCTGTTGGCGGAATGCATGTCCGTCACGATACATGCCTCCAGGCACATCATAAATCCAGTAAGCCCGTCGGATAATGAACGGTACATGGTTTTCACTCTCGAGGAAAGACAGGTTTCCTCGAGGGTCGCTGAGTTTAGGTATTTGAATGATATGAGGTCTGTCAAATGCCATTTTTAGCCAGATTGAGCAAATATTGGCCATAATGGTTTTTGGCCATAGGCATAGCCAAATCGGTCAGTTGTTGTGCCGTGATCCATCCTTTACGGAAAGATATTTCCTCGAGGGCTGCGACTTGCACGCCTTGCATTGTTTCGATAGTCTGAATGAAGTTGGAAGCATCAAGCATGCTCTCGGCAGTTCCAGTGTCTAGCCAGGCAAATCCACGTCCTAGGGTCTGAACGTGTACTCGTCCTTGAGAAAGATATTGCTGGTTGACGGTTGTAATTTCCAGCTCGCCTCGAGGTGATGGCTTTATCGATTTTGCCACCTTTACTACGTCGTTTGGATAGAAGTAAAGGCCTGTCACTGCATAATTTGAGCGTGGATGTTCTGGCTTTTCTTCAATACTGATGGCATTATTGTGCTCGTCAAACTCTACGACTCCAAACCGATTGGGGTCTTTGACAGCGTAAGCCCATAGTGTGGCACACTGCTGTTGTGCAGTGATTTCGACGGCATTCATCAACATCTTGGTAAAGCTCTGACCATAGAAAATGTTGTCGCCGAGCACAAGACATACATCGTCATCACCGATGAATTCTTCTCCTATTATGAATGCTTGTGCTAGGCCCTCTGGTCTTGGCTGTTCGGCAAAAGAAAAATTCACTCCGATATCATGGCCTGGTCCCAACAGTCGTCTGAACATGGGCAAGTCGTGCGGTGTAGATATGATGAGTATATCGCGTATTCCTGCCAACATAAGCACAGAGATAGGGTAGTAGACCATTGGCTTGTCGTAGATGGGAATCAGTTGCTTGGAAATACCCTTTGTGACAGGGAACAGTCTGGTGCCGGAACCACCTGCTAATACTATACCTTTCATTATATATATTTTAAATATTTAATAATTATCTATTGTCGTACATGGCATCATAATATTGCTGATAATCACCGCTGGTTACGCTCTTCACCCAGTCTTGGTTGTCAAGATTCCAGCGTACGGTAAGTTCAATGCCTTTGCTGAATGGCGTTTCGGGATACCATCCCAATTCCCGGGCAATCTTAGACGGATTAATGGCATAGCGCATGTCATGTCCAGGGCGGTCGGTGACATACTCGATAAGGTCGTAATTGATGGCCTCCAACGGACAGGAGAGCAGTTTTTGATACTTTGGCTCTTCACGCATGATTCGGGCAATGATGTCGATGACCATTCGTACGATGTTGATGTTGCTTTCTTCATTAAAACCGCCGATGTTGTAGACTTCTCCAACACGTCCGTTGCGCAGCACCATGTCAATTCCTTTGCAATGGTCGGTTACATATAGCCAGTCACGCACGTTTTCCCCCTTCCCATACACAGGAAGTTTCTTTCCCTGCAGGATATTGTTGATGATTAACGGAATCAGCTTTTCGGGAAAGTGATACGGCCCATAGTTGTTGCTGCATCGTGTGATGTTGATGGGCAGTCCGTAAGTTTCGTGGTATGCCTGTACGATAAGGTCGGCGCTTGTTTTTGATGCCGAGTATGGAGACCGAGGAGCCAGGTTTGTCTGTTCGGTAAAATATGTGTCGCCATATGTTTTCAAGTCCTTTCGGTCGCCGATCACGCCTTTTATGTCATCAGTGACATCAAGGGGGTGAGGCGTGTCGAATGATTTCTCCAGAGAGCCATACACTTCATCGGTTGAAATCTGTAGATACTTCTTACCGGCCTTGTACATAGACTTACCCTGAGCATCCTTTCCGGTGAGCCATGCTGCGCGGGCACAGTCAAGCATGTTCTGAGTGCCTAGGATGTTCGTTTCAAGGAACAGTCGTGGATTGGTAATGCTGCGGTCTACATGGCTTTCGGCAGCAAAGTTCACGACGAAATCAATGTCGTTTTCCTCGAAGATTCTCGACACAAGATCATGGTCGCTTATATCTCCTTTAATGAAAGTTACCTTGCCGCTCTCGATTTCCTCTTTGAGCGAGGCGATGTTGCCTGCATAGGTGAGTGCATCAAGCACAATGACCTTGATGTTGTCGTGTTTGTTCAGGATGTATTTGACGAAATTGCAACCTATGAATCCTGCTGCGCCTGTAACTAAATATATAGTCATATTCATTAATTATGTAAAACAATTGGAAACTGTGTTATATGAATTAAGCAATGAAATTTTATTTGACTTCAATCCCCATTTCTTTCTTGAACCATTTTTTCCACCACTTGCGTGCTTTCTTGTCTTTCAGGGTCTTTAACTTTGCAGTGAACCACTCGGTTTCATCCATTCCACTCTGCTTCAGGCATCTCAATACGAATTCTGAAATGTTTTCCTTGCCTTCGTTGCGAGCTACCCAGGAGAGTAGGTCTTGCCCGTCTCTGAGGCCTATGTTCGTCACGCATTGAGCAAATTCAGCAACGCAGTCGTTTTGGACATTACCAGTCTTTCGGCCGTTTTCTTTTGCCACGTTTTTCATTTCTCTAGCGAGATTGTTTATGGATTCCGGATTGAGCTTTGTCTTGCATGGAGTCTGTTCCAGGTTCAGGACATTCATTCCCAGTCCAAAGAATTCGCCCGCAGTTTTAGAGTGGGTTTTTGGTTGACGGCTTTCTCTCGGTCGGACATTGTCACCTTCGGTCATATTAGCGATGGCATCAAGTTGCAACTGTGCAATTTTGCCGTCTTTGCGAATCAAGAATCGGTTGAGGATGGCGCCTTCCTTGTGGAAATTATTGCCGCCATCGGTCGTTGATGCAAATTCGTAATTGCGCGTGACGATGATGGAGTCGCCGCGGAGGGTGTATTTTATGTCAGAGCTGGGAATGTAGGTCAGGTCTTGGTTATCGAATGGAATTTTCAATAGTTGTGCGTCACCGTCATATCCAAGCAAGACGCCATCGATTACATTCCACTGAGGGTCGAGGGTGATGGCGTAGATTTCGGTGTTGATATTGCTCTCCAAGCGTCCGAAATAAACGAATGCAATGTTCATGTCGGGACGTTTGCGCAGATTGGCAACTTCCACCTTTACCTTGTCGAGTACCGAGGGGTTGTGCAGCAGCACGTCGGTGAGCAGTTCTCTGGCTTGGCTTGCTGGTATTAATCCATCGCCGTTAACATACGTTTCGAGATTTACGGCGGCATTGGTCTTTGCTGGCGCAATGAGACACATCAGAATGATAGCAACTAATGCTCTTGATAAGTACTTCATGTTATTTCGGTTTTAAAAATTAATATGCAAGACTTAAACGGTGCAGGGACACAACTAGCATTTGGCCGTTTAAAGCCAGGATTGCCGTTAAATCGCAAAGTTAGTGCTATTCTACAATATATGCAACAGAAAAACCGATTTTTCCGATTTTTGGTGTTTACTGTACTATATAGTTGTACTTTATTTAAGGATTGTTCGTAACAATTTAATAAAATAGCAATGATTGGTGTTGCATCAATGTTGTGTGGAATCGTTGTTCCAGTGTTTCTGTTGCAAGGTATAACCGTCGAAGACGGCATAGGTGTCCTGACTAATCCAGTCGCCGAGGAAGGTGATTTGTACGCCATTGGAGATTTCATGTTGTTTCGCCAGATGCAGATGTCCGTAAATATAGTGCTTGACTTCAGGATGCTGGGCGGAGTGGCTGATAGTGAAGTCGATTAATGCTTGAGCGGCATCGGCTATGGCTTGTTCTTCCTTGACCAAGTCTCTGGATGTGCGATTTTGTGTGGAGATTCCCGTAGCAATCTGAGTGGTCCAGCGAGGGTGAATGGCGGCATAAAGCCATTGGCAGAACTTGTTATAGAACAATGCTCGGGTCACACGATAGACAAAAGAACGCCTTCCTACGTCGTCACCATGAGAGATGAATACTTCATGACCGTCGAGAGAAATTGTCGTATTGCCGTAATAGACCGTAAGTCCGATTTCTTCCTTCAGATAGTTGCGGAGCCATACGTCGTGGTTACCGGTCATCCAGTAAATTTTCACGCCGGCATCAGCGAGCTCGGCGAGCTTTCCGAAGAACCTGACATGTCCTTGTGGCACTACGTTCTTATACTCAAACCAGTAATCTAAAATGTCCCCCAGCAGATAAAGTGAAGAGGCATCGCCCTTGATGGTGTCGAGAAATCCTATTACCCGGGTTTCATGGGCGCGTGAGTCTTTTATATATGATGCACCCAGGTGCAGGTCGCTGATAAAATAATGCTTCTTCATGCGGGGCTGTTTTAGGAGGATTTAGAGCATTCCGAGTTCGAGTTTCGCTTCGTCGGTCATCATTCGGATGTCCCATTCAGGCTCAAACACCAGCTTGACGTTTGCGCTGGTTACACCCTCGACGCTTTCCACTTTCTGTCGGATGTCCTCAAAGATGAAGTCGGCAGCAGGACAGTTTGGAGCGGTGAGAGTCATGTCGATATTGGCAACGCCCTCATCGGTGAGGTCGATGTTATATACCAATCCGAGACTATAGACATCTACGGGTATTTCGGGGTCGAAGACTGTCTTCAGCATAGCGACTATGTCTTCGATAATTTTAAGTCGGTTTTCTTCGGTCATTTTGCTTCTAGTTCTCTGTAAAGAGAGTTTTCGGTTATATACTTATTCACATCGTCGGTGACATAGAATGCCGGCGATAGGTGTTGGGCAATCAATTGCCGTATTTCGGTTGAAGACACTTCGATAATGGGGGCATCGACGAGCATGACCCGGTCGTGAAATTCTTCGGGAATTGTCACGTCGAAACCTAATCGTGGATAAATGAGTACATGATACTTACTAACGATTTCGGAAGGTGATTTCCACTTGTCCCACTGTGCCCAGTTGTCAGCGCCGATTATCAGATAAAACTCATCATCGGGGAACCGCTTTTGTAGGGCATTAAGGGTGTCGATGGTGTAGCTGGGGCGAGGTAGCTGCATCTCAAAAGCCGAAGTCACTGCTCCTGTAATGCGTCGTGCCACCAGTTCGGCCATGCACAGCCTGTGATGTTCGGGTGCGAGGTTCTGGCCTTTCTTGAACGGATTTTCGGGGGTGACCATAAACCAGAGCTGGTCAATGAGCTGTTGCCGCAATATGGCACTAGCAATAATGGCATGCCCCACATGAATTGGGTTGAATGATCCACCGAAGATTCCAATTTTCCTGGCCATAAACTGATTTAATTAACGAAGTCGAAAATAAGCTTTCTCACTTGCTCTACAGCATCGTCAAGAACATCGTTGATGACTTTCTCGTCAAAATAAACGCCATGCTCAATTTCGAACTCAGCCTTGTTTAGACGATTTTCGATGTCTTCCATCGAATCGGTTCCGCGGTTCACTAGTCTGTCGCGGAGCACGTCGATGCTCGGTGGTGCGATGAAGATTGACAGGGCATGGTCGCCATACAGGTTTTTGACATTTATTCCACCCAGTACGTCGAGGTCGAGAATGACGTTCTTGCCATTGGCATTGATGCGCTCAATCTCCCGCTTCAGCGTACCGTAGTATCGGCCTTGATACACTTCCTGATACTCAGCAAAAGCGTCATCTTCAATCTCTTTTCTGAACTGCTCGGGAGTCATGAAGTAGTAGTTGACGCCGTCTTCCTCGCCTGTCCTTGGTGGACGAGTAGTTGCCGAAATCGAGAACTCAAGACGCAATTGCTCGTCATCAATTATGCGGTTGATGATGGTTGATTTTCCTGTTCCCGAAGGTGCAGAGATAATGATTAGTTTTCCTGTTTTCATTGGGTGGTGGCTTATAAAACGTTTAGAACTTGTTCCTTGATTTGTTCCAACTGGTCTTTCATCTTGACAACAAGATTCTGGAGTTCGGCTTGGTTGGCTTTCGAACCGAGAGTATTGATTTCTCGTCCCATTTCCTGACTGATGAAGCCCAGTTTCTTGCCTTGACCATGCTCGTTGTCGAGCGTTTCCAAAAAGTATTTCAGATGGTTCTCGAGCCTGATTTTCTCTTCAGTGATATCAAGTTTCTCGATATAGAAAATCAACTCTTGCTCAAATCGGTTTTTGTCATGTTCAATATTTTCGAGTTTTGCCAGGGCATCAAGTATTCGTTGCTTTATTTTATCAATGCGTGGCTTCTCATATTTGGGTACTTCATCAAGCAACTGATTGATGGCTTGAATCTTCTCTTTGAAAAAAACCTCCAGGCGAAGTCCTTCTTGCTTACGGAAAGATATGAGAGCATCGACCGTATTGGAAACAACCTCCTTGACGCCGTCGATTTCTTCTTGTGAGATATCGTTTGACGACTGGTCATTCTTCAGAGCATCGGGCATCCTCAGCAATGAAGAATACCAATCGGAAGGCTCTGGGATTCCCAGTTCTTTAGACACTAGTTGAATCTGCTCCTTATAGGCTCGCAATGCATCTATATTGATAGATGCGGTGGTGTTGTCGGCAAGGTCTTCACGAGTGACGATTAACTCAACTTTGCCTCTCAGCAGCGACTGCGCCACCAGATTGCGGAGGTCAAGTTCAATTTCTCTGTAAGGCATGGGAACCCTTGCCAACAGGTCCAACTGCTTGCTGTTGAGCGATTTTATCTCGGCGGTGATTTTTTTGTCGCACACCGTCAGGGTTGCTTTCCCAAAGCCAGTCATTGATTGTATCATATCATGGTCATTTTTCAATTTCGCATTCTAATGCAAAATTAGTGCTTTTTCATCTCCCGTTGATAAGAACAAGCCCGAAAAAAACAAAAAAAAGTATAATTCGCGTCATTTAGCAGTTGAAATAGCCATATAGAGAATGGTTAAGTATATACTTTTTAGTAATTTTGCAGTTTGAATTTGCGTTGGATGGCAAATATATTAAACATAGAGACCTCTACAGAGGTGTGTTCGGTTGCACTGACGAGCGACGGCCAGGTGCTTGACCACCACGAAAACTATGATGGTCAGACACATTCCACGCTGCTCAGCAAATATGTTCAGGACGCCTTGGTATATTGCCGGTCGCGCGAACTGAACCTTGACGCTGTAGCGGTGAGCCTAGGTCCTGGTTCCTATACTGGTTTGCGCATTGGCTTGAGCGAAGCCAAGGGTGTTGCCTTCGGGCTTAATTTACCGCTGATTGGAATAAATACCCTTCAACTGTTAACTGTTAGCGCAATGTTCAGAGACTTCTATGACGAAGATGTGTTGTTTGCTCCGATGATTGATGCCCGAAGAATGGAGGTCTATACGGCAGTTTACAACGCTGCACTTGATGCCGTCGTGGAACCTTGCGCTATGATTCTAGATGAAGCATCTTTCAGCTCTGAGCTTGATATGGGAAAGGTGGTTTTCATTGGTAATGGGGCTGCCAAGACGAGTGATGTCATCAAGCATGCCAACGCATCGTTTCTTAGCGATATCAAGCCTGTTGCTGTTGATATGATGGCACTGTCGGAACGTGCTTTCAGAAAATCTGATTTCATTGATGTTGCCTATTCAACGCCCATTTATCTGAAAGAGTTCCAAGCCATCAAGCCTAAAAACAAACTGTTAGAAGAATTACATAGAGATATTAAATAAAATGCTGATATACAATTCGCAATTGAAGAAACTCATCTTGCCGGAGTACGGCAGGAACGTGCAGCAGATGGTTCAGCACTGCATGGCGATAGAGGATCGTGACGAACGCAACAGATGTGCCCACACCATTATTGCCATTATGGACAACATGCTGCCTGAGCAACGTGACGAAGCCAATCATGAGCAGAAGCTTTGGGATCACCTTGCCATAATGAGCGAGTTCAAGCTCGATGTGGATTATCCAGTGGAGATAGTGGAGCCTTCAAATCTTGACACGAAACCCGAGCGTATTGAGTATCATTTGGAGCCGATTAAGTATCGCCACTATGGAAAGATTATTGAGCGAATGATAGACCGTGCAGCCCAGTACCCCGAAGGTGAGGAACGAGACGCATTGGTGATGCTTCTTGCCAACCACATGAAGAAATCCATTTATCAGATCAATAATGAGGTGGTGGAAGATTCAAAGATTTTCAATGACCTTGCTCATTATTCACACGGAGTTATACGACTTAACCCTGAGACTCATGCACTGCATGAGTTCCAGGTGGCCCAGCAGCCTGGAACTGGAAAGAAAAAGAAGAAAAAATGATCACCCGCGATCAGCTCATAGTCATAGGCCGTTACAACAAGCCACATGGCGTGAATGGTGAAATATCCGCAACCCTCGACTTGGACGTGTCATTGCTGCAGCATTTCAAATGCCTGATAAGTGATATTGATGGCATTTTCGTGCCGTTTTTCATGAATGGCATCAGAGCCAAAAATGCAATGACTGCGTTGCTTGTGATTGACGGTATCAATGACGAGGTCGAGGCATCGCTGCTCGTCAACAAGGATATCTACGTTCTAAAATCGGAATATGAGGCTTTGTCGATAGACAATGAAGCCGATGACTATCCTCTTGATTATTTCATTGGTTTCACCTTGATTGACGATGGAAGAGAAGTAGGGGAGATAATTGATGTTGACGACACTACCGAGAATGTCCTTTTTGAAGTTAAAAGTAGTGACGGCAACGTTGTTCAAGTGCCGGCTGTGGATGATTTAGTGGAAGAAATACACGAAAACGAGAAGAAAATCGTTATGAATTTACCCGATGGGTTGTTGACATTATAAGAATATGAAAGATTTTGACGAAACCGAAGCAATAGAATTCATCAGGAATAATGTGGATGGAATACAAGATTGTGACAATGACGACCTTGTTCTTGTCATGGACACAATGTTTGAATATGATGAGATGGTGGGAGAAGAAGCTACCGACGAGCAACTTGCTCCCGAATCCATTGCTGCCTACGTAATTAAGCAGCTGAAACGTGATGATGAGTTTGATATCTCGTTTGATGCGATATTGCCCATAGTTCGTGCCGAACTCGCCTACGAAGATTATATCTGGAATAACGAAGAGTAATAGAAATGCTTTAATTATATGAAGAAATTCAAATATATAACAGTCGTTGTTCTGGTATTAGCAATGCTTTGTCCAGAGTTTGCTCAAGCCAGAAAAAAGAAAGTTGATATCTATGAACTTTCGCTTGACGACAATTTAGAGTTGCCTGAAATCGACAACGAAAAACAGAGCGACCGAGTTCAGGATTACCAGTACAATGTGGCTGTGTCGCTTAAAAAGAACAATTATGATGTAGAGCTTATGCGTGACGATGAGGTGATAGTAGTTACTTTGCCGGCTAGCCAGCTTTTCAATGCCAACGACACGGTGCTCACATCACTTGGCCAGACTCTCTTGAAGCCATTCATCAAGTATCTCAAGATCCCTGGATTTTACAAGATGCTGCTTGTCATGCACAGTGATAATACAGGTAATGATAATTATACCCTGAAACTCACTCGTGATCGCGTGAATGCAGTGTTTGACTGGTTTGATGAGAATGCCAGCGTTGATTTCGTGGTTCCATATGCATTGGGTAATACTGACCCGATAGTAGATAATAACTCAATGGCTAACCGCAAACGAAATCGTCGCCTCGAAGTATATCTTATTCCCGAAGAGGTGATGCTTCAGCAGGCAAAGAAGGGTAAAATCAAGTAAAAAACGAAAAAACATCCATATATTATGGCAACAGAACTGAAAGACTTAACTAAAAGGAGCGAGAATTATTCACAATGGTATAACGATTTGGTAATCAAGGCTGACCTTGCCGAACAATCGGCTGTTCGTGGCTGTATGGTCATCAAGCCCTACGGCTATGCAATTTGGGAAAAGATGCAGCGTCAGCTCGATGAGATGTTCAAGCAGACCGGAGTTCAGAATGCTTATTTCCCATTGTTGATTCCCAAGTCGTTTCTTAGCCGTGAGGCTGAACACGTAGAAGGTTTTGCAAAGGAATGTGCCGTGGTTACACATCATCGTCTGATGAACGATCCAGACGGCAAAGGTGTGGTAGTAGATCCAGAAGCAAGACTTGAGGAAGAACTGATAATCCGTCCGACATCGGAAACCATCATATGGAACACATATCGCAACTGGATTAGCTCTTATCGCGACCTGCCGCTGCTGGTGAACCAGTGGTGCAATGTGATGAGGTGGGAGATGCGCACGCGCTTGTTCCTGCGTACTGCCGAGTTCCTGTGGCAAGAAGGCCATACTGCCCATGCCACGAAGGAAGAGGCTCAGGATAAAGCCATTGAAATGCTTAACGTATATGCCGATTTTGCTGAGAAATATATGGCATTGCCGGTCGTTAAGGGCGTAAAAACCGCCAACGAGCGCTTTGCCGGCGCACTTGAGACCTATACAATCGAGGCGATGATGCAGGACGGCAAGGCCCTCCAGAGCGGCACTTCGCACTTCCTTGGACAGAACTTCGCAAAGGCTTTTGATGTGAAATACATCAACAAAGAAAACCAGCTCGATTACGTGTGGGCAACATCATGGGGAGTCTCAACCCGCCTGATGGGCGCTTTGATTATGACTCACAGTGACGACAACGGTCTGGTTCTACCGCCGCGTCTGGCTCCAATTCAGGTAGTTATAGTTCCTATTTACAAGAATGATGACCAACTGCGTGAGGTGAACGCTGTCGTTGATCCTATCGTGAACAATTTGCGTGCGATGGGCATCTCGGTAAAATACGACAATGCCGACAACAAGCGCCCAGGCTTCAAGTTTGCTGACTATGAACTCAAGGGCGTGCCAGTGCGTCTGGTGCTCGGAGCCCGTGATATCGCAAATGGAACGATTGAAGTAATGCGCCGTGATACTTTGGAGAAGCATGTAGCTCAACTTGAAGGGATCGAGGAGTACGTGAAGAATTTGCTTGATGAGATTCAACAAGGCATTTATGACAAGGCTCTTCGTCACCGTCAGGAAATGACTTACAAGGTTGATACTTGGGAAGAATTCAAAGAGCAAATTGAAAAGGGTGGGTTTATTCTTGCCCACTGGGACGGCACAACCGAAACTGAAGAGAGAATCAAAGAAGAAACCAAAGCAACTATTCGTTGCATTCCCATGGATGGCGATAGCGAGCCGGGCAAGTGTATTTATACAGGTAAGCCAAGTGCCCGTCGTGTGATTTTCGCCCGAAACTACTAGAAAAGTATTTTAATATGGAAATAATTGAGTGGCGACTTGTAATGAGCCGCCACTTATTAAACAGACAGTTTGAAAGGTGAGCAGAAAGAAAAAACCACTACCCATAGTAGAGAATTTCGAGATCACAGGCGTAGCGGCCGAGGGGAAAAGCCTTGGTCGCTGGAATGACTTGGTGACGTTTGTGCCTTATGGCGCGCCCGGTGATGTGGTTGACATTCAGATTACCCGCAAAAAGAACAGCTTTGCAGAAGCTTCGATAATTCGTATGGTTAAACCCAGTGAAATGCGCGTAAAACCTATATGTGAGCATTTCGGAGTGTGTGGCGGTTGTAAGTGGCAGCATATTCCATACGATAAGCAGCTGCAATATAAGCAGCAACAGGTTGTCGATGCGATGGAGCGTATTGCCAAGGTGGAGATACCACCCATCAACCCGATTTTAGGCTCTGCTAACACTGTCCAATATCGTAATAAGCTCGAGTTCACATTTTCCAACAAATGTTGGCTGACTCGCGAGCAGCTGGCGAGTGGAGAAGAGTTTCCAGACCGTAATGCACTGGGTTTCCATATTCCTGGTGGCTTTGACAAGGTTCTGGATATCAAACGTTGTTGGCTTCAAGACGATATTTGTAATGAAATACGTTTGTTCCTGAGAAAATACTGTTTGGAAAAGGGCTATTCATTCTATGACATAAAGGCTGGAAGCGGCTTTATGCGCATGATGATGATTCGGGTGGCAAGCACCGGAGAAATAATGCTGGTGGTAGTTTTCAGCGAGCAAAATCAAACTGCCATAAACGATGTGATGACAGCCTTGGCACAGCAGTTTCCACAGATTACCTGCTTGATGTATGTGGTAAATCTAAAAGTTAACGACTCAATCACCGATCAAGAAGTAATTCTTTTTAGTGGGCGTGATTATATCGAAGAGGTAATGGAGGGGCTGCGTTTCCGCATAGGTCCAAAGTCTTTCTATCAAACAAATTCGATGCAAGCGTATGAGCTGTACAAGGTGGCTAGGAATTTTGCTGAGTTGACTGGTAATGAACTTGTTTATGACCTTTATACTGGAACAGGAACGATTGCCAATTTCATTTCTCGCCAGGCACGCCAAGTGATAGGCATTGAATACGTGCCCGAAGCCATTGAAGATGCTAAATTGAATTCTCGAGTAAACGGCATAGAAAATACTCTGTTTTTTGCCGGTGACATGAAGGACATCCTTACTGACGATTTTGTTGCGATACATGGTCAACCTGAGGTTATGATAGTGGATCCACCTCGTGCCGGGATGCATGAAGATGTAATAAAGGTGATTCTTAATGCTGAGCCACAACGGATAGTATATGTGAGTTGCAACCCAGCCACCCAGGCTCGCGATTTGGCATTGCTTGATAGTAAATATAAGGTGACGGCCATTCAGCCAGTGGACATGTTCCCACACACTCATCATGTGGAAAATGTCGTTCAACTCACTCGTCGTTTTTGATTGGATTTATGAATAAGACCATTTTTTCGCTGGCTTTTCTTTTTGTGTCGATAATTGCAGGAGCACAGGTCATCACGCAGATTGGAAAAGAGAATATGAAAATACCAGTGGGCGAGCGCCCTGATGAACAACCCGTCGACAAGCGAGACTTTAATGTGCAGCTAGATACAACCTCTGTATATTATACTTATCTGGATTCTGCTCAGACTAGTATTGAACAGCAAGACTGGGCGTCTGCTGAACATTGGCTGCGACAGGCGTTGGCCTTTGATGCGAGCAATTCGGCAAATTCAATGTTGCTGTCAAATCTTGCCACTGTTCAGAGATATGAAGGCAAGTTGGATGAAGCGTTGAAAAACTACACTCTGGCTCTCGATATTACACCGAATGCAGTAACCCTGTTGCTCAACAGAGCAGCACTGTTGCTTCAGTTGGGTCGCACCGAACAAGCTGTAACCGACTATGAGCGTGTGTCAATTCTCGATGACAAGGATGTGGAATCGCGATACAGCCTGGGAATGATTGCCGTTGAACAACGCGACTTCTCTCGCGCTGAAACGATGTTCAATGAAATTAGGCGAATAAAATCCACGTCTGCACTTGCCGATGAAGGTATGGGCTTCCTATATAAGGAGAAAGGCGATTTTGAGCGGGCGATAGAGCATCTTAGTGTGGTGATAAAATCTCGTGTAGATGCTCATCTGCTTGGCAATCGTGCTGATTGTTATTTGGCCCTTAAACGTCTCAACGATGCTTCGGCCGATATCAAGGCAGCTCTTGAGATTGACCCTGATGACGGGTATCTGTATCTTCTCAGGGCAAAGCTCAACAAACTGCGCTATAACCGCGAAGATATGGGGCGTGATATTGAGTTGGCAGAGAGTCACGGTGTTGATGGCGAAATAATTAAAAATATGCTTGAAATTTCGCCAAAATAATTTGGCCATTTGTATAATTGTGGCTATATTTGCATGATGATTTCACTCAACGAACATATAGAATATCTGATGATGCATCACGATTGCGTTATTATCCCAGGGTGGGGTGCACTCGTGGCGCAATATACCGATTCTGTCTATGATTCGAAAGCAAAGGCTTTAACTTGTCCTAAACGCAGGTTGGGCTTTAACGCTTCGGTGAATCATAATGACGGGATGCTGGCTCAGTCTCTGGTTCGTCGTGAAGGAATTTCTTATGATCAGGCAGTCCGTTTCATTGAGCAGAATGTAGCCATTTATAGCCGTCAGTTGGCTGCTAATGGTGAATTGAGCTTAGGCCGTCTGGGATATTTCAAGAGAGTAGGCGGAAACAATGCTGAATTTGTGCCATTTGACCGTGAAATGGGCAACGACCAGTACTTTGGTCTGCGCAATGTGCCGTTTGTCACGTTGGATGAATTGGACAACGAAAATGAAGGCGCTATTATTGTCGAAAAAGGCTGGTGGGCACGCAAGGCAATTCGTACGGCAGCCTCTGTTGCCGTGCTATTGGTTTTAAGTATCCTGCTAACTACCCCTATTATCGTCAATCGAAACAATCATGCATTTGCCGGTCTTAATACCGAGGTGAAAGGACCAAAGCATCAGGTTATAGAAGCAGAAGAAACAGCCGAATTAGCGGTAGCTTTGCCAGAAAGTGCAAAAACGGGAACTGCTCAAGCTGTTGCACAGCAGAGTTCAAATCTTCTGCTTGATGAGGGAGGCAGTTGTTTCCTTGTGATTGCATCGCTCAATAACCCCAAACAGGTGAATGAGTATCTGGCCGCCCATCCCGATATGGCACCGCATGCTCAGGTTATGCATAATGGTAAGTATTATCAGGTGTATGTGGCCCGTAGTTACCAGCCATCTCGTCTTTACAGTTTCATGTCGAGACTACCACGTGGCTATCAGGCGTGGGTTTTAAACTGATTTTCGGATAAATATATAAAGAAAAACACGGCATCTTTTGTTGCCGTGTTTCTTTTGCTTTGTAATTCTCTTCTACAGTGTGATTGCATCGATAAGGAGAGGCAGGTCGGCAATGGCAATGCCTCGTGACTGCAGAGCCTCGCCGTCATTCAGCATGGCTTTTCGCAGTTCATTGACATTACCGTTCATGAGTTTCAATGCCTGTCGGTAGCTGTCGATGGCTTCAGGAGATTTCTTCATTGCCAGCAGAACATGTCCTCGATTGAGATAGTCCTGTGCCGTGGGCTTATCGTCATCGATTATACGGTCATAGTATGCCAGGCTGCGTTCATCGTTTCCCAATAGGAAAGAGCACCAGGCAACTGGCCTGCGTGCACGGTGATTGGATTCGTCCATTAGGTCGGCTTTGAAATAAATCTTCATTGCCTCTTCTATGTCACCTTGTTCAAGCCTGCAATGACCCATGTTGATGATGTTAGCTACGTTGTCGGGCTTGGCTGCTTCAATCTTCTTATAGTATTCGATGGCTTTGTCATATTCTTTGTTTTCTCTATAGCATGCAGCCAGATGGCGTAGAGTCCACAGATTGTTGTCATCAGCAAGCTCGTACCGGCGGTAATACTCGATTGCATCGTCAGTCTTTCTCAAGCTCTGATAGCAGAACCCCATTTTCTGATATATGAGAGGATTGGCATCCTGCGTGTTGTCGAGCAGGTAGCCGTAGTATTTTAAAGCATCGTTGTAAAACTCATTTTTCAGATAGAACTCAGCGACTAGGGTTATTGTGCTTGAAGATATGGCTGCATCTCCAATAAGTGGCAGCTGCGTGAAGTCCATATCGCAGTCAAATGCCGCCATAAACTCCCTGCGGCGCGAGAACAGCTTAAAAAAGCGATACAGGTCCTGAACATACATGTTTGCCTGACGTTCTCGTTCTTGTTTGTCGTCAGGAAGTTCGGTTTTTTGCATTTCACCCACTTGTTCAACTTGCGCTTTTACCTGATTGAGCAGCAACTGTCGCTGGCTGAACGGCATGCTGCTCAGCGAAAGAGCAAACGAATATCGGTCACTGTTGCACAAGAACGGAGCCTTTGTGACAACCATCAACAGCGGCGCTTCATCACCGGCAAATTCACCATGAATGGCAGAGCAGTTTTCATGGAATGGCAGGAACCAGTTGGAGAGTGTCTGAAAGAACGGGAATGTCTTCAGTCGCGAGAAAGTAGAGATAAACACATCGCTGCCTTCAAGCTGCAATTCATTTAGTTCTTCCATTTTCTTTGCAATTCCGCTGTTTTCGAGCATTTCCTGCCATTCTGGATTTGCTTCCAGATCAGCAATCTCGGTGATGTCGTCTCTAATCTTGAGAATGTTTGGATTCAGTTTCATGATGTCGGGCATCAGCTCCTCTTTCACGCGTCGGGAAATGTTCTCGGTATTTCTTGAGCGTGCGAGCTGAAACTGGATGATTGCCATGTCGTCGGTAAAATGCGGCTCATCTATCATTGCTTTGGTGTGTGGCACAAGGGCAACCGATTTCACGACTCTTTCTTGGTGCACCTTGACAGCCAGCAGTACCGAGATGAGAGCCCGGAGCTGAACCTGAACCGATGTTGCTGAAGTATAGATGTCCATCAACAGTTGCAGTTTTCTTTCGTCATAATAGCACATCATTCCCAGAAACAGCGCCGATGTGATGAGGCATTTAGAATGCGTAGGGTAGTCCTCGTCTGCAATCAGTGAGGTTATAAGCGTTGCGTCATCAGCATTCATGGGAAATGATGACCATACTTTATTGAATATAGCTGTTTCGTGTATTTCACGTTGCTTGATGACCGTGGCAATGGCTTGTGCGTCGTGTTGTGTCTCGGGAACTGATGTGAGAAGACTGAACTTGTTTATCTCGGATTTCTGCTTCTCAACGATGCTGCTGAGTGTAGTGTCTTTCAGTTCGCGTCGTCGTGTGGCGATGATTTCATTGCTCACGGGTTCCAGCAAGGATAATGTGACGCCGTCGGTTATGGTATAGAGCTTGTTGACGATGTCGTTATAGACGTCGTTGCGCTTCGGGTCGTCGATGCCCTGCTGCATGTATTTGAGCATGAATTGGTAGGAAATGCGCAGTTGCTCGATCTGTTCCCGCATGGCCCAGTCATTATTGGTTTGTATGAGTGGGTCTAATGCACTGAAAGCTTCGTTGACGCGGGCATTGTCAAGTAGACGGTGAATATTTCTGTTTGCTTCGTGAATCTCTTTAATTTCCATAATAATATAGGGCTGTCAAGTAGCTTAAGTGCAAAAATCATGCGAAACATGACTGCAGGCAGCATACGGGTGTGTATGATGGAAAAAGGTGGTGACAAATTGGCACACTATTTGCAAGCTAGAGAACCGAATAAAAACTTACAACTATGACTACAAAAAAGCTTACACTTTCGCATGACCGCACGATAGGCGGTGTGTGCGGTGGACTGGCCGACTACTTTGGCCTTGATCCTACGCTGGTGCGCATAGCCTACGCATTGCTCACCGTGTTCACGACGGGCTTTCCGGGTGTTCTGCTCTATCTTATATTGTGGTTTATAATGCCCAAGGCTTAGGGTTTCAACCAGCCCAGAGGTTCCATCTTGTCATAAACGGCATTGACCATTTTCATGCGGTCAATGTCGTTTCTCGTTGAGAAGAACAGGAAAACGACGTTGTGGGCAGGTATCTTTCCGGCATAGATGGTGAAGCCGCCGTTGTCGCCTGTGTGATAGACGATGGGGCAGCGCCCGGGCTCATGCTGGATGAAGAAGCCGTAGCCATATCCTGTGTAGGGCTGATAGCCATATTCGGCATCGGCAGGAATGGTGATCTTGGGGGTGTATGCCATCATGCGCGAGGCAGCGTTCCACACCTTGAGATGCGCCAGAGCCTTTTCCCATTTTATGAAGTCGGAGAGCGACGTGTATAGGGCGCCGTCGGCTTTGGTGGCAAAGAAAGTCTCCTCACCATAGTCATATTCGGTGTAGCGGTTCAGCTTCTCATCCCAGCCATAGCCGTGAGCCAGGTGAGTAATGTTTCGGTCGGGCTCGAAGTATTGTGTGTGCTTCATTCCGGCCTTTCCGAATATGTTCTTGTGCATGTAAGTCTCGAAGGGCGTACCTGTGGCACGTTCAACGATCTGGTAAATGAGCTGGTAGGTGGGGTTAACGTATTCATATTGCGAGCCTGGGATGAAGTTAAGGTAATCCAGAGTCTTCATGTATCCCACCGATTCCACGTCGGTGGAGAAGAGCACGAACTCGCGGCTGCTGCGCACGCGGGCATCGGGAATGCCCGAAGTGTGGCTTAGGATGTTGTGCAGCGTGATGTCCTTGAAGAACGGCGCTTGGAATTCGGGGAAGAACTTGCTCAACGGATCGTTGAGGGAGATGATGCCTTTCTCGGCAAGCTGCAGCAATGCTATGGCGGCAAACTGCTTGGAAACCGAAGCTATGCAGAAGTTGGTCTTGTCGGTAATAGGCTCACCGGTATCGAGGTTTGCCATGCCGTAGAAGTGTTTTACCACCGGTTTCCAGTCCTTGAGGATGATGACGCCTGCACCAGGCTGTGACGGGTCGGAATACACTTGCTGGAAGATTTCGTTTACTTGAGAATCAAATTCTTTAAGGTCTTGCACGCCAGTGGCGGCAGCCACATTCGTGATCGGAGACACGGCGGCGGTGATGATTGTCATTGCTGTGAGCAGGGTTTTCATATTTGTTTCTTATAGTTTGTTCATGAATCTTTCAATGTTTACAATGTATCGTGAGTGAACGGCAGTGCCTATGGTCTTGTCGTTGTCCTTGGCAACGATGTCGAATGTCAGCCGTCGCCCTTCCTGCCCGGTGAGTGTGGCGGTGGCAAAGACGGTCGCCCCTATGGGCGATGGCGACAGATGCTTCACCTCGATGCTGGAGCCTACCGTAGTTTGTCCTTTGTCGCATAGCTGTCGCGCGGCGAGCATGGCGGCATTTTCCATTACTGCCGCCAAGGCTGGCGTGGCAAATACCGGCAGGTCGCCCGAACTCATTGCTTGGGCCGTATTGGCTTCGGTAACAGTCACGACACTCGTATAAGACACTTCGCTGGTCATTTTCTTTTGTTTTTGCAAAATTAGTGCAAGGCGAGCGAAAAACCAAACTTGTTTGTATTTTTCAGAGGCGCAGCCTAATTTATCCAACATTAGTGCAAAATCCCGATTTAGCGAGAATAATAAGAATTTATTATCATTATCGAGCGTGAGGAATTTATTCAACCCGAACGAAAAACCAAATTTATCTGTTTTTTGCTTTCATTTTTGGAAAGTAAAAAAGTATTTTTGCAAAAACTTATAATTCATAATTACCTCGTCTGCGACGATGAGCCATCGCAGGCATTCTTTTATGTATAACCAAATAAAACGATACGCTTATGAGACACAATTCACTTCACTTAAGACTGTCAGCCACGCAACTTTGATAGTTTTGTCTTGGAGGATGGTTTGGCAATCACCGAACCAACAGGAGGCTATTACAATGATGGAATCCTGTGGGATGCTGATGGCAATATCGCTACTCAATCCACTATCAGTAAGCCTGGCGGGCTGCTTGGCGACCTTGACGGTAACAACATGATAGATGTTGAAGACGTGAATGCTGCCATCAACATCATCCTTAAACTGAAGACCATCAATGACTATCCCGGCAACGGCGACATGGACGGCAACGGATACATCGATGTGGAAGACGTGAACGCGATGATTAATATTATCTTGAAATTATAGTAAACAAGTTAACGAGTAAACGAGTAAACAAGCATTTAGCTACAAGTAACAAGTAATATAGCCCTGAAGGGCGACAGAATATAGGCAGGGGCCAGCGACAGCGCAGCCCCTGCTTTTGTAAAGACTCTCCAATCTTAGCCCCGTAGGTGGCGACACAACCACAAATTAAAAAGGAATAGGTGGGTGTAAGGTTTTTGTGACTTGTCTTGCGCGCGTGCGCGAAATAATTAACTATAAATTTAATATATATAGTAAAGAGTAACATTGCCATTTGCGAAAAAATTGCTAACTTTGTAAGTAATTTGAACGAAATGGGCATTTGTTCCAGCTGGGGCGCATTTTAGCCTGCGGTGCGGTGTCTGTATTAGTACAATTTTAATATTTAAATAAATGAATAGTGATCGCATTTTAGAGATCAATATCGAAAACGAAATGCGGACCAGCTACATCAACTATTCGATGTCGGTCATTGTTTCGCGAGCGTTGCCGGACGTGCGTGACGGCTTCAAGCCAGTGCACAGGCGCGTTCTTTTCGGTATGGCAAAATTGAGGAACTTCTCGAATCAGCCGACGAAGAAGTCGGCTCGTATCGTGGGTGAAGTTCTTGGTAAGTACCATCCTCACGGCGATTCTTCGGTTTATTTCGCAATGGTGCGTCTTGCCCAGGATTGGGTGATGCGTTACCCGCTAGTTGACGGCCAGGGAAACCTAGGCTCGGTCGATGGCGACAGTCCTGCTGCAATGCGTTATACCGAGGCGCGCCTGGCAAAGATGGGTGAGCTCATGATGAGTGACCTGGATGAGGATACGGTGGATTTCGTTCCCAACTTCGACAACACGCTCGAAGAACCCGAGGTGTTGCCAACCCGTTTCCCGAACCTGCTGGTGAACGGTGCGTCGGGTATAGCCGTTGGCATGGCAACCAACATGCCTCCACACAACCTGGGCGAATGTATTGACGGTTGTGTTGCATTGCTTGAGAACCCGGAGATGGAAGTGAGCGACTTGATGCAATACATCAAGGCTCCTGATTTCCCGACAGGTGGCATTATCTACGGCTATCAGGGCGTGAAGGACGCCTTCGAGACCGGCCGTGGCCGCATAGTGGTTCGCGCCAAGGCAGAGATTGAGAGCGAGAAGGACCACGACCGCATCGTGGTCAACGAGATTCCCTACAACGTGAACAAGCGTGAGCTCATCGAGAGCATAGCACGTTTAGTGGAGGAGAAGAAGATTGAAGGCATCCATGACGTCAACGATGAGAGCGACCGTCACGGCATGCGCATCGTGGTTGACGTGAAGCGTGACTTCAATGCGAACGTAATCCTGAACAAGCTCTACAAGATGACAGAGCTGCAGTCGTCGTTCAGCGTCAACAACGTGTGTCTGGTGAAAGGACGGCCCAAGACGGTCAACCTTAAGGAACTGCTGGAGAACTTCCTTGAGCATCGACATGAGGTGGTTATCCGCCGCACGCGCTATCAGCTCAAGAAGGCAGAAGACCGCGCTCATATCGTGCGCGGACTGATTGTCGCCAGCGACAACATCGATGAAGTGATTGCAATAATCAAGTCGAGCAAATCGACCGATGAGGCATGCAAGCGACTTGGCGAAAGGTTCAACCTGGATGAGCTGCAGACCCGCGCCATCGTAGAGATGCGCCTGCGCCAGCTCACCGACCTTGAACAGCATAAGCTTCACGAAGAATTGGAAGAACTGGAAAAAACCATAGCTTATCTGAATTCGATACTTAATGACCCAGCTGTCTGTCGCAAGGTGATAGAAGACGAGCTGCTTGAGGTCAAGGAAAAATTCGGCGACGAGCGTCGCACTCAGATAAATCCGAATGACGAGGAGATGAATGCAGAGGACTTCTACAGCGATGACCCGATGATCATCACCATTTCTCACTTCGGTTATATCAAGCGCACCCCACTGAGCGAATATCGCACTCAGGCACGCGGTGGAGTGGGGGCTAAGGGCAGCGATACGCGCGATGAGGACTTCATAGAATATATATATGAAGCCACCAATCACAACTATATGCTGTTCTTCACCGCCCTTGGACGTTGCTATTGGCTGCGCGTGTTCCAGATTCCTGAAGGCTCCAAGAACAGCAAGGGCCGTGCGATACAGAATCTGCTTAATCTGGGTCCTGAAAACAGAATATTTGCCTTCGTGCGAGCCACTAAGTTGCTTGATCCAGAATATAACAAGTCACACTATATCATGTTTGCCACCAAGAACGGCATTGTGAAACGTACTTGTCTGAGTGAATTCTCTCGTCCACGTCAGACAGGCGTTCGTGCCTTGAACATCAATGAAGACGACCAGCTCATCGCTGCCGTGCTGACTGAAGGCAACAGCGAGATTATACTCGCTAACCGCAATGGTCGCGCCATCCGCTTCGATGAGAACAAGGTTCGCGCCATGGGCCGTACAGCCACCGGCGTGCGAGGCATGACTCTCGATAATGACGGTGACGAAGTCGTGGGCATGGTGTGCATGAAGGCCAATACCACTCAAGACGTACTGGTTGTCAGCGAGCAAGGTATGGGCAAGCGCAGTAAGCTTGAAGACTACCGCGTTACTAACCGTGGTGCAAAGGGTGTAAAGACAATGAACATCACTGAGAAGACCGGAAAGCTTATCGCCATTCGCAACGTGAGCGATGACAACGACCTTGTGATTATCAACAAGAGTGGTATCACAATCCGTCTGAAAGTGAGTTCGCTCCGCGTGATGGGTCGAGCTACTCAGGGCGTGCGCCTGATTAACCTTGAGCGCAAGAACGATACCATCGCTTCAGTATGCAAGGTTGACACCGAGCCGGAAGTTACCGATGAGGAAAGCGTGAGCGATGCATTCAATGTTCAGGATGTGCCTGTTGTTGAGGATGTTGACGTGATTGACAATGAATCTTCTCAGCCCGAACAACCCGAGAATGAATAAATAACAGCTAATGCAGTGATTGCCCAAATTAAACCTATTTTACAAAATTCAATCTAAATGGCGATTAAACACTGCATTGTGAAATAAATAGAATAATATCATAACAATTCATTAAACTAAAAATTTAAAATGAAAAAAATGTTTCTTCTGCTTGCATGTGCATCGATGATGGCATCAAGCGCAATGGCTCAGATGAGCTTAGTGAAGGAAGTTGCAAAGGCGGCTGGCTCCAATAAGATTGAAGAGCTGCAGGGTGCACTTGAGGCTATTCAGCCGGCTTTGAACAATCCTGAGTCGATAAAGGACGCACAGACCTGGTTCGTGGCTGGAAAGGCAGCTTTCGGGCTGTTTGATCAGATGCAGGCTCATAAGCAGCTTGGTCAGGAAGTAGATGCTGTTCAGATGGGCAAGGTGCTCATGGACGGTTTCAACTATCTGCAGACTGCTCTTCCTCTCGACAGCGTGAAAGAAACCAACAAGGATGGCTCTTTTAAACTAGACAGTAACGGTCATGTAAAGGTCAAGACAAAGTATTCGAAGGATATCAATGCGTTGCTCTCAGGCCACATCAACGACGCCTACGCGTTTGCTGGTGACTGCATCAATGAGCAGAAGTATGCCGAGGCTGCCGCTGCCTATGACAACTTCTTCAACTTGATTGACAAGGACTTTGCCAAGAGCGCAGGCATTTCACTCTCTCCCGAGGATTTTGCCATGACAAAATTCTTTCAGGGATTTGCCCAGTACTACACCAAGGATTTTGAGAACTCCTACAAGAATCTGACTGCAGCCGTTGCCGGTGGCTACAATGAGAATAATGTTGACCTCTATCAGGCTTCGGCACTTGCCAATGTCGTACAAAACAATGTTGACGCCAAGGACTTCGTCGCTGCCAACAAATTTATTGACGAAGCAATTGCTATTTCTCCCAACAACTCGGTTCTTTACGACATGAAGGGTTTTGTAGTTGAGCAGGAAATAGGTACTGATGATGCTCTGCCTTTCTATCAGAAGGCTGTGGAACTTGATCCTAACAATGCCGATGCAAACTATAACCTGGGTCGTATGTACTACAATCAGGCCAGCAAAATCATCATCGACAATCCTGATGCCACAACATCTCAGATGATTCCGAAGCTGAAACCTATTTATGAGACTGCACTTCCATATCTGAAGAAAGCTGCCGAGCTTGATCCTGAAAAGGCCAGTGGAGCTCAGCGTCTGATTGAAGATATCGATTACAAGTACGAGCAGATGGGCTTGAAGTAATTATCATTCAGTTACTATAAACACTTTAACGGTGCTTCGCAATATTGCGGAGCACTGTTTTTATTGTCTTTAAATTTGGTCATGGGTATAGTTCAAAAAAAATCCTCGACATCAACGTCGGGGATTGCTTAACTAATTAACCTTAGTTTAATTTGCTTTCGCTTGGTATCGGAACAGGTCCATTGTCATCTTCGCGTTCTCGCATATAACTTTCGTTGAATTTGCTCTCGCTCGACAATTGGAACAAGTTCCATTGTCCTCGCTTACTCGCAAAATTAACCTTCTAATACCATTAACATAAACCTTGATATGTAGAAAACTCGCAAACGTTTCACAACGTCTGGGTTTTCTGTACCATTAAAACTAATACCATGAAAACCGATGCAAATATAATATGCTATTAAAATATGAGAAAAATTTTTTGATAGAAAAACGCAAAGCCTTAACAATTTTTAATTATAAACCTATTGTTTTGGATAAAACTGCAACCAATTTCCTGAATATTGCGTTGAATTTAAACTGATTCATGCAATCTTGTTTTAATGACACAATTTCGGGTTGTAAATAGATTTGGAAAAGCGTTTACAGTCATTGTTTGGATGAATGAAAACGGCTGGGACATATGCTGCCCCAGCCGTTTGACTGAATATAAAAGTTCCCTAGTTATCAAATCAGGTGGAAGATGTGGATCACGCTGTCGCTGATTTGAGACATGAACGTATAGACATTGCTGGCAATACCGACAGCAATAATGCCCATAACGGAGATTGTCATACCCAGTTCCTCGGTCCAGTGACTGTCAATGTAGGGGATAGCACATTCATCTTGACGGATGAACATTGCCTTTACCACGAGCAGATAGTAGTAGAGCGATATGATGGTATTAACCAATGCAATGAAAACCAATACATAGATTGCCACACTTCCTGTACTGGCAGCACCTACAAAGATGAAGAACTTGCTGAAGAAACCAGCAAATGGAGGAATACCACCAAGTGAGAACATGGCAAGCATCATGGTAAATGCCATCCAAGGATTGGTTTTAAACAATCCGTTGTAGTCGTCCATGGTTACTTTGCCAGTCTGGCGTTCAATAGCGGCAATTACACCGAAGGCGGCCAGATTGGAGAAAATGTAAACCAGAATGTAGTAAATCATTGACGCCATGCCAACAGTGCTTGCTGCAATCACACCAAGCATGATGTAGCCAGCCTGAGAGATTGATGAGAACGCAAGGAAGCGCTTCAGGTTGTGCTGGCGAATTGCAAACAAGTTGCCAATGGTAATGGTAAGGATGATTATAGCGTACAACATCCATTCCCATACCTGGTGATAGGCAGAACCGAACACCTGAACGAGAATAATTAAGAACGCAAATGCTGCGGCACCCTTGCTTATAACGGAAAGGTAGCTGGTAACAGCAGTGGGCGCGCCTTGATAAACGTCGGCAGTCCATTGGTGGAATGGAACAAGCGACAGCTTGAATCCCACACCTGCTATCACAAATGCCACTGCTACAAAGAGTAATATGCTTTTGCTACTGATAAGCGAGAGGGCATTGGCAATATCGTTGAAATAAAGAGAACCGCTCATACCATAGACAAACGAGATGCCAAGCATGAAAATTGCGCTTGAGAAGATTGCTGTGAAGATATACTTTGCAGCAGCTTCATGGCTCTCGTAGTGGCGTTTCTCAAATGCAGTGAGAGCAGCAATGGGGAGCGACGCAGTCTCTAGTCCAATGACAAATAGCAGGAAGTGTCGTGACGATATCATGAGGAACATTCCAAACAACGTGAGAAGTATCAACTCGTAGAATTCTCCACGTCGAACACTCACGAAGTCTTCATTGGTCCACTTTATGGCTTGTAGAAACACGATAAACACGCCTATGTTGAGGATGCACTTCATTACCCATGTGGCAGGGTTGGTTTCCATCATTCCACCGAAGAGTTCCCCCATTTGGCACGGAATAAAGCTGAAAGCTGTGTAGATGGCAAACAGTATGGTGGTGAAAATGGGCAAGAACCGTTGCGCCCTGGCGGGCATAAAAGTGTCGTAAATGAACACTAACAAGAATACTATCAAAAGTCCAATTTCTTGCGGCATCATTAAAAATTGAGAATAATCCATATCAATTTCTTTTTCAAATGATTCAACACTTTTACATTACATCACACCAGCAGCATGGGCTGCGTTTTCGAGAGCTCCCACGATGGGCAGGAAGCTGTCGCTGATAATATTTACGAAGAAGTTGGGGAAGCAACCGATTATTGCCACTGCTATAATAAGCGTTGCGGTTGACAAGCGTTCTTCCCAGCTGGCGTCGGTGAGCTCTCGGTGGTGCTCATTCTGCACGTCACCAAAGAGTAACTTCGCAACTACACGCAGGATATAAACTGCGGTGATGACGATTGAGCAGGTAGCAGCAATGGTCAGCACTCGATGGAAGATATCGGTGTGCATGTAAGAACCAACAAAGATAGTCATCTCGGCTACGAAACCGCTCAGTCCTGGCAATCCCAGCGAAGCGAGACCAGCCAGAACATATCCTACACCCAGATATGGCATAATGTGCATTAGGCCACCCATGTCGCGAATGTCGCGCGTGTGTGTGCGTCCATAAATCATACCGATCAATGCAAAGAACAATGCTGTCATCAAGCCGTGTGAAAGCATCTGCAGGACGGCACCGGTCATTGCTGTAGTATTGAACATCAGCACTGCGAAAAGTACCATACCGCAGTGACTGACCGAAGAATAAGCGTTGATATACTTGAGGTCGGTCTGAACACATGCGCTAAATGCACCATAGACGATACTGATGCCAGTGAGTGTGAGGAAAATCCATCCAAGCTCGTTGGCAGCAAACGGCATCAGATAAATGGCAATGCGGAAGCAACCATAGCCTCCCAACTTCATAAGCACGCCGGCATGTAGCATTGAGACCGCCGTAGGCGCTGATGCATGACCATCGGGCGACCATGTGTGGAACGGGAACATTGCTCCAAGCACACCAAAGCCAATGAATGTAAGCGGGAAGAGCCACATCTGCCAGGAGTGGGGGATAGCATCATTCTTGGCAATTTCAAGGATATTCATAGTCCATTGTCCGTCAGCACTAGAGTGGAAGTAGATACCAATAATGCCAAGCATCAGGAACGCAGAACCACCCATCAGCATCAAGGTGAGCTTCATGGCACTATAGTTCTTGTTTCCGCTACCCCATACGCCAATGAGCAGGTACATGGGGATGAGTGCAACCTCATAGAACATGAACATGGTGAAGAGGTCAATTGAGATGAAGAAACCGAATACACCAGTCGACAAGAGGAAGAACCAAAGGAAAAATTGCTTTGGCAGCGGATCCATTTTCCATGAAGCAAATACTCCGGCAAAGACAATGAATGCAGAAAGCAGAATCATAACCACACTGACACCATCCACGCCAAGGGCGAGCTTAATGTTCAGTGGTGCATACCATGTCACTTCGCTGCACAGAATCATCTCGCTGGTATCGCCAGCTCCACGAGCTTGTAAAAACAAGTAAACCAAGTAGCCGGCAAGTGCCATCAGCACCGTGGCTCCTGCTACTGCCACTGCTCTGACTGCACCTATACCCCTATTGGAGCAGAATGCAAGCCCTAATATGGTGAGCAATGGAACGATTACAAAATAAATCAGTATATTATTAAATATTTCCATAATCTATTATTTTTACAAGTTATGAATCTACAAGAGAACACATGCCATGGTGATCACTGCTAGCAGTAGCACACCAATGAGGTAGAAATACACATAACCCTGAATAGAGCCCGACTGCATCTTGCGAATGCCGAAACTTGTGCGGTTAGTAACTTCGGCAAGCATGTTGAAGAATCCATCAATGATGGCACGGTCAAACTTTGCTATAGGTTTGCAGATGCCTTGGAAAATCACCTTGTGAGTGATGAACTGGTACAGTTCGTCCATGTAGAAGCGTTTGTATGCAGCAGTCCATAAACCTCGGCAACTGTTTGCCATTCGTTCGGGCAGGTCATTTTCTTTATAATACATCTTATAAGCTAGACCAATGCCAATGCAAGCAATCAGAACGCTCGTGCCAGCAATGGTCCAATTGAGCTGGGTGTGAAGTGGTGTGCCATCCCAAGTGACAAGCTTGGCAGCTGGCACAAATCCTGCTACTATTGAGATGGCTGCTAAAATGATGAGCGGCAATGTCATGGTCCAAGGCTGGTCGGCAGGTTCGTGCTCGGTGTGTACTTCGTGTTTCTTCCAGTGGAAGATGAGGAAGTAGATTCGGAACATGTAGAATGCGGTCATACCAGCTACCATCGTCATCCAGATGCCCCAGCCGATGCCTTTTTCATAAGCAGCAACAAGGATTTCATCCTTACTCCAGAATCCGGCGAATGGAGGAATACCTGCAATCGCCAGACACCCAATGAGGAATGCAATGCTTGTTATAGGCATGTATTTGTGCAGACCGTGCATTTTGTCATTCTCATTACTGTGTACAGCGTGAATGATTGCACCAGCACAGAGGAAGAGCAACGCCTTGAACATTGCATGTGTGAACAGGTGGAACATTGAAGCCATGAATCCGAGCCCGTAACCTCCATGTATTTCGATTAGCTGTCCGTCGGCACTGGAAACAGCCAGTGAAGTCATCATGAAGGCAATCTGTGAAATTGTGGAGAATGCCAGAGCTCGTTTGATGTCGCTTTGTACACAAGCGATGGCCGCAGCATAGAATGCAGTGAACGCACCCACCACACAGATGATGTCCATTGTCCCCTGTACCAACACGTACATCGGGAACAGTCGTGCAACCAGAAAAACTCCGGCTACCACCATCGTAGCAGCATGGATGAGAGCAGATACTGGGGTGGGACCTTCCATGGCGTCAGGAAGCCAGATGTGCAATGGATACATGGCACTCTTGCCAGCACCGCCGATGAAAATGAATGTCAGAGCCCATGCCATCGCCGAACAACCCATGAACGTCGTTGTTCCTGCCTGTGCCAACGATGCCTGTGGATCGTCAAGCATACCGATTATGCCATTCACGTTGTTGCTGAAGAAATCGAACGTCTGTGTATAGAAACTCAGAATGAGAATACCGATAAGGAAAAACAGGTCGGCAAGACGTGTGACGATGAATGCTTTCTTGTTTGCGTGATTGGCTGCAGGGGTGGTATAGTAGAAACCGATGAGCAGATAAGACGAGACACCCACCATCTCAAAGAAGATGAAAATCTGGAATAGATTGGTAGCGACTACCAGTCCGAGCATTGAGAACGTAAACAGGGCAAGGAAGGCATAGTAGCGTTGAAATCCTTTTTCAGCGTTGCCATGGTGGTCGCACATATAGCCAAGACTGTAGAGATGCACCATAAGCGAGACGGTGGTTATAACGATAAGCATCATTGCCGCTATAGGGTCAAGCATGATGCCCATTCTCACAACGAGCGTGTCGCTGAATGTCAGCCAGTCGGGATTGAATACTGTCACGGCTTTGCGTACGCCATCAACAATTTGTCCTTCACTGGAGCCGAAGAAGTAGGTAAGAGCAACCCCATAGGCAAGAATTGTTGTTATCAGCATGGCGATAACTCCGATTATGCCTGTGGTTTTCTTTCCCATTTTCACTCCTGACAGTCCCAGAAACAAGAACATTATCAAAGGGATGGCAATAACTGCTATTGTATAACTTAGTGGCATAGTCGTTAAAATTTCAGTTTATTGATCTTGTTAATATCCACGTCCTTAGCAATGCGGAAAACATTGATGATGATGGCAAGGGCAAGTGCTGTTTCAGCTGCAGCAATGGCTATTGCGAACAGAGTGAAGAACATTCCCTCCATCTGACCTGGGAACAAATATCGGTTAAACACTACAAAATTGATATCTATGGAATTGAGCATGAGCTCAAGCGATATCATGATGGCAATCATATTCTTACGGGTGAGAAAGCCGTAAACGCCACAGCCGAACATTATCAGACTGGGAATGAGATACATTAAAAGTGTCAAATTCATAATTAATCTCCTTTCATTTAACGGCGACGGGCTATAACCACACCTCCAATTATACATGCTAACAACAGAACACTTACAGCCTCAAAAGGCAGAAGGTATCCTAACTTATCAGTGCTGAGCAGGAATTTTCCGATGTTCTCGATGCTTGGCGCAGCCATATCAGGCATCAGTTGCCCGCAGAACTGGGCATACGAGAAAACAGCGCATCCGCAGACTGCTACACCGGCAACAGCAGTGATTATGCCGAGCCACTTGCGATGAGAAGATAGTGGAGCTGCATCTTCACCGGGTTTTTGTGTGAGCAGAATCGAGAATACAAATAATACAACGATACCTCCCGCATAGACAGCAATTTGCACCGCGCCCAGAAATGCATAGTCGAGCTGGAAGTACAGCGCGGCAGTGGCAAAGAGCGTAAAGAGCAAGTAAGTGGCCGAGCGCAGAATCTTGCGAGTAGTGACCGTCAGCACCGAAAACACTATGATTGCCAGTGCAATCACGAAATACATAATGATGTTTCCTAGTGATTCCATAAGATTATTCTTCTTTATTTTCGTTTTTTACGACTTGTGTAACCTCATCGGTGCCGATTGCCGTATCATCACTCTGAGTCTTCTTGGGGGAGTCGGCACCAGCAGCTTCAGCCTTGGCTTCAGTTGGGGCTTTTTTGTCTTCTGGCTTTTCGGCATTAGTTTCAGGTTTCACCTCTTCTTTTTTAGGTGCAGATGCTTCAGGAGCAGGTTCGTCCTTTTCAGGTAAATAATTAAGCTGCTTTACCAAAGTGTCGCGACGGAACACGGCCTGCTCGAAATCATTACTGAATTCGATCGCTGACGTCGGACAAGACTGAACGCAGAGCCCGCAGAAAGTGCAACTTCCCAAGTCGTAGGTATACTTGTCAAGTTTCATTTTTTTCTTGCCATTGGGCAAGTCCACCATGCGGGTGTCGATGTGAATTGTCCCATTGGGGCAATTACGTTCGCAACTACGGCAGCCAATACACTTGTGGTTGCCTTGCTCATCGTAAATGAATTGCAGTGTTGCCCTGAAGCGTTCTGGTATTTGCAGGGTAGCCCGATTTTCGGGGTACTGTTCAGTTACTTTTGGAGTCACAAGCTCTTTGCCTGTCACCTCCATACCCTTAATTAGGCTATAGATGCCTTTAAAAAGAGAAACGAAATACTCCTTAATGCTCATTTTATTCTATATTATTAAAATCAAATTTTATGCCGATAATTCGGCTAATACTACCGTTGTACTTGTCCACCCAAGATGTCAAGCAACTCGGTCGTAATACTTTGCTGACGCAACTTGTTGTATTCCAAGTTCAACTCATCAAGCAGTTCCTTTGCATTGTCGCTGGCTGTCTGCATTGCCATAACGCGTGCTGCCTGCTCGCTGGCAGCACTTTCAGTGAATACCTCTTGCATCATTGCTCTCATGTGTAAAGGTAATACGCTGTTAAATATTGTATTGGCATCAGGCTCAAACAAACAAGGTTGTGCTGCCGTTTTTGCATCAACCTGATCGACAAGAGCTTCGTATCTCACAGGAAGCAACTGCTCCCTGGAGAAGCGTTGGCGACTTGTAGAAATGAAATGCATGTATAGCACATCAATACGGTCAAACTCCCCATCAAGGAAACGATGTCTAAGCTGTTGAGTAAACTCGTGCAGTTGGTCATAGTCACTTCTTGTGTTCAGTGAAGTGGCCTCAACTTTTATATTGTCGTTTTTGAGCTTGTTTGATGCCTTTGTGAGCTTTTTGCCTATGGGAATGATCGTGATTTCAACGTCTTTACCAAATGCCTTCTGCACATCACCTATGGTGACAAGCAGTTGTTTGAAAATATTGATGTTGAATGCGCCGCATAACCCATCATCACTGCCAAAAGTGAGCAATGCAATACGATTCACTTCACGTTGAGCAATGAGGGGGGAGGAAAACTCCTGGTCGGTGACCAGAAGATGGCTTATCACACGCTGTACCATATCACGATATGGCGACAGGCGTTGCAATCCCCCGGTAGCTTTACGCATCTTGGCAGAGGATATCATCTTCATTGCGCTCGTAGTCTTTTGTGTCGAGGCAACTGAACCAATGCGGCTTTTCAGTTCACGTAGTGTTGACATAAATCAAAACCGATTAATAGAATTCATCAAGCTGTATATTTGCCGGCAATCTCCTGGGCAGCAGCTTTGAGTTTAGCCATTACATCGTCATCAATTTTGCCTGAGCGAAGTACATCGAGTACGTCGTTCTGATGTTTGGCTTTGAGATACTGGATAAATAGTTTCTCAAAGTCGTCCACTTGATCAAGAGGGACTCGTTGAAGAAGACCGTTTACACCACAATAGATGATGGCAACTTGTTCTTCTACAGGCATGGGCTCATATTGCGCCTGAACGAGCAAACGCTCATTTTTACGACCGGTGTCGATTGTTCGTGCAGTCACTGGGTCGATGTCACCACCAAACTTGGTGAATGCTTCGAGCTCGCGATACTGAGCCTGTGCAATCTTCAGAGTGCCAGCCACTTTTTTCATGCACTTAATCTGTGCGTTACCACCGACACGGCTCACCGAGATACCCACGTTTACAGCTGGGCGAATACCTGCATTGAAAAGCGCAGTTTCAAGGTAAATCTGACCATCGGTGATAGAAATGACGTTGGTTGGAATATATGCACTCACGTCACCAGCCTGAGTCTCAATAATGGGCAATGCTGTAAGAGAACCACCTCCTTTTACCAATGGTTTGAGCACATCAGGAAGATCGTTCATCACCGAAGCCACATCTTGATTCTCATTTATCTTAGCAGCTCTTTCAAGCAGACGGCTATGAAGGTAGAAAATATCACCTGGATAAGCCTCACGTCCTGAAGGCCGTTTAAGGATCAGAGAGATTTCACGATAAGCCACGGCGTGCTTTGACAGGTCATCGTAAATTACCAGAGCATCGCGACCAGTGTCACGGAAATACTCGCCAATAGCAGCACCTGCAAATGGTGCATAATAGCGCATCGAAGCCGAGTCGGCAGCAGTAGCAGCCACTACAATTGTGTAGGGCATAGCGCCTTCCTCGTTGAGTTTGTTGACCAAGGCAGCTACTGTTGAGGCTTTCTGGCCGATAGCAACATATATACAATATACTGGCTTTCCTGCTTCGTAGGCCGATTTCTGGTTAATTATAGTGTCGATAGCAATGGCAGTTTTACCAATTTGTCGGTCACCGATAATGAGCTCACGCTGACCACGACCGATAGGAATCATCGAGTCGATTGCTTTTAATCCGGTCTGAAGAGGTTGGTTCACTGGTTGGCGGAATATTACGCCTGGTGCTTTTCTTTCGAGAGGCAGACGAATGCGCTCGCCGTCGATGCTTCCCTTACCGTCGATGGGTTCTGCCAGTACGTTGATAACACGACCCAGCAATCCTTCACCCACTTCAATAGAAGCGATCTCACCAGTGCGACTCACTTTCATGTTTTCAGAAATGGAGTCAACCTCATTGAGAAGTATAACACCCACGTCACTCTCCTCAAGGTTCATTGCAACACCAGTCACACCGTTTTCAAACTTCACTAGCTCGTTTGCCTCAACGTTGCTCAGACCGTAAACGTGTGCTACACCATCGCCAACCTCAAGTACTGTGCCAACTTCCTCAAACGATACATTACGTTCAATGTCACTGAGTTGCTGTTTCAGTATATCGGAAATTTCGCTTGGGTTAATCATTAGTTAACTTATTAGTTTTAAACGCAATTGATTTAGTTCATTCTTCACCGAGGCATTGAGCAGGGTATCGCCAACCTTGACAGTAAAACCTCCTATGAGTTCTGGGTCGATTTTGTGCTCAATCTCATATGTCAAGTCACCAAGGTGTTGCTTGACAACAGCCACGATGTTGTCAATCTTTTCTTGAGGAAGCTGTGTTGCCGTAGTGATTTCTAATTTGGCAATATTGTGTTCCTCTCGATAGATGTTTACATAAGAAAGTGCGATTTTTCGCAATAGCTCGGTTCTGTTATTTTTAATCACCAGCAATATGAATTTGTCGAGCGAGCTGCCTGGTTGTGCGCCAATCACCTGCATCATTACCTTTCCCTTGTCTTCATTTGGAATCTTTGGGTTCAGCATGACACGCTTCACGTCGTCAAGGCCTTTAAGGCCGCGACTCATGGTTTTCAGCAGTTCATAGATTTCCTGCGTGTCACCATTTTCCTTGGCTAGCTTATAAAGCGCCTTGGCATACCGTTTAGGAATCAGTCCGTCATTCATATAGCATTAGTTATTAGTCTCAACCTCACTCAGATATTGATCAACCAACTCTCGCTGTGCCGAATCATTGCTAACATTCTTGCGAAGTACTTTTTCTGCAATCTGAAGGGCAATTTCACCCACTTCTTGCCTAAGTTGTTTTTCGCTTTCCTTGCGAGCTTGTTCAATCGACACCTGAGCGGCTTGAGAAACTTTCTTTGCTTCAATGGCAGCCTCGCCCTTGGCATCTTCGATAATCTGATTCTTCAGTTTAGAGGCTTCACGAAGTATTTCTGCCTGTTGCTGGTGTGCTTCGGCAATGACTTTGTCGGCTTCTGCCTTAGCATTGTCTAATTGTGCCTTAGCCTCTTGTGCATAAGCAACACCTTTATCAATTAGGTCTGCACGTTCTTCCATGCTCTTAATGATATAAGGCCATGCATATTTTGCCAGGATGAAATATAGGCATGCAAATGCTATAAACATCCAGAAGACTAAGCCAAATTCAGGCGTGAAAAGTTCCATTATCTCAAAGTTGAGTTAAATTAGCTGATGAAGATTGCGAGGAAGCAAACAATCAGAGCCACGAAAGCAACACCTTCAATAAGCGCAGCAATCACAATCATGTTGCTGCGGATGTCGCCCGTAGATTCAGGTTGACGAGCAATGGCTTCCATTGCCGAGCCTCCAATTTTACCAATACCGATACCTGCTGCAATAGCTGCGATACCTGCTCCCAGAGCTGCGCCAAAGTTGGCAATTGCTTCTGCTAAAATCATTCCTAACATAATCTAAAGTTTTTAATTGTTATTGTGTTGTTAATTATTTCGTTGTTATCTAATTCTTTATTCGTGATGATGTGGCTCTACGTGAGACATAGAGATAAAGATAGTCGACAGTATGGTAAATACATAAGCTTGAATGAAACTTACCAGTGTGTCAAGTGCAAGCATGAACAGGGCAAATGCAAGAGAGAAAACAGTTGTTGCACCTCCAACAATGGCTCCAAACATGCTTGTGAATATGAATATGAGCAGCATAAGCACGAGCACTACCATGTGTCCACCCATCATGTTGGCAAAGAGACGAATCATCAGAGCTATAGGCTTGGTAAACATGCCGAGTATTTCAATAAATGGCATCATGGGCACGGGACACTTTAGTGCCATGGGCACGTCGGGCCAGAGTATCTCTTTCCAGTATTCTTTTGTGCCAGTAAGGTTGATAATAAAGAACGTGATTAAGGCAAGAACCATTGTTACAGCGAGGTTGCCGGTCAGATTTGCTCCACCTGGGAATATGACAATCAGGCCCATCAGGTTCATGGTCAGTATAAAGAAGAATACCGTAAGGAGGTAAGGCGCGTATTTGGGTGCGTCTTTTCCCATTATAGGGCGTATGGTATCGTAGTAGACATAATCTACAATGAGTTCCAGAAACGCCGTTCCTTTCCTGGGAGCCTTCATGCCATGTTTTTTATACCAGTTGCGAATACTGAACACCATTAATATCACGATGAGTGCTGCAACGAATATTGCTGCAACGTTCTTGGTGATTGAAAAATCCAATGGCCTTACCTCTTTGCCACCATCAACAATTTGAACTATTTTGCCGTTATGTTCACCGCCATGGTCTATTTTAAAACCTTCATAGGTCTCGCCGCCAGTCACCTTATTGCTCATAAAGCAATGCCAGCCATCATTGCCCTTGACAATGACAGGTAGAGGTATGCGTACGTCATGAGCGAAAGGTATCTCCCAGCCATAGGCATCACCCAGATGCTCATAGATGATTTCTTTGGGATTTACTTCACCAGAGCCATGATGGTGACTTGCCGCTCGATAATAACCAAAGGCCATTAATGCGACAATCACTAGAGCGATAATTGCTGATAAAACTTTCCTCATAATATTAATAAATGCATACACTCACTACATTATCCTTAATATCAGCTATGCCACCTTCTATTGTCTGCTCTGCGGTCTGGTTGTCGCTGGTGACGTATGTCACCTTGCCAGTTGTAAGAGCAGCGATGAGCGCGGCGTGATTATTCAGGACTTGAAACATGCCCAATGCTCCTGGCAACGTCACTGATGTGACTTCGCCTTCATATTCAATTTGTTGAGCCGATATAATCTTGAGTGTCATTAATATTCAAATTTATATAGTGACGGTTTATGCACTTTAACTTTTGTCATTATTGTGCAGCTTCGGCAAGCAGTTTCTTGCCCTTGGCAATGGCTTCGTCAATAGTACCCACGCTGAGGAATGCCTGTTCGGGCAGGTCGTCAACTTCGCCGTCAAGAATCATCTTGAAACCACGGATGGTTTCGGCCAATGGAACCATTACGCCAGGCAGACCAGTAAACTGTTCTGCTACAAAGAACGGCTGTGACAGGAAGCGTTGTGCGCGACGTGCACGAGAAACGACTAACTTATCCTCGTCACTCAACTCATCTACACCAAGGATGGCGATGATATCCTGTAGCTCGTTGTACTTCTGGAGTAGGTGGATTACGCGTTGTGCAACATCGTAGTGCTCTTGGCCGATGATGTGCGGATCCATGATGCGAGATGTTGAAGCCAAAGGATCGACGGCAGGGTAGATACCAAGCTCGGCAATTTTACGGCTAAGTACGCAGGTTGCATCAAGGAAGTTGAACGTAGTGGCTGGTGCCGGGTCGGTCAAGTCGTCGGCAGGCACATAAACTGCCTGAACCGAGGTGATGGATCCACTCTTGGTAGAGGTGATTCGTTCCTGGAGCTTTCCCATCTCACTTGCAAGGGTTGGCTGATAGCCTACAGCCGATGGCATACGTCCAAGAAGAGCCGAAACCTCACTACCTGCTTGAGTGAAACGGAAAATATTGTCCATGAAAAGAAGGATGTCCTTTCCGCCGCCGTCTTGGTCGCGGAACTGCTCTGCTACAGTAAGGCCGGAAAGTGCTACGCGCAGACGGGCACCAGGAGGCTCGTTCATCTGGCCAAACACTAGAGTGGCCTGTGACTGCGCCACGGCATCCATGTCAACGTCATTGAGGTTCCACTCGCCATTTCCCATGCCTTCGCGGAATTTTTCACCGTATTGGATAACGCCGCTCTCTATCATCTCACGAAGAAGGTCATTACCTTCACGGGTTCGTTCACCAACACCGGTAAATACCGAGAAACCATTGTGGCCATGAGCAATATTATGGATAAGCTCCATGATCAGCACGGTCTTACCTACACCTGCACCACCGAAAAGACCGATTTTGCCACCTTTAGAGAATGGCTCGATAAGATCAATAACTTTGATACCTGTATAGAGAATCTCCTGTGTGATTGACAGGTCGGAGAAGGCAGGTGCTGGCTGGTGAATAGCTCGTCTGTCACCTTCCTTGAGTGGCTCAAGGTGGTCAATGGGCTGTCCTATAACATTCAGCAAGCGACCTTTTACCTGGTCACCTGTAGGAACAGAGATGGGTCGGCCAAGATTTTCTACTATCGTACCGCGTTTCAGTCCGTCAGTACTGTCCATTGCTACGCAACGCACGGTGTTTTCGCCAATGTGCTGTTCCACTTCGAGAATCAGCGGCGTGCCGTTAGGGCGTTGCACGCGCAATGCAGTGTAGATTGCAGGACGACTTACGTTTTCACCTTCAAAAGCGATATCGACCACAGGTCCGATTACTTGCGTAATTTTGCCATTATTGTTAGCCATAATCACAATTACGTTATGTTGTTGTTAATGTTTTCTATTTAATTAAAAGTGCCAACCCTGAGTAACCACTATTGCCATAACTACAAGGTTTACAAGTCCTATGGGCATGAGGTAACGCCATTCCAGAGCAAGCATCTGGTCGATACGGACACGAGGAAATGACCAGCGAATCCACATGAAAATGAATGTCATGAAGAATGCTTTACCAAGGAACCATATTGTACTAGGAATATAGTCCATGACGGTGTTAAAACTTTCCCATCCGGGAATGTGCAGTGGCATCCAGCCACCCAGGAACAACAATGATGCTATTCCGCTAACCACGAAGAGGTTCAGGTATTCAGCTAGATAGAACAATCCATAGTGAATACCGGAATACTCTGTATGGTAACCTGCAGTGAGTTCATGTTCAGCTTCAGGAAGGTCGAATGGGCCGCGGTTGTTTTCGGCATTCGCGGCAACGATATATATAATGAAAGCAATGATTGCCGGTAGATGCCCCTTGAATAAGAACCATCCATCAGATTGGGCTTCAACAATGCCAGTGATGCTCATCGTTCCTGCAAGGCATACGATGGTAAGAATGGATATGCCTACCGACAGTTCATAGCTTATCATCTGCGCGCCTGATCGCATAGCGCCGATAAGGGTATATTTGCTATTACTCGACCAACCTGCAAGCAGGATGCCTAATACACCTATTGATGAAACTGCAATGATGAAGAATACACCGATATTGAAATCAATAAACTGCAATCCCTTGCCCCATGGCAGACAGGCAAAAGTGAGGACTGATGCCAGCACCACCAAGAATGGAGCCAAGAAGAACAAGAACTTATCGGTACTCCACAGGGTGATAATTTCCTTGGAGAGTATTTTTACAACATCGGCAAAAATCTGCAACGAGCCGGCAGGTCCCACACGAATAGGACCACGACGACACTGAATCCAACCGCATACCCAACGCTCATACATGATGTAAATCATTGCTATAATGGAATAGGCTGCGAGCAGGAAAATTGCCACTAATATGCACTCGGTTGTGATTGCCAGCCACGAAGGCATAACGCTTTTTAGCAACTCATCGAGCCAGTTGGCGACTGTAGAAAAGTCAAACATATTATTATTGAATTACAGTTTATTTCAAAATTAATTCATCTCGGTAATGCAACATTATCTGTCAATGTCGGGTATCACAAAGTCGATTGATGCCGTAATGGTTATAAGGTCGGCAATCATGTTGTCACGACAGGTCAGATCCACCACGCCAATCAGGTTGAAACATGGTGTCTGGAAGTGCATGCGGGTGGGTTTCTGGAAGGGCTTACTGTCGCCGTCACTTTCAATATATACACCGAAAGCGCCACGGCTGGCCTCAACTTGCTGATACCAATGTCCCGCAGGGAGTTTTATCATCTTTGGCACCTTGGCAATGTATTCGCCCTGTTCGCCTTCTTGTTCAAGCTTGTCGCAGGCTTGGCGAAGGATCTTTATGCACTGCACCATCTCGTCCATACGAACCATGTAACGCGCCATGCTGTCACCCTCTTCACGTACTACCTCATCAAATTCAAATTCGTCGTAAAGAGAGTAGGGGTGAGTCTTGCGAACGTCACAATGGCATCCGCTAGCACGTCCGCTAGGACCGGTAATACTATAGTTAATGGCATCTTCTTTACTCAGAAGTCCGACGCCTATCATGCGATTGCGTGCAATTACGTTACCGGTAAATAATTGGTGATACTCCTTGAGGTTTTTCTCAATCACATCGCACGCGTGACGAACATCTTTGATGAAGTCGGGATGAACGTCGGCTACGACACCGCCTATGGTTGAGTAGCTCATTGACATGCGAGCGCCACAAGTGCGATCGAAAATGTCGTAAATGAGCTCGCGGTCACGGAAAGCATAGAAGAATGCGGTTGTGGCACCTTGGTCCATGGTGAGACATCCGTAGCTGAGCAAGTGAGAAGAAAGACGCATGAGTTCGTCCATCATCAGGCGTATCAACTCTGCACGGTGAGGCACTTCAATGCCCATGGCTTTTTCAATGCATAGGCACAGGCAGTGGCGGTTGATATGGGCCGCCATGTAGTCCATTCGTTCAGGATAAAGTAGAGTCTGGGGATAGGTGAGGCTTTCGCACATCTTCTCGATACCGCGATGAATGTATCCGCTCACCACATCCACCTTCTTGACAATCTCACCGTCAAGCGATACGCGGTAGCGCATCACACCGTGGGTAGAAGGATGCTGTGGACCGAAGTTGATCACGTATTCATCGTCATCGAATACCTTGCCTTCTATTTTCTCAATCTTGCCTTCTTCGTTTTCCACGTAGCGGCAAGTGTAATCCTCATTGGTCTCATCCTCAAGGCGAATAGGGTTCAACTCTGGATTTGCGTCATAGTCTTTGCGAAGCGGGTGACCGACCCAGTCGTTGCGTAAGAAAAAGCGACGCATGTCGGGGTGGTTGACGAAAATGATGCCGTAGAAGTCATAGGCTTCACGTTCTTGATAATTTGCCACCGCCCAAAGGTCGCTGATACTATAAATATATGGTTTGTCTCTGTTCTCTGCTTCAACCTTGATGTGAATTATGTCGCCCGACTGGGTATTGGTGAGGTAATACATAACCCCTAACTTGTCACCCCAGTCCAAACCTACCAAAGCCATGAGCTGGTCAAAGTGTAGTTGCTCTTTTAGCAATTTGGCAGTGTCATGCCATTTGGTATTCTCTATGGTCAGCAACGGCCATTCGCCAGTTGTGTCGATTTGAGCTTCGGGGCAAAGCTTGCCTAATTGTTCTTGTAAGTCTGCCATATATAATAATGTATATGCTCGTTTTAGTGAATATTCCTTTGGTTACTCGGCTTTAGCCTCTTCGGGCTGATAGGTGAGTTTTTCTTTGCGATTGGCGCCACCGAAGAATTTGGTGACTTTAATTTTTCGTTGAAGTTGCATGAGTGCATAGAACATGGATTCGGGACGTGGAGGACATCCTGGCAGATAAACATCCACCGGTATAATCTCATCGATACCCTTGACTACGCAATAGCTATTCTTAAATGGGCCGCCGCTCACTGTGCATGCACCACATGCAATGACATATTTGGGTTCAGCCATCTGCTCATAAAGTCGCTTGAGAACAGGTGCCATACGGTAGGTAATAGTTCCCTGGCACATGATGTAGTCGGCTTGGCGTGGTGAATTT
>JAGCCU010000002.1 GCA_017651515.1 Muribaculaceae bacterium | reverse complement strand
GCCTATCACAGTAATGACACTACCTCGTGCGGCCATGCGCAACTTGGGGTACAAATTCCTTATAAGCGCGATGTTGCAATTGTTCACACCATAGAAGGTGACAGGATCAACATTGTCAATAATAATGTGGCGTTCAATCATGCTTGAGCATTAGAAGTTGTTTTACTGTGGCAAATTTACATATTATTTTCCAAATCATTTGCCTCTTGGGCTTTGTTTTTAGACAAATTGTAAACAAGTTAGTGGAGTTTAAAAAACGTGTACTATTATTATCGGTGTTTGGGTAAAAAGCAGTATCTTTGTCAATTATTTGTTGTCGCAATGATAGAACCCGCATTATATCTCATTCCTGTGCAACTCAGCGAGGGCGACCTAACGCAAGTGCTGCCATCGGCTAATCTCGCTCTTGTGCGCGAGATTAAACACTTTGTGGTTGAGAATGTGCGCTCGGCACGTCGCTTCTTAAAGAAGTGTGACCGTGATATCGATATTGACAGTCTTACGTTTAATGAACTTAATCAGCACACACAGCCCGAAGCAGTGGCATCTTATCTCACACCCTTGGAACATGGTCTGCCGGTGGGAGTAATAAGTGAAGCGGGTTGCCCTGCTATTGCCGATCCTGGTGCCGATCTTGTTGCAATAGCGCAGCAACGCGGCTTGCGCGTTAAGCCATTAGTAGGGCCATCAAGCATACTGATGAGCTTGATGGCGTCAGGATTTAACGGACAGAGTTTTGCTTTCATTGGCTATTTGCCTATTGAATCAGGGGCTCGCACGCGCCGTTTAAAAGAAATGGAACATCGTATTATGCGTGACGACCAGACGCAGATTTTTATTGAAACACCTTATAGAAACAATTCGTTGCTCACCGACTTATTGCGTCATCTGCCAACATCACTTCGCCTTTGTGTAGCAAGCGACATAACAGGGCAGGGCGAGAGTATTATAACACACACTATAAAACAGTGGGCAGTCATAAAACCTGTTCTTGAAAAAGTGCCTACAATTTTCCTTCTTTACAAGTAACCTTGAAACACATAACTTTACCATTAAAAATGAGCCATAACAAAGATAAATATCGACACTATGCCAGTGAATATATAAAATTTGACTTTGACGATGCACAGCCGTCCATAGTTAATAAGCCTAACGGCACACTGCCTGCTGCTAACGAAGGCGAAAGCCGGAGCAACTATATGTTTATGAGTTTCGGTAGCGGCAGCAGTGGCAATTGCTCATATCTTGGTACGTTTGACAGTGGCATTCTCATAGATGCTGGGGTTGATATGGATCAAGTGTTCGATACGCTGAAGCTGAATGGTATATTCCCGCATTCTGTGAAGGGCATTATTCTCACTCATGACCATCAGGACCATGTGAGGTATGTTTACTCATATTTGCGCAAGAATAAACACCTAAGGGTTTATTGTACCCCCAAACTGCTCACCGGACTGCTGCGTCGCCACAATATCTCACGCTGCATAAGAGAGTATCATGAGCCAATCTACAAGGAGATACCGTTCAGGTTGGCTGCAATGAACATCACAGCCTTTGAGACGTCGCACGATGGCACCGACAACATGGGTTTCAATATTGAAATTGGCGACTGTAATTTTGTGGTGGCAACCGACATGGGTGTCATCACTCCACGTGCTGAGTATTATATGGCAAAGGCTAATCACCTTATGATTGAGAGTAACTATGACAGCAAAATGCTGGCAAATGGGACTTATCCAGAATACCTGAAAAGTCGCGTTAGTGGCGAGCGTGGTCACCTCGACAATGCTGTGGCAGCTGAATTTGTGGTAAACCATTACCATGAGCAGTTGCGCAATGTGTTTCTGTGCCACCTGAGTAACGACAACAACCGTCCCGAGATTGCCTGTCATGTTATGACACAGGCTTTGGTGGAACGAGGCATCACCGTGGGCGATGGCAGCAACACACCAGAGCAACGAAACCGCGACTTGCAAATCTATGCACTGCCGCGGTTTAAGCCTTCTCCATTATTTGTACTGTAGTTGGCTATCCTACTTGGACGCCGGGCTTGACAGGGCCTGTTGGACCAATGACCACAAGGCGGCCATCGGGATCTTCAGCGCTGAGGATCATGCCTTGGCTTTCCACACCTTTGAGCGTGCGGGGCGGGAAGTTGGCGATGAAACAGACCTGTTTGCCAACGAGCTCTTCCGGCTGGTACCACTTGGCGATACCGCTCACGATGGTTCTGCCTTTCAGTCCGTCATCGATAGTGAACTTGAGCAGTTTGTCGGCTTTCTTCACCTTCTCACATTCCAGCACAGTGCCCACACGGATGTCAAGCTTGGCGAAATCATCGTAGGTGCATGGCTCGGCAATTGCCTTGGGCTGGAAGTTCTTGAGGATGTTCTCCTGTTTGATACGCTCTAAGCGTGCAATCTGGGCATCCACGACACTGTCGTCAATCTTCTCAAATAACAGCACTGGAGTACCAATCTTGTCGCCGGCAGTCAGAATATCTACTTCACCAAGCTTGTTCCACTGTGCCTCTTTCATGCCCAGCATGTCGCGCAGCTTGGCAGCGCTGAACGGCAGGAACGGCTCAAAGGCAATGGCAAGGTTGGCAGAAATCTGCAACGCGATGTTCATTATTGTCTCCACGCGGGTCATGTCGGTCTTTGCCAGTTTCCACGGCTCGGTGTCGGCAAGGTATTTGTTGCCGATGCGGGCAAGGTTCATGGCATCTTTCAGAGCTTCGCGGAAATGGAAAGTCTCGATATTATTGCTCAGCGTGGTTTTCACATCTTTGAACTCCGTCATCGTCTGGCGGTCGTAGTCGGTAAGCTCGTGAGCGGCTGGAATAACACCATCGAAGTATTTATGAGTCAATACCATTGCACGGTTAACGAAATTGCCGAGAATGGCCACCAACTCATTGTTATTGCGTGCCTGGAAGTCACGCCAGGTGAAGTCGTTGTCCTT